>CAYTLW010000021.1:4410-81253 GCA_964438735.1 uncultured Enterobacteriaceae bacterium | reverse complement strand
GGGCCCGGTGGGGGGGGGGGGCGGGGGGCGGGGGGCCCCGTGGGGGGGGGGGGGGGGGGGCGCCGCGGGCGCCCACCACGACGATGGGGATACCAGGGGCCTTGTCTGTGGGTTTGGCCAGCGCGCCAGCGGCGTAGAGGGCGTGGGCCAGGGGGATGGCCACGTCGACCCGCGGATCGCCCAGGTTCCACGGTGGCGGGCCCAGCTTGTCCATCTCCTTGCACGCCTTGACCTGCTCGGGCGCGCTGCAGTCGGGCGAGACGCCGGCGGGCAGGGTGACCGGAACGCCGCCCACAGCCAGCGAGGTGAAGCCGCCGAACGAGTGACCGGTGACGGCGATCTTGTCGCCATCGACGAGGCCCTTCAGCCAGGCGGGATCGCCGGATTGCGTGGTGATGACGCGGTCGATGGCGGCCTTCAGGTCCTGTGGTCGCCACAGCGACATCACGCCGGTCAGGGTGTTGTCCATGGTGTTGAGGGTGTTGCCCACGTGGTCGGGGGAGACGACCACATAGCCCTGGCGGGCGACCGCTTCGGTGAGGAAGACGCTCTGCTCGCGTACGCCACCATTGCCGTGGCTGAAGGCGAGCAGGGGGAAGGGGCCAGCGGCCGCCTTGGCGTCGCGGATGGCGCCATAAGGGGAGGGCACGAAGCCGAGCATGTACTTGACCGGCGTGCCGGTCGTGCCCGCGGGGATGGGATACCAGACCTCAGTGGGCAGCTCGCGGTTGTTGGCGCCGATGGTGGTCAGCGTGGTGACGCCGATGCCGTAGGGGACCGCGGCTTGGGCCGTGTCGGTGGCTGTGACCGTGTCTGTGGCCGTGACCGTGTCCGTGGCTGTGACCGTGTCCGTGCCCGTGCCCGTGCCCGTGCCCGTGCCCGTGTCCGTGCCTGTGACCGTGTCGGTGCCCGCGACCGCGTCTGTGGCCGCGTCGCTGGCTGTGACCGGCTCGTCGTTGTCGTCTGTCTGGCTGCAGGCGAGGGGACACAAGGCCAGGAGGAGAGCCAGGAGGGCGGCGAGCGGCAGGTGGCTGGGCGTGTGGCGGCGCATGGCGACTCCGGACTGGCGCGTGGGGTGGCTCGCGCGGTCGGGGACCTTAGCGAGTGTGGGCGATCGTGGCCAGGGCGTGGCTGTGGGCAGGAGTGCGGCGCTGCGATGAGGTGGTCGTTGACCGGTGCGGGGTCCGTGGCTAGACTCCGCGCCGCCCGCCTGGCGGGCCTTGCGCGGCTAGCTCAGCTGGATAGAGCGTCGGCCTCCGAAGCCGAAGGCCACAGGTTCGAATCCTGTGCCGCGCGCCACGCCCTGCACGACACGCTCTGCCCCCCCCCGCCTCACCCTCCGGGCGGTGTTCCGACGTGCCCGTCACGGCTTCTTCATATCCAGCGAATGCCCGGCGGCCTTCCAGCCGATCATGCCCTTGGGCACATCCCAGAGGTTCCAGTAGCCGCGCTCCATCAGCTTCTTGATGGCGTAGACGCTCATGGGCCCGGTCATGCAGTACAGGACCGCCTTGGCGCTCTTGTCGTGTCCGAGCCAGGCCTCCAGGTCGTCGATCTTGGTGTACTTGATGTGCTTGTCGGTGCCGATGATCGCGCCCTGGAAGGGCACGTGCACGTTGATGAGCAGGAAGTCCTTGCTCTTCATCCACTCGCCCAGCTGCGCCACGGTCAACGTCTGGTAGGTCGGCGTCGGCGGTGGGCCCGCGTCGACGGGTGCTGCGTCGGGGGTTGCTGTGCTGCCGCTGTCGGTGGGCGCGTTGCCGGTGTCCGCGGGCGGGCTGCTTGCGTCGCTGGTGGGGTCGTTTGCGTCATCGGCTCCACCGCTCCCATCGGTTGACGCTGAGCCGGCGTCGGCCCCGTCATGGCCCGCGTCGATCGGCGCCGATGCGCCCTGCACCTTGGTGCATCCAGCCCACAGCGAGGCGAGCGCGACGATGGCGATGAAACCGCGAGGACCGCGGCTGTGACAGCGTCGAAACATGGGGCCTCCGGGTCGAATTGCGGGTCCGGTTGGGGCCCGCGCCCGTACCCTACTTCAACGTCAGCTTCTGGCCAGGGGCTGTCGTGCAGACCGGTTCACAATCCGGGCCGTTGGGGCGGCTTGTGGTGTAGGTCGGCGTGTACTCCGCCGAGCCGATGGACGCGCCGCCGAAGCTGACGTCGACCTTCACCTTGGCCGGCTGCTTGTCGACCAGGATGATGCCGCTGAGCTTGTGCTCGGACTCCGCCAGGGCGCATCCCGACACGCCAGGCAGGACCGAGGTCGTATCGCCTGAGCACTGGGCCAGGTTGTCGCAGCCCTTGAACGGCAGGGTGACCGTGCAAGTCGTCTTGGCGCCGTCGAGCTCCACCTCCAGCGTGTAGTCGCCCGCCGGCCAGCTGGCCTTGTCAAAGTCGACATGGAAGTTGTCGGCGCAGCCCACCATGGTGCAGTTCTCCAGGTCGGCCTCGCAGGCCTGCAGGCAGAGGAGGGCGGCGATGGAGAAGGCGATGGCGGCGATGAGCACTCCACGTTGAATGGACATGCGTGGCTCCGTGGTATGGCCCTGTTCCCCAGGCCGGGAGGATGCCGTTTCCGTCGGGCGGTTGCCAGCGGCGCGACCTCGAAAGCGTGCCTCAGTGCCCGCCCAGCGCCTCGATGGCCTCGATGATGGCGTCCACCGGCGGCTCTCGATGCACCGGCGGTGGCGCCCCGTGTGTCGGTGGTGGTGGCGGCGGCGGCACGTTCTGCACGGCCTTCTTCAGCGGCGGGTTGTTGTATCCGCCCCCGTCGGCATCCAGGAAGATCGGGTTGGTGAACGCGAAGGGCTTGACGTCGCGGCCGTTGAAGAGGGCGCCCGGCATGTTCTTGTCACCGTGTACGTAGGCCACGATGTAGCCATCGGCGGCGGTCTTGACCTCGAAGGTCGCCTGCAGGTGCCAACGCTTGGTCTTGGCGTCGACGCCCGCCTTCAGTGTGGACGGGTCTGGCTTCAGCTTCACTTTGGCGAACGGTTTGGGCGCGTCGGAGTTGCTCTCGCCCGGCGGTGGGGCCGTCTGGGTGGGCGTCAGGTAGAGCTCGACCGAGGACAGGTCCATCCACTCGGGCGCCTGGATGTCGACGGTCACCTTCACGGGCGTGTCGGGTTTGACCGCCAGCACGTCGCCGATGAGCCCCTTTTTGCCGCCGGCTTCGGCCCACATCTGCACGAAGGGGCCCTCGCTGCCCACCGCCTTGCCGGCGTTGACCGCCTTGGCGAAGTGCTGCACGTCGAAGCTGGCCAATTTGTCCTTGCCGCTGCCCACCCGGACCCAGGTGCGTGGCCCGCCGCCCTGGCTGCGGATGGCGCTGTGGGTATCGGACACCGCCGTGCCGGTCCAGCGCACGCCGCGCGAGAGCAGCGCGTACCACCAGTTGCTGACGACGGTGAAGCCGTCGCTGCCGCCGCCCGGGCCGCCCCAGCCGCCGCCCCGATGGCCGGTGAGCAGCTCGATGGCGGTGAACTTGTCGGTGAACAGGCCGGTGTCGCCGGTCTTGGGGTCGGGGGGATCATCGCTCAGGCGGAAGCGCTTTCGCGGCGCCAGGGAGATGCCGCCCAGGATGTCCACCTCGATGGCGCCCATGAAGCCGAAGGTCGGGTGATTGATCTGCACGACCGGGGTGCCATCGCCGATCTTGTTCGCGGCCTCCACGATGGCCGGTGGATCGAGTCCCGGACCATCGCCGCCAGCCCAATCTATGGCGCCGCCGGTCAGATCGGCAGGGTCGCGCTTCATGGGGAAGGCGTTGAAGTGGCCATAGTCGAAGGTGGTGATCTCCACCCCGGCGATGGTGGCCAGGTGGCTGCTGGCCTTGGCCTGCTTGATGTAGGGCGTGAAGTCGGTGATGTAGTCGTGATCGGTGGCGACCAGTACGTCGACGCCGTCGGCGAGGAAGGTCTTGACCCGGCGCAGGTTGTTGACCCGGCTGTCGGGCGAGTTGATGGCGTGTACGTGGAAGTCGCCGCACAACCAGCCGCTGGTGTCCACGGCCTGGCGCAGGATGCCGTCGAGCTGCGTGGCCTCGCCAGGCGATACCTCGATGGCGGCGCCGCCCTTGGTCGCCGCGTCGGCCGGCCACAGGCTGCGGGTCGGCCCGCCGGTGAGTACGGCGGTGTACTTGCCGGGCGGCAGGGGCACCTCGTGCTTGGACTCCATGCCGAGGAACTCCACCGCAGCGATGCCTTCGCCGAGGCTGTCGCCGTTGGTGTCGCGGTAGTGGCCGGTAGCCTCGGGGCACTTGCCGTCACAGTAGACGGTGAGCTTGGCGGGTACGACCGCGTCCTTGCCATCGCGCACGGTGATCTCGAGGCGGCTGGCCTTGCCGAGCACGACCTTGGCGTCGCCGACCTCGCCGCCGACGTCGATGCTCACGTCGGCGGCGCTGACCAGCAGCCGATCGAGTGGATCGGCGCTCAGCTGCCAGGCACCTGGTGGCAGGGTGCCTGAGAACGCCCCGTCGGCATCGCTCAGGAATTGGGTCACGGTCCGGCCCTCGGCGCCGATGGCCGAGATGCGCACGCCGGCGACGCCCTCGCCAGCGTCGTCGACCACGGTGCCGGCGACCTTGCCGACCTCCGCGCCGCGGGCTTGCCAGATGGCGTCTGACATGCTCGACAGGCCGCCATCGCCGACCGCCACAAGGTGGTGGTAGATGAGGGTTTCACCGCCGGCGACGGTCAGCGCCGCGCTGTCCTCGGGGAACTTCTTGGGACCCCCGGTGAGGGTGCCCATGAGGTTGTCCGAGCCGAGCAATATGCCGGCCACACCCGAGATCGCCAGGTAGGAGGCGCCCGGCCCACCATCCTTGAGCGGCGGCGCAAAGGCGTGGCTGCTCTCGGCACCGCGGAAGGCCAGCCAATCCAGCTTTTCGGGAGGCATGGGGCGGTATCCGAAGCCGTCCTGACCGCTCAGCGGGCTGAAGAACTCGACCTCGCCGCCGCTGTCGATGAGCTCGCCCACGCCCAGGAGAAGCTCGTCGTCGCCGTCGTTGCGCAGGGCGGTGACCACCCGCAACGTGCGATCATCGGCGCCGAGGATGAAGAAGCGCGACACCGTCATGGGCACATCCACGTCGGGATCGATGGGCAGCTTCAGGCCCAGGGCGCTCAAGAACCCGGAGGCCATGCCGCGCAGGTTGATGTAGTCGTCCAGCGTGTCGGCGCCGGTCACCGCGATGATGGCCGGCCCGCCAGCGCTGCCGTCGCGCAGGATCTCGATGTGTTCGGCCCGCTGGGTGCGGCCCAGGTTGAAGAAGAGGCAGTACTCACCCATCTCGTCCGGTGGCGAGCTGCCGTCGGCGCGCACGATGGCGGCGTCGATCAGGTTGCCGCCCCACGGGCATGGGCTGGCGTGGCGATCCGGGCCCTGCAGGGCGAAGCGCACGTGGGCGTTGCCGATGACAAAGTCGCCCTTGCGCGACTGCGCAGCCGCACCGGTGAAGGTGTCCTTGGCGGCCTCGAAGGCGCGCGCATAGGCCCCCTTGCCACCCAGGTCCGGCGCATGTGGCTTCAGGTCGATGGGCAGGTACTCACCCGCCGGCAGGTTGAGGCCCGTGGGCGTGGCGGTGGCGTCTTTCGCCGACTTGTCGTCGTCCTTGGAGCAGGCCGGATTCAGCGCCAGCAGACAGGACAGGGCGACGATTCTCGCGGGGTGTCGATTCTTCATGGCGCGGAGGGTACCAGACGCGCGCGCACGGAAGCAGTCGGTTTGTAAACCCACCCGCGCGCACAATCGCGCCGTTGCCATGGGGTGCGATTCTGCTACCTTGCCGCCGCCAACCCCTGTCTCAGGCCACCCCGGAGCCCGCGATGATCGCCCCACAGCGCCCCCGTCTCATCCTCTTCCTGCGCGCCCTCACCCTGGCCCTCGCCCCCGCATGCGGCGCCGACGACGACGCCGGCGAAGGTTCCGGCACCGCCGACAAGGACGCGGCGACCACCGACGACGCCGGCGCCCTGGCGGACGGCGCCTCCTTCGCCGACGGCAGCGCGGGCGCGGACACGGCCACCGTCACCGACACGGTCACTGGCACGGACACGGTCGCGGCCACGGATGCGGGCGCGGGCACCGACACGGTCCTGGGAACCGACACGGTCACGGCCAAGGACACGGTCACGGCCAAGGACACCGCCACCGCCAAGGACACCGCCAAGGACCCCTGCGGCGACGGTGTCTGCGATGCGCCTGCCGAGTCCCTGATCACCTGCGCCGTCGACTGTGCCGGCGGCGCCAACTGCGGCGACGGCGACTGCGATGGCATCCAGGAGAACGCCTTCACCTGCAAGAAGGACTGCGACGTCACCGCCAGCAAGGTGGTCGGCTGCATCATGGGCAAGTGCACCACCAAGGTGATCGAATGCCTCAAGGATCCCGACTGCTCCAAGGCCATGGGCTGCCTGCAGACCTGCAACGGTGACATGACCTGCCTGAGCGGCTGCGGCAGCAAGACCACGCCTGCGGCGCAGGAGAAGTTGGGCGCAGTGGTGCTCTGCGGCGTACAGCAGGGGTGCTTCGGCGTCGGCGGCAGCGGCGGCGACTGCGGCAACGGCAAGTGCGAGGGGCCCACCGAGAACCCGATCACCTGCGCCAAGGATTGCCCGGCTCCGGTGTGCGGCGATGGCAAGTGCGCGCCGCCGCTGGAGAGCTACATCGTCTGCGCCAAGGACTGCAAGAAGCCGGTCTGCGGGGACGGCCAATGCGACCAACCCTTCGAAACCGTCATCGGCTGTCCGAAAGACTGCAAGCCATCGACTTGCGGAAACGGCACCTGCGATAAACCCGACGAGACCACCTTCAACTGCTTCGAAGATTGTAAACCGGGCAACGCGCAGTCCACGTGCATCAGCACCAAGTGCGTCAGCGAGGGAGTGGCCTGTTCACTGGACTTGAAATGCCTCAGCGCCAGCCTGTGCACCGCCAACTGCAGCGACAAGGTGTGCTTCGACAAGTGCGGCAAGGACCTTCCGGCCGGCAGCGCCAAGCTGTTCAAGGCGTTGACCGACTGCGGCACCACCAACAAGTGCTTCAAATAGCGCGAACGTCTACTTCAGGCTGAGCCGCTTCAGGTCGAGCGTGCCGGCCACCCAATCCCAACCGGTGCGTTTGCGGACCTCGCCGGCCAGGTCGGCGCGGACCTTGTCGTCCAGGGCAGGTCCGGCGCTGAGCGCCCGCACCAGGGCGTCCAGCCGACCGTCATCGCCGCGCGCATCGGTGGCCGCGATCACGTAGCGCACGCCGTGCCCACGAAGTCGCTGCAACAGGTTGGGCATCAGGCCGTCGAGCAGTCGTGTGGTCATCTCCATGCCCACAGCGTCGTCGGCCGGCAGCTGGTTGGCCCGCGCGGGCTCGAGGGTCTGCTTCTTGACCATCACCGGGGCGGTGGAGAAGTCGACCCGGCGGTCGTGCACAGAGCGCTTCTCTTCGGCCAGTTTCCGGCCCGCCTTGCGGTCATGCCAGGTCAGAGTGACCGTGGCCTCCATGGCCAGGTCGTGCATGGTGACCTCGTAGGCCCAGTCGAGCCAGATCTCCTGGCGCAGCTTCTTGGGCGTCTCGCGCGCGGTCACCTCGGCCTCGTCGAAGGCCTTCTGGCGGGCCGCCACCTCGTTCTGGGCTGCCTTGTAATCGGGCGTGATCTTCTTCAGTTTGCCGTTGGCTTTGGCGATTCGCTTGTCGTAGTAGGCCACGTGTTTGGCCCAGCGCTTGTTGCCGCGGGTCTTGGAGCACTTCAAGCTGCCGTCGGCGCACGGCGACTTGCGTCCCGGCACGGCATACCAGCGCTTATCCTCGTCGGCGATCTTCTTCTTGAGCTCGACAAACTTGCCCTGCATCTCCTGCAGCGAGGATTCCACCTTCTCCAGGTCCTGCTGCTGTGGCCGCAGGATGTCCGTGGCATGGTTGAGGGCCGCCAGGGCTGCGGACTGTTGCCGCTGGGCCACGGACCACTGGGGATTGGGCGGGAATTCGACCCGGTCCAGGTATTTCTTGCTGCGCTCGGCCTGCCGGTCACCACGCCGGATTTCGAAGCGTTCGATGTCCATGGCCAGCGTGCCGTCGGCCCGCTTTCGGGCCCTGCGATCGGTGACGACCTGCAGACCGACCTTGTCCAGACCGGCCGCGGTCAGGCGTTGCTGCAGACCTGCGACGAGCATTTCAACGGCGCGCGGCCAGCTGTGTTTGGGCGCCTTGGGTCCGGCAAAGTAGAGCTTGTAGGAGGCGGCGCCGGCGAGCGCTTTCTGGAGCCCGGCGATGCGACGTGGCAGGTCCTTCTGTTTGCCCTCGAGGGCGGTGGCGATCCGGTAGTGGATCAGCGCCGCGCCGGGCCGGCGCTTCTTTTCGTGCCTGCGCCCACGCTTGTAGTAGCTGTTGGCGGCCCGAGCGTGCAGCTTGCTGGATTGCCTGGCCAGCGACTTGGCCTGCTTGGGGTCCTCAGTGCCCACATCACGGGCCTCACGCACCGCGATCAGTGCACCGCGGCTGTCCTTGTTGCCCAGCAGCGTCTTGACCTCCGCCAGCTTGCCGGCCACGTGCTGCCGGCGCGCTTCCCGCAGCCCCTCCTTGGCGGCGTGGGAGCTGGCGTCGGCGCTCAGCGCTTCCTTGTAGGTGGCGATGGCGGCGGCCGTGTCCCCTTTGGCCAGCTGGGCGTCGGCGGCGCGGGCGATTCGATCGGCCTGCCCTCGCTGCAACAGGCGCGTCTGCAGCGCCCGGGCAGCGGTGTCACTTGGGGCCAGTTTGAGCGACTTGCCCACCTGCACGATGGCCTCGTCGAACTTCTCTACAGCGGCCAGGCGTCGGGCGTCGGCCAGCAGCACACGCGCCGCCGGGGCGCGGGCACGGGCCAGCAATCCAGGCGCCTTGGGATAGTCCTTGCGCCACACCTGCAAGCCTTCGATCTGCCGGATCAGGGCGTCCCAGGCCGCTGCCTTGGTCGGATCACCGCCCGCCTTGCTGAGCGTTCCAAGTTGAGTTTCGGTCTTGGCCAGTTCGGCCTCGATACGCAGCCTCAGCTTCAGCAAACCGGACAGCTTGCGCACCACTTTCGGATCGGCTGGCGCGTAGGCCCGCGCTTTGCGATAGGACACGGCGGTGCCGGCCAGGTCGTTGCTCGTCAGCGCTCTGTCGCCCACCTCGAGGTGATGATGCGCCGCGGCCACCCGAGCCCGCTTCAACTCCTTGCGGTACTTGGGCGCCTCCACCGGGTCATCCTTGACCGCCGCGACCGCCTGCTCGAATCGGCGAATCGCTTCATCGTGCTTGCCGGCTGCGAGCAGGTCCCTGCCCTTGTTGGCGTGATATGTCGCGCCACAACCCGCAAGGAGGGCGGCCAGGACCAGGAGGGCGGGCAACCGGTGGTTTGATTTTCGGCGCGTGTCGCAGCGGGATCCCATCGCAACTCCTTGGGGGGTGTGCACCCACCGGCCCAACTATCCAACAACCGCCCACTGCGTCAAGAACGCCCTGAAATCCAAGGATCTCGGCATCCGTTTACCGCTTCGGTCGGGCGCGATTGCGCTCACCTGAGTGCCCGCGCGGCGAACATGGCCGCCCGAATGGCCTCGCGGCCGGCCGTGACCACCGCTTCACCGGGGCTCAGGCCCCCGACCACGATCACCTTTTCGCCATCCGAATCGCCAATGACCAGGCGCCGTCTCTGCCACCGGTCGGCGGGGAGTCGGACGAATACGGCCGGGTGATCCGCTTCAGGGATCAGGGCGCTGGCGGGGATGCTCAGTCGGTCCGTGGCCGGTCCCAGGCGCAAGGAGCCTTCCAGCTGTTGTCCGGGAGTCAGCAGGTCGCCGACGTTGTGCACATGCCAGGCCACCCGGTCTGTGCGCAGCGGGTCGGCGCGTGCGGCAACGGGGATCACCCGCACCGGTCCATCGTCCGGTCGCAGCACCAGCTGCGCGTCCCGGGGGGTGGCAGCCGCATCGTCAGCGCTCATGGCGATGGCCAACTGCAGGCGTTCGGTGGGCGCCACGTGCATGACCTCGTGGCCCTCCTTGACGATCCCGCCTGGGCGTCCGCGCATGGCTACGATCACGCCGTCAATCGGGCTGCGCAGGTGCAGCAATCGCGGCCCGTCCTGGATCGGATCGCGCCGGCTGACGACCGGTCGGAGTCGGCCGGGGATGTCGGTGCTTGTCACGATGGCCGCGAGCGCCTGGTGACGCATGACGCGCTGGGCGACCTCCGGCCAGCTGGCGGTGGACGGAACGCCCAGGGTGCCTCCTACGGGCGCGGTCAGCCGGCGCACCGAGCCGTCGATGGGCTCCACGTGCACCACCACTGGCGATGCCGCGCGAATGGGCCGCGTGGCGGCGGGAACAACGTCAATCCGAATCCCGCTTGCGGAGCCTGGCACGTAGACGAAGGGCGGGTTTGCGTCGACTTCGGACGCCGTCGGGGGCGCCGGGTCGGTCGCGGTCGGCTTCGGCGCCTCGACGGCCGTTGAGGGGCCGACCGGCGCTTCGTTGCGGGCGATTGCGGCGGGTTTGTCACAGCCGGCGAGCCACAGCGTGCACGCGGCCAGCGAGGCGACCAGCAGTCTTGCGTTCCCGGGACGTGCGCGCCCGGCCGGATCAGTCGGTTCGAGGGGCGTCATGGGCGGGCTTGAGCGGTCCGTCCGGCATCTCGCCGATGGTGACCCGATTGCGCCCGTGGCCCTTGGCCGCGTACAGCGCCTGGTCGGCCACGCGGATCAAGGTATCGCCATCCACCGGCGGCGCCTCGGCGAGGGCGTCATAGGTCGCAACGCCGAAGCTGCAGGTGACGGAGACGGGCCCCTGCTCCGTATCCATGACCTGTCCAGCGATGGCCTGGCGCAGCCGGTCGGCCAGGAAGGCGGCGTTCTCTGCAGAACAGCCGGGCAGGATGATCAGGAACTCCTCGCCCCCGTAGCGGCCCACGCGGTCGTAGTGGCGCACGCCGTCATGCAGCCGCGCGGTCGCCTCGATCAGGACCTTGTCACCGACCTGGTGACCGAAGGTGTCGTTGACCTGCTTGAAGTGATCCAGGTCGCACATCAGTACGGAGAGGGGGCGCGAGTCGCGGTGCGAACGGCTGACCTCCCGCTCGAGCAGATCGATGATCGCGCCGCGATTGTAGGCTCCGGTAGTGGCGTCGAATGTAGCCTGGTCCCGGAGCGCCTCGCGCGCCATGACCAGCTCGTTCTGCAAGTTGAGAATGCGCAGACCGCATCGGAGCCGGGCCTTCAACTCGCTGGCATCGTGTGGCTTGAGCATGAAGTCATCTGCGCCGGCGCCGAGGGCCTCGATCAGCTCGTTGCCGCTGCCCCGCGTCGACGACAGCAGGACATAGACATATTGACCGTGCGGATGCTCGCGTAGCTGTCGGCACAGGTCTGCGCCATCCATGCCGTCCATCAGCCACTCGATGATCGCCATCCGCGGACCTTTGGGCGAGGCGAGTCGCTCCCACGCCTGTTTGCCGCTCTCGGCGATGTCGACGTCGTAGCCCCACTTCTCGAGCGTCAGCAGCAAGACATGCCGGGCCACGGGATCGGCGTCTGCGACCAGGATCCTCATGCGTCCGTTCCCGTCAGCCGCACACTGGGCTGGGTCGCCGTCAACTCCACCCGAATCGCTGCGACCACCCGGTCCAGGCGCCGCAGCCACGACATGGCTCGGGCGACATCGCCACGCCGACCGCACGTTTCCAGGCGCGCGCAGAGGTCCACAGCAGAGCGAACGCCCAGGGTCGCCACCGCGCTCCGCATGGCGTGCGCGCTGCGAAGCAGATCATCGGCGTTGCCGCCGACGATGGCGGTGCGAATCCGCGCCGTCATGTTGTCGCCTTCGGCCAGGAAGACGCGAAACAGCTCATTGAGCATTTCAACGTCATCCAACCGGGAGGCGATCACCCGTCGATCGACCAGCGTTCGGTGCCGGGAGACCGCGCTGTCGGGACGGCGTATGCGCCCGCGCATGACGCGATTGAGCTCCTGACGCAGCGCGTCCACGTCCAGCGGCACGTCCATGACCACGTCCGCGACACCGGCGTGCAGCGTGGCGCCGACCGGACCCGTGGGGTCGACCAGGGCGATCAGGGCAGGTGGCGCGGCGCTGGAATCCCGTGACAGCTGGCTGAGCGAGCGCAAGCTCTCGTGGGGCTCTTCGACCGAGTCATCGAGGTACGCGACCACGACGGCCGGCGGATCCAGCGAACCGACGACGTACCGGGCGCCCTCGTCGAATCCAAGCGCGACCACGCGGTGGCCCATGGCGTCGATCTCGGACAGCAGCCAGTCGCGCCCATCCTGCTGGTTGGCGATCGCCAGAACCGGCGCGAATCGACGCGCCTCACGCAGGAAGTGGCGCGTGACCAGCACGCCCTGACTCAGCGCCAACGAGGTATCCGCGCCCGCCAGAACGGCGAGCGCGTCGTGGAAGTCCCGCTGATCCACCGGCAGGCTCAAGTAGGCGGAGATGCCAAAACGCCGGCAACGTCCCGCGTCCCCCCGCTGGCCGCGCGGCGTGAGCAGCACGACCGGCGGGCGCTGGTCCTCGTTGAGCGCGCCGATGGCCTCCACGAGCGCTTCGGAGCGCCTGGTTCCCAAGGCGGCACAGATAGCCAGGTGCTGGAACGGTTCGCCTGCCTCCCGGGCGGCCGACAACGCGCTGACCACCTGGTCGATGCCGCCGACCACGGTAGGCCGCACGCCCATGCGATGGAGCGAATCGATGAGCGGGCGCGTCGCGGTGGTCGAGCCGTCGACGACCAGCAGGGGAAGTCCACGAAGCTCGAAGGCGTCCAACGCGGCGCCGTCGCGAACGCCGCCCATACGAACGCCGAATCGCGCCGTGAAGTGCAACGCGCTGCCGCCGGTGACCCGGGTTTCGACCCAGGTGCGGCCGCCCAACTGCTCGACGATCTGACGCGAGATCGACAGACCCAGGCCCGTGGCACCACCGCCACGCCACTGCATGCCACCGCTCTCCTTGACCGCTTCTCGACGTCCACGACCGCTGCGCGATCGGGTCAAGATGTGGAAGTGGAGCAGCAGGGCGTCGTCGTCCTCTTCCTTGATGGACACCCGCAACTCGACGTGGCCGTCCTGGGCGGCGACCAGCGCGTTGCCCATCAGGGTGCCGAGCACCTGGCGCAGGCGCCCGGGATCGCCGATGAGGTCATCTGGCACGTCCACATCGATGTCTTCGACCACGCCGGCGCCGATTTCGGCCGCACGGGCCGAGATGCCGGACAGCGCGGCAGCCACACAATCGCGGAGTTGGAAGTCGATCTTCTCGGGCGCGAAGGTGCCGCTGTGCAGCCGCGACAGGTCGAGCAGATCGTTGACCAGCTGCAGCATGGCCAGCGCGCTTCGGTCGGCCATTTCGATGGACTCTCGCTCATCGAAGGTCAGGTCGACCGCAGACAGCAAACGCAGCGCATCGATGATGCCCAGCAGCGGGTCGCGGATCTCCCGGCTCACCTGGCCCAGTACGTGCGAGGCAAATCGCTCCTTGCTGCGCGTCGCGTCGTCGGCCTCTTTTTGCCGGGCGACCGCCTCTCGGACCTCCATGGCCAGGTCCGGTAGACGCAGCGCGAGGCCCTGAAGCGGCAGGCTGCGGATCTCGGCCGCCACGCTGTGCTTGCGATCCGAAGGCAACAGGTCGATGAGTTTCAGTCCCGCCGACCGAACGCCGTCCTCGAGCGTCTCTCCCACGTCGTCCAGCGACTGGGTGCTCTTGCCATCGAATCCGGCTGGCGAATCGGACAACTCCAGGGCCAGCCGATCGAGCTCGTCGACGATATCGGACATGTGGTGGCCCGGCTCGCCATGATCCATGGTGTCGAGCCGCCGACGAATGCCAGCGAGGCGCTTCCGTCGCTCACCTGCGGCCCCTGGGGCATGGGGATCGGCCACTGTCGGTCTCCGGGCGCGCATGCACGCCATGGCAGGGAGCCTCACTCCCACGGGGCGCGCGCGTCAAGTCCGACAGGTCGAACGCCAATATCGGGAGTCGCTTGCGCATTGCTGGCTGCCCCCGCCGGTTCCTGCTAGCGTCATCACTGTGATGGTAGCTGTTCGCCACCCCATTCCACTGATCGCGACGAGCCTGGTGGCGCTGTGCTGCTTGATCGTCGAGGGTGGTTGTTCGCCGGAGAGCGACTTGCCGGGCGGTGACCCCGTGTCGGTCGGCGGCGGCGACGACAAGCGCGGGCGGGTCAGCCAGGGCGATGCCGGGGTGGCGTCGGATGTACCCGCCGTCATGCCGGATTGCGAGACCGACGATCAATGCATGGCGCAACTCCCCGATGCCACCCCATGCCGGCCGGGGCGCTGTTTCCTTGGCGAGTGCGAGCCTGCGCTGGCGGACGACGGCGCGCCCTGCGACGATGGCGACCTGTGCACGGCCTCGGATTACTGCGCCGCAGGGGTCTGCCTGCCGGGCAAGGCCACGGATTGCGATGACGGCAATCCTTGCACGGATGACGCCTGTGATCCCAAGGCAGGCCTTTGCTCCAACGTGCCCAACGGCGCCATCTGCGATGTCGACGGCGGCTGCGCGGTCGGGGTTTGCGAGGCCGGAGACTGCAACGCGCAGAGCAAGCTCTTCCTGGCCCTGCACGTGGCCGAGGCGCCGCGTGCTGTCACGGCGGTAGTCGCATTGGACGACGGCCGTTTTGCCGTGGTCGCCAATGTCGAGCTGGCCAACGAAGTCACCGCGGCCCGCTGGCTGCGACTGGACGGCGCGGGCGCCATGCAGGTTCAGGGCGAGGTGCCGCTGGCCTGGGCCGCCGATGCCGCGGCCATGCCCGGCGGCGGTGTCCTGGTCGTCGGCCGCGTGCGTCTCCCCTCGGGCGATCTGCAGGGCCGCGCCGTGGCCCTGGCTCAGGCAGCCACGGTCGACTGGATGCGCGACTACGGCGGCCAGGCAGACGATGCCATCCAGGCCATCGCACCGGCGCCCGGCGGCGGCTGGGTGGCCGCCGGCACGACCCACTCCAAGGGCCAGGGCAGCGGTGACCTGTGGTTGCTGCGCTTGAACCCCCAGGGACATCCGATGCTGGACTTCAGCTACGGCAGCACGGACGTGGAAGCGGCCGAAGCCGTGACCGCGACCAGCGCAGGCGGCTACGTCATCGCCGGCACGCAGACGAGCAAGTCCGGCAATGTCGACGGCGTCGTCCTGGCCATCGATCCCGAGGCGTCGCTGATCTGGATGGCCCAGTATGGCGGCCCACATGTGGAGCGGCCGCTCGCGGTTGTGCAGCGCGCCGACGGCACCCTCCTCTTCGCCGGCGCCCGTGGACTCGACGCGGCTGGCCACCAGGCATTCTGGCTCGGCGCCCTGGCGCTTGACGGCAGCAAACTCTGGAGTCGTTTCCACAAGGCGGGTGGCGACGTGACCGTTGCCTCCATGGTGGGCGCGGTCGACGGCGGCGCGGTGATCGTCGGCGCTGATCGGAGTGTGGACCCGGCCCATCCGGATACCTGGCAACCGCGAGCGCTGCGCGTGGATGCCATGGGCAACCTGCAATGGACGCGCACCTGGGCCTGGGAGGCGGGCAGCGCGTTGCTCGCGGTCGCGCGGCTCGCCGACGACGGCATGATTGTCGCGGGCCGACGAACGCTGCCGGCAGGCGCCAGCGTCGCCATGTTGCGCACCGATCCCTGGGGCCACGCCGACTGCGCCTCCGCCGGCGGCTGCGCGCAGCTTGACGTCTCCGCCTGCGATGACGGCCTGCCCTGCACGACCGACACCTGCGAGGGCGGGCAGGGTTGCGGCCACAGCTGGCTCGTCGAAGGCAGTCCCTGTGCCGTCGGCCTGGCCTGTGCGGCGAGCAAGTGCACGCCTTGAAGGCCGCCCCCCGCCGCGCATAGCATGGCGCCCGTCGTCGGCGCGCTGCCCGGCTGCCCAACCAAGGAGTGATCGTGAAGTTGAAACTCGCCCTTCCGAAGGGACGCATTCTGCCTCGCGTCGAGACCCTGCTGGCCGATTGTGGTGTGCAAATGCAGCGCGGCGAGCGCGCCTATCGACCTTCGGTGAGTGACCCACGGCTGGCCGTGAAGATCATGAAGGCGCAGAACATCGCCACGTTGGTGGAGCTGGGTTCGCATGACGTCGGTGTGACCGGCCACGACTGGGTCTGCGAGACGAGTGCCCAGGTGGACGAACTGCTGGACCTCGGCTTCGACCCGGTGCGCATCGTCGCCGCTGCCCCGGCAGGTGTGGAGTTGGAGGAGCTGCTGGCCCGACCGCGGCTGGTGGTGGTCAGCGAGTACGAGCAGCTCACCCGACGTTGGCTCGAAGGCCTTGGCGCCACATTCCGCTTCGTCCGCTCCTATGGCGCCACCGAGGTCTTTCCACCCGAAGATGCCGACCTGATCGTCGACAACACCTCCACCGGCCAGACGCTCGAAGACAACGGCCTGCACATCGTGGCCACGGTGTTGACCTCCACCACGCGCATCATCGCCAACGCTGAGGCGATGCTGGATCCGGAACGACGACAGGTGGTCGACGAGCTGCTGTTGCTCATCCGCGCGGTGCTCGATGCCCGTCAGAGGGTGCTGCTGGAGATGAACATCGAGCGCGGCCGACTCGACGATCTGATCGCCCGCCTGCCGGCCATGAAGTCGCCCACAGTGGCGCAGCTCTACGGCTCAGAGGACTACGCGGTCAAGGTCGCCGTGCCGCGTGCCGAAGTCGCCCGGCTGATACCGGAGTTGAAGCGCCTGGGCGCCACGGACATCCTGGAGACCGAACTCCGCAAGGTGATCCTCTGATGCCAAAGTCGCGTCGATTCCTGCCCAGCCGGCTCGAGATCGAGGGCGTATCGCCCTACCGAATCCCTGAATACGAACGCGCTGGCATGTTGCGCTTGGACATCAACGAGAACCCCGCCGGCGCGCCCGACTTTGTCGTCGACGCGGTCGTTGAGGCCCTGCGGGGCCAGGAGATCGCCACCTACCCCGTCTACAGCGAGTGGCAAGCCGAAGCAGCCGATTACTTCGGCGTTGCCGCCGACCGGATCACCTGCACGTCGGGCGGCGACGAGGGCATCAAGGCCATCTTCGACACGCACCTGCTGCCCGGGACCGCCATGCTCACCCTGGCGCCGGGCTACGACATGTTCCGGCTCTGGGCTCAGCTGCTGGGCAATCCGGTGGCCGAAGTGCCGCTGGCGGTGCACGGGCCCGCCAATCTGCGCTTCGATCCCGACGCCTGGCTGGCGGCCCTGTCGCCAGCGGATGATCGGCCGCCCATCGGCCTGATCGCGGTGGCCAACCCGTCCAACCCCACCGGCGCGGCGATTCCGCGGCACATCATCGAACAGACCCTGGAGCTGGTCGATTGCCCTGTGATCATCGACGAGACCTACGGCGAGTTCCTCGGCGAGACGGCCTTGGACCTGGTCGACAAGCATCGTCACCTCTTCGTCACCCGCAGCTTCAGCAAGGTCTACGGTCTCGCCGGGCTGCGTATCGGGGTGGTGATCTCGCAGCCGGATAACATCGAGGGGCTCCGCCGGGTGCTCAATCCCTTCAACGTCAACCGGGCCGCCATCGCCGCCTCCATCGCGTGCATGCGCCACGCCGAACATACGAGCCTGCACGTGGTCGAGGTGGGCGACTGCCGGACGCGCTTCGCCGGTGCCATGCGCGGCCTGGGCCTGGCCACCGGCGCCGAACACGGCAACTTTCTGCTGGTCCACTTTGGCGACCAGCATGCGCGCGTGGTGGACGGGCTGGCGGCCGAGGGCATCCTGGTTCGGGATCGCCACGGCAAACATGCCGACCTGGCCGGATGCGTGCGCATCGCCATCGGGTCCGAGGCCCAGATGCAGCGCGTTTCGGGCGCCATCGGCCGGCTGGTGCGTCCGCCGCCGAAGCTGGACGGCCTGATCCTGGATGTGGACGGCACCCTGGTCGATGTCTCTGGAAGCTATCGGCGTGCGGTGGTCGACACCGCCCGCGCCCTGCTGGAGGAGGCGGGCCTGTCCGCGGCGGCGGCGTGCATCGACGCCGCGCTGGTCGACGAATACAAGGCGCGTGGCGGCCTCAACAACGACTGGGAATGTACCCACGCGATGGTCTGCGAGGCGGGCCTGGACGTGCCCCTGGAACAGGTGATCGAGCACTTCCAGGCACGTTATCTCGGCGAGGGATTTGACGGCTTGATCGCCGACGAACCCTGGCTGCTGGAGTCCGCCGTCGAAGAACGCCTGTTGTCGGCCCTGCCCACCGCAGTGGTCACCGGCAGGCCACGGTCCGAAGCCGTCTGGACCTTGCAGCGTCACGCCGCACCGGGTTTGTGGAAGCACCTGCTGGCCATGGAGGACACGCCGACCGCCAAGCCCGATCCCGCCGGCCTGGTCGCCGCGCGCGAATCGCTCGGCGGCGGCGCCATGGCCTATGTCGGCGATGGGGTCGATGACATGCGGGCGGCGCGGTCCGCTGGCATGGCCGCCTACGGTGTGCTGCCTCCAGGTACGGGATGGGATTCGGGCTGGCCGGAGCATCTCTACGCTGCGGGCGCCGACGCGGTGTTCGCGAACATCGAGGAGGTCATCGCATGGCTGATCCCGTAGCCGAGGCACGCAAGGCGCACATCGAGCGCAAGACGCGCGAGACGCAGATCGACTGCGCATTGAATGTGGACGGCGTCGGTCGGGCCAGCGTGCAGTGTGAGATCGGCTTTCTCGCCCACATGCTCGAAGCCTTCGCCCGGCACGCTCACGTGGATCTGCAGATGTCCATCGCCGGCGACCTGCACGTGGATCAACACCACACCGTAGAAGACAGCGGGCTGGTCCTGGGCGGCGCCCTACGGCAGGCGCTGGGCGAGCGACGAGGACTGTGGCGCACGGGCTGGTGTCGATTTCCTATGGACGAAGCCCTGGCCGAAGCGGCCGTAGACCTGTCCGGGCGTCCGCACCTGGTCTTCGAAGCCAGCTTTGCCCGCCCCACAGCTGGCGATCTGCAGACCGACCTCGTCATCGAGTTTTTCGCCGCAGTGACCAACGCGCTGGGCGCCAATCTGCACCTGACGCTGATCCGCGGCGAGAACACCCACCATTGCATCGAGGCCCTGTTCAAGGCGTTTGGTCGCGCCTTCGAAGGGGCCGCGGCGAGCCACCCCAGGGCCGTCGACGAGGTTCCCAGCACCAAGGGCAGCCTCGACCCATGATCGCCGTCGTCGACCATGGCGCCGGCAATGTGCGCAGCGTGCTCAAGGCCTTGGACGCGCTCGGAAGCGACGCCTGCTTGAGCGCCGATCCCGAGGTGCTGAGCCGCGCTACCATGGTCATCTTCCCGGGCCAGGGGCACTTCGGCGCCGCCATGGACCGACTGCGCACCAGCGGACTCGACCAGACATTGAAGAAGGTCGTCGCCAGCGGGACGCCCTTCGTGGGCATCTGCCTGGGCCTGCAGTTGCTCTTCGACAGCAGCGAGGAGGCGCCCGATGTGCCCGGACTGGGCCTGCTGCCGGGCCGTTGTGTGCGCTTCCCGTCGACGGTCAAGGTGCCCCAGATCGGCTGGAATCGCGTGCAGATTCCCGACGACATGCGCGCGCCATCCGGCTCCCCGATGGCCGCCGACGATGGCCAGCATTTCTACTTCGTGCACAGCTACCACGCAGTCTGCGACGACGCCTCTGACGTGGTCGCCCGCGCCGATCACGGCGGCCCCTTCACCGCCGCCGTCTGGCGCGACAACCTGTTGGCCATGCAGTTCCACCCCGAGAAGTCTGGCGCCGCGGGCCTGGCCCTGCTGCGTCGTTGCCTGGATTCGTCCTCGTGGCGACGAGGAGCGGCCTCGTGCTGACGCGACGGGTCATCCCCTGCCTCGATGTCGAGGGCGGCCGCGTGGTCAAGGGCGTCAACTTCGAGAACCTGCGCGATGCGGGCGATCCCGTGGGGCTGGCCCGGCTCTACGACGCGGCAGGGGCTGACGAGTTGACCTTCCTGGACATCACCGCGAGCAGCGACAAGCGCGACATCCTGGCCGACCTGGTCGATCGCGTCTCCCGCGAGCTGTTCATCCCATTCACGGTCGGCGGCGGCATTCGATGCATCGAAGACATGGTCGCTGTGCTTGGGGCGGGCGCGGATAAGGTGGCCGTGGGCACCGCCGCCCTGCGCGAACCCGAGCTGATCGCCGCCGCCGCGCAGCGCTTCGGCTCGCAGTTCATCGTCGTCAGCCTGGATGTGCGTCGCGAGGAAGGCGCCTACCGGTTGACCAGCCACGGCGGGCGACACGCCACCGGGGTTGAAGCCATTGGCTTTGCGCGCCGCATGGCAGAGCTCGGGGCCGGCGAGATCCTGCTCAACGACATGGACGCCGACGGTACCCAGGCCGGATTCGGCATCGACCTGCTGCGGGCGATCACCGACACCGTGCCCATCCCCGTCATCGCCAGCGGCGGTGCCGGTCAGCCCGAGCACTTCTCATCGGCGGTCATCGACGGCCGGGCCGACGCCGTGCTGGCGGCCAGCGTGTTGCACTTCGGCCAGATGACGATCAGCGACATCAAGGCCCACATGGCCGCCAGCGGCATCCCGGTTCGCCCGGTCTCGGACCTCGCCGCGACCGAAGGCACCGCCCAAGGGGATTGACCATGATCCATCCATCCATCGATCTGCTCGGTGGCCAGGTCGTGCAGTTGCGCGGTGGCGATCCCGAAGACTGCCCCATTCGCCACGACGATCCGGTGGCGGTGGCCCGACGGCTGGCCCGCTATGGCGAACTGGCCATCATCGATCTGGACGCGGCCCTGGGGCACGGCGACAACCTGGAGCTGATCTGTCGGCTGGCCGGCGAGTTCGAATGCCGCGTCGGAGGCGGCATCCGCGATCACGATCGCGCCGACCGGCTGCTGCGGGCGGGGGCCCGCAAGATCATCATCGGCACCCGGGCGACCCCGGAGTTCCTGCGTCGCTATCCCAGAGATCGCCTCATCGCCGCCGTGGACGCGCGCGCTGGCAAGGTGGTGACCAAAGGCTGGACTGCGGCCACCGACGACGCCCCGGTGGCCCTGGCCCGTCGCCTCGAACCCTGGTGCAGCGAGTTCCTCTACACGCTGGTCGACCGTGAAGGGCGCATGGGCGGCATCGATCTGGACGCCGTGCGAAGGATGGTCGACGCGACCGGCAACCGCGTGGTGGCCGCCGGCGGCATCGCCAGCATCGCCGAGGTCCAGGTCTTGGACCAGATGGGCGCCTCCTGTCAGCTCGGCATGGCCATCTACACCGGCGCCATGGATCTCGGAGAGGCGGTCTGCGCGCTCATGGACTGGAAGCGGCATGACGGCCTGTTGCCCGTGGTGGTTCAGGATCAACACGGACAGGTGGTCATGCAGGCCTGGGCCGACCAGCCGGCCGTTCGGGCGAGTATGGACAGCGGCGACGCCACCTACTTCTCGCGCAGTCGCCAGGAACCCTGGCGCAAGGGGGCCACCAGTGGTCACACCCAACGCCTGCTGACCCTGCGCATGGACTGCGATCGCGACACGCTCCTGTACCGCGTTGTGCAGAAAGGGAGCGCCTGCCACGTACCGTCGCAGTACGCCTGCTTTGGCGACCAGGAGTTCGGCCTGTCGCGTCTGCAGGAGGTGCTGAACGAGCGCCTGGAGGGTGCCGACGAGCGGTCCTATACCCGCCGCCTGTTCGCCGATCCAGAGCTGCTGAAGGCCAAGATCCTGGAGGAAGCCGCCGAGCTGGTCGAAGCCGATGACGAACGCGAGGTCATCTGGGAGACGGCCGACGTGATCTACTTCGCCCTGGCCAACCTGGTCGCCCGGGGCATCCCGCTGACGCGCGTGGAGCGGGAGCTGCACGGCCGCCACGGTCGTCGCCGCGAGCCTGCCGACGGAGAGTCGTCATGAAGAGTCGACTGGACGAACTCGGCGATCGATTCGAGGCGTCGGGCGCCGACCCCGCCGCCGTGGCTGCGATCATCGACCGGGTCCGCGAACAGGGCGACGCCGCCATCCGGGCCTTGACCCTGCAGTTCGATGGCGTCGACGTGCCGGAGCCGCGCGTGCCTGCCGCAGAGATCGAGGCCGCTTGGCGCGATCTGCCGGCGCATGAACAGCGGGCGTTGGAGCGCGCAGCCCGCAACATCGAGGCCTTCGCCCTGGCCCAGCGCGGCCGGCTGGACGACTTCGAGGTGGAGATCGAGCCGGGCGTGGTCGTCGGCCAGCGCGTCATGCCGGTGGCCCGGGCGGCCTGCTATGCCCCAGGGGGGCGTTATCCATTGCCGTCGACGGTGTTGATGACGGTGATCCCGGCCGTCGTGGCCGGCGTGCAGGAGGTCTTGTTGTTGTCCCCGCCAGGCCCGAACGGCCGGCCCCATCGCCACGTACTGGCCGCTGCCCGCCTCGCCGGCGCGACCGGCGTTCTGGCCATCGGCGGCGTGCAAGCCGTCGCGGCGGTCGCCCTTGGCACAGAATCCATCCAACCGGTGGACCTGATCGTGGGACCCGGCAACGCCTGGGTCACCGAAGCCAAGCGCCAGCTCTACGGGCGCATCGGCATCGACGCCCTCGCCGGGCCCTCCGAGGTCCTGCTGCTGGCCGACAGGCACGCTGATCCCGCCCGCGTGGCGGCGGACATGCTGGCCCAGGCCGAGCACGATCCCCAGGCCGAGGCCATCGCCCTGACCGACAGTGTCGAGCAGGCCGCGGCCATCCGTGCGGCCCTTGGTGAGCAGCTGACCACGCTATCGACGGCGACGACCGCCAGCGCGAGCCTGGCAGCGCACGGTGCGGTCATCGCCGTGTCGGACCTGGCCCAGATGATCGACTTCGCCAACAGGCGCGCACCCGAGCACCTGCACCTGCACCTGCAGGACGCGCAGCGGGTCGCACCGCGGCTGACGGCCTACGGCGCCATCTTTGTCGGCGACGAATCAGCCGAGGTCTTCGGCGACTACTGCTCGGGCAGCAACCACGTCCTGCCCACCGGCGGCGCCGCCCGCTACACGGGGGGCCTGTCGGTGCACACCTTCATTCGCCTGCTGGCCCACCAACGACTGACCGCCGACGGCGCGGCGGCGCTGGCGCCTACGGTGGCGACGTTGGCGCGGGTGGAAGGCCTGGAAGCGCACGCGCGGGCGGCCGAGATGCGGCGCAAGGACGGCGGCGTTCGCTCAGACGGGTGAGGGCGTGTCGGCGTAGCGTCGCTGAATGTCCAGCACCTCGTCGAGTTGATCCCAGAACAGGGCCAGCAGCGTTGGATCGAAGTGCTGGCCGGCACCTTCTTGCATGATCGACTGCGTCTTCTCCAGTGAGAAGGCCGGCTTGTAGCAGCGCGGATTCATCAACGCGTCGAACACATCGGCGATCGCGGCGATCCGTCCGCTGATGGGGATGTCCTCGCCCGCGAGACCGCGAGGGTAGCCGGCGCCCGCCCACTTTTCGTGGTGCGTGTAGGCGATCTCGGCCGCCAGCTGCAGCATCTCGGAGGCGGAGCCCGTCAGGATGTTGTAGCCGACCTCGGCATGCTCCTTCATCTTGGCGAATTCTTCGGTGGTCAGCTTGCCCTTCTTCATCAGGATGCTGTCCGGCGTGCCGATCTTGCCGATGTCGTGCATGGGGCTGGCGATTCGGATCAACTCGCACCAGGCCGGATCCTTGCCAAGCGCCCGGGCCAGCAGTTCGCAATACAAGCTCATGCGGCGAATGTGCTGCGCGGTCTCATCACTGCGAAACTCTGCCGCGCGGGCGAGGCGCTGAATCGTCTCTTCGCGAGAGAGCGCCAGCTCGTTGCTGGTCGCCTCGACCTGCTCGAAAGCTCGCCTCAGCTCGCGCGTCCGCTCGGCGACCGTATGCTCCAGGTACTCGCGATGGGCCCGGTTCTCGATCTCAAGCGTTCGCCGACGCAGCGCATTGGCCACGTTGATCAACACCTCATTGGTCTCGAAGGGCTTGATGATATAGCCATAAGCGCCCAGTTCGAGGGCGCTGTTGGCGATCTCCGGATCGTCCACGCCGGTGACCATGACCGCCGCCGTATCCGGGAAGTTGCCCAGCACGAAGCGGACCAGATCGATGCCGGACTCGCCGGGCATGTTGACGTCGCTGAGCACCAGCGCGAACTCCTGCTCGGCCAGTCGTTCGCGGGCCTCCTTGGCCGAATTGGCGAGCGTGCACTCGTAATTATGACGCTTGAGCAGTCTGCCCAGCATGCGCCGGATCAGGTCTTCGTCGTCGACGATCAGGACCCTTGTCATGGGACTCGCTCTCTGCGGGGGTGCCCCGGGATTGGCCCGACGTTGCACCGGTAGCCAGGACAAGGGTTATCGGCAAATACAGCCTCATGCGCAAGTCCATCCGCACTTGTCGACCTCGCGATTGCGGGTGACTCCACCGTGTGCTGCACTGCGGGGCGGTCATGAATCGAACCTCCCGCCGCATCGGATCGCTCGCAATCGCCTCCCTGGCGCTGTTCGTGGGGACCGACGCCTCAGCCGCAGATTGGCGCCTGGAGGCCTCCGAACACGGCGTCAAGGTCTACACCCGGCCGGGCCCGGGCGACGGCTTTCCGGAGTTCAAGGGCATCACCATCATCAAGGCGCCGGTCTTCCACATTCTGGCCGTGCTTGATGACATCGATCACGCTTGCGAGTGGACCCAACGTTGTGCGGCCTCGCGCCAGTTGATTCGGCATTCGCCGACCCATCGTCTGTTCTACAACCGGACCTCGGTGCCCTGGCCGCTGCAGGATCGCGACGCTGTGTTGGAGGGCCGGGTGTCGGGCATGGCGTCGGGCAAGGATATCGTTGCCTCCTTCCGCAATGTGCGCTCGTCGCGGCAACCACCTGTGGACGGCGTCGTACGCATGCCGATCCTCGATGGTGCCTACCGCGTGGTCCGCCTGGGCCCCCGCCGTAGCCGAGTCAGCTTGCGAATTCGCGCCCATCCAGGCGGCGTGGTGCCGGATTGGCTGGCCAGCTGGTTCGCCAAGCGCATCCCCATCGACACCCTGAATGGGCTACGCAAACAGGTCGGCAGGACACCCGGGCGCTACCAGGCCTTCATAGAACGCCACGATCCCGCTCGCCGGCCGCAGGCGCCGCCCAGGGCCGCCACGCCGACCACCTCGCGTCGATGATGGCGCGGCCATTTCGCCTTGTATTCGACGCCCCGGCCCGGCGACAAAGATGCCCTTGGCCCCAAGGGCCCGTATACTGCCCTTGATCACGGCGCCGAAGGAGCCGTCGTGGAGGGGAATACCCGGTACATGCAGCGCCCCATCATCGCGATCATCGGCGACGGCGCCTTGCAGGAGGGTGACCCGCGGCACGCGGTAGCCCGAACCATGGGACGGGCCCTGATCGAAGCGCGATATCGGATGATCTGCGGCGGTTTGGGTGGCGTCATGGCCGCTGCCTGCGCCGGGGCGGCCGACAGCGACGCCCATCAGGACGGCGACATCATCGGCTTGCTTCCCGGCTTCGACCCCGGCGCGGCGAACGCCCACGTCGACATCGCCATCGCCACCGGGCTCGATCACGCGCGCAACTTCCTGGTCGCCAACGCCGATGCCGTCATCGCCATCGGCGGGTCCTGCGGCACGCTCAGCGAGATCGCGGCTGCGTGGCAGCTCATGCGACTGGTGATCGCCTTCCGCGTGCCGGGCTGGAGCGGCCGCCTCGCCGAGACCCGCCTGGATGACCGAATCCGCTACCCAGACATGGCGGACGATCGCATCCGCGGCGTCGACACGGCCGAAGAGGCCATCGCGCTCTTGGCCACCTGGTTGCCCCGCTATCAGCGACGTCATGCAGGCATCCCGGCGAGGCGCGCATGAGTCCGGATACGCCTGCCACTTCGCGGCGCCCCATCGCGGCCATCGACATCGGCTCCAACTCGGTCTTCCTGCTGGTCGTCCGCATGACCCACGGCAGAACCCGCGTGCTGCACCGACACAAGGATCGGGCGCGCCTGGCCGCGGCCTTTGACTCCAAGGGCAGCCTGCGGCCCGAAGCGGTGGACCGGGTCGTGCAGACGTTGCGTCATTTCCGCCGCACCATAGACGGCTACGGTGCCGAGGTGCGCGCTGTGGCCACCGCTGCGGTTCGTGTAGCCGGCAACGGCGCCGAGCTTCTCGACCGGATCGCCGCCGAGGCGGGCATCGACGTGGAGCTGCTCAGTGGCGAGCGCGAGGCCGAGCTGGTCTACCTGGGTGTTCGCCATTCTGGGCGCATCCGCGGCCACCGCCTGCTCTGCGTGGACGTGGGCGGCGGATCGACCGAGGTCGTGCTCGGCAGCGGTGCCCAGGTACTCCTGCGCGCGAGCGCCTCTGTGGGGGCCGTCTCGCTATGTGAAAAAGAGCTGGGTTTGCCGCCGGTACCGGACGAGAAGCTGCAGGCAGCCAGGGCCCACGCTCGCGATCGCATCCGCACCCTGGTCACGCGATTTGAGTCGCGCTCCTGGGATCGCGTGGTCGCCACCTCAGGGACCATCCAGCGCATCGCGCGTATCATCGCCGCCGGCCAGTCTGGGCGAGAACAGCCTGGGATCGACGGCATGATCATCTCCGCCAGGGACCTGGATCGGGTGACTGCGGCCCTGGCCAACTGTCCCGACATGGCCGCCCGCCTGGCCATCCCCGGCATGGACCCACAGCGCGCGGACATCCTGCTCGGCGGCGCGCTGGTCTTCCAGGAGCTGGGTCGCGCCTTGGGCGTTCGTCGTTGGGTGGTGTGCAAGGCGGGGCTTCGCATGGGCATCGTCGCCGACGTGCTGCTGCGCCGCGGGCAGGTTCGCCTGGATCGCATGTAGCTCCACCCGCCAAGCTCGATTTTGATCCTCAATACCTGCATCCGCATCTCAACATTGGGAGGCAGGTGATGCGAAACCCGGACACTGAGAGCCTGTGTGAGATCGGATTGGCGCCCGAGTTGTTGGCCACCCTGCGGCGACGAGCCCTTCGGCGCGGCCTGTCCATCAGCCAGGCGCTCAGCATGTACCTTCGTCATGGTCTGGCCTCCGATCGCCGGCCCTCCGATCGCCATCTTGCCGTCGCTGGCGTCGAGTGCGTCGACGTGCTCGTGGACGCCCTGGACGGACGACGTTGATCCCCTCGGCGGCTGCACCGTCGCGTCCCCCACCCCCATCGCCCATTATCGCCGAGCTTGGCTCTACCCTGCGCCGGGGCTATGGTCCCCGTGCACTTCCAGGGGCGTGTCCCCGGCGCGAGCACCACCATGTCCGAACGGCATCCCGGTCCCAGCGCCGCCTCCGGCCGCCCCACGCTCCATGACCTGGCCGCCGCTGCCGAGCGCCTGGTGCGGGCTCGCTACGCGCCGCCTCGTGTGCGCGGCCGAGAGGCCATCCTGGCGCGTCACGCCGACGCCCTGGCGGACCTCTCCGAGCGCTTCACCTCGGACCGGGGGGCGCTGCCGAGGGGGTACCTGGATCGGCCGCCGATCCGCGCGGCGTACCTGCTCTATTTTCTGGCCACCGGTGCCGCCACCGCGGGCGCCGTGCTGCGCCTGGCCGGCATCGAACCGCGCCCGGGCAATGGCCCCCTGCGGGTACTGGACCTGGGTGCCGGTCCCCTTTCAGCCAGCCTGGGCGTCGCCCTGGCCCTGCCCGGTCGCGATCTGGACATCGTCGCGCTCGACGCCTCCCCATCGGTGATGGCCGACGGCGCCGAGTTGATGGCCGAACTCTTCCCTCGCAACAAGGTCGTCACGCGTCGTGTTGACCTCCGCGACCGCGGTGCACTGCGGAATCTGGGCGGACGATTCGACCTGGTTCTGGCGGCGAATGTGATCAACGAGCTGCCAGCTGCCGGAGGTCGTGGCGGCAACCCGGCACTGCAGCTGGTCCAGACCCTGCTGACAGATGCCCTGACTGCCAATGGTCGTGTGGTGCTTTGGGAGCCCGGCACACGCATGGCGTCCAGCCGGCTGGTATCGTTGCGCGAGCGCGTCCACGACAGTGACATGGGGCGCGTGCTCGCACCCTGCACAGGCGCGCCGACCTGCCCGTTCTCCCACCCCAGGGCCGACGGCTGGTGCCACGCCGAGCAGTCCTGGAAGCGACCGCCGGTGGTGGCGGCCCTGGACCGGGCCATCGGCCATCGACGGGCGTCGTTGAAGTTCAGTTGGCTGGTCCTCGGCGGAGCGGACGACAGCGCGCCCGAGCCTGGCGGTTGGCGGGTCATCGGTGGCCCGATGCATGCCCGAGGCGTATTCCGCCGCTACCTCTGCGGTCCAAAGGGGCGGGTCGTGGCCAATGCCGACGATCGACGCCTGCCCCGAGATCACCCCCTGCGACTGTCGTGGCGCGGCGAGTGGCTGGCCGACCTGGGGCGCACCCGTGCCGAGCGCGGCCGTCGTGGCGAGCGGGTCCTGCGGCTGTTGGGCGGTAAGGGGCGCGACTGAGCCTGCGCGCTGTGATTCCGGACGTCGTCATCCAAAAAGTGGCAACAGCCACTATCCAATGATATTCCAGGCGATTGAGGCCAATAACGGCCGCGCGTGGGGGTGCGAGATGGCGAATCTGGGACACGATCGATGGACGGCGCGAGCGATTCTGTTCGCAGGCGTGGCGGCACTTGTCGCGTGTGGTAGCAGCAAAACAGCGACGAAGGCCGAGGCTGCGCCTGAGGCGCCGGCCAAGGCCGCCAAGACCGATGGCAAGACTGCGACCAAGGCCAGCCCGCTGGTCGCCACCGGCGTGCAGGCGGACGTAGCCCCGGGCTTGAAGGCTGCGGGCATGACCGGCGCCGCCGCAAAGGGAGCGGACGCCGGCGAAAAGGACGCGTCGAAGGACGCAGACGAGGCCGCAGTCGCCGCCACCGGTGCCGCTGCAAAAGGAGCGGACGCTGGCGACCAGGCGCCCGCCGCGGCCGACCCCGCGCCTGCCAAAACGGGCGACGACAAGCCGACAAAGGCTGCCGACGACAAGTCCAAAGCCAAAGTCGGCAAGGCCAAGGGTGCAAAGGCCAAGGCTGCCAGTGGAAAAGCCGCCAAGGCCAAGGCCGCCAAAGCGAAGGCGGTGAAGACGGCGAAGGCGAGCGCAGCGAAAGCCAAGGCGGCCAAAGCCAAGGCAGCGGCAGCGGCGAAGAAGGCCAAGGCAGACGCCGCTGCAGCGAAAGCCAAAGCCGCCAACGCAAAGGCGGACGCCGCCGCGGCGAAGGCCAAAGCCGCCAAAGCCAAGGCCGCCAAGCCGAAGGCCGATCCTGCGGTCGTGGCCAAGCTCTGGAAAAAGAAGTGCAAGAAGTGTCACGGCATCGATGGACGGCCCAAGGCCAGCATGGCCAAGAAGAAGAAGATCGCCGACATGACCACCGCGGCGTGGCAGAAGCGGTTCTCCGACAAGCAGCTTCGGTCGGTGACCTTGAAGGGCTTCAAGCGGGTCAGAGATGGCGTCAAGCAACGCATGCCCGGGCTCAAGGGCCAGCCGCCAGAGGTGGTCGACGGCCTGGTGCGCTTCATGCGCAAACTCAAGCGCTGATCTTCAACGCTCGGGGCTGCCGTGTTGGCCAGCACACCGGTCGTGCTAGGCTGCGGCCAGGAGGCAGCCCATGGCCCATGACCCCGAAGAATACCGCTGGCAGCTGGGTGAGGAATTGTCTGGAGACCGTGCCCTGGAGGCGACGGGCAGCAGCCTCGCCGGGCGCCGAATCGCGCTCCTGCTGACCGGCAGCATCGCCGCATTTCGGGCGCCCGGTTTGATTCGCGAGTTGCGCCGCGCCGGGGCCGCCGAGGTCTTCGTCTACGCCACGCCCACCGCGCTGCAATTCGTCGCCCGCGACGCCCTGGAGTGGACCGCGCTCAATCCCGTGGTCGACTCCCTGGACGGGCGCGCCCAGCACGTCGAACTCAAGGATGTGCACGCCTGGCTGGTGGCGCCGGCGACCTATTCGACCATCAGCAAGGTCGCTGTGGGCATCGCGGACAACGCGGTCACCACCGCCATGGCCTCTGCCATGGGCTTGTTGGAAGCTGGCCGCACCGCCGTGCTCTTCGCCCCGGCCATGCACGGCTCCATGGTCAACGCCATCTGCCGCCAGAACCTGGCCCGGCTCGCCGACCTCGGCTGCACCATCGTTCCGCCTTGCGGTCGCGACGGCAAAGCGCTGCTCACCGACGACGCCACCCTGGTGGACGCCGTCGCCGAAGCCATCGCCCAGATTGGGGCGTGAATCAGGGTTTACGCGGCTCGAACTCGAAGGACAGCTCCTCGTCGACCAGGTCGATCGCGACCTTGCCGCCTCGGACCAGCTTGCCGAACAACAGTTCGTCCGCCAGCGGACGGCGCAGCTCATCGGAGATCAGCCGCTTGGCCGGTCGGGCGCCGAACTTCGGGTCGTAGCCCTTGTCCGCCAGCCATGCGCGGGCAGCCTCGGTGAGCTCGAGCACGACCCGCTTTTCGCCCAACTGGCCCTGCAGCTCGGCGACGAACTTGTCGACGATCTGTCCCATGACCGACGGCGACAGGCGCGCGAAGCGAATGCGGGCGTCGATTCGATTGCGGAACTCCGGCGCGAAGACCCGCTTGTACTCGCGATCCTCCTCGCCCATAGCGGCGCCGTCGACGCCGAAGCCCAGGCGGCCCTTCTCCAGGTCCCGGGCGCCCACGTTGGAGGTCATGATGAGCACCACGTGCCGGAAGTCCGTGGTCTTGCCGTTGTTATCGGTCAGCCGGCCGCTGTCCATGACTTGCAGGAGCACGTTGAAGACGTCGGGATGGGCCTTTTCGATCTCGTCCAGCAGCAGCACCGCGTGCGGGGTCTTGGCGATGGCTTCGGTGAGCAACCCGCCCTGGTCGAAGCCGACATAACCCGGCGGCGCGCCGATGAGGCGGGAGACCGTATGCCGCTCCATGTACTCGCTCATGTCGAAGCGCACGAACTCCAGGCCCAGGGTCAGCCCCAGTTGGCGGGCCAGTTCGGTTTTGCCGACGCCCGTGGGGCCGGTGAACATGAACACGGCAGTCGGCTTGTCCATGGCGCCGAGACCCGAACGGGCCACCTTCACCGCGGTGGATACCTGGTCGCAGGCCTCAGCCTGACCGAAGACAACGCCCTTGAGATCCGCCTCCAGCCGCGACAGCGCCTCGCGATCATCGCTGTTGACCTGTCGCTGTGGGATCTGGGCCATGCGCGCCAGCACCGCCTCGATGTCGCGCACCGTGACGCGCAGTCGTGGCTGCTCGATCTCCGTCGCCGGCGGCGTATCTTTGGCCAGCCCGGCTGCCTCCTCGGCCTTGTCCAGCGCCTCGGCGACCTCGCCGTCGGGAGTCGGCGTCACCTTGCCGAGCCCCTGCTTCGACCGCATCTTGCGAGCCCAGCGCAGGCGCACCGCGGCGCCCGCTTCGTCGACCAGGTCGATGGCCTTGTCGGGCAATCTGCGGTCGTGCATGTATCGCGCTGACAGGGTGGCGGCCATCTTCAGCGATGCGTCCGAGTAGCTGGCGTTGTGGTGGGCCTCGTAGTGTCGCCGGATGCCCTTGAGCACGGCCCAGGTCTCGTCGACGCCGAGTTCGGTGATGTCCACCTTCTGGAAGCGTCGGGCGAAAGCGCGGTCGCGCAGGATGTGGGTGCGCATCTCCTCGTAGGTGGTCGAGCCGATGCAGCGCAGTTTGCCAGCCTGCAGCACCGGCTTGAGCAGGTTCGACGCGTCCATGGAGCCACCGCCGCTGGTCGCGCCAGCGCCGACGATGGTGTGCAGTTCATCGGCGAACAGGATCGTATCGCCGGGGTGCTTCTCCAGCGCCTTGAGCACGCCCTTGAGGCGCTTTTCGAAGTCACCGCGATATTTCGCTCCGGCGAGCAATGCGCCCAGATCCAGCGAATAGATGGTGGAGTTGCGCAGCGGTTCGGGCGCCTGGCCCAGGTGAATCTCCCTGGCCAGGCCCTCGACGATGGCCGTCTTGCCGACACCGGAATCCCCCACCAGCAGCGGGTTGTTCTTGCGCCGGCGCATGAGGATGTGGGCCACCCGCTCGAGCTCGTCGCGACGGCCCACCAGCGGATCGATGCGACCGGCGGCTGCCTCTTCGTTGAGATTGCTGCAATAGCGCTCCAGCGCCCCCTCGCGCGCGCCGGGCCCCTCGTCCTCGTCGTCTTCGTCCCCTTCGGGCTGGTGCTCCAGGTGCAGGACCTCGTCGTCCTCGTCTTCGTCGATGCCGTGCGAGACATAGGAGACCACGTCAAGACGCGTCACGCCTTGCTGCTCCAGGAAGAAGATCGCGGGGCTGTCTTCCTCGGCGAACATGGCGATGAGCACGTTGGCGCCGTGGACCTTGTCCTTGCCTGCGCCGCGCACGTGCATGGCCGCCCGCTGAATGGTGCGCTGCAATCCGATCGTCGGCTGGGTATTGACCTCCAACTCCTCGGCGATGGTCGGCACCTCCTCGCCCAACCAGGTCTCGATCTGCTCGAGCAGCTCACGGGTATCGCCGCCGCAACGGCGGATCACGTGTGCGGTCTGCTTGTCGTGCAGCAGGGCGTAGAGCATGTGTTCGAGTCCGAAGAACTCGTGCTTGCGCACCTGGGCCTCGCTGGCGGCCACCTGGATGGCGATCTCGAGTTCAACGCTCAGCACTGGAACCTCCTGTTCGTTCCACGCCCCTCATGCGGGCTCGGTCGTCAGCTTCAGGGGAGCCCCCTGGCTGCGCGCGAAATCGGTCACCTGCGCCACCTTCGACTCGGCGATGTCCTTACTGTAGGTGCCGGCGACGCCGCGACCCTTCATGTGCACGGTCAACATGATGGTCCGCGCCTCCGTATCCGAACGGTGGAAGAAGACCTTGAGGACCTGCACGACGAATTCCTGCGTGGTGTAGTCATCATTGTGCAGCACCACGGCGAATTTACGCGGCCGCTTGACCTTCTTCCGAGTCGATATGAGGACGCCTTCATCATGGTCTTCGCGGGTCGGGCACATGACTGAAACGACTCCCTGGCAAAGATGGGATGAGCCGGCGAAGCCACGCCTTTGGCGGCGAGGGGGATGCCTTCATTCCCCTGGTGAACCAACCGCCTGGACCATGGTAGGTCAAACCCGAGGGCAGGCAAGCGCCGCCGGGCAGCGTGCCGATTGCAGGGGTGATACTGGCGCCCTGGAAGATCGGGCTACTTGACCACCAGGTGCATCTCGATGCGCATGTTCCGGCGCACGGCCTTCTTGGACTTGCCCTTGGCGACCGGCTCGGCGGCGCCCAGTCCCTTGTGGCTCACGCGATCGCCGCTGACGCCGCGATTGATGAAGTAGGCGGCCACCATCTTGGCGCGCTGCACGCTGAGCTTCAGGTCGGCTTTGGGATCGCCGGAGTCCTGCACGTGGCCGACCACGACCACCGCGATGCTGCTGTACTCCTTGAGCAGCTTCAGTCGCTCGTCGAGCACATCGTAGGAGCGGGTGTCCAGGTGCGCCTTGGCGTCGTCGAAGGAGATGCCCTTGACCGGGCCGCTGAACGCCTTGACCAGCGGCGAAGGCACCACGTCCGAGCAGCCATCCCGATCCTTGTAGCCGTTGATGGTCTCGGCCTCATTCGGGCAGCGGTCCTGCGCGTCGGGCACCTTGTCGCCGTCGTTGTCGGGGTCGGGGCAGCCGTCAAAGTCGTCGTGGCGGTCCTTGTCCTCGGCCTTGTTGGGGCACTTGTCGCGGTTGTCGGCGATGCCGTCCTTGTCATTGTCGAACTCCGGGCAACCATCGCCATCTTCGAAGTTGTCCTTGTCTTCCTTCTTGTCGGGGCACTTATCCTTGGCGTCGGCGATGCCGTCGCCATCCTTGTCGGCGTCCGGGCAGCCATCGTCATCGAGCAGACCGTTCTTGTTCTCGGGCTTGTCGGGGCATTTATCGACCTTGTCGGCGATGCCATCTTTGTCGTTGTCCAAGTCCGGGCAGCCATCCGCGTCTTCGAAGCCGTCCTTGTCCTCGGCTTTGTCGGGGCATTTATCCTTGTCGCCGATGATGCCGTCGCCATCGGCATCGGCGGGCTTGCCGCCGAGCAACCATGCCGCGCCGACGTGGAACTCCACCGCATGGCTGAGCGAGCCTTCGGGATTGCGACCGGCCGTGCCCAACCACCGCAGGTCCGCGCGCAGCTGCAGCTTGGGCAGCAACTCGAACTTCGCCCCGGCGCCGACATCAAAGACCGCGTCCGTGTCCTTTTCGGTGTAGTCGTGCTGATCGACCTTGCGGAAGTTGCGAGCCTTGAGCAGCGAGTCGAAGCCGGCCCCGACCAGGCCGAAGACGCGCAGCTTGCCGGCCATGAGGGGGTGATGAAACAGGCCATGCACCCGAACGCCAAGCGCCGGCGCAAACGAAGTCCGCTGGCCCAGATCCGACTGGCGACGCAAAGTGGTCGGCAGGAAGCGCAGCTCCAACTCGGCGCCGATGCGATCGGTGACGTTGTAGCCCCCCCGCAGCCCGATGAGCAGGCCGCTGGCGAGGATGTTGTCGTCGTAGTAGGCGTCGCCGAGCTGGTTGTTATCGTCCAGCCAGTCAAAGCCCAGCGACAACCCCGCCTCGATGGTCCCGGTGGGATCCGCAAACGCGGGACTGCCAGCCAAAAGAAGCGCACCCAACAGCAGGCCCGCCACGCATCTTCCAAGTCGATTGCAACCAGACATGGGCTCCCTCCGCTCCAACCAGGGGCAGAACTCCGGCAGAAGTGTAGTACGGCTTGGCCGTTGGGTTGAGAAAAGCGCGCGAAATCTAAGCGGGTCGAGATCAACGCGCGGCAAAATCCCAACGCAGGCGCATGAACAACCGGTCGTGCGTCGTCAACCCTGCAAAGGGCCCGAACTCTTCGGTCGGCTGGAAGCTGACGTACCCCACCGTCGCCTTCACCCCGTCGAGCAACTTGTAGCCGGCCTCGCCACGCGCCAACCAGCCGTACTCTGCCTGCAAGCCCATGGCCGACACCGCCAGCATCAGGGTGAGATCTTCGCGCAACGCCTGGTGCATGGCGCGCAGCATCAGCATCGGCGCGTCGACAGGGAAGAGCAGCGCGTCGGGTTTGTCCAGCAGGTGCGCCTTGCTGCCCTCGATGGCGATGGTGGTGTCGTCGATGCCGCGCCACGTCAGCCCGATCATGCCGGCGATCACGTCGCTGCGCACCACATCCACGTTCGGGAAGTCTCCGGCGTTGTAGGGATGCCGATGGTCGAATCCCAGCTCCCACTTGAGCAGGAAGTCGCTCCAGGTGGTCGCCCCGGAGGTGCCGAAGACCTCGTAGCGGCGGTGGTCCAACGTCAGCACCGTGGGCTCGGGCTGGCCGGCGAGGATGGCCTTCTGGATGGCCGCTTCCTGGTCGCTGGACATCACCATCACGCCCTGTTGGTCGAGCACACTCGCTGCGTACAGGCCCAGGTCCAGGCCCTCGCCTTTGTAGACCCAGCGCAGGTAGGCCTGCTGGGTGTGCCTGTCCCAGCGATCCTGCTTGTGCTCCCAATCCAGCGGGATGGCGTCGAAGCGGTCTGCCACGGGTATCTGCGGCAGCATCTTCTGGAACGCCTCCAGCGCCGGGCTGTTGTGGATCAGCCAGGGCAGCGGGCTGAACGGTCCCCGCGGCGGCCCCCGCAGGCCGAAATTCGCCTCGTGTACGACCATGCCCTCGACCCGATGATTGCCCGTGAACCAGCCGACACGGCTCGCCAGCACGGGGATGCGGATGTCGTCCAGATCCGACAGCAACGGTTCGCGCAGGTCGCGTGGATTGACCACGTCCATTGGGCTGATGGCGTCGCCCTCTCCCCAGGCGACCACCTGCCGGCCCACGGTGATCTCGAAGTCGCCCAACGCCCGGGCCACGAAGGCGTCCCGCAGCTGGAAGAGGGACTCGTAGGCCCGCAACGTCGGCTCATCGTAGCTCTGCCGCTCGTGCGCATAGGCCAGGTCATGCGCCACGTGCGTGGCCACCGCCGCGCGCCAGTCGCCCCGCTTGTACTCCAGCCGCAGGTCGACGCTCTGGCGACCCTTGGCGAAGGGATTGTCCGACAGGCGCTCGGTCCACAAGGCCCAGTCGGTGCGGGCGAATCCGGAAGTCGTCCAATATCGCGCGGGCTCGGCCGTCTCAGCGGCGGGTGTAGCCTCCGCCGGGGCCTCGGCGAAGCCATCATCGGCCCAGTCGCCGCCATCGTCGGCCCAGTCGTCGCCACCATCGGATGTAGGGGTGACGGGCGCGGCTTGTGCCCAGGCGACCGAGGACGACAGCCAGCAGGCCGCGGCGACCATCACACAGCACAACAACGAGCACGCCCACGCGGCGGGTGCGCGGCCACTCATCCTACAGGCCCTTCTCCAGCCTGCGCTGGGTGAACTCCGCGGGCGTGATGGCCGGATCGTTGACCTTGACGCCGGTGAAGCGGAGCGTGGTCTGGGACTCACGCTTCTTGTTGCGGCCGACCGCTGCGGTGAGCAGGTGGGGGATCCAGAAGCCGCCGATCTTCTTGATCTGGCGCATTCGCACGATCTTCGTCTTGCGGCCCGCACGAACCAGCATCATCGACTTCAAGGGCATCAGCTTGCTCTTGCTGACCCAGGCGACCGTCTTGACGTAGCCGGTCTCGCGCTTCTCCTTGGTGGTCTTGGGCCGGGCCTCGATCTTCCAGCAATCCTCGCCGTCCACCTTCTCCGATTGGGCGACCATCTTGTAGTCGTACTGCTTGGGATCCTTGCTGGTCATATCCGAGTAGGTGAAGTCCGAGCCCATGAACGAGCCGCTCTTGCCGGCCGCTGAGATGCGCGTCGACTTGCGCTGGCTGGGCATGTACAGCCACTGGTCGTCGGCCTTTTTGCCATCGTCGTAGTCCCAGCTGAGCACGCCCAGGTTGCGCACATCCGCCGGGCTGGCGATGAAGGTGATCTGACGCGTGCCATCGGGGAACTGCATCTGCTTGGAGTGCACCACACGCACCCGCTTGCGGCCCTGGGCATCGGCGATGGTCATCTGCACCTTGTTGGACATCTTGGCCGGCGTGGCGCGGGCCTCTACGGCCTTCATGATGGCCGCTGCGTTGGTCTCCGATGGCGAGATCGCCAGGGCCGGATCAGCCAGCAGAATCAACGCTGGCAGGGCGACCAGCAGGGCGTGGAGTGGGCGGTTCATGGTGGGTCCTCCTGGGACGAAGCGGCGGCCGGTTGGCGATCCTTATAGAAGGTACGCAGCAGGGCCGGCGCAAACAGGATGTTGATCAACAGGGCCAGCATCACGGTGGCGGCGATCAGCGCTCCGAAGCGCTGAAGGTTGTACATGTCCGCCGTGGTGTAAACGAGAAAGCCGATGCAAAGAATCACGCTGGTGGCCGTAATGGCCCTGCCGGAGTGCTTCATCGAGTGACCGATGGCTTGCTCCACGTCGCCGTTGAGGTCGTGATGAGACTTGAAGTGGTGCAGGTAGTGGATCGTGTCGTCCACGGCGATGCCGATGGCGATGGAGGCGATCAGCAGGTTGACCAGGTCGATGGGCACGCCGGTGATGCCCATCAAGCCCATGATCGACAGGATGGGCAGCAGGTTGGGCACCATGGCCAGCAGCCCCAGGCGGACGCTGCGTAACATCAAGATCATCATGAACGAGATGGCGACGAAGGCGAGCCCGAAGCTGCGCATCAGATCGCTGATCAACGAGGCGATGATCGAAAACAGGCTGTAGGCGCTGCCGGTGGTGCGCACCTCGGCACGATCGCCGATAATCTGGCGGGCTCCCTCCTCCACGTACTCCGTGAACGGACCGTAGGAGGGCGCGTCGACCCAGCGCACACGGATGTCCATGCGCAGCTTGCGCAGGTCGTTGGTCACCAGCCTGCGCATCTGTTCCGGACCGGCGCTCTCGAACATGAAAAGCAGCTCCGAGAGCGCGCGATCGTCATCGGGCAGGCGGTACCACTTCGCGTCGCCCTTGTGCAGGGCGCGGTTGGTCTCCTTGACCACGTCCAGTAGGGAGATCGCGTTGCCGACCAGGTCCACCTCGAGGTCCGGGTGGTCGTAGGCCATGATCCAGGTCTGCAACTTTTCCAGTCGGCGCAGCAGCTCCACGTCCTTGACCCCGTCGGCGCGCCCGGTGTCGACCAGCAAAGCCACGTTGGCCGTGCCGCCGATGTGGGCGTCCATCTCGTCAAAGGCCTGTCGGACTTCGAAGCGGGGCGGAATCCAGCTCAAGGGGTTGTGGTACAGGCGCAGCATGCTCGCCGCTCCGATGGAGCCGCCGGCCACCAGGATCATGGCCGCGATGGCGCGAATTCGAGCGGGCGTCGTGCGCAGACCCAGCTTATGCCCCGCCTGCGCCTTGGGGTCGTGCGACCAGCGGGTACAGACGCCGAGGAAGCGGTCGAGCCAGTCCGCCCTTTCGGTGGCGGCGCGGGCGCCGATCAGGCTGTTGTGATTGAACGACAGGATGATTGGCAGGAAGACGACCGAGTGGACCAGGGCGATGAACACCCCCAGCGCCCCCAGGGTGCCCATGTCGCTGATGGCGTCCAGCGTCGCGGCGCGGAAGCTGAGCAAGCCGACCATGGTGGTCAGGGTGGTGAACAGCACCGGCACGCCAGTCGTGGCCACCGCGTGGCGGATCGCCTCGCGGTTGGGCATCCCTTCTCGTCGCTTATCGCGATAGACCGACTGGATGTGCACCGAGTCGCCCACGCCGACGCAGATCAGGAAAGCCGGCAGGATGTTGCTCAACATGGTCATGGGCACATCGACCATGGCCATGACGCCGAAGGTCCAGAAGCCGGCCTGGATGACCACGCCCACGGGACCGATGACACCCAGCGGGTGGCGGAAGAGGTAGAAGAGCATCAGCAACATGGCGGCGATGGCCACCAACGCGGTGACGCCGAGATCGTCCAGCATCAGGGAGTTGATGGCCGCGCCCAGCGCCGGCGGACCGGCCACTTTGAGGTCGAAGTCGGCGCTGCGTCGGGCCTGGGCGATGGCGACCAGCTTGCGATAGACGCGGTCGGACTCCTCCTCGCTCATGAAGCGCGTGCGGATCACGATCGCGGTGTGTTTACCCGCCGCGCCGACCACCTGGCCCACCTTGGTCTTGTCGGCGAGCACGCGCTCGCGCAGGGCCGGTAGCTCGGCCGCGGTGGGCATGGGATCCATCAGGTCGCCGACGTGCAGCCCGCCATCGACGAACGAGGTCTCGCGGATGTTGATCAGCGAGATGATCTCGTCGACCACCGAGCCGCCCTTCTCGCCGGCCCACGCGTCGGCGCCATCCCCCTGGGCAAAGTCCGAGTCAAAGTCTGCGTCGAAGTCGCCGCCTTCCTCCCCCGATTCAGCCGCCTTGGCCTCTGCGGTGGCAGGATCAGCGGGTGCGGCGGGTTCCGCCTGCGCGACCGGGTCCTCTTCCTCCTCCAGCTCGAGGCCCTCAATCTCCTCGTGCAGCGCCTTCAACTTGTCGAGATAGGGCAGGCTGAAGACATCGCCGCCGACCAGGATCAGGAAGAGGTCATCGCGACCGAAGTCGGCGCGCAGCTCCTCCAGGACCTGGTTGCTGCGCGACTTGCTCGACACAAAGGCGCGCACGCTGTTGTCGATGCGCAGGTGGGTCTTCACCTGCCAGGCCGCCGCGACGGTGATCGCCAGCGTGCCCAACAGCATCAGCCAGCGAAAGCGCAGGACCACGTCGGCCAGGGCCAGGAAGAAGGGATTGACCGCCTCCTTGGGCGGCAGCCTGGCTGGCACTTCGGACAACAGGCCCTCCCCCTGGCCGCTGGCTATGGCGACGTTCGAGCGCCGCAGATTCAGTCGTCGTAGCGGTAGAAGCCTCGACCCGACTTGACCCCGACCCAGCCGGCGTCGACATGTTTGCGCAGCAGCGGGCAGGGACGGTACTTGGCGTCGCCCAGGCCGGCGTGCAGCACCTCGGCGATGGCCAGCACCGTATCCAGACCGATGAAGTCAGCCAGCTGTAGCGGGCCCATCGGGTGGTTCAGACCGAGCCGGCAGCTCTGGTCGACCGCCTCGGCGGTGGCCACGCCCTCCATCACTGCATAGCAGGCCTCGTTGATGAAGGGGATGAGCACGCGGTTGACGATGAAGCCCGGGTAGTCCTGGGCTTCGCAGGTCGTCTTGCCCAGCCGCTCGGCGAGCTCGCACGTGGTGGCGAAGGTCTCGTCAGAAGTGGGCAGGCCGCGGATGATCTCCACCAGGCGCATGACCGGCACCGGGTTCATGAAGTGCATGCCAACCACGCGATCGGGCCGCTTCGTCGCCGCGCACAGACGTGTGATCGGGATCGAGGAGGTGTTCGAAGCCAGGATGGCGCGCGGATTGAGCAGCTCGTCCAGGCGGCCGAAGATCTCCCGCTTGATGGCCTCGTTCTCGACGATGGCCTCCACAGCGAAATCAGCAACGCTCAAGGAGTCGAAGTCGCTGGTGGTCGTGATGCGCGATTGCACCGACGCCGCGGTCTCTCCCTCGGCCAGTCTTCCCTTGGCCTCCAGCTTGGCCAGCGACGCGCCCACGCGCGCCTCCGCCCGCTCCAGGGATGCCGCCGCAGTGTCGTAGACGATTGCGCGATAGCCCGCCTGGGCCGCGACCTGGGCGATACCGCTGCCCATCTGTCCGCCGCCGATGATGCCGATGACCTCGATGTGCTCCATGCTGAAATCCTCCTGCGGCCAGTCGGGGCCGCCGGCCGCAGATGTTGATCAAAGGCACACCTGGATGCAAGCGGCCGCCCCGACCCTGCCATCGCTTGCAAACGGGTCCCGATCGGCCATTGTACGGCCATGGCGACGGACAAGAAAAAGAAGCTGCGCCGGGACCTGCTGCGCAAGGGCGGCGACATCAATCACGCCCTGACCCGCCTGCTCGCCGGCGAAAACGCCACCCTGGCCACCATCAAGCTGCCCGACGAGGACAAGCCCGGCATCAAACCCAAGGAGCGGCTACGCCTCTTCCTCGATCAGATCGTGCGGGCCCAGAAACGCCTGGACACCCCCCAATGGGGACTGTGCGTCGAGTGTTCGGAACCCTTCTCGGAAGCGGCTCTGGAAGAGGTTCCCTGGCTCGAGTATTGCGCCGAATGCGACGCTGATCGGGACGCCTGGTAGCGCGGAACGTCAACCCTCGGCCGGGTCGCCCTCGGCCATGGCCTCGGCCAGCATGTGCACGGTGCGTGTCGGGAAGGCGAAATCGAGGCCCTCGTCGTCGAAACGTCGCTTGACCGCCATGTTGATGTCGTGCTGCACGTCCAGGTTCTCGGCGAAGCTGGTCACGAAGTAGATCACCTGTAGATCCAGCGACGAGGCGCCGAAGCCGACGAAGTGCACCTTCACATCCCTGTGCACGTGTGGGTGGTCCGAGACGATCTGGCGCAACAATTCGACCGCGTTCTCCAGCTGATCGGCGGTGGTCCCATAGACCAGCCCCACCGTGAATTGCACCGTGATGCCCTGATGCACGCTGCAGTTTTCGATGGCGCCACCGGCGAGCACCTTGTTGGGCACCACCACGCGCACGCCGCTGGCGGTGAGGATCTTGGTTGAACGCAGCCCGATGTCCCGGGCCTGGCCGAAGATGCCATCGAAGCGGATGAAGTCGCCGACCGCGAAAGGTTGGTCGGTCATGATCTGCAGACTGCCGAGCACATTGCCCAGCGTCTCCTGCGCCGCCAGGGCGACCGCGAGGCCGCCGATGCCCAGGCCGGTGATCAGGCTCATGATGTCGAGGCCGACCCGCTGCATGACGATCAGCCCGGCCACCAGCACGACCAGGATCTTGGCGAATTTGCGCCCGAAACCGATCACCTGGGGGTCGATGCCCGCCTTGAGACGGGCCTGCCTGCCCGCCCACGCGCGGAACGCCACGTCCACCGATCGCACCGCGATGGTGGTCACCAGGATGGCGAACGCGACCACCAGCCCATCGACCAGCAGCCGGCGCAAGCCGTCGGGCATGTCCAGGATGTAGACGCAGACATGGAAGGTGGGCAGCAGCACCATGGCGGACAGGGGGCCGATGGCGCCCGCGACCATGCGATCGTCCAGGTCCGACTGCGTGAAGCTGGCCACCTTGGGCAGGTAGCGGGCCATGATGAAGCGCGCCAGACGAGACAACATCACGCCAGCGACGATGATCATGCCGACGATCAGGTAGACGCGCAGGGAGTTGCCCAGCAGGGACTCGTTGCCCAGGCGCTCCAGGAATGCGGCGACGGCTTCCATATGCTGCTCTCACTCCTGGCCAGCGGCCTGTCGAGCGGTACTCAGGGGATCGCGACAAGGCTGGGATGCCTTCGTACCACGGTCTTCTGCCCGTCGCTCACCTGCAGGGCCTTGGGATGGTACGACCAGAACATCAGGTTCTTCGCGGCGTCCGGGCAGACCTGGGAGCCGAACACGGTCGTGCCCGGCGGGGCGTTGCATTGCGGTGTATCGCCAATCGGATCAAGCAACGTGCCGTCGCTCTCGATGGGATGCCAAAGACCCAGAAAGTGACCCAGTTCGTGCGCGATGACCGCGCCGTAGACGTCGCCCAGCAGCTCGCCCGTGGGGTCCTGCTTCATGCCCTTGTTGACCTCGTCCAGGGGCATCGCGATGGCCATGCCGCTCAATCGGCTGCCCGGTAGCCCAGCCAGGCCGCCGAGCTGGCCCGTGATGCCGGCGGCCACGGGCACATCCTTGTCCAGCAGCGCCGCCACGAGGAAGATCGACAGCGCCTTGGACTTCGGCTTGTACTTGCCGCTGAGTCCGAAGAGGTCGTCCATTTCGTTGCCGGGGTTGGCGTTGCCCACGTCGTCCACGTAGAGGAACTTCTTGCCATCGTTGCCCAGCACATCGGTGAAGGTCACGGTGCCCACCTCGATTTGGGCGCCGGCCCAGAGCTTCTCGATGCGCTTGCTGATAGCGGTCCACAGGGGCGATTTGGCCATGTTCGCCGCCGACATGGGCGCGCCGCCGATGCAATACACGTCCAGGTCGACGCTCGCCTTGCTGTTGCCCAGCTTGGGCGCCAGCAGCCAGCTCACGTTGACCCAGCCGGCCACCAGCGGCGCTTTGGGAGTCGTTGGCAGTTCCAAGGTGCGCGCAAAGCCGACCTTCCAGATTCCGTCCTTGACCGGGATCTGTGGCGCCCCGCCGACCAGCAGGCTGGATACATGCACGGCGGGGCCACCGCGATTGGCCGAGGTGGCCCACTTGTCGTGTGACAGCCAGCTGGCGCCGCTCGGCGAGACCAGGGAATCGGCCCAGAGCAGGGCTGCCTTGGGCGATTGATCCCGTGCGACCGCGAGCATCCGGTGTCCCTCCGCGGGCAACGTTCCGGCCACCAGCGGTCCGACCTGTGGCCCGAAGGCGTTTTCGTAGAGGCCGCGATCGAGCCACACCTGACCGGCGCTCAGGTTCGGCGCCGGCAGGCAATCCTCATCGATGAGGCCGTCACCGTCGTTGTCGATCTTGTCACAGCTCTCGACGTTCGGATCGACATCTGGACCGCCGCCGTCGATCGGACCCGCGTCCATGGTCTCTGCATCGGGGTTTGTCGTGTCGGGTTCGCCTGTGTCCGGCGCGGATGTGTCCTGCTCGCCTGCGTCCAGCGCGGCTGTATCCGCCTCTGCTGCATCCGGTTCGCTCACATCCAGATTGGCCACATCCAGGTCGGCCGTGTGCAATTCGCCGGCGTCCGAGCCGCCAGCGTCCGGGTCTGCGGTGTCCGACTCGAAGACGTCCGCTGCTGCGTCGACCGCCACATCGTCCGCGGGGCCGGCGTCCGAGCCCGGGTCACCCACATCCGCCACCGCATCCGGCGGCCCTGCATCCTCTTCGCTCGAGCCAGCGTCGTCGGCAGCTCGCTGCCCGAGATCGACCGGCCAGACCACGTCGAAGAGGCCACGTCGACCGGTGCCAGCATCGGGGGCGATCGCGACCGCGTCGCCAGCCGGCGGTCGCCACGTATCGACCGCCACGATGCCAAGCGAATGGGTCGGAGGGCCGCCGGCATCGGCGGTGGCGGCCTCGTCGGCGCCAGGGAAGAGTGTCGAACAACCCGCAATCGACCCGATCGCGAGCAGCCAGAGCACGGCCCTGCCAGGACAGGCGCGACGACGTCGACAGGCGGTTCGGCTCATGGGCGCAGCCTAACACCGCGCCTGCCGGGCATCCATGGCGCGCGACCGGGCAGCGCGGGCAGGCTCAGAAATGCCAGCCCATCACCACACGCGGCTCGAAGCGGAAGGTGGTGATCGGCGGCGATAGCGCGGACTTCTGGTCATTGTCGTAGTTGTAGACCCACTCGTCATATGCGCCGCTGACGAAACGCAGATCGACGCCCATGGCGAAGACCGAGTCGGGGATGCGGTACTCGAAGCTCAAGCCGAAGGGGATCGAGGTGCCGAGCCATGACTTGCCCTTGGGCTCATTGGCAACATCCAGGTGCGTTTCGTAGTAGTACAGGATTTCGAAGAAGCCGAATCCGCCGTACAAGCGCAGGTCGAATGGCGCATCTGGACGCCAGAATCGCAGCGGATGCAGGCCGATCATGATTGCTGCGGTGCCGGCACCTGCCGTGTCGGATTTGCTTCCAAAACTACCGTGCCAGGAGATGTCACCCCAGAACGAGACATAGCCGGCCACGTTGTAGCCCACCTGGAAGGCGGCAGCGAGGCCGGCGCCAACGTCGGTGGTCACAGCTCCGCTGTAGCAATGACTCTCAAACAGACCCGTGCAGGGTTGCTGCGGCCAGTCCTTCCAGGCAACGCCGCCCAGAGAAAGCGTGCCGTTCAGCGAGCCACCCCGGGGCTGTGGGATCAAAGGACCGGCCTGTCCGCCGCTGTTGGAGTAGCCCACGTTCAGCGACAGGAAGAAGCCGCCCCAGAGCGGCTCTTCGGGGCCGTAGACCCGCGGCGCCTCGTGAGTTGGCATGGCACCAATCGGCGGTCGCGTCGAGGCCGGAACGGGGGCTGGCGTCGTGGGCACAACCGCGTGCGGCGCCACGACCGGGGCACCTGCAGCGGCCCCTGGTGCGGCAGCGGCGGGCGCTGACGCTGCGGGAGTCTTGGTCGGTGGCGGCGGCGGCGCGGGCGCCACGGCCTCGGCGGCGGGCGGTGCCTGCTCGACCTTCTTGGCCTTCTTGCGGCGACGACGGCGGCGGCGCTTGCGCCGCTTCTTCTTCCGCTTCTTCTTCTTTTTGGCGATGCTGGCCGCGGTGCGGCCGCCGAGCACGTCTGCGGGCGCTGGTGTCGCGCTCAGGCAGACGGCCGCGAATAACGCGACGATGAACAATGCGATATGACGTCGCAGTCGACCGGTGCCGTGCATGATGCCCCCCATGCCGTCGCCCCGGCTGGCGACCGCATCCATCGCGGCGGGCTTGTCATTGCGCCCGTGATAAGGGCGCGGGCCTGTCGTGCGGGGGATCGGGTCGGGGCGGAGTTATGCCGCCTAGCGGTACCCGCGCTCGCGTGCCAGGCGCAGCGCCTTCTTGCGGCGCCGCTCGGCTTCACGGCTGCGCCGCTTCTTCTCTTCGGAGGGCTTCTCGTAGAAGCGGCGCTTGCGCAGCTCCTTGTAGATGCCCTCGTTGGCCATCTTGCGCTTGAGCATCGACAGCGCGCGGTTGACGTTGCCGTCGTGCACCGCCACCTCGAGCGCTCGGAATTCAACAGCGCGAGCGGACGCCCGACGGGGGCGCGCGGTGCGCGGCTTCTGCGCGTCACCCTTGGCGTCGCGTTCGTTCACCTGATCCACCATCTCGTCGACTCTCCTGCCCGGGCGCACCGCCTCCGGGACTCCGGTGCGGGTCGCTCCGAATGATGTCGGGGCCCGCGAAAGGGTCGGCAGCCTGCCACAAGAACCCGTGTCGAAGCAAGCCTTTTGATCTGCCCCGAGGGCGCGCGGAAAGTCACCGATTTGTGGGGCGATCAGGCGGGGTCGATTCGCAGCTCGGAGGTGGCCACGTGGGTGCCGCTGCTGCGCCTCGCTCCCCGCTCCGGGGTGCGGGCCAGGAAGGCGTCCATGGTCAGCAGTTGCAGGTGGCCCATGACATAGGCGTTCAGGGTCATCATGGGCGTCACCAGCGCGCAGCAGTCGACCCGATCGCAGGGCACAGGCCCCGGATCGCTGCATCGACTGATGCCCACGTACTCCTCGAACAGGCGAACCACCTCGAGGAAGTAGATCTGGTTCAGCGGTCTCGCCAGCGAGTAGCCGCCGGTCACCCCCTTGGTGGAGGAGAGCACGCCAGCGCGCTTCAGCGTCTGCATCACCTTGGCCAGGAGTCCACGCGGCACACCCTGGATGTCCGCGATCTCGGCTACGGTCGCCTTGCTGCCGGCGTCGAGTTCACCGAGATGGTGCAACACCAGCAGTCCATATTCGGCTTTTTTGCTCAGCTTGAGCATCCAGCAACCCCCTGCATAGCAAACCTATGGTCGGGCGCGTACCTCGGCAAGAGACATGCGCCGATCTGCATGAAACCCAACGGATCCACGCGCTCTTCGGGCAGGGTCTGAAAAAGGACCTTAACTGGTCCGATTTAGGGTTGACAGGGCATCCGGGAGGGGTATTCTTCAAAAGAGGACTAAAAAGGTCCTACTTCATGCCGGGCCACCTCAGGGCCCGGAGAGGTCCCCGACCCGACAGGTCCCCTCCGGAGGAACGACGATGAAGCTGACCGCTACGACGCTGCAGCGACGCAAAGCCCGAAGCCCGGCGCTTGCGTTGGAAGAAGAGTTCTACTGCCGTCCCCGTCGACGCCGCCTGTCGCTCGAGAAGTGCCTCGAGGACTATATGAACGCGAACGCGTTCGCCAGCCGCCGCTCGGCCTGCTGGCGCTGCCCGCAGGGCTGCCACAACCGCGCGCAGTTCGCCAACAGCATCTAGGAGCTTGATTCACACTACGGTCCCGCCGTTGGCCGCCGATCTGGCGGCGGCATGCGGGCCCTGCAAGACCTTGAATTGACTACGGCCAGTCCTGCGGCTTGCAGAACACACCTGCCTTGCACCTCGACGACCATCGGCAGAACCTCCGTAGCGAATCAAGCTCCTAAAGAACGTACTGGGGAGTACCCGCATCGGCGCGATGGCCCGACCAGGCCGTCGCGCCGGAGCCTTTTTTGGCGCTGTCGTCCTGGCGCTATTTCGGGCAGGGTTTGGGCGGCGAATCGATGCGCACGCCCTTGAATCGGGCCGACAGGCAGGCGGCCGGGCTGCCGTCGGGCGCGGTGCACTCGAAGGTCAGCTTCGGGTTGAACTTGGTCAGCAGCGACATCAAGTTCTGGTACTTGTCGCTGCAGCCCCCGCAGCCGGGCTTCTTGCCGTCATCGAAGCTCGCGTCCAGATCGCCGCATGCCTCAGCTTGTTTGCCGGGGTTGAGGCAGGTGCACGTCTTCTCGAGCGCGGCGACGGCCAGGGAACCCGAGATCAGGGTGCCGGTGACCTCGCTGCAGCCATCCACGCCGTCGGGCATCACCTTGGTGTCGAGCACGGCCTTGCGGACCGGGATCACGTGCTTGACGGGCAGATTGGGAGCGCAGTTCTTCGGGTTCACATGCGTGCCCGCGTAGACGTTCATGCCGGTCTCTTTGGAGGCGCCCAGGCAGCAGCCCTGACGCGGGTGGACCACCTCGACCCCGGTGTACTCCAACAGGCAGATCTCGGTGCCGTTGGCGATGCGGGCGCCGTTGACGACCCGTACGACCACCTCGCTGGCGCTGACCTTCTGCACCTCCATGAAGAAGTCCAACTCGCCGCCGTCGATATCCGCCTGCCAGAGCGGGTTGAGCACCTGCGTGATGACGTGATCTTCGTGGTAGTCGATGGAGGTCAGTTGCAGCTCAGTGTAGCGATACCAGGTGCCCGGCTTGAGGCAGTCACAAGTGCCACACGTCGCGTCTCCGCCGCCGTCGCCCTGGGCGCCGACGGGATCGGGCAGCTTGTTCGGCGTGTCGTCGGTCGGATTGGAACAGGTCGCGACCGCCCCGCAGAGCAGGGCAAATGCGGCCGCGGTGATGGCACGCGCCGAGGGGCGGATGCGACTCGACATGAGCGGGCTCCTGTTGCGCTTACGGGCGGGCAGCCGCACGGCGCCGGGACGGCAGATTTGCACAGCGCCCGCAGTTGCGTCAAAACTCCGCGGGCGGCCTCGCCCGGAGCCGCCGGAGGTTTTCGATGGGACCTGGCTCGATACGCCGCCTGGTGCTGATCTTCGCAGCGTGCACGCTGCCCATGACGGCCCTCGCCGGTGGCTTCGAGGTGCCCGATAACGGCGCCCGAGCGGTCGCCCGAGGCACCGCGTTCACCGTCCGAGCGGATGACCTGAGCGCCCTGGCACACAATCCTGCAGGGCTGATCCGGAACAAGGGCACGTCATTGCTCTACTCGCATAACGTCTTCCACGCCCCGGCGAGCTTCACCCGCGCCGAGAGCGTCGTGCCGGCCACCCACGACGCCAACGCGAACCTGGGCGATCCCTTCGCAACGACCCATAACGAGACCCCGTGGTTCCTCATCGGCGGCATGTTGGTGGCGGCCAGCGACTTTGGCCTGTCGGACTGGCGATTCGCTGCCGGCGTCTACGGACCCAATGCCTCGGGCACCCAGAAATGGCCGATCATGGGCGGGCAGCGCTACATGCTCACCGGCCTGGATCTGATGCTGGTCTACTACAGCGCCGCCGTGGCCTGGGGAAAGAAGGATCGCTACGGGGTCGGCCTGACCCTGCAGGGCGTGCACCAGATCGACACCCAGATGAGCATGGTCGTCGACGCGGCGACGGGCGGTAAGCTCAACCCCTACTTCGCCGCCAACGACGTGCACGCCACCATCTCGCTGGCCGCGCCCCTTTCGGTGTCGGCCATCGCCGGCGCCTGGTTCCGCATCAACGACAACCTCGAAGTGGCGGTCTCCGGCCGGGTGATGCCGGCCCGCTTGAAGGCCACGGGCGACATCTCCATCGATCGGATCGAGAAGCAGACCGACTTCACCGACGAACAACTGGAGATCGACGGCTCGTCAGCGAGCCTGGAGTTGACCATTCCGCCGACGGCGCGTGCGGGCATTCGCTACCGCCACATGCAGGGCGATCGCGAGGCCTTCGACGTGGAGTTCAACGTGGTCTGGGAGGCGTGGTCCATGATGGAGACCATGGACGTAGAGCTGGACGGCACCATCAAGCTCTTCGCCGCCCACGACGCGCCGGATGTCAGCATCCAACGCCGCTGGACCGACACCGTCAGCGTGCGCCTGGGCGGGACCTGGAACGCCGAGTCCATGCCGCTGAGCCTGTCCGCCGGCGGTTTCGTGGAGAACGGCGCCGTACCCAAGAATTACAGTCATCTGGACTTCCCCTCCTTCAACCGTGTGGGGCTGGGCATGGGCGTGCATGGCAAGGTATTCGGTGTCGATCTGTCGCTGTCCTACAGCCACGTCTTCCAGGAGAATCGAGAGGTGGACGAGGCCTACGGCAAGGTCTTCCAGGTCCGCCCGGTCGGCCCCTGCCCAGATGAGTGCCAGGGTTACACGGGGTTGCCCGCCAACGCCGGCCTCATGGAGACCTCGTTCGACATCATCGGCGCCTCCGCGCAAATCGCGTTCTAATCCCCCTCCCGCTCCCCCTCCCGCTCCCGCTCCCGATCACGGGCAGCGGCCACGGGCGATGCGCCAAGGCGCCAGGGGCCGTCGGTAGACCAGAAACTCGCCGGGGATGCCCTCGGGCGTGCGCGCTGCCATCGGGCGGGCGAAACCGGTCGCCACCGGCGCCACTCCGTCGATGTAGGGCTCCAATTCCGCGCAAGCGCGTGCCGCCCGGTCGTCCGGTCCCGAGGCGCAGGCTGGGGGCTGCAGCACGTACAGGGGCTGGCGCGGCTTCAAACCCGCCTCGCATTCGAAGCTCAGCGAATGCAGGCGTACCTCGTGCGCGGTCGGACCCTTCGCCGACAATCGTCCCTGCGGCGCTTGCAGGACCGCCCCTCGAGGCCCGCTGCGTCCGGCGATGAGCAGGTAGACGTCGCCGCGCTCAGCGCGCACGACATTGCGAAGCTCGTGGTACCACTGCCCCTGCGCATCGAGCATCGTCGTACCCGGCAACGGGGCGATCAGGGCGAGCAGGGTGAGCACACCGGCCAGCGCCGCCGCGACCCGGCCCGAAAAACGGGTCAGTCCGCGCCCATGCCGGGCCACCAGCGGTGCCTGTCCGGCCACCAGCACCAGCGCCGGTGCCAGGGTCGATTGGTAGCGCAGTCCATCGCTCACACTGGCGCAGACCAGCAAGCCGCCGGCGCCCAGGGCCATGCCACCGCCGATTACGGCCAGGACGCGCGCCCGGCCCGGCAGCGATCGACGGGCGTCATGCGCCATCGCCACGCCGACCAGTCCCAGCGCCACCAGACCCAGCAACGCCAGCGGCGCCTGCGCCGGGTCGAACCACAGGCTGAAGAAGGTCGCGTTGCTCGGAATCGGCAACCAGCTGCCCGTCGCCGCGACCCGGTCGGCGACCTCGCCGGAGCTCGTCAGCAGGTTGATGATCGCACCGACGATCGGCACGCAGACCAGCAGCCCGCCCCAGGGCAGGCGGGCGGCGATCCCACGCCATGACTGCAGCCGTGTGCGTTGCGGCGCGATGCCCCAGGCCAGGAGCGCGGCGCCGCCGCTCAGCGCCGGACCGACCACATGTCCTGTCGCCAACAACAGCAAGCCGGCGAGCACGCCCGCCGCCGCCAACATTCCCCTGCGCGTGGCCAACCAAAGCACAGCCGCGACCAGGAATTGCGCGATCACCAGGCTGCTCTCGGAGTGCCCGACGCGCATGGCGACCGGTGCCAGGGCCATGGCCATGGCCGCCAGGGCTGCCACCCAGCCGGTGCCGCCTGCTCCCCACGCCGCGGCCAACGCGAACACCACCGCCAGCGCCCCCCACCAACATGCCGCCTCGCCGACGCCCTGGTGGTGCCGACCGAACAGCGGCGTGGCCGCTCGCTGGGCGATCAACCACGATGAGCCATACGCTCGCACCGTGCGTTGTGTCGACGGACCACTGTCGGGCAGATCGAGCACCACCGCCAGGTCATCGAAGGCGTGATGATTGGCGTGCAGCGGCGTCCATGGCGCCGATCGTCGGGCCAGCAAGGCGATCATCAGGGTCAGCGCCAGCAACAGCAGGCGGGTGGCCGCGACCGCCCGATTGCGTGACTGCAGGGTGCCTGTCAGGGCCCGTAGACACCCAGCGCCGAGGGCCAGCAACAGGACCAACCAGGCCATCATCGCCAGGCGGGTGCGGGGCTGTTGCCAGATGTCGAAGTCCGGGTCGATCTCCGACCTGGGTACGCGGGGATGCCTCGCCTCCTCAGTTGGCGACTCGGCGCTGGAGGTGACCTCCGCCGCCGGCGCTGCGGGCTCCTCCAGGGGGAAGAATGCGCCGTCGTCATTGCCTCGAATCGCCTCGGCCAGCCGTCGGGCCGCCGCGTGCAGGACCCCGTCGACGGCGACCGGGAGCACGACGCGGAACGAGCCGCCGGTCGTCCGACCAGCTGCTGGATCCAGGGGGCGCAGGCTGAGCGTGGCGTGGCGGCCATCGGCGGGATCGTGACGCAGCAGGAAGTCGACCCGATCACCGCGAATGCGGATCCCTGCCAGGATCACCCCTTCCACGACCACGCCTTCGTCTTCAAGGGGTGCGATGAGCGCCAGCACGTCGCGTTCGCGACCGGGCTCGAGGACAGGAGGCGCGGCCTGGGCCAGCACAGGCAGGCACGAGGCGACAAGCGCCGCCAGGAGAGTGACTCGCACGCCGATCAGCGGCCGGTCGCCGCGCCGGCGTCTGCCTCATCGGGGGGCGGTGGCGGCGTCATGAGGATCATGCCCTGGGGCGCAAAGTACAGGCCGTCAGGACTCGACGTGGCGAACGTGCCCCGCACCTCGGCCAGCTTGCCCACCTCGAAGCCATCCCTGGCCAGGTCGATGGGACCGCCCACGAGCAGGCGTCGCCCCTGCCGATCGGCCTTGTCGGTCAACTGCAGGTACGGCGCTGGCTTGCAGCCCTTCTTGAGGTCCGGACAGGTGTGGAGCGCCGCCACGTAGCCGCGCACCAGCACCTCGCCCTGCCGGGCCTTCGCTCCGGAGTGCACCACCCCGTACACCGTCCAGGCGCCGTCCTCGAATTGTGCCTTGGGCGTTGGCGGGTCCAGGTTCGGCGTCGAGGGCAGGCGCGCCTTGCCTTCGGTTGGCTGCCGCGGCGGCCAGGCTCGCTTCTCCCGCTCGCATCCGGCCAGCAGCAGCGCCACCGCAAGTATCCCGCAAATCGCGCAGGTCGCCTTGCTCATCCGCCCCACCCCCGTGTCCGACCTGCTCGGCCGGCTCGTTGCGCGCCTACTTCTTGAGTTTGGGAACGTACCCCGGCAGCGAGGCCAGAACCAGCGCATCCGGCACCACGTACACATCCGCCCAGCCCAGGCTCACGTCCTTGCCGCCCACGCGGCCGGTGACCACCACCCGGTTGGGCCCGGGCGCGATGTTGATGATCGCGTAGCGCCCCAGCACATTTGTTGTGGTGCGCTTCTTGGACGGCACGGTGTCGGTCTCACTGTCGTTGAAGTACGACTGCCCGGCACCGCGCACGCCCGCGCTGACCTTGGTATCGACCACTGCCCAGCTGGCCCGATCTGCGGTGCCGCAATCCCGCACGCGGCCGCCGATCACGCCGTTGCCGGCCGAGATCTTGCCCAGACTCATGGTCGTCGGCACCAGCGCCCATTGGGCCTTGCCGACGATGGTCGGGTTGAACCGGTAGGTCTGCTTGCCGATGTACCCGGCCGGCTGCGTTCCCTTGCCCGTGGTGTCGAGGTTGTCCGACAGCAGGATTACGTTCCAGACGTAGCTGTCGCGCCAACCAGCGGGGTGATTCGGGTCCACCGCGCTGGCGCGGACCACCAGGCGAACGTTGGTGGGGATGGCCTCGATGGCGTACACGCCGTGGGCCTCGCCGCACTTGACGAAGCCGTCGAACTTGTCACAGAGGAAGCCCAGCGGGCACTCCAGGTGCTGACCCTTGTTGCACTCGTCGCCGGCGTTGGAGGTCGACTCCACAGCCCAGCCCTTGGCGACGCCGTCGGCCGGCGACACGCTGACCACCGTGGCGATGGGTTTGCCGACCTTGGCTTCATCGTGCAGGCAGGCGCGGATCGCCTTGGCGCCCTTGACGTCGATGCAGGCCTCGGGGTGGAAGTCGTCGGCGACGAATACCGAGACCTCGACGGCATCGGTCAGGCCGCCGCCACCAAAGCGATCGACGCGACCCCACATGACCACCGATACGCCAGTCGGCAGCCCGGCGCTCAGCTCGGCTGCGGACTTGCCCGCACAACCGGTCTCGATGGCGCCGTCGACCGGCTGGTCATCGTCGTCGGGATCGGTGAGTTGACTGGTCAGCCCGCTGTCCAATTTCGCCGCGCACACGCCCTGCACGCACATCTGGCTGCTCTTGCAGTCGTCGTCGTCGCAGCACTGCGGCGCGTACTCGCCGGCGGCCGGCGCCTTGGCGCCCGGGCAGACCAGCGGACCGGCATCGACGGGATCTCCATTGTCGCCGTCGCTGCCGCCGCCATTGCTGCACGCGGCGCTGCCGATCAACAGGCCGCCGAGGGCGATGAACATGGCGAGCGCGGAGCCCGGGCCGGCATGCCGACCTGTACTGAATGTCATTCGATTCCTCCTGCTGGCGCCTGGGCCGCGCCAGGGTAGCCGCTTGTCGGTGCGACGACCAGCGTCAGCCAGATGTCTCCAGGTCCAACACGACCTTGCCGAAGACCGCCCGATCATCAAGCAGTTGCATGGCAGCTGCGCCTTCGGAGAGAGGTCGCGTCGCGCCGATAGCCGGCTCGATACGCCCCTGCCCCGCCAGCTGCAGCAATCGGCCGAGTTCAGCCCGTGAGCCCATGGTCGAGCCCAGGATCGAGATGCTGTGGAAGAAGACCTTGCGCAGATTGAGCGTGACCTCGTGTCCTGCAGTCGCGCCGCAGATCACGATCCGACCGCCGCGCCCCAGCGCTCGCATGGAGCCATCCCAGGTGGCCCCGCCGATGTGCTCGAAGACCACTTCAACGCCGCCCTGGCACAGCCCCCGGACCTGCCTGGGCCACTGTGGATCGTCGCTGCGCAGGACGTGATCGGCGCCGCGTTCCGTCGCCCGATCGACGTCCTCGTCGCGACGCACGGTGGCGATCACGCGAGCGCCCAGCAGCCTGGCGAGCGAGATCGCGGCCGAGCCCACCCCGGAGCGTCCCCCGTGCACCAGCACGGTCTCGCCCGGTTGCAGCCGCGCGCGACCGTGCAACATCCGCCAGGCGGTCAGGAAGGTGGTCGGCATGGCCGCCGCCTGCGTGAAGGAGAGCGAATCGGGCATCGCCAGCACGCTGCGGGCGTCCAGAACCACATGATCGCGGGCGCAGCCGTCGGTAGATTCGCCGAGCATGCCGAACGACGGGCACAGGGGGGCGTCGTCATCCAGGCAGGCTGCGCAGACGCCGCAGCCCGTCACCGGATAGAGAACCACTGGAGCGCCGGGCTGCAAGTGTTCGGCACCGCGGCCGGTCGGCGTGCCGGGGCCGACCGCGTCAACCACGCCCGCGCCATCGGCGCAAGGCACCAGCGGCACCGGCCAGTGACCCGCGGGGATGCCGCGCCTGACCCAAAGGTCGAGGTGATTGAAGGCCGCCGCCTTGATACGTACCCGCACCTGGCCCGGCCCCGGCTCGGGGATCGGCCGCAGTCGCATCGCCACCACCTCGGGCCCGCCATGGGCCTCGGTGACCAGGGCGCGGCTGGTTGTCGCCTCGCTCATCTCCGGCTCCTCGTCGACGTTGTGGAATCCCAGCGGCGCCAGCGCGGTTGATCGGCACATGGGCAGCCTCTTTGGCCAGACCTTGCGAGACGACCGGTCGGAGGTCAACCTTGGGGCCAGCGCGAACGAGGGTGGTCACGCCATGGTCGACGACGAGCAGATTGCGGCGGAAGGCGACGAGGTCCGATCCGGACTGTCGCCCTTGTTGCTGGTGGCGGCCGCGGCTGCGGTGCTGGTCCTGGGGCTTGTGGGCTGGCTGGGCTGGCAGTGGCGGCAATCTTCGCTCATCGGAGACCTCGTCCAGCAAACCCAGGCCGCCATCGATGCCGGCGACCTGAGCGCCGCCGAGGCGGCCCTGGCAGAGGCGGTGGCAGATGCGCCCGATCGCGCCGATGTGCGCTGGGCCGAGGGACGGCTCGCCCACGCCAGGGGACGCAACGAGATCGCCGTCGGACGCTTGCGCGAGGCCTGGAAGTCGGCATTGGAGGGCCGCTGGCCGGTCGCCGATCGTGCCCTGGTGGCCCGGGAACTGGCCGACGCGCTGGCCACTTCGGGCGACCTGGACGGCGCCCTGGCGGTCAATGATCGGGTCCTGGCGGACCTGTTGCCGACCATCGACGAGCATCTGGACCGCGACGATCTCGGCCCGGGCGGCCTGCCGCGCCCAGGTTCGGGCGCCCCGACGTCGCCGGTGGCTATGAGATCGCTGGCTTTGTTGCGCCAGCGAGGGCGGATCGCGGCCGAGCGCGCCGGTGGGTTGCTGCGCCAGGGCGATCGGACGGCTGCGATGCGCATTCTGGACGCTGGACAGGCGCGCATCGGCGGCACGGTCTGCACAGGCACCCATCGCGTCTATTGTCGCGGCCATCGGGCAGCCCTGCGCGACCTGGCCGGCGCGCCGATCCGTCGATTGCGCGTGCGCGATCGCATCGATCGCGCACTGGCCCTGGTCGAAGCCGAGCGCTACGAGGATGCCCTGGAGCTGGCCGAAGAGGCTGGCGATGGGGCCATCGCGGGCGCCGAGGGCGATCCGCGAGACGCGCGCGCCGCTGAAGATGCTGCCCGGGTCGCCTACGCGGTGCACGTGGCGTGGGGCGCCGCATTGGAGAAGAAGAAGGCCTGGGCAGATGCCAAGGAACAATACGGCAAGGCCGCCGCCCTGCACCCGAAGACCGGCCTGAAGGAGACGCCCCACCAGACCGGCCAGCGGCGAACGCAGGCGGTGGCGGGCGTGCTGGACGAGACCTCCAGTGTCATGGATCGCCTCGCCGGCATCGGCCTGGGCGACGACCAGCGGCGTCGATTCCACCAGCGGATCGAGGCCGATCCGGTCAATCCTCGCATCTACGCCGAGGAAGCCCTGAGCCAGGCGCGGGCCGCTCGCCTGGCGGGCGATGCGGAGCAGACCCGGCAACTGGAGAAGCGCGCCGAGCGCTACCTGGAGGTTGGTCGCACCGTGGCGCCCGAAGATCGCATGGCCGGATTCTACGGCGGTGTCACCAGATTCCTGGCCGGTTATCCGAAGCAGGGCCTGGAGGCCATGCGCAAGGCGTACAAGGGCGGCTACCGCGATCGCGCAGCGGAGCTCTACATGGGCGAGGCGCACGGACTGCGCGGTCAACATGGCCAGGCCGCCGACCACTGGCAGCGGGCATGGAAACTGCGGCCCACCGATACCTACGTCGGTCGTCGCGCCATCGAGTCCCTGCTCGCGGCCGGGCGCACCAAGGAGGCGCGCGCCGTCCTGCTCCGCCTCTTGGAAGAGCGCACGGTGGACGAGCACCTGATCGAGGCCCAGGTGATGCTGCACTTCCACGCCGGCGAGTACGACAACCTGCGCAAGGTGCTGGCTATGGATCGCTGGCGATTCACCGCCGGCACACCCGATCCGGTGCGCCGGGTCCGCCGGATCGCCGACGCCGTCTACAACAAGATGGGCGAACGCGTGACCAGCGAATTGCTGGAAGAGGGCGAAGAGCTGATCGATCGGGTCTACGGATACGCCATCCCGGCCGACGCCGAGGGCCTGCTGACCGGCCGCAAGGTGCAGTCTGCGCTGCTGGTCTTGACCACCCGACGGGCGGTCCTGCTGCGCTGGGATGCCGCCCGCGACTACAAACAGGAAGTGCGCACCGGAGTCGCCCTGGCACGTCGCGCCGCCCGCCTGGGATTCAAGCTCTCCGGCGAGTGGGCCGGCCTGGACGTGGGTGATGGCATCGAGCGCCTGGCCCGCCTGCTGGACCTGCTGCCGGAGGCGGATCGACGGGCCGAGGGAGGCCCGGGCACCGCTCAGCAATCGGTCGACCTGGTCATCGAGTCGCTGGAGTTGATCGAGACCCTGCGCAAGGACTTCGAGCTGCAGGTGAAACGCGAAGACGTGCGCATTCACGAGATCGCCGCGCGCAGCATCATCTCCTACGACCTGTTGCCTGTCCGACCGGGCGACGGCCTCTACGCCCTCTATGCACGAGCGCGCGACGGTCGCAGTCCATGGCATACCGACGCGGACCGCCTCTATGTCTACACCACGCGCCCGGCGCGCCTGCGCATGTTCATGGATCGCTACCTGCTGGCCCGGCCGGCGCCCACGGCGGCCCCTGTTGCGGCCACACCTGCCACCGCCCCGGTCGTTCCCACGACCGCCCCCTGACCCATCGTGCCCTCCAGGTCTTCAGCCACAGCGCGGCACTTCGCCTTGTCGCCCCATGACCGGGGACCTACCTTATCGAGTCCCCATCGAACCACCGAGGGGCACCCGGCGCGGACTCTCCCGTCCGCTGGAGGTCGCTGATGCCATCCTTTCAACGCTACCTGGAACGCGTGAAGGGGGAGATCGCCGAGATCGAGATCGACGAGGTCCGCAGCAAACTCGATGCCGGCGACGATTTCGTCCTGGTGGACATCCGCGGGCGCGACGAGTGGGCCGATGGATTCGTCCCCGGCGCCCGACTCGTGGGTCGCGACTTCTTGGAACGGCGGGTCATCGACGAGGTCCCCGACGAGTCGCACGAGGTGGTGCTCTACTGCCTTGGCGGCGTCCGTTCCGCATTCGCCGCCCTGGCGCTGGCAGACATGGGCTACACCAACGTGCGCTCCATGGTCGGCGGCTACGGCGCCTGGGCGCGGGCGGGCCTCCCCGTGGAGACGCGCAAGTCCCTCACCGCCGATCAACTCGCCCGCTACAGCCGCCACCTGCAGATGCCCGAAGTGGGTGAAGAGGGCCAGCTCAAGCTGCTCGACGGCAAGGTCCTGCTGGTTGGCGCAGGCGGACTCGGCAGCCCGATCGCCATGTACCTGGCCGCGGCCGGTGTCGGCACCCTGGGCATCGTCGATGACGACGTGGTCGATGCATCCAACCTGCAACGGCAGCTGCTACACACCGAAGATCGGGTCGGCACGCCCAAGGTGGACAGCGCCGAAGCGGCCATCGCCGGCATCAACTCAGACATCGAGGTGATCAAACATCCCGTGCGTCTGGACAGCAGCAACGCCCTGCAGATCTTCGCCGACTACGACATCATCGTGGATGGCTGCGACAACTTCCCGACCCGCTACCTGGTCAACGATGCCTGCTTCATGTTGGACAAGCCCAATGTGCACGGCTCCATCTTCCGTTTCGACGGCCAGGTCACGGTTTTCAAGCCCGGCGCCGGCCCTTGCTATCGCTGCTTGTATCCGGAGCCGCCGCCCGCCGGCCTGGCCCCATCCTGCGCCGAAGCCGGTGTGCTCGGCATCCTGCCCGGCATCATCGGCGTCGCGCAGGCCATCGAGACCATCAAGATCATCCTTGGCATCGGTCAACCACTTGTTGGCCGCCTCTTGACGTTCGACGCGTTGCGGATGAGCTTCCGTCCGTTGGGTATCCGGCGCGACCCGGAATGTCCGCTCTGCGGCGACCACCCGACAGTGACCGGATTGATCGACTACGAGCACTTCTGCTCGTCTCAATCCGCCTGATCACACACAGCTGGACGTCGCGACGGGCACCGCGCCCGGACCTGGCACAGAACCACCCGGCGCAGAGCGCGCCCACCTGGAGGACCCCGTGACCACGCAAGCATATTTCTTTGGCGGCGGACAAGCCGATGGCAACCGCGACATGAAGGAGCTCCTCGGTGGCAAGGGCGCCAACCTGGCCGAGATGACCCGCGGCGGTTTCCCCGTACCACCCGGCTTCACCCTGACTACCGCGACCTGCGAGGCCTATTTCGAGGCCGACAGCACCTGCCCCGATTCGGTCGACGTGGCCATGGTCGAGATGCTGGGCCGGCTCGAAGCGCTGCACGGCCGCAAGCTGGGCGACGCCGATCGACCGCTGCTGCTCTCGGTTCGCTCGGGCGCGGCGGTGTCCATGCCGGGCATGATGGATACGGTCCTCAACCTGGGCCTGAACGACCAGACGGTGGTCGGGCTGGAGCGCGAGACGGGCAACAAGCGTTACGCTTACGACTGCTACCGTCGCTTCATCCAGATGTTCTCCGACGTGGTGCTCGAAGTGCCGCATAAGTCCTTCGAGAAGCTGCTCAAGGCGGCCAAGGACAAGCGCGGCGTGGCGCAGGATACGGACCTGACGGCAGAGGACCTGGTCGCGCTGGTTGGCGACTACGAGCGCCTGGTCGAGGAGGTCCGCGGCGAGCCGTTCCCGCAGGACACGCTGACCCAGCTGCGCCTGAGCCGCGATGCGGTCTACCGCAGCTTCTACAGCGATCGCGCCATCGAGTACCGGCGCATCAACAAGCTGACCGGCTACACCGGCACCGCGGTCAACGTGCAGGCCATGGTCTTCGGCAATCGCGGCAATACCTCCGGCTCCGGCGTGGGCTTCACCCGCGACCCGTCCACTGGCGTGGCGGAGCCCTATGGCGAGTATCTGCTGAATGCCCAGGGTGAGGACGTCGTGGCGGGTATCCGCACCCCGCATCCCATCTCCCATCTCAAGGAGGAGATGCCGGCGGTGTACGATGAGTTGATGGACATCGCCGACCGGCTCGAGAAGCACTACGCCGATATGCAGGACTTCGAGTTCACCATCGAAGATAACAAGCTGTACATGCTGCAGACGCGCTCGGGTAAACGCACCGGCCAGGCGGCGATTCGGATCGCCAACGATATGCTCGCCGAAGGTGTCATCGACGCTCGCCAGGCTGTGCTGCAGGTCCACCCCGACCAGATCGAGCAGATCCTGCACAAGATCTTCGTGCCCAACCAGGTGCGCAATGTGCTCGGCAAGGGCCTCCCGGCCAGCCCCGGCGCCGCCGTGGGTGTGGTCGCCTTCACGGCCGACGAGGCGGTCGCCGTGGCCGAGGGTGGCACTCCCGTCATCCTGGTGCGCGAGGAGACCAGCCCCGACGACATCGCCGGCATGCACGTCGCCATGGGCATCCTGACCGCCCGCGGTGGCAGGACCAGCCACGCAGCGGTGGTCGCCCGCCAGATGGGCACCTGCTGCGTCGCCGGCTGCGTCGATGCCCACGTGGACGACAGCTCCGGCGTCTTGACCATCGGTGGCGTCACGCTGAAGTCCGGCGACTGGCTGTCGCTGGATGGCACCGCCGGCGAGGTGATCGCCGGTCGCCTCGAGTTTGAAGATCCCGACCTGGAGGATCCGCAGTTCGTCGCCTTCATGAAGCACGTCGATGGCTTCCGCTCTTTGGGTGTGCGCACCAATGCCGACCAGCCCGAGGACGTGATCCGGGCCCGCGCATTCGGCGCCGAGGGCATCGGCCTCTGCCGCACCGAGCACATGTTCTTCGCCCCCGATCGGCTGCCGGTGGTGCAGTCGATGATCCTGGCCGAGAAGGCAGAGGATCGGCAGGCGGCCCTGGACAAGTTGCTGCCCTTCCAGCGCGCTGACTTCGACGCCATCTTCGAGGCGATGGAGGGCCTGCCGTGCACGATCCGTTTGCTGGATCCGCCCCTGCACGAGTTCCTGCCCAGCGTCACCGACCTTGCCGTCGAAGTGACAGCCATCGAAGCGACCGGCTACAAGCGGTACGCGCCAGAGTTGTGGGCCGAGAGGAGCCAGTTGTTGGAACGAGCCAAGGCGCTGCACGAGCAGAACCCCATGCTCGGCAACCGCGGCTGTCGCCTGGGCGTGTCCTATCCGGGCATCACCCGAATGCAGAGCCGTGCGATCCTGGAGGCCGCGGTCGATGTGGCCGGGCGCGGGGTCGACGTCAAGCCCGAGATTATGATCCCTCTCATCGGCACCGCCGGCGAATTCAACAATCAGCGCGCCATTGTGCTCGAGACCGCCGAAAAGGTCTTCGCCGAGAAAGGCCGGCGCGTCGACTTTTTGGTCGGCACCATGATCGAGATGGTCCGAGCCTGCCTGGTGGCTGACGAGGTCGCCGAGACCGCACAGTTTTTCAGCTTCGGCACCAATGACCTGACCCAGACCACTTTCGGTTACTCGCGCGATGACTGTACCAAGGTGATCGGGAAGTACCTCGCCGAGGGCATCCTGACCGAAGACCCCTTCGCCCACCTGGATCAGCGCGGCGTGGGTCAGTTGGTGCAGATGGCGGTCGATCGCGGCCGTCAGACCAACGCCAAGCTGAAGATCGGCATCTGCGGCGAACATGGCGGCGACCCGGCCTCCATCGACTTCTGCCGGCGGGCCGGGCTGAATTACGTCAGTTGCTCGCCATTCCGCGTTCCGGTGGCTCGCCTCGCGGCGGCGCAGTCGGAGCTGCGCGCAGGTTGATGGCCGTCCGATCGACCGGGGCTGCTCGCGCCCGGCGTGGTGCAGTCCTCGCCCTGGCGATCGGCACGATGCTGGCGTTGAGCGCACCGGCCGGTCAGGCCCATGCGCGCAAACGCTGTCCCAAGGGCACCAAGGCCCGTAAGGGCGGCCAGGACGGCGGTTTGTTGCGCTATTGCGCTCGGGTCAAAGGCAAGCAGGAAGTCCGCCACGGGCCCTTCACCGCATACCACTCCAGCGGTCGCAAGCGTACGCGTGGCAGCTACAAGGAGGGCAACCTGCACGGCAGGTGGCGGGCGTGGCGCAGGCGGGGCCGCCTGCTGGAGGTCGGCCAGTGGCAGGATGGTCAGAAGAGCGGCACCTGGACGCGCTACAAGCGCAACGGCCGCAAGGCCAGCGTCGCCAACTGGGCCGAGGATCTACGCCACGGAGCCTGGACGGCCTGGTTCCGCAACAGCTGGGATGCCGGCGCCTTTGACAAGGGCCTCAAACACGGGCCGTGGGTGACCACGCTCTATACCGGAGAACGTCACGAGGGCGTCTGGGCGGCGGGCCGGGAGCATGGCGCGTTCGTCTCCTACGGCCGCGACGGCCGCAAGCTCTCCGAACGCTTTTATGACAGCGGCCTGCCCATCGGTACCTGGCGGGGCTGGTGGGAGGATGGCAGTCGCCGGACCGAAGGCAGCTGGGCGGCCGGTCGCGAGGCGGGCACCTGGCGCAACTGGCATCGCAGCGGCAAGCTCGCCGAGCAGGCCGTCTGGCGCAACGGTCAACGCGACGGCCCCACCATTCGCTGGACAGATGGCGGGGTCGAGCGGGAGCGCGGCGTCTATCGTCGCGGACTGCGCGCCGGGCCCTGGCGTAGCGCCTATTCCGCCGGCAAACCGCGCAGCGCCGGACACTACCTCGCCGACCAGAAGCACGGCCCCTGGACCGAGTGGTTACCCGGTGGCGTGCTGCACAAGGTGCTTCACTACCGCAATGGCGTGTTGCACGGCCCATTCGTCCGCTACCACGCTGGCGGTCGGCCGGCCCTGGTGGGCGAGTTCGCCAACGGCGCGCGCGTGGGACGTTGGCGTTGGCTGGATCCAGCCGGCAAGACCACGCGCGAGGTCGCCTACACCGACGAGCGATCACCCGTCGCGGCGCCTCAACAGGCAACGCCCGCCACCCGATGAACGGATCGCGGGCGCAGTCCCTGTTCGCAGACGATGTCGATCAGCTCGCGATGCCAGCGGTGCGCTCATTCTCGCACACCCCCTCGGTGATCAAGCGGGTGACCACATAGGGATCGATGTTGGCGTTGGGACGCCGATCCTCGACGTAGCCCTTCTTGTCCACCGCCACCTGCCACGGCACGCGGATGGACGCGCCGCGGTCGGAGACCCCCACCTTGAAATCGCGGTACGAGCAGGTCTCGTGCAGACCCGTCAGGCGATCCTCGATGTCATGACCGTAGCTGGCGATGTGCAGATCGTGGCGGTCGCGCAGCGACTCGGCGCCGGCCATGCACGCGTCCAATGAACCGCGCATGGCCTCGGTGGAGAAGTTGGTGTGGGCGCCGGCGCCATTCCAATCCCCCTTGACCGGCTTCGGGTCCAGGGTCGCGCTGACGCCGTACTGCTCGGCGATGCGATAGAGCAGCCAACGCGCCATCCACAGGTGGTCGGACACCTCGATTGGACCCGCGGGTCCGATCTGGAATTCCCACTGCGCTGGCATCACCTCGGCGTTGATGCCGCTGATCTGCAGCCCTGCGGCGATGCAGGCGTCCAGGTGGGCCTCGACGATCTCCCGTCCGAAGACCTCGTCGCAGCCGACGCCGCAGTAGTAGCCGCCCTGGGGCGCGGGGAAGCCGTTATCCGGCCAACTGAGCGGCTTGATGCCGTCGAAGAAGGTGTACTCCTGCTCGATGCCGTACCACATGTCGTGGGAGGCGTACTTCTCCGCTGCCTCGCGGCAGCCGGCGCGCGTATTGGAGCGGTGCGGACTCATGTCCGTGTCGAGCACCTCGCAGAGCACCAGCGTGTCGTCCCCGCCGCGCACCGGGTCGGGGCACTGGAAGACCGGCTGAAGTACGCAGTCGGAGTTGTGGCCGCTGGCCTGGTTGGTGCTCGATCCGTCGAATCCCCAGACGGGCGGCTCTTCGCCCAGCGGAAGGACCCGGGTCTTGCAGCGAAGCTTCGCGGTGGGCTCGGTGCCGTCGATCCAGATGTATTCGGCTTTGTAGACACTCATGGTGACAATCACTCCTTGCCTGTTGGAATTGCCGCGCAATGGCACGGTCTTGCATCGGCTCGAGGCCGATTTCTGGCCGGCACCATAGAGGGCGGATGTTTCAGTCGTGTTTCCGACCCGACACTTTCTTCTGACGATGTCGCAGTCGTCGCGTCCCCGTCAGGCCAAAGTGGCCCACAGTCGCGATACTGTGCGGTCGCCGGTGGCCACCACCTCGACCCTCTCCGGCGGGGCAAAGGCGAGCAGCGTGGTCAGGTGTTCGCGACGTGGCGACATGGCGCCCGCGACAATGTGCGCGGTCCGTGGGTCGGGCTGGCGCAGCCGCATGCCCACACCGACGAGGCGCCCGTCGTGCAACTCGAGCACGACCCCTGGCCCCTCGGTACGCGCCGCCGCGATGGCGCCCTGCACCAGCTCGCCCGGTGGTTCCAATCCCGCGGCTCTCCAGACAGGTTCCAGAAGTGCCAGGGCCGCCCGGCCATCCACAGCAGGCAGCCTGGCGGTGACCCGGACGATGGCGCCGCTCTCGTCCTGCCATACGTGCTCGACGACCTCTTCGGCCAGCAGCCATCCGCCGCTGTCGCCCGGCAGTTGCGCGGCGATCTGCGCCATGGCCTCCGGTGGCCACCCATAGCCGTGGCGGATGCCGCGTGTCGCACCTTGGGGCCCGACTCGCCACCAACTGGCCTGGCCGCCGCCAGGGCCGGGGGTCCCGTTGCCCGAACCAGGCGGCAGCGCGACGAGCCAGAAGGCGTCGCCATCGCCGGTCACACCGCCCAGCCAGCGCCAGGCGGAACAAGCCTCGGGTGCCGGGAGTTGCAAAGAGGCGACCGCCACGCCGCCGGGCAACAGCCCGGCATCGGCGGCCAATCGCAGACGCATCAGGAGGGTGGGCGGCGAGGGCATCTTGGCACTTCAGCGTGGGCGGGGAGGTGCGTCAGCAAGCGCGACCGACCCCGTTTCTGGCCGCGAGTCGTCGGCTTTCTATACTACCTCGAGTCCCCGGCTGTCAGGTCCGTGGATCGGAGGCGATGATGGCAGATGCGATTCCGGCTGGCGGCTGGCGGCTGGCTGTCCTGCACGGCGGACCATCGAGCGAACACGACATCTCCGTACTGAGCGCCGGCCAGGTGCTGGAGGCGCTGCGTGGCCGAGGCCACCACGTCGAATCGGTCTGGGTCGATCGCCAGGGACGCTGGCACTTCGCGGGCCCTTCGGCGGCGGCGGGCCGGGCCAGCGAATCCCCGGTGGACCTGCCCGCGGCCCTCGGTCGGCTGGTGGGCATGGCGCTGGACTCGGCGTTCCTGGGATTCCACGGGACCTTTGGCGAAGATGGCAGGGTTCAGGCGGCTCTGGCCCTGGCCGGCGTCCCGTTTACGGGTTCCGGGATGACCGCGTCGGCGGTCGGCATGGACAAGCCCATGGCCCGACGGATTCTGGCCGCCGCCGGACTGGATCTTCCGCCCGCCCTCGATCTGCACAGTCGGGATCTGGCGCGGGAAGAGAGTCTGGCGCCGGCTGCCGATCGCGTAGTCGCCGAGTTGGGCCTGCCAGTGGTGCTGAAAGTGAGCGCCGGTGGCTCCAGTCTCGGCATCGAAATCGCCGCCGATCGTCAGCAGGTCATCGACGGTCTGCGCCGCCTTCGCGAGCAGGACGACGTGTTGTTGTGCGAGGGCTTCGTCGATGGCATCGAGCTGACCGCGGGCGTGCTGCAGGAGAGCGACGGTCGAATCGAGACCCTGCCCATCGTCGAGATCGCCCCCCAGGGCGACCGATGGTTCGATTACGAGGCCAAATACGACCCCGCGCTGACGCAGGAGATCGTGCCAGCCCGCATCCCTGCGACGGTCGAGCAGCAGGCCCGAGAGGTCGGCCGCATCGCCCACCTGGCGCTCGGCTGCAAAGCCGTCTCGCGCACCGACATGATCCTGGACGAGTCCGGTCGCCTGATGGTGCTGGAGATCAACACCTTGCCCGGGTTGACCCCAGCATCCTTGTTGCCGAAGGCCGCCGAAGCGGTGGGCTGCGACTATCCAACCCTGTTGGAGCGCATCGTGGCCGCTTCCACATGCGCCAGAGCAAGCGATATCGGTCGCATGCCCCAAAATTGTCCTTGACCCTACAAGGGTCGCTGGTACAAACGTGCGCCTTCCGGCCGCCATCGCGGTCGGATCCGTCCGCCAAGCGAGGTTGATGTGAGCTCGAATCCCGTCGTTCGAATCGAGTCTATTGAGCCGCAGACCATCTGCCAGAACGAGCCCTTCCGGGCGACCTGGACGATCGAATCCCCAACCGGATTCGACGAGAAGTCTGTCTCCATCACCTTCCTGACGGACGACGCGCGGTTGCTGCTCTGCGACCACGCGAGCAACGAGACGCCGCCGGAGAAGATCATCCCCATCCCTCCGGGCGGGCGCGTCAGCAAGAGCAGCACCCTGCACGTGACCATGCGCAAGGGCCTGCACAACGAGCACAGTCGCGACGGCAGCCCGGCACCGCTCACCCTGCACGCGCGAGTGCACACCGAGAACGACCGCCACCTGGCCATTTCCGAAGGCTACCAGGTGTGGGTGGACGATCTCGCCAAGCGCCCCAAGACCAAGATCTTCGTCTAGTCGCCCTATTTCTTCTTCGTCTTCGTAGAGCAATCGAGCCCATGCAGGGCCGCGCCGCGTGCCGTGCGCAGCCAGGCCCACGATCGACCGGTTTTGTCAGGCGGCGTGGCGACCAGGCAGGACGACTTCGAGCCGATCTTCAGCCTGGCTGTCGACCGACGGGTCGGTGCCATCTTCTCGCCGCCGAGGATCGACAGCGGCGGTGAGTCCGTGCGGATGGAGGTGGCGCCCGCTGCCACCGGGCAGCTGCCCGCGCCAGCCGGCTTTGCCTTCGCTGCGGGACCCTTGGCCCTGGCTTTGACCACCGGCCGCAGCAGTCCCTTGCCGGTCTTGGTCTTGCCGGCGGCGTCTCGCAGGTGAGCCCACAAGGTCACGGGCCCCTTCCGAGCGACGCCATCGATGGTGGCGTGCAGTCCGTCGGCCCGCGCCGCGAAGCCGGCCCCGTCGACCCGGCTGCCCGCCAGCCGGGCCTGTCCGAGCAGCTCGCCTTTGCCGAAGTCCAGCACCGTCCACTCCAGCGAGCCCTTGGGGAATGTGGCGTCGGCGGGCAGGGCGTCCACAAGGGACAGGATCTCGCCGTGACGCGCCAGGGCCGCCAGTTTGCCAGTCGGTTCAAAGACCAACTCCGCTCGTCGGGCTGCAGCATCCACCGCGCCGACGCCGCCGGCGAAGACGTACAACGGAAAGGGCCCGGCCAGCACGGCACCCACCGCCGGCACCGGGGCGTTCGCCGCCGCGGGGCGCGATGGAAGTGAGGCCTGGCCCAATTTCTTACCCGAGCTGCCGTCGCGGATTTCCACCGCGTGCCGCAGGACGGCCTTCTTGCCCATGGGGATCCGACAGGCCTTGGGCAGCAGCAGCAACTTGCCAACGCGCACAGGCAGTCCATGACGACAGGCTGCATTGGCGCGGACCGTGCTGCGGGCGTCGACCCGACAGCCGCTGGCCGCCAAAGCATCGGACGCGTGGCTGCTCAAGCTCATGGCAGCCAGGGCGAGGGCCCAGGCGGCGTACCGCGGAATCGACATTCGTGGCATCATGCGCTCCTGTGTGGCGGACGGGCCGACGGGCACGATCCTGACCGTGCTGCGGTAGCCGCGTCAAACCCGCGTCCCGACGATGCATTCATCGTCATGACAACCAACCCGTTGGACATGGATTTCATTCGAAGGAGTTCTCCATGAGGTGGGCCTGGCTGGCCCCTGGGATCGAGGTCGACGGTCGTCTGAATGGCCGCGCGCTCACCATCGGCGTGTCGCTGGCGCTGCTCCACGCTGCCTTGGCGGCGTGGTCGATGGCGCTGCTGCTGTGATCGGAGCGCCCACCATGGAAGGTCCCCTTGTCGGTGCGATGATGCCCCCGCGTACCGTCCGCGCCCGAGCCAGCCTCGTCGCGGCGGAGCAGGGCTTGTTGGGCGTCGCCGCCGGTATCGTCCTCGCCGTGGCCGTGTTCACCGGAATGCACGGCGCCGACGCCCGCATGGTCGTGCGGCCGGCCTTGTGGATCGCCGTTGGCCTGGCGGCCGGCGGTTCGGTCTGGAGCCTCGCTGCGCGTCGCCTGCGTTATGGTCGCTGGGATGGCGGCGCGGGACGGCTGGCCGGCGCCTGGTGGCCCGCGTTTGTGCCTGGTGTGCTGTTGTTTGGGCTTCTGCTGGCCATGACGCTGGCCTGGCCGGTCGTGGCTCCCGGTGCCCGCACAACGATACCGGGCAGCGGTGATCCCGGCCTGGCCATGGGCGTGCTCTGGGGCACCGTGCCTGTGGCCATGGCGGTCCTCGCCGCCCTCAGCCTGCGCGGCATCGGAGCGGCCGAGCAACCGGCCGCCGCGCCGCTGGCCGAGATCGCCCAACCGGTCGCCCATGCCCTGCTCGGTGGACTGGCGACCGTTTTGATGGTTGGGCTGATCGGCGGCACGATCACCGCCGAGTTGACCTATCACCTGGGCGCAGCGGTGGTGGTCATCTGCGCCGCCACGATCCTGTGGACGGGGCTTGGCCTGCGAGCCAGCCGAGCCGTATTGCAGCGCGCGCGAAACTCGGGCAGTACGTGGCCGTTGGCGGAGCGCGGTTATCGAACCGCCACGGTAGCCACTTTGTTGGGTCTGGTGGTCCCGGCGCTGGTGGTCCTGGCCGACCTGATGTCAGCCCGCCTGACCGGAATGGTCCTGGCATGCGCGGCGCTGGCGGTCTCCAATCACGCGGTCAGGTTTGGCTGGACGCTGATGCGTTGCGGTCTTCAGCGTCCCGCCGCATAGTCTGGGCGTTCGCACGGGGAAATTGCACGATGCCAAGCGCTGCTGCTCAGGCCAGAAGTCGTCGAGGCATGATGCCGATCGCCTGCGCGATTGTCCTCGGCATCGCGCTATCCGCCGGGACCGCAGCCGCAGGACCGACCGATGCCGAGCTGCGCAGGGCCGAGGCGCTGGCTACCGAAGCGCGCATGTTCTTCAAGAGCAAGCTCTACAAGGACGCAGCGCTGCAGTTCATGGAGGCGTTTGCCCTGTCGCAACGTCCGGCCCTGGTCTACAACGCAGCCCGCGCCTACGAAGAAGCGGACATGTTGGACAAGTCCATTGCCCTGTTCGGCCATTATCAACGCCTCCCGGTGTGGACGATGCGGGACGCAAAGCGGCAAAGGAGAAGCAGGCTTCCCTGACGGTGATCATCGAACGACGCCGGACCGAGGAGAAGGCCCGCCAGGACGCCGAAGCTCGCAAGCGGGCGGCGGAACAGAAGAAGAAGGACGCGCACGAGGCAGCGCGCCTGGCCACGCAACGCAAGGCCCACCTCGCCGCCCAGCGTCGCCGAATCGAAGCAGAGAAGGCCGCGGCAGCGGCGGCGGCGCGGCGTCGCCAGGCTGAAGAGCGGCACCGGCAGGAGCTGCTACAACGGAACCGGGCCCGCGAGCGCCTGCCACTGTGGCGCATGGTCGGCTCCGGCGCGGCGCTTGCTGCCGGCGGCATCTTCTACCTGCGGGCGCTCGACATCGCCGGACAGATGCCCCCCTCCGAGGTCGTCGATGATGTGAGCAGAGCCGAATACAGGGATCTGCAATCGGATGCCCGCCTGTGGCAGGGTCTGGCGATCGGCTCCACGGTGGTGGCGACCGGCCTCGCTGCCTGGGCCGCATGGGCATGGTTCGGGCCCCAGGATGCCAGCGCCGGATCGCCCCGAACGACCCTGCTATTGGGTCCCATCGATGGCGAGGGAATCTCGTGCGCGCTGCACCTTCGCTTTTGACCCCGGCACCCGATCTTCATGGCCGGTCCCGGTTGCGAAAACGACCGATTGCCGATATGTGTGACGGGACGGCATGCCGTCCGTTGCAGCGGTCTCTTCTGGGCGCTCTTCTTGCGGCGGTGGCGGGCGCTGTCTGGATTCGGTGGGCGGGGCGTTGATGAGCATGGAAAGGGTCTGCCCTGAGTGCGGTACCAAGACCGAAGAACTCACCTGTCCGAACGACGGTGAGATGACCCTCGTGGTCAAGACTCACGAAGAGCCAGACACGCTCCTGGGCAAGGTCATCGGCGGGCGCTATCGCGTCGTGGAGATGGTCGGCCAGGGCGGCTTCGGTGCCGTCTACAAGGCCCAGCATACCGCCACAGGCGACACCCTGGCGATCAAGACCCTGCGCGCTGACGTGGAGGGCAACCAGGACGTGGTGATGCGCTTCCGGCAGGAAGCCAAGGCCACCAGCAAGTTGAAGCATCCCAATACGGTGCGGGTGTTCGACTTCGGCCAGATGGACGATGGCAACCTCTTCCTGGCCATGGAGTTCCTCGATGGCCGGACGCTGACCGATGTCATGCGCGCCGAGGCCCCGATCGACTACCGGCGCCTGGTGCACATCGCGCTGCAGGTGCTGAAGTCGCTGTCCGAGGCCCACAGCAAGGGGTTGATTCACCGCGATCTCAAGCCGGATAATATCTACTTGCAGAACGTGCACGGTGAGGCCGATTTTGTTCGCGTGCTCGACTTTGGCATCGCCAAATCCGTCGGTGGCGAGCAGCAGGACATCACCTCCACGGGTGCCGTCATCGGCACGCCCAAGTACATGAGCCCGGAACAGGCCCGTGGACAGACGGTCGACCAGCGGACGGACCTGTATTCGCTGGCGGTCATCCTCTTCGAGGGGCTCAGCGGAACGCCACCATTCCAGGCGGAGACGCCCCTGGCGATGATTCTGCGCCGCGTCACCGAGGAGCCGCCGCGGGTCCACGACGCCGTCGTCATGCCGACGCCAATCGGCCTCTGCGACGCTGTTCTGAGTTGCTTGTCCCGCCGTCCCGACGATCGATTCGACAGCGCCGACGATATGGCGAAAGCCCTGCACGCAGCCCTGGAGACGCCCCACCACGTTCCAGATACGCCAGCGCCAGGCAGCGCCCCGCGTCCCATGGGCAGCTCCACGCAGTCCTACGCCGCCGGCGAACCGGGCGTGGGCGACATCACGGGCGAGGAGACCGTTGCTTTCGATGGCGACATCAACACCAGCGATGTGCACGTGGTCGTCGATGGCGGCGATATCTCGATCGACGACGCGACTGCGGTGGCCAGCTCCGACGAGATCCTGGAAGCGGCACGGGTCATGAACGAAGCGGCCGCCAAGGCCGCGTCGAGCGACGATACCTTCGTGGCCGATCCCGACGGTGTGCAGACCGTGGTCGCCACGCTGCCCCCCGAGGCTCCGCTGGCCGACCGCCCGCCGTCCAACGTCGCCATGCCGGCGGCAGTGCCCCCGGCCCCGGCACCAAGCCGCACCCCATGGATCGTCGCAGGACTGCTCGGCATCGGACTGGCTGTCGGCTTCGGCCTCTTTGGCCTGGTCAGCAAACAATCGGTCAACGCGCCGGCCAACTCGGGCAACCAGCCCGGAGCGGCCACCGTCGCCGAAGCGCCCGCGCCGGCCCCAGCGCCAGTGGCTCCAGCCCCCAAACCTGCTCCCGCACCTGCGCCCGCCCCACCGGCCCCCGCACCGGTGCCTCAGCAGGCGAAGTTGATCTTCGAGCGCGCGCCCGCAGACACCACCGTCCAGGTCGATGGCATCACCATCATCGGTGACAAGACCATCGTGCCGCCGGGCAAGCACAGCATCGCCGGCAGCCGCAAGGGCTACGAAAACTGGGCCGCCAAGGTCGTCGTCCAGGCGGGCGATGAGCAGGTGATCCAGGTGCAGCTGAAGAAGGCAAAAGCCGTCGCCCAGCGCCCGCGGCCTCGCCCCAGGCCCAAACCCTCGCCCACGCCGAAGCCCAAACCCAAGCCGAAGCCGAAGCCCAAGCCCAAGCCCAAGCCCAAGCCCTCGGGTCTGCTGATCGACTGAGTTCGACTCTGGCAGCCGGTGCATACGCGTACTTGAGACGGCCGTCCACACACTGTAGATTCCCCGGGTGCCAAACCGCGTCTGCGCGGTCTGCGCGGCAGACCGGGTGAGAGTCTTCGTCGGTGAAGGCGTATCGGGCCCCGGCTGCAACGGAGAGCAACTCAGATGATACCGACCTGGATGATGCGCTGGTCGATGCCGGCGATACTCGCTGTGCTGGGTATGGGGCTGTCTGCACAGCCCGCGATGGCCCAGCAATCCGACCAGGCGGTGGCCAACGCCCAGGAGGGCGCGGGTCACTTCAAAGGTGGGCGCTACCTCAAGGCTGCGCGCGCCTTCGAGAAGGCAGTGCGACTGGATCCGAGCGATCGCACCTACCTGCGCTACGCCGGCCGCGCCTGGCAGGAGGTGGGCCATGTCGAGCGCGCCCGCCGGTTGCTGCAGCTGTACATGACGCTGGAGACCGACGACAAGCTCAAGGCCTCCATCGCCCCCAAGGTGAAAGTGCTGGAGGCGGCGACCCCGAAGCTCATCGCCGATGAACTGCTCAAGGCCACGCGACGGTACCCGATGGGGCGACTGGAGGGCGACGCTGCGGCCGCTTTCGCCCGCCTGGACGACGAGAAATCACTCAAGTTGGGTTTGACGCTCTACGAGACCGCTCGCCTGACGGCGCCGACGGATAAGAAGCGCGACGAGGTCGACGAGGCCATGAAGAAGATCCGCACCCGCCTCGAGGCCTTGAAGCAGAAGCCGGTCGACAAACCCGTGGACAAGCCGGTCGACAAGCCGGTCGACAAGCCCATCGGCGTGACCAAACCGAAGGCGCCGGAGAGCGATACCGTGGGCCTGGTGCTCTACGTGGTCGGGGGCGTCTTCCTGGTCGGCGGCGGTGGGCTGGCCGCCATGGGCTACCTCGGCGCCAGCGATGCCAACAAGGAATGGTCCAACGACAAAAAGCTCGAACTGGCGCAGCGGCACTACAAGAGCTTCTCGGACTATGAAGACGACAAGAACTCGGGCGACAACCTCAACCTGATCGGCAGCGGCGTGGCCGGCGTGGGCGGCGCATTGTTGATCTGGGCGATCATTCGTTCGGCGACCAGCGGCGGCTCGGATGGGGCTTCGGCGTTCTACGTGGCGCCGACATTGTCGCCCGGACAGTCCGGGTGGGCGCTGGGTGGCAGATTCTGATGCGCAGTTCCAGCGCGACCTTTGCAGGGGGCGTCATGTTGCAAGTCTGGACCAAGGTGTGCCGCGGAGGGATCGTCGGCCTGGCCGCGTTGCTCCTGTTGGCGCAGTGCACGCCGGATACGCTCGAAGATTTCACGACTGGCACCGTCGTCGATGGCGCCAACGCGCCCGACACCAAGGGCAATGACTCCGGCGACGATGGAAGTGGCACTCCAGACATCAAGCCACCGACCTGCACACCCGGCGTCAAAGAATGCGGCGCGCACTACAACCCCTGCCGGGTCTATGTCTGCACCGCCGAGGGCAAGTGCCTCGAGGAGCTCCTCAAGGACGGCCTCGAATGCGATGATGGCAAGCTCTGCGTGGCCGACCAGAAGTGCAACGGCGGCAAGTGCGAAGGTGGTACGGAGAAGGATTGCGACGATGACGACAAGTGCACCGTCGACAGCTGCAAGGAAGACACCGGCGGTTGCCTGCACGAACCGGCCAAGGATGGCACTGGTTGCGATCCTGCCCAACCCCTTTGCTGGGGGTCCGGACAATGCTTCGCTGGCAAGTGCGTGGGCAAGACCCCGACCTGCAAGTGCCATCCTGATTGGGAGTTGGACGACGACCCCGAGACGCCGAAGTGTCCGAAGTGGGTCCTCGACAATGACAAGTGCAAGGGCGCCATGTACTGCAAGAAGAACGCGACGGGGGCGTTCTACCACTGCGCAGTCAACCCGGCCACGGAAGTCGAATGCACCGACAAGAACGACGGCATCTGCCGTAAGAACACATGCAACAAGGAGACGGCCGTCTGCGAGATGATCAACTTCGACGACGGCACTGCTTGCGAAGATGGCGACATGTGCACCAAGAGCGAGACCTGCCAGGACGGTCAATGCACGATCACCAACATGGAGGAGAGCCTCCTCTGCAAGTGCACGCCCAAGTACTTGGAAAAATGCAAGAACGAGCTCGGCGTCAACCCGTGTGACGGCATCCTCTATTGCGCCAACTACCCCGGCAACGCCATCTCCGATCCCACGTGCGCCCAGGCCAGCAAGGTCGAGTGTTCGACAGCCAGCGACACCACCTGCCTGAAGAACGCCTGCAATACGAAGAACGGTCAGTGCCAGATGACCAAGGTGCTGCCCGCCGTGGCTGGCAAGGACGTCAATTGTGACGATGGGGACGGCTGTTTCCCCAACGACATCTGCAAGGACGGCCTGTGCGAGCCCGGGCCATTGAACATCTGCCCCTGCACCAAGGATGCCGACTGTGCCGACAAGGATGACGGCAACGTCTGCAATGGCGTGCTCTTCTGTGACCTCGCCGGCGGCAACGTCTGCAAGTTGAATCCAGCCTCCGTGGTCAACTGCGCCAGCGTCAACGACAACCTCTGCGTGAAGAACTTCTGCTTCCCCACGACCGGCAAGTGCGCGCTCATTCCGACCACCAATCTCAAGACAGAGACGCTGACCAAGATCCTGCCCAGCAAGAAGAAGATCTCGGTCGTCAAGCAGACGCCCTATCCCTATTCGGTGCAGGAGTTTGTCGGTTGCGATGACAACAATGACTGCACCGTCAATGACAAGTGCGTCGGCGCGACCTGTCAGGCGGGGGACACCAATACGTGCGGCTGCGCCAAGGACTCAGATTGCATCGCCATCGATGACGGTGACTTCTGCAACGGCGTGCTCTTCTGCGACAAGCTGAAGGGCAAGTGCGAACCCAACCCCAGCTCGGTGGTGACCTGCACCAAGACCGACAACACGTTCTGCCTGGCCAATCTCTGCGACCCCAAGAAGGGCGAGTGCGCCATGACGCCGACCAAGGACGGCACGATCTGTGACGATGGCAACGCCTGTACCGCCAACGAGGCCTGCCACAAGGGCCAGTGTGCCCACAAGGACGTGACCCAGCTCTGCAAGTGCGCCAAGAACTCCGACTGCGCCTCCGAGGAGGACGGCAACAAGTGCAATGGTGTGCTGTACTGCGACAAAAACACGGGTAGTTGCCTGGTCAATCCGGCCACGGTCATCAAGTGCGGCTCGGCCAACGACACCCAGTGCACCAAGAACCTCTGCGAGGCCAAGACGGGCCAGTGCAAGCTCACTCCGGTGAACGAAAACCTGGTTTGCAACGATGGCGACCCCTGCACACCGTCTCCCACCTGCAAGCAGGGCAAGTGCTTCAGCGAGACCAACATCTGCCAGTGCAAGAGCAACGCCGACTGCGCCGCCTACGAGGATGGCAACTCCTGCACGGGCACCATGTTCTGCGACAAGGCCAACGGCATGTGCAAGACCAACCCCGCGTCGGTGGTCAGTTGCCTCAAGACCAAGGACACCGCCTGCAGCAAGAATCTCTGCGATCCCAAGGATGGCGAGTGCAAGATGTCGCCCGTGGCCGACAACGTGGTGCTTTGCGAGGATGGCAGCCCATGCACCCAGTTCGATTTCTGCAAGGGTGGCAAGTGCAGCCCCGGCACCAACACCTGCCAATGCGAGAAGGATGACGACTGCAAGGTCATCGACGATGGCGACCTCTGCGACGGCACCTTGTTCTGCGACAAAAGCGACCCCAAGGCCTTCCGCTGCGTGCTCAAGCCCAACAGCACGGTCGTCTGCCCGCCAGACGACCCCAAGTCCTGTGTCGTGGAGGCCTGCAATACCAGCAACGGGAAATGCGAGCCAAAGGACAAGGGCAACTGCGACGACAAGGACCCCTGCACCCTGGATACCTGCATCCTGGCCGATCCGAAGAAGGGAGAGTGCAAGCACACGCCGGCGCCAGATGGGGCCAACGCGGACGTGGGCAAGATCTGCATTGGCGGCAAGGTCGTCACCATACCCAAGGACGTCGCTTTCGTGCCGGCCGGTGACCTGTGGATGGGCTGCAATCCGGCCATCGAGAAGTGCGCCACCTTCCCCGACGAGACCCAGCATAAGGTCAAGTTGAGCGCTTTCTGGGTCGATCTCTACGAGGTGCGCGTCAGCCGCTACAAGGCCTGCTTCAACTCCGGCAAGTGCACCAAGCCCAAGAAGACGGACCCGGGCTGCAACTACGACGTCGCAGGGCAGGAGAGCCATCCGATGAACTGCCTGTCGCACGCTGAGGCGGCGGCGTTCTGTCTCTGGGATGGCGGCAAGCGGCTACCCACGGAGGCCGAGTGGGAGAAGGCCGCTCGCGGCGGATGCGAGGTCTATGGCGACGACGCGGCCTGCAAATCCAAGGTTCGCACCTACGTGTGGGGCGAGAGTCCCAGCCCGAATTGCACCCAGGCGGTGATGAAGGATGACAAGGGCGTCGATGGCTGCGGCGACAACAAGACGGCTTCGGTGGCCTCCCTGGGGCAGACCGATGTGAGCGCGTACGGCGCATTCGATATGGCCGGCAACGTGCGCGAGTTCGTGGTCGACTTCTTCGACGCCAAGTTCTATGAGCAGCCCGGCGCGACCCAGGATGACGCCAAGAACACCAAGGCGACATCTGATATCGTGATTCGCGGCGGCGGCTGGAAATCGGTCGCCGCCGAGCTGCGCGCAGCCCACCGCGGCAAGGCCGCGTTGGCCTCTGATGGCGCTGTCGACATCGGCTTCCGCTGCGTGCAGACCTACAACTAGCCGGGCGACCGACATCACTTTCGTCTGGCTGCCGTTGGAGGCGCCATGATGAGCCCGCCAACAGCGCGTCGCGCCCTGCGTTCGCATGCCGGCCGTGGGGGCCGTCCGACGCCTACGGTCCTGGCCTTGCTCGCTGGCGCTGCGGTTCTGTTCATCGCCAGCCCGGCGTTGGCCGGCTTCTGCACGGGGAAGCAAAACGGCCTGTGGTGTGATGGCAACAACCTCGTCTACTGCAAGAACGGCGGCGTCTCTTCGTCGCAGAGTTGCAAGAACGGCTGCCAGTCCATGCCGCCGGGTCAGAACGACAAGTGCAAGTCCGCCACGGGCTTCTGCGCCGGCAAGCAGAACGGCCTGTGGTGCGATGGCAACAAGCTGGTCAACTGCAGCAACGGCAAGGCGACCTCTTCCTCCACCTGCACCGCTGG
>CAYTLW010000021.1:0-4310 GCA_964438735.1 uncultured Enterobacteriaceae bacterium | reverse complement strand
AGCTGGTCAACTGCAGCAACGGCAAGGCGACCTCTTCCTCCACCTGCACCGCTGGCTGCATCACCATGCCATCGGGCGTGCCCGACAAGTGCAACATCCCGGGCGGCAGCGGCAAGCTGGTGCTCTGCGAGCCATTCAACCCCAAGAAGCCCGTCACCTGCGGATACGGCTGCTACGGCGGTCACAAGGGGGCCGACTATGCCGCCGGCAACATGACGCCGTTGCGTGCGCCCGTCGGTGGCAAGGTGGTCGGGCTGGTCAAGAGCTACACCGGCCAGACCTGCAAGCCGGACTTCGGCAACTACGTCAAGATCGCCACCGGGCCGTGGGAGGTGTTCATGGCCCACATGCACAAGGACATCGCGGTGCAGAAGGGGGGCGAGGTCAAGGCCGGCCAGTACATCGGCATGGTGTCCAATACCGGCTACACCCTGACCAAGAAGAACGGCATCTGGGTATGTCAGCAGGGCGGCGGCCATCACCTGCACCTGGAAGTGCGCAAGAATGGCGTCGCCGTCAACCCATTCGGCCACCCGGATGTGGTCTGGTCGAGCGATTGCAAGGGCGGCACGCCGCCGCCCACGGGCTTCTGCACCGGCAAGGCCAACGGCGACTGGTGCGACGGCGCCAAGCTCGTCACGTGCAAGGATGGCAACAAGGCCAGCAGCAAGTCCTGCAGTGAGGGCTGCCAGTCCATGCCCCAGGGCGTGCCTGACCAGTGCAAAAAGGCCGCGCCAGCGGGTTTCTGCAGTGGCAAGTCCAACGGGAAGTGGTGCGATGGCGCCAAGCTGATCACCTGCAAATCCAAAAAGCTCGCTGCTCAGACGACGTGTCAGCACGGCTGCAAGAGCAACGCCGCCGGTGTGCCGGATCAATGCAAAGACCCACCGCCGACCGGCTTCTGCGCCGGCAAACCCGATGGCAAGTGGTGCGATGGCAACAAGCTGGCCAGCTGCAAGGGCGCCAAGCTGCTGGCCACCCAGGGTTGCGCGCACGGCTGCGTCGATGGTGCCTGCAAGCCGGCACCCGATGTGTGCGCCGGCAAGTCCGATGGCACCCATTGCAAGGGCAACCGGGCGCTCACCTGTGGCGGCGGCAAGACGACGGCAAAGAAGGACTGCGCCAACGGTTGTGGCGAAGCCGGTGGCGGGTCCGGATGCATCCAACCACCACCACAGAACTTCTGCACCGGCAAGGCGGATGGCCCCTGGTGCGCAGGCAACACCCTGGTCCACTGCAAGGGCAGCAAGGTCGCCAAGCAGTCCGACTGCGCCTGGGGATGCACCGGCAAGGCCGATGGCGCCGCCGGCAGCTGTGCCGACAAGCCACAGCAGTCCGACCCTTGCCTGGTCAAGTCCGACGGCGGTTACTGTCAGGCCGCCAGCCACCTGGTCTGCAAAGACGGCAAAACGACGTTGAGCGAGGTCTGCGCCAATGGCTGTGTCAAGGTCGAGGGCGTGGCCACCTGCGCCGACCCGCCGTCGGGCGACTTCTGTGACGGCAAGGTCAGCGGCATGTGGTGTCAGGGCGTCAAACTGGTCACCTGCAAGGGCGGCAAGACCCAGGCTGCGGCCCTGTGTCCCTACGGCTGTGTGGCCGCCGCCGCCGACCAGCCCGATCACTGCAAGCCGCCGGGCGCCGATGCATGTGTCGGCAAGGCAGACGGCGCCTGGTGCGCGGACGCCCTGCTTATCTACTGTGCCGGTGGCGTTGTCGGCTCGAACACCTTCTGCGCCAAGGGCTGCCAGGCGACCGGTCCAGGCCAATCCGGCGCTTGCGTCGACGGAGCCGGCTTCTGCGGTGACAAGATCAATGGCCTGTGGTGCAGCGGCAACCTGCTGGTGCAATGCCTGGGCGGCAAGGAGGTGGCCACGCAGACCTGCACCAACGGCTGCACCAGCCAACCCCAGCCCTTGACAGACCAGTGCACGGAACCATCTACGTGGTGTAAAGACAAGGCCGACGGCGACTGGTGCGACCAGGGCTTCCTCGTTCAATGCCAGGGTGGCGCCGAGACCGGCAGGGCCTTGTGTGGATTCGGCTGCGAAGGCGAAGCGGGCAGCGCCGCCTGTGTGCCGGTCGGCAGCGGTGCCTGCACGGGCCTGGCGGCCGGCACCACCTGCAAGGATCATGTCCTGATCTCGTGTGAGGCCGGCAAGGTAGCGGGTTCGATCACGTGCTTGAACGGCTGCGCGCAATCTGCCGAGGGACCAGCTGGCTGCGTCGTGCCCCAGGCGCTACCTGGCGGCACCCTCGAGGTGCGACCGGGCGATGCGTGCGCCACCCTCAAGGGCAGCCTGCAATTGCCGGTGCCTGTCCAGAACCAGCTGGAGTTCGACGTACCGCTCGGCGCGTGCACCGGGCTGACCATCGCCAGCGACGGCGCGCTGATCACATCCATGTCCATGACCTATGCGTGGCTGAATCTGGATCGCGTGGTGCTCGGCGTCAGCGGCAATACGCCGCCGCTCGAGAACGCCTGGCGCAACGATCATGACGGCTACCAGCTGTGCGCCGGCGGCCAGGGTCAATGTTGTGCCCGCTGGGATCGCAACCCCGGCAAGGTGGGCTTCCAGTACCTGCCACTGGACCCGCCCGGTTGCATGAGCGTCGACATCGCGACCCGCGTGGTGACCGCCCTGAACGCGCTGCAGCCCGTCATCGCTGCCGTACACTGGGGCGGCGGCCCGGAGATGCGCCATTGGGTCACCATCGTTGGCGCCGACGACGGCGTCCTGCTGGTTCACGATCCGTACACTGGCCGGTCGGCCATTCCGCTCGACAAGGGCGAATTGGGCAGCTACGTCATCGACGCCCTCTTCGTGCCCTACCTGGCCGGCGACGAAGCGGCTTCGGGTCCCGCGCCGATCATCGACGGCGACGGCCAGCCGGTGCTGTCGACCGATGTGCCCGGCGGGCTGAACCTGTTGGAGGGTGAGCAGAGCCACGGCAAGCCGCCGGTGGGGGCGGCCGTGGGTTCGTCGGGGTCATCCTGCTCGATGGCGTCCCGCAGTACGCCGCCCATAGCCCTGCTGCTGTTGTTGGGGCTGGCGCTGCTGGCCGTCCGCCGCCGTCGCGCCTGAGAGCCGCCACCGGATATGCGCCCGCCAAGGGCGCCATATCCCTGCCATCCTGGCCGCCAACGTGGCGCCTGCCGTCGGGGGTGCTACCTTGGCCAGGGGACTTCGTCGCCCTTGGAGAACGTCATGAGCGCCGAGACCATGCCCAACCCTGCACCGGCTGTGCCGCGCAAGCGTCGCAGTATGGCCCCTATCGTGATCGCTGTTGCCATAGCCGCGATCGGTTTTGCGGTCCTGGGTACCAGCACCTCCGGTGGCGCCGGCATGTACAACTACTCTCTGGCCGATCTGCAGGGGAAGCTCGAGCAACTGTCCGGCCAGGACGTCAAGGTGGCGGGTCGTATTGCGCGAGAGAGCGTACGCGGCGAGCCAGCCAGCGAGAGCTTCCGCTTCGAGCTGGAAGACGACGACGGCAATCGCCTCTCCATCGGCTATCGAAAGCTGCTTCCCGACCCCTTCGAAGAGGGGCGAGAGGCCATCGTGCAGGGCCGCATCGACAATGGTGTGCTCCAGGCGAGCACACTGACGGTGAAGTGCCCGAGCCGCTATGAAGACAGCGAGCAGATGAGTCCGCAGCAGCGCGAGCAGTACTACAAGACGGATTACCGCAAACACGCCGCCCAGGCCGCCGGGTCGCCTGCAGAATCGGCCGCGGCGCCCCCCCAGACCCGCTGATCCTCTCCGAAGTGCCGATCATCGGGTCAGGGCGCTGGCGATGTCGGGGCGCGTGCTTCACTTTCGAGTGCGCCGCAGCGACCGATGTCCACCACCTGTATGTCGACGCGATCCGGATCGACTTGCACGGTCGTCCAGGTTCGTAACGGCGAGGCGCCGGGTCCGAGGCGAAATACGCAGCCGATCTCCAATGTGCTCACATCGGGCGGCAAGCGAAGCTCCTGCAACGCGGTGACCTTGGGGACCTGTCCGGGCACAAAGTGCAGCGCCCGTCGCATAGCCGGAGCCGCCGCTTCCTCGCCCGCAGGTACGCGGATGATCAAGTCCTGAAGTCGCTGGAAGTCCACGCTGGCGTCGCCGAGGTCGACCTCGGCGTGCGTCAGCAACAAGCTGACCTTCACGTCGGAGCGCTCGTCCCGCCCTTGCAACCACGCGGCGCCCAGACCGAGCAGCAGGGCGACGATGGCGAACCAGCGCCGGCGATCTCGAACCGGTCCAATCCATCGCTGCAACAGGCCAGTCGATTCAGCCGCCATGGCTGCCTCCTTTACTAGA
>CAYTLW010000020.1:12120-87201 GCA_964438735.1 uncultured Enterobacteriaceae bacterium | reverse complement strand
GTCTGATCTACGTCGACGACATGGATTGGAAGCCCAACGGGTGGAACAACTAGGCAGACGACCTGCAGTCCAGACATTGCCAGACGGTCGGCGAAGCACTCTTCGCCGGCCGTCGGCCGTTTTGGGCTTCGCTGTCCGAGTGTTGGGCCCTTACGGCGAGTCCGGCATCCGGCGCGCCTTGGCCGCGTCCAGCAACTTCACCAGCATCGCGTCGCCCGGCCGGAGTTCCACGGCCTTGGTCAGCAGTCGCTCCGCTTCGCTGAACTGGCGGTGCTGCAGGGCCAGCATGCCCAGGTTCACGTAGCCGTCGGGGTGCTCGGGCGCGGCGGCGATGGCCAGGTCGAAGTGTGTACCCGCCTGCGGAATCCTGCCGGCTCTGGCATGCAGGATGCCCACATTGTTCAGCGCACCCGCGTGCGTCGGCCGCTTGGCGATCACCTGCTGAAACTTCGCCAGCGCAGCGTCCGACTGGCCGGCCTTCATCAGGGTCACGCCCTGGTTGAAGAGCACGATCGCGTCGTCCGCCAGCTTCTCCTGGCCCAGCTTTCTGGCCACCAGGGCCGCCTTGGGTGAACCCTCCTGCGTCGGCAGGGGCTGTACGGCAGCCATCTTCAAGTCTGCGCCCACCACCTCGGCCAGCGCGTCCGCGGCGATGGCCGTGCCCGCGGGCGAGGGATGCAGCCCGTCGCCATTGGTAAAGGCCCGGAGCGGCCCACCAGCTTTCTCAATGGCCTCTTTCTGACGGCGGAACCAGGGCGACAGGCGCACGATCGGCAGCTCGTTGGCCGCGGCGATCTGTTCCACAATCAAGCGCTTGGGATCGTCGGGGCTGGGGAATGGATCCTCCACCGCGTCCCCGCCAAAGCGCGGCCAGACTGCCACAAGCACACCGAATCGGTGCCGTCGACTCAACGTGGCCAGGCGGCGCAGACCCTGGACCACGTTGTTGCCGCCAATGGCCGTCTGGTTCCACGCCATGGGGTCGAGTTCGTCGCGTAGGCCCCACAGGTTGCCGCGCCATGCGCCCAGCCGGAACAGGTGTGAGTTGTTGAACAGCGTCTCGACGACACGCGGTCGATCGTGGATCGCGCCCAGCGCAAAGGCCTGCTGGTTGAAGTTGTGAAAGTCGTTCTCGGTGAACAACAGGATGACCAGATCGGGCCCGAAACGCAGGCCCTTCTTCTCGAGCAACTCGACCTCGGCGAGGGTGCAATAGCCCGACACGCCGAAGTTGAGCACCTCGATCGCCGCGTTGGCCCAGATCTTCTCCAGGCGTCGCGAGATGGTGTGCTCCAGGTCAGCGATGCCTCCGCCCTCGACCACCGAGTCGCCTACCAGGAGCACTCTTCGCGTGCCGGTGGCCTTGGTGAAGGTGCGCTCCACGTCGCGCTGGCCGTGTTTGTTGATGGCCGGATAGCTGCGCAGCAGATCGGCGTCTTCGTTTCGGTAGCCCGGCTTCAACTCGAACCCGAGGATGGGGTTGGCCGAGCGCTGGTAGGCCAGATCCGGGTCCTCGCCGTCGCCCAGGTGGATGTCTTTGACCGCTGGTGCAGCGCCTATGATTCGCACGCCGATCTCGGCCAGGCCCAAGCCGACTATCGTGGCCAGAAGGGCCAGCCCGGGCCGCCGCCATCGCTGCCAATTCATGGTCCCCTCCCGGCCGCGCACCACGCGCCAATTGAACAAAACCCGGCCCAGCCGAGAACGCGAACAGTGCCCTGGTGTTTGCTCCGCTTGCCGACTGCGACCATGCCACATGGGTTCGAGTCTGGCACCCGCGCGACCTGTTTGCGCAGCCCGAACGGCGCGGGCATGATGTACCAACTCAACGGGCTGATCTTACCTGTGCCCAATTCGTCCTGGGCGGCCTCCTGGCCGCAACACTCGCTAGGAGCAGTCATGCAGCGCAGTAGCACTCTCAAGGCGGCCCTGACAGCGTTCATTGGCCTCGCCGTGGCCCTGGCAGCGGTGACCGACATCGAGGCCGCCGTACCCAAGACCCTCACGTTGGAGGGCGTGCTGACCTCCACCGGTGGCGGAGCGGCCGCAGACGGCGTGTACGACATGACCTTTGGCCTCTACGCCGCAGCCAGTGGCGGCAGCGCGACCTGGAGCGAGGGGCCCATCCCCGTGGCCATCAAAGGTGGTCGCTTCAGCGTCGCTCTCGGCAAGGTCAAGCCCCTGTCGCCGACGACACTGAACAAGATGTCCGCGGCCTGGCTCGGCGTGAAAGTCGCCAACGACCCAGAACTACCCCGGACGCAGCTGCGATCGGTGGCCTACACATTGCTCGCCGAGGCGGCCAGGTCGCTGTCCTGCACGGGTTGTGTTGGGGGCGGCGCCATCGGCAAGGGAGCGGTCGGGGCCGACAAGGTGGGCTTTCCGTACGCTGGTGCCAAGACCAAGGGAGGCCCGGCAACGGTCGCTTTGGACCTGCAGTGCACCGGTTGTGTGGGTGTGTCCGAGTTGAAGATCGACAAGGACCTCGACCTGGGCGGCAACGCCCTGAAGGCAAAAGCGGTGGCAGCGGCGACGGTCTCGGCCACGACCTTCCAGGGCGATGGCAGCAAGCTGACCGGCATCAAGATCCCTTCGGGTGAGTGCAAGGCGGCGGGCGAAGTGGTCAAGGGCATCAACCCGGACGGCACGTTGAAGTGCGTCAAGGCCATGGACCCCAAAGCGCTGCCCGCCGACGGCATCGACGAGATCTCCAACTTCCTGATCCACAACCAGTTCCAGAACACGGATTGCATCGCCAAGGCCGTCCCGATCAAGGACAACAACCCCGTCGGCGTGTCATCGGAGTTGACCTTCGGCGACTACGGTTTGTCGCAGAAGCTCGATGTGCTGATCGACCTGAAGAACAGCGACCTGAAGTTCGTGGTGGTCAAGCTCTGGGATCCTGCGAACGTCGAGTATCTGCTTTGGGATAAGAGTAGCGCGGGCAACTCCCTGTCCGCCGTATGGCCGTCCAAAAACAAGGTCCTCAAAGGTGACCTGACCAAGTGGGTTGGCAAGAACCCCAAGGGCAAGTGGCGCATCCAGGTGATCGACACCAAGTTCCTGAACAATGGCAACGACGGTGCTGTCAACAAGTTCTGCATCAACATCCAGACGTTGAGCAACAAGAAGGTCAAGATTCAGGGCAACCTGCTGGTCAAGGATCAACTCAAGGGTGTCACCAACGACACCGTGACCGTCGCAGGCGGCATCAAGCTCGGCAAGGGCAACTCACCCTGCGACTCCGCCCACTACGGCACGCTGCGTTTCGACCCCACCTGGGGCACCCAGGTCTGCACCCGCAACACCGACAAGTCGAATAAGATCACCTACGAATGGTACGCCGCCAGGTCGCGGCCGATCATCTGGTCGGGCGGCTGCAAGCAGCACAACCGCAAGACGGGCTGGCATACCTACTGTCTCAATGGCGTCGACATCAACACCGCTGGCGACTACTTCTCCGTCAACGGCAACGGCACCATCACCTTCAAGAAGTCTGGCTACTACCGGGCCAACCTCTGGGCTGACGGTTACACCTCGTCGTACCGGCAGACGCGCTTCATGAAGAACGGCGGTCAGTACATCTACAGCCACCACTACCTGCCGCACACGGGCTGGAACGCGTCCAGGGGCGACCAGATCTGGCCGTTCAAGAAGGGCGACACCTTCTACATCTCGATCCACCAGTCATCGGGTAATAACAGCCACTACGGCTGGCACTCGTGGAATTCGGCGGGCAGCCACAGTCGGTTCCAGATGGAGTTCGTCGGGCCGCTGAACTAGCGCCGCGAATCGCCCGCAAACGGCGCCTGGCCGGCGCTTGTCACGGGTCCGCTGCACTGCGGCACGTCGTCACCCCTTCATCTTCGCCTTCGCCTTCTTGCTCGCCGCCCAGCTGCAGATGGGGCAGGCGTCCGCGTCGTGTCGCCTGGCCGGGCAGTGCTCGCGGCCGAAGAAGATGATTTGCAAGTGCACGGTCCCCCAGCGTTCGGCGGGGAAGAGGCGCTTGAGGTCGCGTTCGGTCCGGGCCACGTTGCTGCCATTGCTCAAACCCCAGCGGGCGGCCAGTCGGTGGATGTGGGTGTCGACCGGAAAGGCGGGCTCGCCGAATGCCTGCACCATCACCACCGACGCGGTCTTGTGGCCGACTCCTGGCAGCGCCTCGAGGGCGGCCATGTCGGCGGGGACCTGGCCGTCGTGCTCGTCCACCAGGCGCTGGCTGAGGGCGCTCAGGTTGCGCGCCTTGGTGGGCGCCAGGCCCAGCGGGCGGATGACCGCCAGGATCTGGTCGGTGTGAACGCTGGCCATGGCCTCGGGGCTGTCGGCCAGGTCGAAGAGCGCCGGCGTGACCTCGTTGACCTTCTTGTCGGTGCACTGGGCGCTCAACATCACCGCCACCAACAGGGTGTAAGGATCCCGATGATCCAGTGGAATCGGGGTGATGGCATAGAGGTCGTTCAGCTGTTCGGCGATGCGCCTGGCCTTGTCGATACGTCGCATGGGCCAAGCTTGCCAGCATCGGCGCCCTGGTGCATCCCGGCGGTCGGTCTGCTAGTCTCCGGCCACCTCGCATGCGGAGTGCGCAGATGCAGACAAACCACTGGACACGGGTGTGGAGAGCCACGATCCCGGCCGCCTTGATCCTCTCGCTGACCGCCCTGGAAGGTCAGGCCAGCCCAGCCGCCGATCCGCCCGCCATGGCGACCGCCACGGCCGCTGGCCGGTTGTTGCTGACCCGCACCGCGCGGGCCGTGCTCAAAGCGCGTGCGCGGGCCGAGTTCGACAATCTGGACAAGGCTCTGGGGCTGACAGGCTACCGGGCGCCCGGCTACCCGCGTTATCGGATGGGCCAGGCGATCGTGCAGCGTGGCGAGATGAAGGTGGGCGCCCATGTGCGCCTTGAGACCCGCATCGGCCTCTTCGCGGGCGCCGATACACAGCTGATCCGCGGCGACCTGGTCGAACGACCGGGCGACGCCGGCGACCGCGGCTTGCTGACCGGTTTCGCCATCCCGCGGGCCCGCTTCGGCCTGGTGGGCGAGTTCGCCGCCAAGGTGCCCTTCGCCATCGTCACCGACCTGGCGGGCAGCCGACTGACCGACGCCTGGATCGGTTATGAGCGCTTCCGTTTCGCCAAGATGTGGTTCGGCGCTCGAACGGTGCCCTTCTCCCGCTCGGCGATCCTGAGTTCAGCGGACGCGGCCCTGTCCGAACGCTCTCGTGCGGTCGCCGCCATGGCGCCATTCCGGCAGGTGGGCGTGACACTGGGCGGTGACTACAAGGATCACGGCATCTCCTGGCGCCTGGGCGCCTACAACGGCTTCGACCGACTGGGCACCTTCTACCAGGGCACCGAAAACTCGGCCGGCCTGCACGGCAATCGGGTCAACGGTCTCAGCGGCGTCGGGCGCCTGCAGTGGGCCCCGCTGGGCGAGATGGGCGAGGCCGTGGCCGACATGAAGCGGAGCGGCATGCGCATGGCCCTGGGCGGTGGCGCGTGGCTCAACGATGGCGGCACCAACAGCGGCATGGGTTGGGGCGTCGACTTGCATTTCAAGGCGCGTGGCTTCCACCTGCTGGTGGAGCACCTGGAGGATACGGCGAAGCCCCACGAGCAGCCCACGGGCACCCAGACGATCCCCTCGGAAGTGAGCCGCCGGGCGACGGTGATCGAAGCCGGCTGGATGGGCCGCAAGCTGAGCCTGGCCGCCCGTGGCGAGCTGATCGATCCCAACACTTCGGTCGACAACAGCGACGACGAGATGTGGCTGAGCGCCTCCATCGGCTGGCACTTCATCCGCAACATGCTGCGCTTCGACGTGCAGTTCGATCACCGGCGTGAGCAGTCGGGTCAGCCCTTCGACAACGACGTGGTGCTGGCCAAGATGCTGCTGCGCCTGTAGCCCGGAGCGGATCCATGGCACGTCATCCGCTGCGATCACCACGCCTGCTCGGCTGCCTGCCCGCCGTGCTCGTGGCCTTGTTGCTGCTGTCGGGCTGCGAGCAGAAGGAACCGAACCTGCTGCGGGCCAAGCGGGCCGAGAGTCGCCACGAGCTGGTCGGCGGCCCGGTGGCCTACGCCGACGTGGGCGACTTCGTCCTGGAGAACGACAAGATCCGGGTCGCCATTCTGGACACGGAGCGTTCGTGGGGCCCCGGCGTCTTCGGCGGCAGCCTGGTCGACGCCGACATCCGCCGCAAGGATGGCCGCTTCCCCGAGGGCGAGGGCCGAGATCGCTTCGCCGAGGTCTTTCCGCTGGCCAACCTGATGGTGCCGGCGCCGCTGGACAGCGAGGTCAGCGTCTACCGCGACGGCAGCGATGGCGAAGAGGCAGTGATCCGCGTCGAGGGGCGCGGCTACGCCATGATCCACGCCCTGAACGCGATCCGCGACAACAAGGAGGCCCTGCAGGACTTCCTTAAGTACCTGGACGTCAAGCCAGAGGTATGGTTCCGCACGGACTATAGCCTGCGCCCGGGCGAGTCCTTCGTGCGCATGAAGACCGCTGTGCGGGTGCCGCCGGATCTGCCCAAGTCGGTGCGCGACGAGGTCGAGTGCACCGAGGCCACCGCGGTCAAGGTCTGCGGCGACGGGCTGGTCTGCAACGACGACGGCAAATGCGCCTGCCCGTCGCTGGATGGCTGCGCCAAGACCTGCGACGCCGGCGACGAGATCGCCTATCAGGTCGATCCGGCCACTGGATGCCAGGTGTGCCCCATCAACCCAAAGACCAATAAACCCGAGTGCAGCGAGATCCTGCCCATGCGGGTGGCCACCGGCGACGAGTCCGTCATCGGCGTGATCCTGGGCGAGAACGAGAGCCAGGCCAAGGCGTATAACAAGCTGCCGCCGGCCGAAAAGGCCAAGGCACAGGTGCCGCGCAAGGGCGGACTCGGGGCTGGGGACTTCGTCTTCTTTGGCAAGAAGAACAAGCAGTTCGTGCCCTACAACGGGTTCGACGAAGAGTCAGAGGTCTGGCAGGCGTGGTTCGAGGGTCGCGACACCTTCGCCCGACCGCTGACCTTCGATTACGTCGCCGCGCTCGGCGGCGATGTCAGCTACGCCTACTACACGGTCAAGCGAAACAAGAACGACCCGCCGCCCAAGGTCGCGGTGCCGGTGTTCACCTCGACCGCCACCCCATTCATCGCCGCGACCATTCAATGCCTGCACGGTGAGGCCGACGACGACAGCTGCGATCGTCACCGGGTCTACGAATTCGAGCGCTTCCTCGCGGTCGGCGGCGGCGACGCGGCCAGCGTGGTCGACATCATCAACAGCCACCGCGGTGTAGCCACGGGCACGGTCAAGGGCTACGTCCGCTGGCAGGATACCGGCGCCTCGGCCGCCAACGCGTCGGTGGTGGTCTTCAGCAACCCGCAGCCGGGTCGGCAATGGGCCCATGTGGACGACCTGGTCGCTGCCAATCGTGCCATCGACGGCCGGCCCGGGGTGCACAACGCCATCGACGCCGACCTGGGCGTCGATCCGGTAGAAGACGGCAACTTCGAAGCGCGGCTACCGCCCGGCGACTGGGTCTTCGTGCCCATGGACGAGCAGCGCATCGTTGTCGGGCCGCCCATCAGTGTCACCGTCACCAGCGGCAAGACCCACGTACTCCTGCCCTCCCTGCCGACCCCCGCACGGCTGCACATCCGGGCCACGGACCAGCAGGGTCGGCGCCTGCCGGCCAAGGCGACCCTCGTGCTGCTGGACGCCGACGGCAAGGCGATGGAGCGCGACGGTGGGCGGCGGGTCTATCTCGGCCAGGGTCGACTGGGCACCGGCGTGCAGCAGATCGCCTTCACCGCCGACGGCGACCTGGAGATGGCCGTCGCCGCCGGGCGCTATCGGCTCGTCGTCTCGCATGGCTTCGAGTACGGCACCCACGACGAGGAGATCGAGATCGCCCACGGCCAGGAGCGCACCATCGGCGCGCTGCTGCAGCATGAAATCGACACCACCGGCTGGATCAGCGGTGACTTCCACCTGCACCAGCAGCCCAGCTTCGACAGCGGCATGCCCTTGGCGCAGCGGGTCAAGACCATCGTCGCCGAAGGGGTGGATTACGCCGCCGCCACCGATCACGACGTGGTGACCGACTTCCTGCCTTGGATCAAAGCCTTCGGGCTGGATCAATGGCTGGCGTCGGTGGTCGGCGTGGAGATCTCGACCCTGGATATCGGGCACTTCATCGGCTTCCCGATCCGCTACATGGGCACCAAGGTTCCGGCCCACGGTGCCGTGGACTGGTACTGCATGTCCTCGAACCAGGTCTTCGACGACGTGGTCTTCAATCGCAACGGATTCGAGGGCGTGGACGAAAAACCCACCACCATCATCGCTCACCCGCGCGACGGTTTCCTCGGCTGGGCATCGCAGATCGGCTTGGACAACTTCTCCATGACCCGATACCGCGACGAGAGCCTGGAGACGGACACCCAGGTCTTCCGCACCGTGGCCTGCAACCAGGACGCCATGGAGGTCTTCAACGGCAAGCGTTTCGACCTGGTGCACACGCCCACGATTCGCGAGATTCACACTTTCGAGCGTTGCCTGTATCGAATCGAGCGCGCCGGCAACAGCCTGGAGCCCCTGTCGCCCGGCCGCGGCGCCCATTACGGCCCCTGCCGCGAGATCGATCACAAGCTCGGCCGTTGCGATGACGGCTTCTACTGCGTCGACGGCAAGGGACCGGTGGCCATCTGCATGACCAAGGCCGAGATCACGGCGGACGCCCCCACCTCGACCGAGGCCTGCCAACAGCTGCCGGGCTGCGCCAAGGATGGGCGGTGCACATGGGGTTATGGCGCCTGCTGGAAGAACCCGCTGGAGCGCGACCTGGCCAACGCCTGTCCGGAGTTGGGTGAGCGCGGGCTGACGAAGCTGACCACCTGCGCGCCGGAGTTGAGCGCCACGGCCTGCAAGCTGCGCCATCGCGCCGTGCTGGCCCGGGTCGTCAACGCCGACAGCCTGGTTCGTACCAAGGCCGAGCAGGACGCCTGGTATGACGAAAAGACCACGTCCGATCCGACCGACGCCAAGCAGGCGTTCGACGCCGCCAACAAGCTGGTCGAACTCTGTCGTTTCGACCGCGGCTGCAAGGATAACGTCGCCACCGAAGACGATGAGCACGCCGAATGCGTAGGCAAGCGACTGGGCAAGCCGTTGGGCAAGGCCATCAAGGGCATCGACCAGCACCTGGACCGGCCCTGCTCAGAACACGCCGGCGCCATGGAGGACTATTTCCGGCTGCTGGAGTGGGGTGTCATCCAGGCGGGACTGGGCGGATCGGATAGCCACGCCTCCAATATCGAACCTGGACTGCCGCGCACCTGGATCCGCTCGAGCACCGACGCCCCGGCGGCCATCGATCGGGCGGAGATCGCGCGCAACCTGCGCGCCGGCAAGGTGCAGGCGAGCTATGGTCCCTTCGTCACTGTCAGCGTCGGTGGCGCTGGCCCAGGCGACGTGGTGCCCGGCACCAAGGGTGGCAATGTCGCTGTGCGCATCAAGGTGCAGACGCCCTCCTGGTTCGGCATCGATCGCCTGGAGGTCTATAGCAATGGCCGACTGGTCTACAGCGAAGGCGTCGCCCGCGAGCCGACGGGGCTGAACGAGGACGACCTGCCGGAGAACGCCATCGACAAGAAGGTCATCGGCAGCTCGCCCGCGGCGATCGTCGACTTGGACAAGGTGGTCGAGGTGGCCATTCCGCCCGCCGATGAGCGCGATGCCGACTCCTGGATCTCGGTCGTGGTCATGGGTCTGGGTGAGCGCAACTGGATGCGACCGGTGTATCTCGATGTGCCTTTCGGTGAGCTGCAGTTGCCGCTGGTGGCGTCCATGGCGTTTGGCAATGTGCCGGCGATCAGCTTCATGTTCCCGCGCCCGGTGCTGCGGCCGGACTTCTATCCGGTGCGGCCCTACGCCTTCACCAACGCGTTGTTCGTCGACACCGATGGCAATGGCAAGTACGACGCGCCCAACAAGCGGCTGCCCTTCTGTTCACCGGCCTGTGACCCGGCCTCCAATCTGCTCGAAGATGGCAGCGGCGAGTCCTGCACCGACGTGCAGAAGGACTATGTCTGCCTCGAACCGGAGCGACGTTGCGGGGTGCCGATCCCCGGCGTCTGCGACGTCTACACCGCGCTGCAGACCGGCGCCCTGCGCAGCGCCATCGGTGGTCACGGCGTCGGCAGCACCACGCCCTGAGCACACTGGAGATCCAACGTGACCGATCCGAAGACCGACATTCCGGAGGAGGTGCCGCAGGCGCCGACCCCGGAGTCCGAGGATCCCGCGCCGTTGGAGGTCTCCGAAGAAGAAGCCCAGCGAGAGGCGATTGAGATCGCCGAGCAGCTGGAAAAGATGGAGCGCAAGCCGCCGCTCTACCGCTTCTTCCGGGGCAGCATGTACAGCCTGTACCTGATCGTTGCGGCCTGGCTCATCGCCGCCATCGTGGTCGGCTCCTGGCAAGGGATCTGGGGCGAGGCAGGCAAGGAAATCCGACGCACACAGAACGAGGCCCGACCGGTGACCGCGACCGGCCAACCGGCCGGGAATTGAACGCGCCGTAACGGGCGCGTGGGAGGAAACAGCAGTGGCCATGTCAACCGTGAAGTTGCCGCAGAGCGCCTTGATGGACGCGCTCAACGCGCGCCCCAAACACGTCCTGGTGACGGGCGCCTCCCGAGGGATCGGCGAGGCCGTGGCCCGGCTGCTTGGCGAGTCGAATTACAACCTCTCCCTGGCCGCCCGCTCCTACAACCGGATGCTCGGCATCGCCATGGACATCGGCAACGATCGCGCCCATTCCTTGCGCATGGATCTGGCCGACACGGACTCGATCGACGAGGCGGTGGTGAACGCGGAGTCCCGCTTCGGGCCCATCGACGTGCTGGTCTGTTGCGCGGGGGTCAACGCCCCGACGCCACTGGATGATTGCAGCGCCAAGGCGCGCCAGCGATTCCGCAAGATCATCGAGATCAACCTGATGGGCACCTTCTTCCTGACCCAGCTGGCGACCCAGCACATGCCGTCGGGCGGACGGGTGGTCATGGTCGGCTCGGTCCTGTCACGCTTCGGTGTGCCGGGCTCTCACGCCTACACCGCCTCCAAGCACGCCATCATGGGCCTGGTGCGCGGCATGGCGCACGAGCTGGCGCCGCGCAATATCCGGGTCAATGCCATCAATCCGGGCTGGGTCGACACCAAGATGGCCCACGATCTGCTCAGCCGCATGGCCAAGCAGAGCGGTCGAAACCTGCAAGAGGTCACCGCCGAGATGATGCGACAGCAGGTGGTCCGCCGGATGATCAAACCCTCCGAGGTCGCGCATTACGTGCAGTTCCTGTTGGGCACGCAAGGCGACATGATCACCGGACAGGGCATCGACATCTCGGGCGGCAGCGTCATGGTCTGAGGCGGCGGTCGTCGCGGTCGCATCGGTGGTCAAGTCCACCTCAAGACAGGGGAAGCACGTGGCGGATCGAGACGTCGGGGTCGAACTCTATAAACAGGCCGAGGCCCGTGGTGCCAAGGGCGAAATCGCGGTCGCCGCGCGACTGTCCAGCCGGGCTCGGCAGGTCCTGTTGGAGGCCGACGACCTCGATGGCGCCTGCGCCGCCGCTCTGCTCGAAGGGCACTTCCATTTGCGAGCTGGGGAGTTGCAGGTCGCGCGCGAATGCATCGAGTGGGTCGAACACGAGGCGGAGGCCAACAACCTCAACAGTCGGTACCTCTCTGCGCTGACCGACCGGGGCGCCCTGTTGGAGATGGCCGGAGATCTGGGCGGCGCCGTGGAGGCCCATCAGCTGGCTCTGGGCTTTCAGCGCGAGGGAGACGACTCCGCCGGCATCGCCACCAGCGCCGGCAACCTGGGCCGGCTGCTGACGCGCCTGCTGCAACCAGACGAGGCGCGGGAGTTGTTGGAGGAGTCGCTGGGCTTGTTTCGGCAGATCGGCAACCGGCCTGGTGTCGTCAACGCCCTGATCTGCATCGGTGACCTGGAACGGGGCGCCGGCAACCTGGAGGCGGCCGAACAGGCCCTGGCCGAGGCGATCGAGCAATCCAATACGGAGCAGCTGGCGTTGTTGCGCGGCGTCGCACAACTCAATCGCGGCCATATCCTGCGCGACCGTGGGCAAGCGACCGCAGCCATGGAGGCATTCGATGCGAGCCTCGAGGTTTCAGAGACCCTCGGAGATGTGCGTGGTGTGGCGCGGGCTCGGCTCGCGCAGGCGCTTACGCTGGCGGATTCCTCGACTCCCGAGCGCAGTTTGGAGGCGTTCGTCGCGGCCGAGCAGGCCTTCCTGAGCATCGGCCAGCCGGCCGGCGCCATCGCCGCGACCGTCAACAAGTCTGCGGTCCTCTGCCGCATCGGTGACCTCGTGCAAGGCAGGGCTGGTCTCGAGGCGGCCCACGACACGTTGCTGCAAGCCGGTGATCAGCGGGCAGCGTTGGAGGTGGGCCTGGCGCTGGCGGATGTCTACCTGGCCATGGGCGACGCCGCCGGAGCGGAGGGCCTGGTCGAGCGATTGCAGGCAGAGCAGGGCGGCGCGCGTCTGGTCCTGCGCAAGGCCTTGGTCTCAGCGCGGCTGTCGGTTCGATCGGGGCTGCTGGAGGATGCTCGCAGCCAGGTCGAGGCGGCGCAGATCGACGAGGCGTCCGCCTCCGAACGTTTTGCCTGCGGCCTGCACGATGCCGAGTTGGCGATCCTGTCAGGCGACCCGCGCGCCGCCGACCTGCTGGCCGATTTGCTGGAGACCGCTGATCCGGACTTGAATCCACGCGAGTACGCCGCTGCCCGCATGGCCAATGGCCAGTTCGAGCAGTGGCGTGGCGAATTGGAGCTCGCCGAGGCCAGCTATCGCGAGGCGCTGGGACGCTGGCAGGCCATCGGCGAGGCGCTGCCGACCCTCTACGCGAGTGGGGCCATCTGGCGTACGGAGGCCCTGGCTGGGCGACCACCCGCGCCTGCGCCAGCGTTCGATGCCGTGGCTACGCTGGCTGATCACCAGGCCGCCGACGCGGCCGCTGGCATGCGAGCACTGGCCACCACCCTGGCCACCGTAGCTGGCGAAGAAGCGGCCGATCCAGATGATGAAGCCATGGGCCCGGATGCCATCGCCGCCGCGGTGTTTCCATTGCTGGCTTCGGGCAATCGACTGGCCGCGTCCATCGAGTTGGCATTTGCAGCGATCATCACAGGCGATGAAGGGCTGGTTGACGAAGCCCGGCGCTTGTTTTCGTCGACCGACGTGGTTCCACCTCGCTGGTTTGACCCTGACTGACGGACAAAAGTGCACCCCCACAGGTTGCCGAGGTGGGAGGTTTCTCCTACTAGTGTAAGAGGAGGGGGGGCCGACTGCCGGCTGGCGGGCGGCGACGGATCGCGACAAGGCGTCGCGAACGCCCACGCCCGAACCAACCGGTGAGCGCGCCCGCAACGGCGCACGCAGGAAGCGAGCAATGGCAGATACCGCCAAGACCCCCGAGACCGTCCAGATGCCGATCCTCGCGTTGCGAAACGCGGTGCTCTTCCCCGGTGCCGTGATGCCCGTGGTGATCGGCAGAGGCAAATCCATCCGCCTGTTGGAGAGCCTGGGCGACCGCCGCGCCGCCGTCGTCGGCGTCGTCGCCCAGAAGGATAAAAGCGTCGACAACCCGACGCCCGAAGACCTGTACTGGGCCGGCTGCACGGGCCAGCTGATCAAGGTGCTGCGCAACGGCACCGACACCTACCACGTGGTAATTCGGGGCGCGGATCGTTTCAAGATTCACGCCTTCGAGCAGCAGGAGCCCTTCCTGCAGGCGGCGGTGGAGATGCTGCCCGAGGAGCAGCCCAGCGATCCGCGCATCGACGCCCTGGTGCACAGCGTGCGCGACTCGGCCATCGAGCTGGTCAATATGGTGCCCGAGTTGCCCATCAACGCGGCCGACCTGCAGGAGGATTTCGAGCATCCCTCGCGCCTGGTCTACCTGCTGCTGACCCACCTGGGTGTGTCGGTGGAAGAGAAGATCGAGGTCCTGCAGGTGGCCAGCCTGCACGACATGCTCAACCGCACGCTGCAGCTGGTCATGCAGCAGGTGGAGATCCTGCGCATCTCCCAGCGCATCAACAGCGAGGTCAAAGGCGAACTGAACAAGAGCCAGCGCGAGTACGTGTTGCGCAAGCAGCTCAAGGCCATTCAGAAGGAGCTGGGCGACCTCGAAGGCGGCGAAGGCGACGAGCTGGCCGAGCTGGAAGAGCGCCTGCTGGCCGTCGGCTTGCCCGAGGAGGCGCAGAAGATCGCCACCAAGGAGCTTCGCCGCCTGCGCAGCATCCAGCAGGGCTCGCCCGAGTACACCGTGGCGCGCACCTACCTGGAGTGGTTCGCCGACCTGCCCTGGAGCACCTACACCGACGACAACCTCGACCTGGAGCATGCCGCCGAGGTCCTCGATTCGGACCACTACGGCCTGGACAAGGTCAAGCGCCGCATTGTCGAGTACCTCGCCGTCACCAAGCTCAAAGACGACATGCGCGGCCCGATCCTGTGCCTGGTGGGCCCGCCTGGCGTCGGCAAGACCTCGCTGGGACGCTCCATCGCCGAGGCCCTGGGGCGCAAGTTCCGCCGCGTATCGCTGGGCGGTGTGCGCGACGAGGCCGAGATTCGCGGCCATCGCCGCACCTACATCGGCGCCATGCCCGGCAAGATCGTCATGCAGTTGAAGAAGGCCGGCTCCAGCAATCCGGTGCTCATGCTCGACGAGGTGGACAAGCTGACCCATGACTGGCGCGGCGATCCCACCGCGGCGCTGCTCGAGGTGCTCGACCCAGAGCAGAACAACACCTTCACCGACCACTACCTCGACACGCCCTATGACCTGAGCAAGGTGCTGTTCGTCGCCACGGCCAATACAACCGAGACGATCCCGCCACCGCTGCTCGATCGAATGGAGCTGATCGAGATCAGCGGCTACACCCACGAGGAGAAGCAGAACATCGCCAGCCGTCACCTGATGCGCAAGCAGCTCGAAGCGCATGGGCTCACGGCGGAGCAGTGCACCATCTCCGACGAGATCATCCTCAAGCTCATCGCCAGCTATACCCGTGAGGCCGGCGTTCGAAACCTGGAGCGAAGGGTCGCCGACCTCTGCCGTCGCGTCGCCGTGGGTGTGGTCAAGGAAGAGTACACCGACAAGGTGATCGACGAGGCGGATGTGGACGAGATCCTCGGACCGCCGCGCTTCACGCCGGAGGTGGCCGAACGCACCGAGCAGCCCGGCGTCGCCACCGGCATGGCCTGGACCCGCACCGGCGGCGATCTGCTCTTCATCGAAGCCACCAGCATGCGCGGCAAGGGCAAAATGCGCCTGACCGGCCAGCTTGGCGATGTGATGAAGGAGTCGGCTCAGATCGCCATGAGCATGGTCGAGTCCAACGCCGAAGAGCTGGGCATCGACGGCAAGGTCTTTGACGAGCGCGACATCCACGTGCACTTCCCCGCCGGCGGCATCCCCAAGGATGGCCCCAGCGCGGGCGTGACCATGTACACGGCGCTGGTTTCCCTGCTCACCGGCGTGCGGGTGCGCGGTGACGTGGCCATGACCGGCGAGGCCACCCTGCGTGGTCTGGTGCTGCCCGTGGGCGGCATCAAGGACAAGGTCCTGGCGGCCCTACGCGGCGGCATCAAGAAGATCATCATGCCCGAGCGCAACCGGCGCGATCTGCGGGACATCCCCGAGAGCTCCAGGGAGCAGCTGGAGATCATCTTCGTGTCGCGCATGGAAGAGGTGCTCGAGCACGCCCTCGAGACCCCGCCGTCCAAGTCGAACAAGGGCGCCGAGGCGCCCGTCCCGTCGGCCCAGGCGTAACAGTGCGGGGCGTTGATGCGTCCTTGTTGCAGGAGGTGACGAGATGAATTTGCTCGCCGACTGCGCAATCTGTGCTGCCAATTCCACCGAGGGTGGCTGGTTCGTTCTGGCCGGTGTGGTACTCCTGTCCGCCGTGGGCGTGGCTGGCGTCTTCGCCTGGATGGATGGCCGCAATCGGCGGTCGTGGTCTCCGGGCGGCTGAACGGCGCTGATCAAATCGCCGCGCGCAGAGGACCATGCACGTTTTCGCAACCGCGGCTCCCGGGAGCATCGATCTTCTGGCCGAAGAGTGTCGGGTCCTGGGCCTGCACCTCGAAGGGCTTTTCGACGAAGGCGTGGCCTTGGACCTGGACGCCTCCGAGGCGGCCCGGGGGCTGGTTCACCTGCGCGTGGCGGAGACGCTGCTGCTGCGGGTGGCCGAGGTGCCCTGTCCGCACGCCAATCGGCTCTATCATGAGGTGCGCGACCTGCGCTGGGAACGCTGGTTCGATGCCCGGACTACGTTCAGCGTGGGCATCAAGGGTGTGCTGCCCGATTCCGATGAAGGGCGCGAGCTGAAGATGGCCTGGCCCGGCGGCGGCCCGCCGACACGAATCGGGCCCCCGCTTCGCACCGCGTCGTTTACCGCCGAGAAGATCGCCGAGGCGATCGTGGACCGCGTGCACATGCAGCGTGGTGGCCGGCCAGAGGTCGTCCGCCGCGATCCGGACATACGCATCGTGGCGTGGTTCAACGGTGAGCAGTGCACCCTGCTGCTGGACCTGGCCGGCCCGCCCTTGGGAAGACGCGATCGGCGACCGGAAGGCGCCTGTTTGAAGCCCACCCTGGCAGCCACCCTGGTGGCCTGCGCCGCCTGGCGGGGGAATCGACCCCTGCGCCTGCCGGTGGATCGCAGCGGCATCCTGGCCATCGAGGCCGTGCAGCGGGCCCTGCGCATCGCCCCCAACAGCCGACGCCCATTCGCCGTGGAGCGCTGGCCGCACGACGGTGAACGCCTGGGCGGCATTCTGCAGCAGGAGCGACAGCGGGCCCTGGACCACGAGGAGCGGGCGCTGCGCGATGCGAAGCTGGACGTGGAGGTCTCCGATCACGATCGCGGCATCGTGCGGACCATCAAGAAGAACATCGATGCGGCAGGTCTGTCGCACCTGGTAAACACCGAGCGCCTCAACGCCCGCCGACTGCCCGTGCCGCCGGCCGGTTCCATGCTGCTGGCCAGCCCACCGGAGGCCAATCGCATCGGTGACGAAGCGGCGGCCCTGATGTACGCCGACCTGGGACAACGTTGGCGCAGCTTTGGCGGCTCCGAGGCGTGGATCTTCAGCGGCACGGCCGACTTTGAAGTCCGCTTCGGCCTGCGCCCGGCCGGCATTCGTCGGTTGTACAGTGGCGAGGATGCGCTGAACCTGCTGCACTATCGATTCGCCGGCGACGCCCAGGACAGCGCCGGCCACAACCGACCGGAGCGCAAGGGTGAGCAGGCGACCTGATCCCGCGACCGTACTCGTCGATACCTGCGGCGGCGCCGACGCTCCGCTCGCCGCGGTGCGCGCTGCCGCTCGTCTGTCGCGGAGCGGCGGGCCCAACGTCATCCTGGTCGGCGACGCGGCAGATCTGCAGCGCCGGCTCGCCGACGTCGGCTACGAGCCCATGCGGCTGCGTCTGGTTGACAGCGGCGTGCCCTGTCCGCCGCCCGGCGCCGACCACATCGCCCGGCAGGCGGCCACCCGTGCCTCGTTGCCCGCCGCGCTGGCAATTCTGGCCGCCGGGGAAGCTGATGCCCTGATCACCGCCAGCGAGCCCCAGGTCGTCCTGCCGGTGGCGCGCGAACACCTGTCGCCGCTGGCGCCCGATGCCCCTGTGGCCGCTGCAGGTGTCTTTCCCACCATGCCGCGCAGCAGCAGCGCTGATCCCCTGGCGCTGCTGCTGGACGTGTCCGGAGAGGCCGCGCCCACGGCCGAGATGTTGGTCGGGCAGGCACGCCTGGGTGCCATCTACTCGCGCGTCGTCACGGGCGTGCGCCAGCCCCAGGTGGCGTTGTTGTCGACCGGCCTGGAGGCCGAGGATGGGCCGCCGGCCGTGGTCGCGGCGCACCGGGCCTTGAGGGAGATGCCCGAGGTGCGCTTTGTCGGCAATCTGCGCGCCATCGACCTGCCGCGTGGATACGCCGACGTGGTGATTACCGATGGCTTCACCGGCCACGCGGTGCGCGGGTTGCTCGAAGGACTGACCGAGTTGACGGTGGATGCCGCGCGCTATGCCTGGAAGACGAAGCTGACCTGGCGGGTGGGGCTGCGGTTGCTCTCGCAGGGTGTCGGCATGTTGCGCAAGGTGTCTGAGTTCAAGGAGTACGGGGGCGCGCCCCTGCTCGGCCTGAAGGGGCTGGTCCTGGTCACCGCGCCCGACAGCGACGAGGCGGCGTTTGGCAACGCCATCCGCCTGGCAGCCAAGTGCGTGCGGCGGGACCTGATCGGCCAGCTCGAAGCGGCGGTGGGGGAGTCCGAAGATGGCCGCTGAATCGGCGCCTGCGGTCGCGCCGGCGGTCGTGTACCGCTGGGACCTGGACAAGACCTACCTGCAGACCGAGTTCGAGAACCTGCGTGGCCTGCTGCGTGCGGCGACCGAAGGGGCCGGCGCGCGCCGCACGGTGCCGGGTATGCAGGCCCTGCTCACAGCCCTGTCGCGCTGGCAGCCGGCGCGCATCGTGGTGGTCTCGGGCAGCCCGACCTTTCTCCGCGAGCGATTCGAGGAGATGTTCCGGCTGCATGGGGTGCGTTGCGACAAGCTGGTGCTCAAGGACTTCGTCGGCGCCGTGGCCAGGGGCCGCTTTCGCACCCTCAAGGCCCAGCTTCCCTACAAGCTGCGGGCCCACCTGGAGACGCGCAACTGGCTCGCTGGGGAGCAGGCCGACGTGCCCGAGATCTGCTTTGGCGACGACGCCGAGATCGACGCCCTGGTCTACTGCCTCTACGCCGATGTCTGCTCCCGTCGGGTGGACGCTACGCGGCTGCGTGCCCTGCTCGAGCAGACGGGGGCCTATGCCGACGAGGTGGCCGCGATTCTGCAGGCGTTGAGTCGGCTGCCGCGCCATGATCCCGTGCGGCGCGTCTTCATCCACCTGGACGGGCGTTCGCCGCCAGCGCGATTCCACGCCTATCGGGGGCGGGCCACAGCTACATTCGACGCCCTGCAGATCGCCGTCAGCCTGGTGGGCGATGGCCTGGCCGACGACGCCGTGTTGCGCGCGGTAGCGGACGAGTTGGTCGGCGAGCATCGGATCGACGCCCACGCCCTGGCCGGCTCCCTGGAGGATGCCTGTCGCCGTGGTTTGTGCTCCGCTGCTGCGGGCGCCCGGGTCGCGGTCGAGGTGTTGCCCACATCGGCCGCCGGCGGCATCGGCTTCGACGCTGAGTTCGGTGAGCGGGTCGGCAAGCGCCTGGTGGATGGTCCGGCGCCTGCGCAAGCGCCCACGCCCTTGCCTTACGAGGAACTATTTGCCGCCGAGCATCGCTTCGCCCGCGCCCGCAAGCTGGCCCGTCGGGCTGCGGAGCGGGTGCCCGGGCTGGGCGACTTCCTGTCGGAAGACGATTGACGTCGCGTAGGCGGCGAGAACCACGAGGTGGAAGAGATGCGCTGGACCTTGCTGGCGGCGATTTTTGGCGGGGTGGGCGTGGCCCTGGGTGCGTTCGGGGCCCACGCCCTCAAAGGGCGCCTGTCGCCCGAGGATCTGGCCGTATTCGACACCGCCGTGCGCTACCAGTTCATCCACGCGCTGGCGCTGATCGGATGCGACGTGATCGGCCTGTGGCTTGCGGCGGCGAACCCAGGCTCCAGTGGTGACTCGTCCACCGCCCTTCGTGTCGCCGGCTGGTGTTTCGTGGGCGGGATCGCGGTGTTCAGCGGCTCCCTCTACGCGCTCGTAGCGACCGGGATTCGCAAGCTGGGCATGGTCACGCCCATCGGCGGCGTGGCTTTCATCGTCGGCTGGGTGGCGCTCGGCATCGCCGCCTGGCAGGCCCGGAGTGGACCTTGACGGCTTGAGTCTGCGCGTTTTTTGACCAGATCACCCGTCCGCCGCATCTTCGAGGTTGGGGGGCGAACGCACGCCCGCCCCGCCGCGGAGGTGGCCATGGTCGGCCCCAATGAAGAACGCGACGCCGCTCCAGCGACCGACGGCGATTCCACGCCTGGCGGCTTCTTCGAGCCCAAAGGCGACGCCCCATCAGAAGATCCACGTCAGGATGTGCCCATCTTCCTGCCCGCCGGCGAGAGCGCCCACCTGCATGGTGAGCCGCGTCCGGAGATCACCCGTGACAGCGGCGCCTACGAGATAGGATTTGACGGCGACGTGCGCGATCTACGCCAGATGTTGATGGTCTTCGTGCTGTGCAGCGGCGCCGCCCTGGGACTGCTCGAGGCCTCGCGTCGTTTCGACGCCAACAGCGGCTTGCATGGCTCCTTGCGCTGGGGTGCGCTGGCGGTGCTGATGATCGGCTGCGGCACGGTTGGGTTCTCGCTGATTCGTGGCGCGCTTACCGACCTTCGCCGCGCCGCTGAACCGCCGCGTCCCATGTCCCGCCGTCGACCGCCCAGTCGCAGCGGCGCGTTCTTCCGCTTGGTGCTGGGCATCGCCATGGGCGTCGTCGTGCCGGCGGTGGCCCTGGTTTCCATGCTGACCTGAGTTGGTCTCGAGGCGACGTGGCCCGCCGGCGGTCGCCACTGCGGCGGCGCTGACCTATGATCGCGCCATGGCCGACGCGACGCTGACTGCCGATCTGCTGCGAGACGACCCCTCGGTGGTGCCGGTGGGCTACTTCAGCGAGCTGGAGGATGGTCGCCTGCGTTGCGACCTCTGCCCGCGCGCCTGCAAGCTACGCGATGGCCAGCGGGGGCTGTGTTTTGTGCGCGGGCGCATCGGCGAGCAGATGGTCCTGACGACCTGGGGTCGGTCGAGCGGCTTCTGTGTCGATCCCATCGAGAAGAAGCCGCTGAATCACTTTCTGCCCGGTACGCCGGTGCTCAGCTTCGGCACCGCGGGCTGCAACCTGAGCTGTTCCTTCTGCCAGAACTGGGACATATCCAAGTCGCGCCAGATGGACACCCTGGCCGACCTGGCCGCTCCTGAAGCCATCGCGGACGCGGCCGAAGCGACCGGCTGCCGGAGCGTGGCGTTCACCTATAACGATCCGGTCATCTTCCTGGAATACGCCCGCGACGTCGCCGCGGCGTGTCACGAACGGAACATTCGCACCGTGGCGGTGACCGCTGGCTACGTGGCCGGCGCGGCGCGGCGTGACTTCTTCTCCTTCATCGACGCCGCCAATGTGGACCTGAAGGCCTTCACCGACGAGTTCTATCGCAAGCAGGCAGGCGGTCGATTGCAGCCGGTGCTGGACACCCTGCACTACCTGGTGCGCGAGACCGACACCTGGCTCGAGATCACCACCTTGTTGATTCCGGGCCTCAACGACGGCGATGACGAGCTGCGCCGCATGTCCGACTGGCTGGTCGGCACCCTGGGACCCGATGTGCCCCTGCATCTGTCGGCCTTCCACCCCGACTTCAAGCTGCAAGACCGGCCACGCACGCCGGTGGCCACGCTGCGCAAGGCCCGCGCCATCGCCAGGCAGGCCGGGCTGCGCCACGTCTACACGGGCAATGTGCACGACGCCTCGGGCGATGCCAGCGTCTGCCACGGCTGCGGCGAGGTGGTGGTCCAGCGCGACTGGTACGAGCTGCGCCGCTGGCATCTGGACGAGGGCGGCCGCTGTCAGAGTTGCCAGACCCGTCTGCCTGGGCGCATCGAGGGACCGCCGGGGACCTGGGGCCGCCGCCGTCAGCCGGTGTGGATCGGGCGCGGCGCGGCGTCGATCAAGCCCTGACGGCCTCGCTGGCGGTCCATTCTTCGACCTGGTAGACGGCCGCGCGCATGTCCTCCCGCCAGCCATCGACCGGCAGGCCCGCCTTGCGCTTGAGGGCGCGCAGGAAGATGTGCGCGTCCGGGGTGTGCTCCCAGACCGAGGGCAGGAAGGTGGCCCGATGGTGTTCGCAGCGCAGGATCAAGCCGTCGATCCCCGGTCGCAGGTTGTTCAGCACCGCGTCTTCGCTGCTGGCGTCGATGTCGGCGGGCTCGCCCAGCACCGAGATATGCAGCGACAACTGCGATCGTTCATCGGCGCGCAGCGGGTCGAAGCGCGGGTCCCGAAACGCCGCCGCGAAGGCGTGATCAACCACGTCCTGGGCGATGGATTGGTGGGCCTGCAGCGCGCCGATGCAGCCGCGCAGGGCGCCCGACTTGTGCAGCGTGACGAAGGTGGCCGCGTGGGCCAGCAGCCACGGCTCCAGCTGGCCACGATCCAGCTGAAGGGCGCGATGGGCACGCAATTCGGCCAGTCCTGCGCCGCGTCCGAGGCCATCATCGATGGACAGCCAGGCCAGGTGGTCGAGCAGCGCGCGTTGATCGTCATCGAAGCGGCGGTCGGGTTCGGCGGCGGTCACGAGACCTCGTCATGGGGCCAGAAGAGGTAGCTGCCATAGCCAACCACCCGATCGGGGTCGCCGGCCGTGTCGGCCGACGTGCGCACGTCGACGGTCTTCATGGTCATGCCGCGCCGGCTGGCCTCGGCGAGCAGGCAGGCGATGGGATGGCGGCCACAGGCGTCGGCCTGCAAGACGGCGTGGGCACCCATGGCTTCGATGGCGAGCGTCGTCGATCGATCGACCTGCTGCGCAGTCTGCTGGTCGAAGAAGTGGCTGAGATCCGAACTGACGACGATCAAAGTCTCCGGTCCGCCCCAGAGGTCGCGCAGCAGCTCGCCGCCGGCCTGCGGCTCGACCTGGCCCACGGCGATGGGCACCAACTCGAAGGATCCCAGGACCCGCTGCAGGAAGGGCAAGTGGATCTCCAGGCAATGCTCCCTGGCATGGGCCGGATCGCTGACCTGGACGTCGCTGCGCGTGGCCAACATGGCCATCGCGGCGCCATCGAGTGGTACGTCGCCCAGCGGCGTCGCCCAACGCCTGGCGGCCGGGATGGCGAAGCCCTCGAAACCAAAGTGATGCGACGGACCCAGCAGCACGACCCGCCGGATTCGCTCGGCCACCGGCTCCAGGGTCGAGTACGCGGTGGCCGCGATGGGGCCGCTGTACACCATGCCGGCGTGGGGCGCGATCATGGCCTTGGGTGGTGGCAGGTCGACCATCTGCCGCGCCGCCCAGCAGCGATCGAGCAGGCGGTGCAACGCTTCGGGCGATGCGGGGTAGAAGGTGCCGGCGATGGCGGGCTGGCGCGTGGTCATGGACTCACCCGTCGGGCTGATTGCCGGCACAAGATAACACGATCGCGGCTGGACTCGCCTTGGCAGGCGGGCAGGCAATCGCTAGGGTCTGTTGCGAGGGGTATCGAAAAGGGAGATCTTGCGTCTGGCGCCGCTTTCGAGACGGCCGCCAGGTGCAGTGATCGCAAGAGGAGGGAATCATGGGCTCCACCCGCGGGCGTCCTGGAGTGTACGAATACATGGCCTCTGGCGCCCTGGCGACCGCCCGGACCGGGCGGCTCATGGCGCTGCTCGCGGTCGTCGCGGCGGCGACCTTGGCCCTGCTGCCTGCCGAGGCCATGGCCTGTGGCGGCTGCTTCTCGCCGCCGGCCCCAGGCGGCATCAACTCGCCCCAGACGGTCGTGCAGGATGCCGAACGCATCTTCTTCCACCACGACCCCAAGACCAAGCGAAGCATCGCCTGGGTCGAGGTCAGGTACAGCGGCCTGGCCAAGGATTTCGGCTGGGTGCTGCCGCTGCCCAAGCAACCTACGGTGACCGTCGGCACCACGTGGCTATTCGACCGTTTCGACAGTCGCATGGCGCCGGTTTTCAAGGGCATCAACCAGGGCAGCGAGAACTGTCGCGATCCAAGTGATGGCTGTGAGATCCTGCCGCCGGAGGACGTCGGCACAGTCGCCGACGCAGGCGGCTGGGCCAGCGAAGACGCTACGAGTCCAGGGCCGGGTGGTACGCCGCCGGGCGTCACCGTGCTCGATCACGGCCAGACGGGCCCCTATGACTACATTGTGGTCAAGGGCAACGCCGCCAAGCCGCTGCAGGACTGGCTGAACAAACAGGGTTATGCCACGCCCAAGACAGCGACGGCGATCATCGAGAGCCATATCGAAAAGGGCGACGTCTTCGTCGCCATCAAGCTCAGCAACGGCGAGGGCGTCAACCAGATCAAGCCCATCGTCCTGGAGATGCACGACGCCGACCCCTGCGTGCCCTTGCGCTTGACCTCCATCGCGGCCAGCGAGGACATGACGGTCGTGGTGACCATCGCCGGGCCGGGCCGGGCGATCCCGAAGAATTTCATGCACGTGCGAATCAACCCCCTGCGCCTGAACCTCTTCGATGGCGGCAAGAACTACCCGCAGGTGCTCTCGGCGGCCATCGACGAAGCGGCCGGTCACGCATTTGTGACCGAGTACGCGCGGCCTTCGGGTACCTTCTGGAGCAAGTCGATCTGGGATACCGGGCAGCTCACCAAGTCCGACAACCTGGTCGAGCTGGCCGGATTCGTGGCCAGCAAGGGCAATGACTGGCTGAGCGATGACATCGCGCAGTTGTTCGAAAAGCACCTCGGGCTGACCAAACTTCTGGCGGTCATGAAGCCCGCCACGCCCTTGGAGGCTCTCGGCTACCTGTGGTCGTGCGGCACCTTCTGGCAGAACATGGGCGGCTTCCAGTCCTGTGTGCCGCAAGGCGCCCCGGGAGGCTTGACCCTGGACGAGGCCAAGAAGGTCGCCGTCGAGACCGGTGCGCTGGTCGGGGCGCTCAAAGAGGGCATCATCGACCCCATCTATGACGTTGGAGACATGATCAACGGCTCCAAGACGGTCACTCGCATGGTGCTGCGCATCTCGCCCGAGGAGATGGATCGCGACCCGATCTTCGCCTTCAACCCGGCGCTCGCCGAGGTCAACAACATGGTCTACGTGCGCCACCGTCGCGTCTGCAGCGACGGCTGGTTGCCGGCCGAGCACACCCGCATTGCGGTCGATGGCCTGGCCGGCTCGTGGGTCGTCAAGGGCTCGTGGCCCGGCGGCGGCAACAACGCCCTGGACCCCCGCTTCAAGGACGCGCCGCTGGCCCTGTCCATCGAGCTGCTGGACGAGAACGGCAACCCCGTGGCCATCGACCCCTCCGAGGTCGGGCTGGTGGACACCGCCATCCTGGGCGCCACGCCCGGCACAGCGACGCTGCCGAGTGGGTTTTCGCTGAAGAAGCCGAAGCTCTGGGCGCCGCCGCCGGAAGATCCACCGGTCAAGAAGCTCGGCCCCTGGATGAGCCCGGGACCCTGGTGCGTGCCCCTGCCGGGCTGGGTCGATGGCAAGCTGCCGCCGACCGGTGAGGTGCCCGGGACCGAGGACGCCGGGCCCATGCAGCCCGACGGTACAGCCGGTCCCGATAGCGGCGCCGTCGATGCCGGTGGACACGGCCCAGATGGCACCCAGACCACCGGCGGTGGTGGCGGTGGCAGCACGGGTGGCGGCGATGGCGGCTGCAGCGCTTCAGGCAGCGCGCCTTCCCTGCCACTGGCGATGGGGATCGGGCTGAGCCTGCTGGTCCTGCTGCGCAGGCGTCGTAGCGCCGCCAGTTGACGCGTCTGCAGAAGGCCCGCTGATTGCCGCCCACCGACAAAAACACGCATGCGTGTTAATGCAGGACATGAAGTCTGCCAGCGGTGCTGAACGCTACATCAGGTGCGTATCGATGAAGTCCAGGCCCAGCCGGCCCAGCAGGCGGACCATGTTGTTCAACTGCACCTCAACCGTGCCCTCGTAGGCCTCGACGATGCGGTGATCGCGGTAGCGCCGCTCCACGTCCTGCTCCAGGAAGTAGCCGTAGCCGCCGAACACGGTCATGGCGTCGTCGATCACCCCCTTGGCGATCTCGGGCGCGTAGTGCTTGACCATGGAGGTGTGCAGGCCGACGGCGCGGGCCATCTTGCCGGTGCTGGCGTGATCGCAGAGCCAGGCGGCGTGGTAGGTGGACCAGCGCGCCGATTGGATGCGGCTGTACATGCGCGCCAGCTTGTGGCCGATGGCCTGGAATTGGAGGATCGGCGTGTCGAACTGTGTCCGACCGCGGGCGTGGGCCAGGGCCTTGAGGAAGGCGCCGCTGGCGTTGCCCAGGGCCTGGGCGGCGATCTCGATCCGGCTCTGGTCCAGAAAGCCGAGCACATTGCGCAGCCCGTCACCCCGCTGGCCCAGCACATTGGTGGCCGGGACCGCGAGCTGGCGGAAGATCAATTCGCCGCTGGAGGTCATGTGCAGGCCCATCTTGTGCGGGATCTCGTTGATCTCCAGTTCGCCGCTCAGCCAGGTGGCCGGATCCCGCTCGACCAGGATGGTGGTCATGCCGCGGCCAGGGCCGGCGTCGGGATCGTCCTGGGCCAGCACGATGAAGTAGTCGGCATAGGCGGCGTTGGTGGTGAAGATCTTGGCCCCGTCCAGCACGAAGGCATCGCCGCGCTCGACCAGGGTCGTATTCATGCGCGTCAGGTCCGAGCCGTGGTCGGGCTCGGTCAAGGAGATCGCCGACACGGTCTGTCCCTGAATCAGCGGCGACAGGTAGCGCTCCTGCTGGGCAGGCGTGCCGAATAGCTTGACGATTTTGGCCGGCAGAAAGGCCAGGTGCAGGGCCATGCCGATGCCCGAATCCGCCTTGCAGAACTCCTCGATCACCAGGACGTTCTCGGTCACGCCCAGGCCACCGCCGCCGATCTCCTCGGGGTAATCCAGACCGACGAAACCCAGCTCGGCTGCCTGCTGGTACAGGGCCCGCGGGAAGGTGTGTTCGAGCTCGTGGGCCATGGCCCGTTCGGCGGTGAACTCGCCGCGGGCGAACTCTCGCGCGGCGTTCTTGATGTCCCTCTGTTCTGCACTGAGCGAGAAGTCCATGGTGTCTCCCGGGTGCGCTCGGTCGCGTCAAGTCGAGGTCAACTCCCGCTGCAAAGCCGGCATGATCTCGAACATATCGGCCACGATGCCGACGCTGGCCACGTCGAAGATGGGCGCGCTGGCGTCGGTATTGACCGCGATGATGGTGTCGGCGCCGGACATGCCGGCCACGTGCTGGTAGGCGCCGCTGATGCCCATGGCCAGGTAGACCCGGGGCCGCACGCTGCGGCCGGAGGTGCCCACCTGTCGCGTCTTGGCCAGCCAGCCCTTGTCGGCCACGGGCCGCGAGCAGGCCAGGGTGGCGCCGATGGCGTCGGCGAATTTCTGTACGTCGGCGACGCGCTCCGCCTTGCCGACCCCGCGACCGACGGCGACGATGAAGTCGGCCTCGCCGATGTCGATATCGGCGCCGCCTACGGCACGATGGCCCAGCAAGCGCCGTCCGCGGACATCGCCGGGCGCCGACAGGTCGCAGGTCTCGATGGTTGCCGGCTCTCCTTCTGCCGGAGTCGCATCGCCGCTGCCCGGCCGGATGGTGGCCAGCCAGGTGGCCGCGGGCTTCAGGCTCAGCTTCTCCAGCGCCTTGCCGCCATAGACCTGGCGGTCGGCGTGCAGGCCGTCATCCCGCCAGCGCAGGGCCACGCAGTCGCCCACCAGCGGTATGCCGCAGCGCATGGCCAGGACCGGCGCGACATCCATGGCCGCTGGCGTATGGCTCATCATCAACAGGCGCGGCGCGCGGGCGCTCACGGTGCGAGCCAGGGCGTCGACCAGCACCGCGCTATCCAGTCCGGACAGGGCGTCCGATCGCAGCAGGACCAGGCGGTCGACGTGATGGCGGATGCCGGCCGCTGCCGCCTCGTCGGCTACACCGGGCAGCCAGGCGGTCAGTGACGTGCCAGCCGCGTCGGCCAGGTGACGGCCCAGCGTCAGCAGGCCGCCTGTGGAATCGTGTAGTCGACCCGGTCGATGTTCCAGCAGCAGGGCGATCTCGGTCATTGCCCCCCTCCCTCTATGGTGCCATCAGGTGCCCAGCTTGCGGCGGATCAGCTCACCAGCCCGAGCGCCGATCTCGGCCGGATTGCCCGTCCACATCTCCGCCTGGGCGGTGCGTTCGGGCAGAACGAGGCGGCGCCGCATCACCGAAGAGGCCGAGGCGTCGATGTCGTCTTCGTCCAGGCCCAGGTCGTCGGCATCCAGGTCCTCGATGGGCAGGCGCCGCACCCGTCGGATGCCCATGACCGAGACGTAGCGTGGCTCGTTCAGGCCGGTCTGCACGGTGATCAGCGCCGGCCGGGGCAGGGCGACCTCCTGGACCGTGTTGGCCTCCAACTCCCGCTGCACCACGAAACCGTCCGCCGTCACCTCGATGTGCACCGCCAACGTGGCCCAGGGCAGACCGAGCAGCTCGGCCAGCATGGGCCCCACCTGGCCCCATCCCGTATCGGCGCTCTGCGCGCCCGTCAGGATGAGGTCGAAGGGCCGATCGGCCAGGGTCGCAGCCAAACCGCGCGCGATCCCGGCCGCGTCCGAGTCGGCGAAGTCGTCGCCATCGATGCGGATCGCCGCGTCACCGCCCATCGCCAGGGCCCGGCGGAGCACGTCCTCGGCCTCGTCGTCGCCCAGGGTCAGGATCGTGACCGTGCCGCCCTGGCGCTCCTTGATGCGCACCGCGGCCTCGATGGCGAAGGCATCCCACTCATTCAAAGTCAGGACCAGGTCGTCGAGATCGATGTCGTCGCCGTCGAGCTCGAGCTCGGCCTCGGCGGCGTCGGCGACCTGCTTGATGCACACCGCGATGTCCATGTCGCATCACTCCACAAAGATGTCGTCCTCGCTGCTATCACGCCACCTGGTGTCGATCAATCCAGTGGCGGGGCCCGCGTGCGGCCGGCGACGAGTTCATTGAGATCGATCACGCGCAGGCTCTCTTCGACGCCGGCCATCTTGCCGCCGTCCTCGAGCATGATCAGGCAGCGCGGGCAGGCGGTGATCACCGCCTCGGCGCCGGTGGCCGCGGCCTGGCGGATGCGCAATACCGCCATGGGTTCGCTGGCCTCGGAGTCGCCCTGCCACATGCGCCCGCCGCCGCCCCCACAGCACCGGGTCTGGCGGCCGTGCTCCTGCATCTCGACCAGCTCCACCCCCGGCAGCGCCGCCAGCACCTGTCGTGGCGTCTGCACGATGTCGTGATGTCGGGCCAGGTAGCAGGGGTCGTGCAAGGTCACCCTCAGGGGCGGGCCTTGCGCCGGCTTCAGCCGTCCGTCGACCAACCACTGCTGCAGCACTTCGCTGGTATGGCGAACGCGCAGGGAGGCGCCGTTGTCGGCCGGGTCGCACCCTCGCTCGCGGCTGAGCGTGTGGTAGCAGTGCGGCGAGCTGACCACCAGTTCATGCACTGCGGCCTTGTCCAGCAGCTCATCGCAGCGCTCGGCCTGGTCGAGATACAGGCCCGTCTCGCCCAGGCTGCGAGCGAGGTCACCGCAACAGGGCTCGCGCTTGCCCAGGCCGCTCAATGAAACGTCCGCCTGGTCGGCCAGGGCGGCGAAAGAGCGTCCCGTAGCTTGTGCCCGCGTCTCGATGGCGGTGGTGCAGCCGGCAAACCAGCACAGGGTGCCTTCGGTGCCCGGCCGGGCCAGCGCCAACTCCTTGGCGAACTGGTTGCGCGGCTTCTTGGACGCCGACCACGGGTTGTTGTAGCGCTGCAGACGCTCCAGCGTGCTGGCGATCTCCGCGGGCACCTCCGTGCCGGCCTCCACCGCGCTGCGTCGCAGGCCGGCGGCGATGTCCAGCGGCGCGATGGCGATGGGACAGGCATCGCGGCACGCCGCGCAGGTCGTGCAGGGCCAGATGGCGGGGTCGTCGTCGTCGCCGGCGTCGTCGCCAGTGCTCGACAGCAGGCGTCGGCGGGTCTGCTGGACCACGGCGCGCGCAGAGAATGCCTCGCCCGCGGCGACCGGCGGGCAGACCTCATCGCAACGTCCACAGCGGGTGCACGCGTCCAGCCAGAGGTGTTCGCGCCACGACATGGGCGGCGCCCGCGCGCCTGAGTCGTCCAGTTCGACGGCGGGCTGCATCGCGACGAGGTCCGCGGCGGCGAGGCTGAGCGGGCCGTAGAGGGCATGGCGCAGTCCGCACCATGGCATCGCCGCCACCAGGCCCAGGCAGCACAACGCGTGAATCCACCACATCGTTGGGTACATGCCTGCCGCCGCATCGGGCGGCAGCGCGCTGATGCAGAGCGCCCCGACAAAGGACCAGCCCGCCCAATCCGGCGTCATCCAGGCCAGGCGCAGCCCTTCGACCAGGAATCCGGTCGCCGTACAGACCACCAGCAGCAGCCAGGGCCAAAGGTCCGCCGCCGTCGTTTGCAGCCGCCCGGGACGACCTGCCACGCGGCGCGCCATGGCCCAGACCAGGCCGCCGATCAGGAGCAGCCCCGCCACTTCCAGCACCACGGAGTAGACCAGGTATACGGTGCCGCGCAGGAAGGGGATGACCTGGTGGTCGATGGTGCCGAGCACCGTGCCGGCGAAGAGCAGCAGGAAGCCCCAGGCGATGGCGGCGTGCAGCACCGCGGCGGCCGGATCGCTCCTTGCCAGCCGCCGGCCCGCCAGGCCCTCGGCGCCCGCCGAAATGAGCGCGCGCAGGGTTGGCGCCGTAGCCAGCGCGCCGCCGGATCGCCACCGGCGCAGCGCGCGCCACACGCCCCAGGCGAAGATCGACAAAGCGAGCGCGGCGAGGCCGTAGAACAGCCCCCCATGCTCGATGCCAGCGAACGCGGGACGGTGCGCGATCACAGCCCGTTTCTACCACGCCGATCGGTCAACTGTCGCCCTGTCGGCCGAGCTCGGTCACGCAGCGAACGGCCCGATTCCGCTGCCGCACGGCGTCGGCGCCGGCCTTGTCCTGCAGAGAGACCATGTGGCGCTCGCAGACGGCCTGCAGCATGGCCCTGGCGGCCGGATTCGCGGGCTGACCGGCGACGGCCAGTTCCAGCTCATCCTGGGCCCGTGCCCAGTGCTGCTGGCGGGCAAAGAGCACGCCGGCGTTGAGGCGTGCGATGAACGGGACGCGGTGGCCGGGAAAGGCGTTCAGGGCCGCTTCCATGCCGGCCCGTGCGGCCGCTGCATCGCCGGCTTTATCCTTGGCCATGGCCAGGTACATCAAGCGCTCGCCATCCAGCCCCCTGCTGCCCGGTCGTGCCGCCTTCTCGCAGGTCTTCAGCGCCACATCCGGCGGCGCCCAACGCACCTGCCAGGCGCAGCGCACGGCCGCGGTCTTGTCGGTCGAACCGCCGACTCGCCCGGCCTCTCCCAAGGCCGCGAGGGCGGCGTCTCGCTGGCCGGCGGCGATCTCCACCTGGGCCAGGCTCAGCCAGGCCCGCGGCGTCGCGGCGTGCACCCTCGTGGCCGCCTGCAGGAGCCGGCGGGCTGCGTCGGCGTCGCCGCGCTCGACCAGGATCGAGGCGCCGTTGACCAGGCCGCGATAGCTGCGCGGCGCATCGCGCAACATGGCCGTATAAACCGCGGTGTCATCGCGCCAGTCGGGCAATCGCCAGGCCGTTCGAAGGGCACCCGCCAGGCAGAGGATCAGGCCGATGGCGACCAGCATGCGCGGCCGCAGCCAGGGCCGCTCTTCGGCGGAGTCCGCGCTGCCGAGACCGCAGGCGAGGGCACCGCAGAGGCCGCACAAGGGCAGCATCCACAGCCGCTCCGCGAATCCGGTCGGCAGGGGCGTGAGCACATGGCTGTAGAGCAGCGCGGGCCCAGCCAGCAACCCCCACCACACCAGGCCATCGGGCCACCGACGCCACCAGCGCCAGCCGAGCCCGATCCCAGCGATCAGCACCGCGCCGCCGATGACCGTCCAGTGGCTGATCTGCATGGCTGGAAAGTGGTCGAGGCCATAGTCGCTGCTCAGCCAAAGTGGCAGCCCCAGCAGACGGGCGCCGAGCCCGAAGACGTGCACGGCCGCCAGCACCCGCTGCACACCGCCGGCCTCCACGGCCGGGTTTTCGACCATGGTGGGCGCCGGTCCGACCAGCCCGCCGAAGATCAACCAGCGACCCACGAGCCAGGCGACGATCACGCCGGCCGCCATCAGCCAGGGCCGCAGGGTCAGCGCTTCGTTGTGACGGCGCGCCCGGCCCAGGGACCAGAGCGCGGCCACGAAGGGCAACAACAGCCCGGTCTCCTTGCTGGCGACGGCCAGGATCAACCAGCCCACAGCCTGGCCGTGCCGACCGAGCACGTGGGCGCGCAGGTAGAGCATGCCGAACAGGGCCACCATCAGGTCCGCGCGGGCCACCAGCCAGGCACCCGACTCGCTGGCGGCCGGGTGGCAGGCCAGCAGCATCGCTCCCAGCGTCGCGGCCCCGGCCCCCGCGCCCAGCGCCCGGCAGAGCAGCCAGAAGGCCACGCAAAGCCCGACCAGGAAGAGCACATTGACGGCGTGCATCCAGGCCGCCTGAACCCCGGGCCCGATCACGTCGGCCAGGGTCGCGTCCAGCGCGAACGACGCGGTGACGGCAGGCCGCCAGGTGGCGATGCGATCGGCCTCGGCCGGGCCCCAGAAGTTGCTGGTGAGGATCAGGGCCACGTCCGCGGTCTGCACGGCGGGATTGGCGACGATGGCCATCTGGTCGTCGTATACGAAGTCGTGGCTGATGGTCTGGCCGTAGAGGGCCACCGCCAGCAGGGCGGCGAGTCCAGCGCCTGCCCAGGGTCGTCGCTGCAATGCTGCCTGGATCATGGCCCTCGGGTCGGCCAGCCGTGCACGGGGCTGGCTCGCCTATGGTCGCGCAGGCAGCCAATGTCGGCAAACCCGCCCGTTGACGTCCGGGATGCGCTGCGCGGCGATCTGGGGTAAGGCGGCCCTGGGAGGGGTGCATGGCGGCCCGAGTCTGGATCCAGCGCAGCTTGAGCGAGGCGGTGCCCACGTCATGGCTGGCCGGCATGGCGGCGGTGCCTTTCGATGGCCCGAAGCTGCCGCGCAACGACGGTGCCGATGTGGTCGGGCTAGCCGTGCGGTCCACGGCCCGAGTGACCGCCGGCGACCTGCGCTATCTGCCCGACCTGCGGGTTGTCGCCACGGCGTCCTCGGGTACCGACCATGTGGACGAAGCCGCCATCGAGGCCGCCTGGCTGCCCCTGATCACCGGCCGGGGCGGCAATGCGGAAGCCGTCGCAGACTGGGTGCAGTGGGCGTTGGCGCGCTCCTTCGACCAGCCCCTGGGTGCCTCCCTGGTCGGACGGCGCGTGGTTGTGGTCGGCGTCGGCGCTGTGGGCGGCAGGGTGGTCAAACGCCTGACGGGACTCGGCGCCACGGTGATCGCCGTCGACCCGCCCCGCGCCCAGCGCGAGCCTGGATTCGCCCATGTGGACCTCGATCGGGCGCTGCGACAGCCATGTGATGCCCTGACCCTGCACGTACCGCTGACCCGAAACGGTCCCCACGCCACCGCCGGACTGGTCAACGAAGCTGTGATCGCCCGCTTGCCAGGCGCGGTCCTGCTCAACGCTGCGCGAGGCGGCGTGGTGGATGAAGACGCCGCGATCGCCGCCCGACGACGCGGTCATCTGTCCCGGCTCGTATTCGACACCCTGTTGGGCGAGCCTCGACCCGAGCACATACGCCAATACGACCTGGCCACGCCCCACATCGCCGGACACAGCCGCGAGGGGCGTCTGCGGGTGGCCTGGCTGGCCCTGGACGGGTTGCGCCGGGCGCTGTCGCTGTCGCCGTTGCCACCGCTTGCTGGCCTGGTCGGCGATCTTCGCGCGGCGGTCCCATCGGACAGCCTGGCCTGCAGACCATCGGCGGCGCTCGATCACGCCGTTCGCACATTCTCCGAGTTGCTGCCTGGCGGAGACTTCACCGCCATCCGGGCTGCACACAGGCGGTTGGAGTTCAGTTCACTGCCATGATCGAGGCCGCGAAGCCTCGTTGCACGCACTTGCGCACAACTTGGTGTTTGTCTGGCCAGTGGGCTGCGGATACACTTTCGTGTCCGCGCGCGCGAACGGCCCCCTTTGTGGCGACCGGATCCTGTCGCGTCGGACGCCTGCCAGCGATGGTCAAGACCGCCTGGCGGCGAGGAGCGCCTTCCATGAACACCCTCCACGCGGCCCCCGCCGTCCCCATTCGCTGGCTGCTGCTGCCCCTGGCGCTGCTTCTCTGCGCGCCGGCTTGCGGCACCGACGGCACCGGCCCCACCGGCAACAACGGCATCGTCTGGGACAGCGGCTTCCCCGTCGACACGGCCAGCGATGCCACCGGCACCACCGCACCGGTCACCGACGCCGGCAGCACCGTGGACGTCGCGCTGGACGACACGGGCAAGCCGATCGATACCGGCCCCGCCACCGATTCCGGCACGCCCCCCAAGGACAAGGACACCAAGCCGGGTACACCCGATGTGACCAATCCCACCGGCCCCGCCTGCGCCACCCCAAGCGCCTGCCAGCCCCACCCGGCCACCCCCTGGTGCGACTTTGCCAGCCAGACCTGTGTGGAGTGCGTGGTCGACTTCCACTGCGCCAAGACCACCGGCTACTGCAACAACCACAAGTGCACCGAGATCAACTGCGTGCCGGGCTCGACGGCCTGCAAGGACAGCTTCCTGGAGACCTGCAAGGCCGACGGCAAGGGCTTCAACAAGAGCTCGTGTGAAGATCCCAAACCCATCTGCCACGATGGCGCCTGCCGCAAGTGCCTGCCCAACACAGAGTTCTGCGCCAAACCCCAGCCCGGCCTCTCCGAGAGCACGGTGCAGATGAAGTGCAACGCCACCGGCAACGACGCCGACATCCTGAAGATCTGCAAGGTCGGCGAGACCTGCACCGACGGCAAATGCCAGGCGTGCACTCCCGGCCTGATGAAGTGCGAGAACAACCAGGGCCTGCTCTGCCAGCCCGACGGCAGCGGCTACAAGGTCCAGCACGACTGCGGCGCCCTCGGCCTCGTCTGCCTGGGCGGCCTCTGCGTCAACCCCTGCGACTCGGACTTCAAGGCCAATACCAACGTCGGCTGCGACTACTGGGCGGTCGACCTGGACAACGCCATGGTGCCGGGCAAGGGCGGCAAGGTGTACGACGCCCAGAACTCCCAGTTCTCGGTCATCGTCAGCAATACCAAGGACGCCATCGCCCTGGTCACGGTGGAGGCGGGTACCGGCCACAAAGCCAAGTACTCCGTGCAGCCCAAGGGTCTGAAGATCATCAACCTGCCAGACCCCAAGTGGAAGGTGAAGCCGCTCAACCAGGACGGCACCTCTATCAACAAGCTCGCCTATCGCATCAAGAGCAATCAGCCCATCGTTGCCTACCAGTTCAACCCGCTGCAGAACGTGGATGTGTTCAGCAACGACGCCTCGTTGCTGCTGCCATCGAACGCGGTCGGCACCGAGTACTGGGTCATGACCCGCCAGCAGACCCACGAAGCGCTGAAGGGGTACCTGACCGTCGTCGCCACCCAGAAGGGCGTAACGAAGGTCAAGGTGCTGGTCTCGGCCACCACGTTGGCCGGTTCGGGCGCCGGCCAGGCCATCCCGCCGGGGCCGTGGGGGCAGATCAAGACCTTCACGCTCCAGGAAGGTCAGGTCCTCAATGTGGAGACCAACGCCAACGGCGCCGATATGACCGGTTCGTGGATCAAGGCGGACAAGCCCATCGCCGTTTTCGGTGGCTCCGAGGCCTCCAACGCGCCCAATACCAACAAGTGCGTCAAGGCGCCCGGTGCCAAGAGCGGCACGTGCCAGTACCAGGGCTGGTCCTGCAAGAGCAATAACGATTGCCCGGTTACCTGCTGCGCCGACCACCTCGAGGAGCAGCTCTTCCCGGTCGCCGCCTGGGGCAAGACCTATGTGGCCACCAAGTCACAGCCTCGGGGCAAGGAAAAGGACGCCTGGCGCATCCTGGCCGCGCAGAACGGCACCGTCGTGCAGACGAACCCACCCCAGGCGCCCATCCCGACCCTGAATCAGGGTCAGTGGTTCGAGCTGGAGTCCGACCAGGACTTCGTCATCACGTCCAACCACCCGATCCAGGTCGGCCAGTACCTGGCGTCGTCTCATGCGCCCAACCCCAACAACGACGTGTGCAACGTGCCTTATGGCAACAACCTGAAGATCTGCGCCACGATGCACAACAAGTTCAAGACCAAGTGGCAGTGCAAGAAGAACGCAGATTGCCCGAACATCCAGGAGCCTGCGGACGCCAAGATCGGCGATCCGGCGTTCATCATCGCCGTGTCCGACAAGCAGTACCTGGACGGCTATGTCTTCCTGGTGCCCAACAAGTACGCCCAGAACTTCATCAACGTGGTCGCCAAGCCCGGCACCATCGTCAAGGTCGACGGCGTGCAGGTCGTGCCCGGCGCCTTCAAGTCTTTCGCTGGCGGCCAGTGGTCCGTCGCCCGCCTGCCCATCAAGCAGGGCGCGCACAAACTCGAGGCGACCAAACCCGTGGGCCTGGTGGTCTATGGCTGGGATAACTACGTCAGCTACGGCTATCCGGGCGGCGCCATCGTCACCAAGAACTAGTCGAACTGCCACGCCCCGTCGGCGCCCGGCTCAGCCGAGTACGCCCGCCGTCTTCAGCGCATCGATCTCGTCCGCGTCCAGGCCGCATTCGGCCAGCACCGCGGCGTTGTCGGCACCCGGTGGCACGCTGCCATGCTCGTAACGGGGCGGGCAGGCCGAGAGCTTCAGGGGATTGCCCACCTGGGCCTGGCTGCCGCCTTCGGGCAAGGGCACATCGACCACCATCTGTCGCTCCGCGAAGAGCTCGCTCTGCACCGCCTCGGTGGGGGTCAGCACGGCCTCGACGCAGCACGGCAGGCGGTCGAAGACCTCGAGCCAGTGGGCCAGGTCCTGGCCGGCGATCGTCTCGGCCACCGCTTCCTTGAGTGGTCGGGCGTCGGCGCCCAGGGCCATGAACAGCGGCTCCAGATCCGGTCGCTCGATAGCCTGCAGGAACATGGCGTAGAACTTGGGCTCCAAGGCACCCACAGACAGCCAGCGCTCGTCTTTGGTGGCGTAGTAGTCGTACAGCCCGCCGCCGTTGAGCCATGTCCCTTCAGCCGTGACGTCGCCGGCGTCGGCCAGGGTCACCGCCGCGGCCATGTTGTTCATGAGCAGGGCGCCATCGGTCATGCTGATGTCGATGAACTGCCCCTCACCGGTCCGCTGTCGATGCACCACCGCGGCCAGCAGTCCAGCCACCGCAGGCCAGGTGCCGCCGCCTACATCGCCCACCAGCGTGCCCAGGGGCAGGGGCCCAGCGCCCTGTCGACCGAGGTGATGCGACAGGCCGGACAGGGCCAGGAAGTTGATGTCATGCCCGGGTCGCTTCGTCAGGGGCCCCGTCTGGCCGTAGGACGAGATGGCGCAGTAGATCAAGCCCGGCGCGCTCGTCTTCAATGACTGCCAGCCGATGCCCAGGCGATCCATCACGCCCGGCCGAAACTGCTCGACGACGATGTCGTAGTGGGCGACGAGTCGGTGGATGAGCGCAGCCCCCTCCGGCGACTTGAGATCGACCTGGATCGACCGCTTGTTGCGGTTGACCATCCGGTAGAGCGTGCCCTGGCCGTCGGCGCCTTGCGGTGGCAACCAGCGCAACATGTCGGTCCGGTCGGGCGCATCGACGCGCACCACCTCGGCGCCCAGGTCGGCCAGCAACATGGTCGCCAATGGGCCGGGATACAGGGTGGTGAAGTCCAGGATCCGCAGCCCGCTCAGGGCTCCCGTTGCAGTCATCCCACTCTCCCGACAGTCAATTGCACTGGGCCTGGCCGAGCCCGTCCAGCCGGGTGACCCAGCCGTCGGTATCGTCGCCACCCACGGTGCTCACGCCGACCGCCACCACGCCGCTATCCCAGGTGCGCGCCACGCCCTGCAGCCGATCCTGTCCGGGCCCGCCGGCGGTCTGCTGCCAGATGAGCTTGCCGCTGTTGTCCAGTCTGGCCACCCAGCCCTGCTCGGCCTTGCCGAAGCCACCGTCCGTATAGCCCACTGCGACGACGCCATTGCCCATGAAGGTCACGGCCTCGAAACGATCGTCGGCTTTGGTGCCGAACTTTTTGGTCCACTCCACCTTGCCGGCGTTGTTGAAGGCCGACAGCAGGCCGTCGTAGTCGCCGCTGATCGTGTCGTTGCTGCCGCCGACGACGTAGAACATGCCGCCGTTCTGGTACAGCACAGCGGTCGCGACTTCGTACTTCGGCCCACCGATGAGCAGCTCCCACATCTTCTTGTCCTGGTTGTCCAGCCCCATGACGAGCCCGGCGCCATCTCCTTTGGGTCCGCTGGTGAAGGTCAGCCCGGCGGCCACCACCATGTTCTGGGTGACGGCCACGTCTGCGAAACTGTCATTGGCCTCGCCACCCCAGGTGTTCTCGCTCAACAGCGCGCCCGTGGCCGACAGCCTGAGCAGCCACGCCTGGCCCTTGGCGTTGCCCCCCAGGTCGCGTGTGCCGACGGCGATCGCGCCACCGTTGGGGCCCGCCACGACGCCGGAGATCCGGTCAAAGCCCTTGCCGCCATGCCACACCTGCCACAGCTGCTTGCCCTTGGCGTCCAGGCGCGCGATCCAGCCGTCGGACTCGCCGTTGCCGTTGGAGCCGGTCCAGCCACCGAGCAGGTCGCCGCCGTCGCCCAACGCCGCCACATCCAGCCAGCGCTCTTCACTCTTGCCGCCCATGGCCTTGTCGACACTGATGGTCCACTTGCTGTCGAAGCGGACCACCCAGGCGTCCACCTGTCCTGCGCCCTTGGACGCCGTCCAGCCCACCGCGGTCCAGCCGCCATCATCGTGGGCTGTCACGGCCAGGAAGCCATCGGGCTCCTTGCCGCCGATGACCTTGCCCCAGGGTTTGCAGCTGTTGGTGCACAGCCCCAACGTGCAGGTCATGCCCGGGCCGCAATCATCTCCATCGACCGCCGGCACATTCTTGCAGCCGCCGTTGCAGGCATCGGTCGTGCAGGCGTTGCCATCGTGGCAATCGGTGGCCAGGCCGGTACAGACCCCTTCCTTGCAGGTGTCCTGCGACGTGCAGATGTCGCCATCCTCACAAGCGACCCCGATGGGCGAGTGGCTGCACCCCTGGCCGGCCGCGCAGGACCCCGCCGTGCAGGGATTGCCATCATCACAATCCAGCCCCTCGCCCAGGCAATGGCCCGTCTTGCATCGATCCGTATGCGTGCAGATGTCGCCGTCATCGCACCAATAGCCATCCGGAGCCGCATGGAACTGGCATTTCCCGGTCGCCGGCAGGCAGGTCCCCTCAAAACACGGCGCACTGGACACGCACACCCGAATCTCGCCGCCCCCACACACGCCACCGGTGCACAGTTCGCCTTTGGAACAGGGGTCGCCATCATCACAGGCCAACCCCTGCCGAGCCGGCGAACACGGGCACGCCGGCCCATCGCTACAAGGAGGCCCGGCGTCAACGATAGCGGCGACGTCACCGCCCGCATCAGCACCCGGCTCCTCGCCCGTCTCGCCACAGCCGCCCACAACAGCCACCGCCAGACCTGCGCCAAGGAGCGCAAACCGGACCGCCAGATGCCGACCACTGAGCCTTTTCATGGCCCACAACCCTAGCAGGATCAACGGGAACCGACCACGACAACAATGAGCGTGGTCACACTGCCGATCCGCGCTGATGTCTCTGAACCGAGGCCTGCCGGGCCACGCTACATTTCCCGTTCGGCGTCTCTCTTGCGCAGCGCCTGCCGCTTGTCGTGGCGTCGTTTGCCGCGGGCCAGCGCGATCTGCACCTTGACCAGCGCCCCCTTGAAGAACACCGACAACACCACGCACGTCGCTCCGCGCTCGTTCAACTCGCGGTCCAGTCGGTCGATCTGGCGCCGCTTCAAGAGCAACTTCCGCGGCCGATCCACCTCGTGGTTGAGCCGATTGGCCTGCTCGTACTCGGGGATCTGCATGCCGAAGACAAACGCCTCGCCGCGGACCACGCGCACGTGCGCCCCGGTCAGGGTCAGTTTGCCCTGGCGCAGCACCTTGACCTCGCTGCCGACCAGGGCGATGCCGGCCTCGAATTCCTCGCCCAGTTGGTAGTCGTAGCGCGCCCGCTTGTTGCGGGCCACGTTGCGGATCGGCCTGGATTCATTGGCGCCCGCCATGGGGTCCTCGCCCGTGCCGGGCCGGCGTCTCAATAGAAGGTGGTTCGGTAGACCGGCTGGAACATCGCCTTGTCGTGCTTGCAGACCGGGTCGATGGGGCAGCGCGAGCAGTCGGGCTCTTCCATCTCGGGGCAGCGCTCGCGGGCGCCGAAGAAGAACCAGTCGATGGCCCCGATGGAGCGCTCGCTGACGCGCATCAGGTCGCCCACGGCCTCGAAGCAGGCCATGCGGATGGCGAACTCATCGCCAGGGGCGAGCAGGCGGCGGCCGACCAGCTGCTCGCGCAGGGCCTCGTCACCCACCTCCACCAGGCCCGTGCGCAGGCAGGAGCGCATCAGGTGGTAGTCGATGATCGGCGTGACCGAGGTGCTGCCGTTGAGATCGATGAAACCCTCGGGCCGCTGACCCAGGGCGATGGCCAGCAACATGGCCTTCTTGCGCAGCGAATCCTCGCGGTAGCCGGTGACGTGATCGAGCACACTCAGCAGATGGCGCACCGGATCGGAGGACTGGCGCGCCTGGTCGATGAGCGCGCGCGGCGTCAGGCCCAGCTCCCACATGTCGCGGCCGTAGCCGCGCGCCAGGGCGTGATGGGTCGCCAGCACGGGAATCGGGATGTGGCCGTCGTCGGCGCGGAAGATGGCTTCGGTGTCCTGCCAGCGCAGCGACGACATGCCCAGCGGTGTCAGTTTGTCGGGATCTTCCACCAGGATACGCTTGAACGCCGCAAAGCAGTAGTCCGAGCCCTTGAGCCGCTCGCCGCCGACCGTGGCGAAGGTCGGCCGGGAGTAGACGCCATTGGCCGGGCTCCAGAAGCCGAACTGGTGCAGGATCGACGCGAACAGGAAGTCCACTGCGCGCGGATCGCCAACCTCCGGGAAGAGCGGACCGGTGAACGAAAACGAGCGCACCTCGGCGCTGTCTCGGATGAAGTGGCCAATACGCTCGACCTGCACGCGGTTGACCTGCACGCGGCTGTCGCGGCGGGCGCCCTTGCGTCGCTCTTCGATGGCTGCGGTGGACGTGCGCAGCATGGCGTTCATGCCGGTGGCTTCGATGGTCTTGGAGGCCACCGCCGACCCCAGCAGGACCGCGTCCGTGGGGTGCAGTCCGCGGATCAATCCGGCCAGCGTGCCACCGCAGACCGAGTCGCCGGCGCCTGTGAGATCCAGCGGTGTCGACGGACAGATGGGTACCCGCGAGCAGTGATCGCCCTGCCAGATGTCCGAGCCGCGCGCGCCGCGGGTGACCACCAGCATCTGCCCCGGCCGCACCGTGGGCCCCTCGTCGCCGAAGACCAGCTTCTCCTCGAACTCGTTCATGAAGAACAGGTCGACCGACTCCATCAGCGCGCGCACCGTATCCGGAGCCCGCCGTGCCATGTAGCCGTAGGTGCCGGCGGACAGGCGCGCCTTGCAGCGCCGGCGGAGCGCTTTGACGAAGCGGATCTGAAGTTCAGGGGCGTGAATCGCGGCGATGTGGATCACCGAGGCGTCCAGCAGGTGATCGTCGATCATCGCCGGGTCCAGGGTCTCTTCGGTGCCCCAATTGGCCGCCACCAGGCGGGCGTTGCCGTCGTCTTCGTAGACGATTTCGAAGTGCGGCAGGTCCTCCATGGTGCAGGCGGGGCCATGCCAGGGCACCAGCGAGGCCGACTCGGCGAAGAGATCGGGGAGCGGCGTTGGCCGGTAGCCGAACATACGTGCGTCGGCGCCGGCCTGGCGGGCTGCCAGAGCGGTGAACAGGGCCGCGCCACCGGGCGTGGTCAGCGGTTCGCCACCAGCCCGTACCCGGTCGACAGACGCGCCGCCGATCACGAGGATATGCCCGGGTGAAATCATGGCGGGCAATGTGTCACCACTGCCCATGCCGATCAAGGCTTGGTGGCACAACAGATCACCTCTGGGCGGCGGTGGATCGGCGCAGATCCGCGGGGTCGCTGGAAATCATTGTGCGAACAGGATCCACGGCCAGAAGTGATCGGCGTCAAAGGGCCATCGGCGGTCGATCGTAGCCTCCCCCGAAAGTTGCCCGTGTCGCGCAGCCGCCTTAGAGTGCGGGGGAATCGTGTGCCGTGAGGCTATTTTATGCAGCAGTTCGCAGGTTTCGTGTTCGGACTCCGGCCTCTGCGGTCCACCCGCAGGCGCCATTTTGGAGCCCAGATCGCGGTCCTCGCGGCGCTGTCGACGTTGTTGATCGCCGGCAGCGTTCCCGCGGCCCCCAAGGCTGCCCCGGCCCCGGCCGAAGCCTCCGCGGCGACCCCGACAGACCCGGGTGCCAGCGCCGAGAGTCCGACGAATCCGCCGCCTGTGGAGGCGGTTGGCAGGAAGCTCGGCGTGGCGGGCGGCGATGGCGGCAGCGGCGCCGGGCTGGGAACACGCCTGCAAGCCCTGCTCGGCATCCTGCTGATGATCTGCTGCGCCTGGTGGGCGCGCGAACGGCGGCCGAACCAGGTCTTCCCCTGGCGTGTGGTGATCGGGGGCCTGTCGCTGCAGTTCATCTTCGGATTGCTGATTTTGAAGACCGATATCGGCCGGCCGGTGTTCAGCGCCGTCAACGATCTCTTCGTGCAGCTGATGGACTACTCCGATGAAGGCTCGCGCTTCCTCTTCGGCGACCTGGTCATGAAGCCCGGCCAGGACGGCACCTGGTGGACCGGTCAGGGCGCCTTCATCGCCTTTTCGGTCCTGCCGACCATCATCTTCTTCTCCTCGTTGATGGCGGTGCTCTACCACCTGGGCGTGATGATCCGCATCGTGCGCATCTTCAGCCGCTGGATCGCCCGCTTCCTGGGCACCTCGGGCGCCGAGACCCTGTCTGCCACCGGCAACATCTTCGTCGGCCAGACCGAAGCGCCGCTGCTGATTCGCCCCTTCCTGTCGGACATGACCCGCTCCGAGCTGCATACGGTCATGGTGGGCGGCTTTGCCACCGTCGCTGGCGGGGTCATGGCGGCCTACGTGGGTATGCTGCACGCGCGCTTTCCAGACATTGCCGGGCACCTGCTGGCTGCGTCGATCATGAGCGCCCCCGCCGCCCTGCTCATCGGCAAGCTGCTGGTGCCCGAGACCGAGACGCCCAAGACCGGCTCGGACACGGTCATCAAGATCGAAAAGGCTTACGCCAACGTCATCGAGGCCGCCGCGACGGGCGCCGCCGATGGCCTCAAGCTGGCCTTCAATGTGGGCGCCATGTTGTTGGCCTTCATCGCCCTGATCGCGGTGGCCAACGGCGTACTCGGCTGGGCTGGCGGACTGGTCGGCTGGCCTGACGTGACCCTGCAGATGCTCTTCGGCTACGTCATGGCCCCGGTCGCCTGGCTGCTCGGCGTGGAGAGCGGCGAGGTCCGTTCGGTGGGCACGCTGCTGGGCGTCAAGACGGTGATCAACGAATTCGTCGCCTACCTGGATCTGGCCAACAACCTCAGCGGCGGCCAGCCGTTGAGCGAGCGCTCGGTGATCATCGCCACCTACGCGCTCTGCGGCTTCGCCAACTTCTCGTCCATCGGCATCCAGATCGGCGGCATCAGCGGCATCGCGCCAGAGCGACGTCGCGAGCTGTCGATCCTCGGCCTGCGAGCCATGGTCGGCGGCACCCTCGGCGCATTCATGACCGCCGCGCTGGCCGGCCTCCTGGTCTGAACCCACGCCCGGATTCTGCCCGCGTCAACAGGTGCAGGCACACGTTTGCGCATTTCGGTGAAGTGCGTCTTGACGCACTGCGTTATGAGGCCCATCTTTGCGTCACGAACTGGCGGCTACAGAACGGAGAGCACCATGAGCGACAACTTCTACACCGACAATGCAGACCTTCGCTTCCACATCGAGAAGGTCATCGACTGGGCTGCCCTGTACGAGGTGGTCGAGCGCAAGGCCAACAAGGAGGAGGCGCCGGAGACGGCCGCCGACGCGCAGGAGTTGTACGAGGACATCCTCAAGGAGTTCGGCAAATTCTGCGCCAAGAAGGTGGCCCCGGTGGCCAAGGATATCGACGTCGAGAAGCCGCAACTGGTCGACGGCAAGGTCATCGAGGGCAAGGCCTTCATCAAGGTCTTCAAGGCGCTCAAGCGGATGCAGGTCTACGGTCTGCCGGTGCCGCGCGAGCTCGGCGGCCTGAACGCGCCGGCCCTGGTCTACATGGGCTGCGCCGAGCTGATGGCGCGCGCCGACACCTCCTGCATGACGCACTTCGGCTTTTTCACCGGCCTGGCCATGTCCCTGGTCACCTATGCGCTGCGAGATCCGGCGGCGAAGATCGTCGAGGGCAGGCTCGTCGGCACGCCTTACGACCAGGAGATCACCGAGATGATCGAGGGCAAGGCCTGGGGCTGCATGGTCCTGACCGAGCCCGGTGCCGGCTCCGATCTCGGCGTGATCCGAGCGACCGCGGTGCCTCGCGATGACGGCATGTTCGTCATCAATGGCGAGAAGATCTTCATCACCAGCGGCCACGCGCAGTATCAGCTGGTCCTGGCCCGCACCGAAGATCCCGACGAGGTGTCCGGCCTCAAGGGGCTGTCTCTCTTCCTGGTCAAGCAGCGCCACGAGGTCGACGGCGAGATGGTCGACAACGTGCGCATCGGCAAGCTGGAGCACAAGATCGGCCACAACGGCTCGCCCACCGCGTCGCTGATCTACGAGGACTCAATCGGCAAGCTCATCGGGCGACGTGGCGAAGGCTTCGAGCTGATGCTCGTGTTGATGAACTTCGCCCGCGTGGCCGTCGGATTCGAGGGTCTGGGCCTGATGGAGGCCGCCCTCCGCCTGTCCAAGGAATACGCCGCCGAGCGCGTGACCATGGGCAAGACCATCGATCGCCACGAGATGATCGCCGACTACCTCGAGGACATGGATCTGTGGACGCGCGGCATCCGCGCCCTGCTCTTCGATGCGGCCATGGTCACCGAGCTGTCGCAGCGCTGGGAGCAGGTGTTGAAGTTCGATCCGCCGGCCGATGAGGATGAGCGCGCCGCGCTGGAGAAGAAGGTCAAGAAGCTCAAAAAGAAAGCCCGCCACATGACGCCGCTATGCAAGTACATCGGCGCCGAGAAGGCGGTCGACCTGTCGCGCATGTCCATGCAGATCCTGGGCGGCCCTGGCTACACCAAAGAGTACGCCGCCGAGAAGCTGCTGCGCGACTCGCTGGTGCTGCCCATCTACGAGGGCACGAGCCAGATCCAGAGCCTGATGGCGCTCAAAGATCAGCTCGCCGCCGGCCTGAGCAATCCGCAGAAGTTCCTCACCAAGGTGGCCCGGGCGAATCTCTTCCGCCTGACCGCCAAGGACCCGCTGGAGCGCTCCCTGAGCAAGCTGTACACCTACAAGTACAGCGCCCTGCAGACCATCCTGGTGCGCATCGCGCGCAACAAGCTGCGCAAGACCTACGTGTTGCCGGTGGGCGAATGGACCGACGCCTTGTTCAAGCAGTGGGATGCGAAGCTGGACTTCGCGCCCGGGCTGCTGCACGCCGAACGGCTGACGAAAATCCTCTGCGATGTGGAGATCTCGCGCGTGCTGGTCGAGCAGGGCCTGGAGTACCCCGACCGTCGCAAGCTGGCCGAGCGCTTCATCGCGCGCGCCGATCGCCGTTGCCGCGCGGTGCTCGAGGAGATCGAGGACCACGGCGCCGAGCTGCTGGCCGATCTGAATGAACTGCGCAAGGCCGAAGCCGAAGCAGCCTGATCGTCGCGAGCACTTGAAATCGGAGGAGCGGTTGAACTACGAGCCGCTCTCGCCCGGGCAGGGGATGGACAACGGTGCCGTCGTGCCCGAGGGCGGCCAGCCATCCACCTTGCAGTCGCCGTCCAGGTCCACCTGGCGTTCCAAGGCGTCGGTGATGCAGCCATCCCGCTCGTGGCCCGGCCATTTCAGCTCGCCGCAGCCGCCCATGGAAGGCGGTAGACCGTTGGCCTTGTCCTTGTTGGAGGCCTCGTCGGCGAAGTGGTCGAAGCGCACGACCAGGCCATCGCCGTTGATATCGTTCAACTCGAGGATGCGCTGGTTGCCCGGGAACTCCTCGGTGCCGCTCCAGCCCTTGCCTTCGCTGCCCCAGGTGAACTTGTAGGCGATGCGCGGCCCGGCGCCGTCGGGAGCCGTTGTCGCGGACCACCACGGCGCCTCGAACGCCAGCGTCCAGATGTTGTCGTTGGCCTTGCCGTCGCCGTGGGTGCCGTCGTCGTACATGGCCTGGGTGTTGGGCTTCCAGTTGCCCAGGGTCGCGTTGAGGGCGTCGATATCGGCCTGGGTCAGGCAATGGGTGGTGCGCGTGGCGCTGCACACGGGGCTGTCCTTGTGCACGCCAGCGGCGATGAACATGCGGCTCGCCGGCTTGTCATCGGCCCACAGGAAGGGGTTGATGGACTCGCAGGCGGTGTCCTTGGCGTTGTCGGACATGCGCACCAGGAGCACCACCTTGATTCGGTCGGTGCGGTAACAGGCCTTGAAGTCGAAGGTCGTGATCGCCGCCGCGATAGCCGCGTCGAACGCAGCCGTGGTGGCGTCCGGCTGATCGTCGCCATCGTAGTCCAGCCCCGCGCCGGCCAGGAACGCCACACGGAGCAGCGATGCGCTCGCAGGATCCAGCGTGAACGGGACTTCGGAACCGCCCGCGGGCGCGCCGCCCAGCAGACGCTGGATCATCTTCTCGACCACGATCAGCTTGGGCTCGTCGTAAGACAGGCGGCTGTGCAGGTCGATCAAGGTGTCGGTCATGGAGCCGTGCGGGATGGCGGACAGGGCGCTGCCCTTGGCCCGCGCTCGCGCCACCGACAGCAGCGCCAGGGTCGTCGTGCGGGGATCCAGTTTCGCCATGCCCGGGCTCAACTGCACTGTGTCGAAGGTCTGGGCTGGCGCCAGTACCGACTTCTGCGCCGGTACGTGCGGCAGGATGCCCAGCAGCTGGCGTCCGTTGTGGGCCGCCTCCAACACCGTGCCGACCAGCTCGGAGCTGCCCTCGAGTTCGATCACGAAGTCGCCGTTGGCCGCGGCGGTGGTATTCGTCTGGCCGACGGTCAGGCCATCACCGCTGAGCAACTGAACCTGGGCGCCGGGCAGCGCGGGCACATGACCGGTGATCAGCGTCGGCGCCGGATCGGGCATGGCCTGGTGACCTTTGCGGTCGAACTCGGTCAGCAGCAGCCCGTCCAGGGAGCAGGCGGACAGCAGCAGCGCGATCAGGGCCGCGACGGTTGCGCGACCAGTCGGCGATGCTGGACCGATCGATGGATTGCAGTGTGCCATTGGCGGCTCCGTTTTTTCGCGGCCGGGAGCCTAGCAGAACGCCCGGTGGCTGACCACAGCCGTTCTGCGGCGTGGATCAACCGTCGCGCAAGCCCCACCCGGGCCGAACAATGGTTTGACAGCCCCCCGGCCCGGTAGACAATAACGGAGATGCAGCGTCCGCTCCCCATCCCACAGCCCACTGGACTCATGCCCGCCGCCCTCGCGCTGCTGATCGTGCTCGCCGGCGTCCTGGAAGCGTCCGCCACACCACGACGCGATCGGTTGTTCCCCAAACCCGTCGAGCTGATCCACATTCGCCACATCGTCATCGACCCGGGGCATGGCGGCGACAACCTGGGCGCGCTCGGCTACCACGCCACCCAGGAAAAAGCGCTGACCCTGGAGATCTCCAAGTTCATCGCCGCCTTCATCGAGCGCCACAGCAACGTGCGGGTCACGCTGACCCGGCATGTGGATCGGCCCATCGCCCTGCGCGAGCGACCCCGTCAGGCCAACGCCCTCAAGGCCGACGCGCTCATCAGCCTGCACTGCAACGCGAGCCCCAACCCGAAGGTGCACGGCATGGAGGTGTGGTTCCTGGACGCCAAGGCCAGCGCCGGCGTGGTGCACGCCCTGGTCCGGCGGGAAGAGGGACTGCCCGAGCGCGGCGTCGCTGCCCAACTGCCCTGGACGGTCGGCGGCATCCTGTCGCAGATGCGCTATGCCGCCGCCCACAAGCGATCGGAGATGTTGGCCCTGTCGCTGGCTCGCGGCCTCAAGCGCGGCCGACCAGGGGCACGTTTCCGTGGCGTTCGGCAGGCGCCCTTCGGCGTGCTCAAAGAGGCGTTGATGGCCGCCGTCGTGCTGGAGATCGGCTACATCACCCATCCCAAGGAGAGCCTGGCCCTGTTGGAGCACCAGGCCCACCTGGAGCTGGCGCGCGGCGTGCTCTTGGGGCTGAAGGAGATGGAACGGCTGGTCGCGCAACAGGAACGGGGTCGTGCGACTGCGGTCGGCGGTCCGACCCCGCCGGTCGCCAGGCCGCCGCAACCGCGTGCGAAATCTCAGCGTTCGCCGCCGCCCGTCGCGCCTGCCGCGCCGTCGAGATAGCGCAATACCGCGGCGACGATCTCTTCACCCAACTGTCGACGTCCCGCCTCGCCTTCGCCCCCAGACAGGCGATCGAGGGCCTCGCCTTCGGCTGACCACAAGATGCCGCGACGTCGTCCTTGGCGGTAGTCGACCATGTCGTTGCTGAATACCCAGCGGGCGCCGCTGCGCCGGCACAACTCCAGGACCGCGTGTCGATGTTCGGCTTCCGAAGCGCCGCTGAGCAGCTTGAAGCCCAGCAACGCGGCCTCAGGCCAGGCCGCGAGTACGCTGTCGATCACCTTCGCCGTGGGCTGCATGTGCAGGGTCAGCCCGCCGTCGCCATCCTGCTGGGAGGAGAGCTTGCCGCGATGTCGCAGCGGGGTGAAGTCGGCCACCGCCATGGCGCAGGCGACCAGGTGGGGATGCTGGGCGCCGACCACGTCTTGGACGACCTGGGCCGTTTCGGCCGCGCTTCCGACGCCGTGCAGGACCAGTCGACCGGTCGCCCAGAGCTCCCTGGCCGTCCTTGCAGCCCGCCCGAACTCGGCCAACAACGTGTCCAGGCTCGGATCGTCGGGCGCCTGGGAGCCGTCGAGCGCCAGGTCCAGGCGCAGGCGACCCGGCAGGATGGCGTCCGGCCCGTGGATGTAGTGCACCAGCGCGCCGTGGCGCAACAGGGCCTCGGCCATGGCCGCCGGCAGCGCGCCCGTGGCCACGTTGCTCATGTGGCGTACATCATCGACCGGCTCGTGGGTGCCGCCGGCCGTCATCACCACCCGCAGTCGCTCGTTCATCTCCGTTCCCATGTGCCCATGACTACAGCAATTGCCACCAGACCAGCCCCGCCAGGATGATGCGATAGACACCAAAAGGCGCCAGCCCCCTCGCCGTCAGCAGGCGCAGGAAGGCGGCGATGGAGGCCCAGCCGACGACGAACGAGGTGATCAGGCCGATGGTCATGGCGCCACCGCCGATATGCGCCGACATGGTCTCCCACTCACGGAGCAGCTCGTACAGGGTCGCTGAGCCGAGCACGGGCACCGCCAGCAGGAAGGAGAAGTCCGCCGCCACCCGCGGGGTCATGCCCGAGGCGAGACCACCGATGATGGTGGCCATGGAGCGCGAGGTGCCGGGAATCAGGGAGAAGCACTGAAACAGACCCACTACCAACGCCTGCTTCATGTTGATCCCGTCCAGGCTGGTCACGCTGCCGCCGCGATCCCGTAAACGATCGGCGGCGATCATCACCACGCCGCCAACCGCCAGCGCCACGGCGACGGGCCCGGCGCCGAAGAGCACCGACTTGATGAACGAGCGCAACGGCAGGCCGACGATGACCACGGGGATGAAGGCCATCATCAGGTTGATGATCAGGCGCCATCCGCGCGCCATCCGGCCCACGTCGGTCGACAGCAGGTCCGCGAAGCGTTGCTTGAGATAGCCCAGGTAGTAGATCACGCAGGCCAGCCAGGCGCCGGCCTGGATGACGATATCGAAGGCATCGACGGCGGCCTTCTGCTCCGGCGTGGCGTCCAGACCCAGCCAGGCGCCGGCGAGGATCAGGTGCCCGGTAGAAGACACCGGCACGAACTCGGTCAACCCCTCGACGATCCCCAGTATGAGCGCGTGAACCAGCTCCATGGCCAGGGGGTTTACGTCGTCGGGCCGCGGTCGGCAAGTCCGTCGCCGGGTCGGCGGGCCGGCGACGGCGCTTGCCCCGGTTTCGCCGCTGGTCCAGTCTGCCGCCCATGCAGCAGATCCGCGTGCACAAACCCGGCAGCTACGATCGTCTCCGCCTGGTGGAGTTGCCCGAACCCGTGCCCGGCCCCGGCCAGGTGCGCGTCGATACCACCGCGATCGGCGTCAACTACGCCGACTGTGTGGTCCGCATGGGCCTGTACGCGTCGGCGAAGAAGTACGTCGGCTGGCCGATCACGCCCGGCTTCGAGTTTGTCGGCCACATCGGCGCGGCAGGTGAAGGCGTCGACGACCTGGCCGTCGGCACGCGCGTGGTCGGTGTGACCCGATTCGGCGGCTACGCCAGCTCGGTTGTAGTGCCCCGTGAACAGGTCTTCGCCGCGCCTGAATCCATGACCGATGCCGAGCTGGCCGGCATCCCCTGCGTCTTCCTGACCGCCTGGTACGCCCTGGTGGAGCTGGCAGCGGCACGGCCCGATCAACCCCTGCTGGTCCACTCCGCGGCTGGCGGTGTAGGCGGGGCGCTGTTGCAGTTGGCCGCCATCGCCGGCTGCCGCGCCGTCGGTGTGGTCGGCGCCGCGCACAAGGTGGCGCCCGCCATGGCCCTGGGCGCGGCCGCAATCATCGACAAGAGCAGCCAGGATCTCTGGGCGAGCGCAAAGGAGCAGGCGCCCGATGGCTACGCTGCCATCTTCGACGCCAACGGGCACGCCACGTTGCAGCAAAGCTACGATCACCTCGGGCCCACCGGCCGCCTGGTGGTCTACGGCTTCCACACCATGTTGCCGCGGCGCGGCGGGCGGCCCTCCTGGCCCCAGCTGATCATGGGCTGGCTCCGCATGCCGCGCTTCAATCCGCTGCAGATGACCGGCGACAACAAGAGCGTCATGGCTTTCAACCTGAGCTATCTCTTCGATCGCAACGACGTTCTGCAGGCGTCCATGGGCGCGATTCTGGGCCACATCGAGGCCGGCCGCATCGTGGCACCGCAGACCAAGACCTGGCCGCTGGCCAGGGTCGCCGATGCTCATCGCGAGCTCGAATCGGGCATGACGGTCGGCAAGCTCGTGTTGTTGCCATGAGGGGCGGATAAAAGCGCCAGCAAACCTGACCGCCCCCATCACTGCCCCCATACTGCGTTCGATGTCCCGAGATCTCACCGGCAATGTCCGCACCATCGCCCTGTTGCTCGCCGGCAGCGCGCTGATCAGCAGGCTGCTGGGCTACGGCCGGGACTTCCTGCTCAACACCCTGTACGGCGCCACCGAGTTGACCGATGTGTACCGGGCCTCGTTCGCTGTGCCGGACATGCTCAACCATTTGCTGGCAGGCGGTGCCCTGACGGTCTCCCTGCTGCCCCGCATGGCGGCGCTCTACGCCAAGGTCGACGCGCGCCTTGCGGCCAGGCGTGCAGCGGAGTCGGGCGAAAATGCCCCGCCGAAGGGTTCTGGCGACGCGGCCACAGAGGCCGATCCGGAAGTGGTCGCGGTCTTCTCCACCGTGGCGTCGACCATGCTCTTCGCGGTGGTGGTCGGCGTGGTCGTCGCCGAGATCTGGACCGAGCCCCTGGTGGGCTTGATCGTCGAGGGCTTCGACGCCGAGAAGACCGCCGAGACGGCGCGCCTGACCCGGATCGTGCTGCCGGCACAGATCTTCTTCATCTTCGGCGGCCTGGTGCAGGCCAACCTGCTGGCGCGCCAGCGCTTCGGCGCCCTGGCGCTCACCCCCCTGCTCTACAACGGCGGCATCATCGCCGGCGGCATGGTGGGCGCGCTCTTCGATGCCATCGAGGGCTTCTCCTGGGGGGCGCTCATCGGGGCTTTCTTCGGCGCCCTGGTCGTGCCTCTGGTGGTGGCTCGGAACCAGCTTCGTTTCGTGCCCCGGTTGCCCTCCCTGGACCGTGAGGTGCGCGCCTTCCTCTGGACGGCCACCCCGCTGATGATCGGCGTGTCCCTGACCACCGTGGACGAGTGGTGCGGCGTCTATTTTGGTTCGAGCCTGGAGGAGGGCTCCATCTCCTGGCTCAACAGCGCCCGGCGGCTGATGCTGGTGCCCATTGGCCTGGTCGGCACCGCCGCGGGCCAGGCCACGGGCGCCTGGATCGCGCGCCTCTATGCTGAGGGACGTCGCGACGAGCTGGGCGACCTGCTGGGTCGTTCCGTCGGCGCCGTGGCCGCCATGGGTCTGGTGGTGGCCGCCTTCGCCATGGCCGAGGCGGAACCGATCGTGGGGATGCTCTTTGAACATGGACGCTTTGGACGGGCGGATACCCTGCGCACCGCTGCGGCGCTGGTGCCCATGTCCGCCGGCATCGCCGCCTGGACCAGCCAGGCGGTGCTCACCCGGGCCATGTATGGCGTCGGCGACACCTGGCGGCCCATGCTCGCCACCACCGTGGTCACGGCGCTGTCGTTGCCCATGTACAGCGCCCTGGCCGCCCATGGCGTCGAGGGGCTGGCCCTGGCCGGCGCCATTGGCATGACCGCACAGGTTCTGGTGCTGACCGGACTGGCGACACGTCGACTCGGCCTGCGGCCGTCGCGCGTCGGCCTCGCAGTGGCCCGGGCGCTGCCGGTCGCCGCCGTCTCTGGCCTGGCCGCCTGGTACGTGGACGGCTTTACCTCGGCCGGCTTGTCGGGGATCATCCCGGCAGGCACGCCCTTGTACTTTGGCCGCCTCGCCGCGGCCGCCACGGCATGGGGGCTGGTCGTGATCGTGCTCGGCCGAATCGTCGGTCTGCCTGGTCTGGCGGCGGTAACAGATAAGGTGTTGGCCAGGTTGCCCGGTCGGAAGCGTCAGGGCCCGTCCTGAGCATCGTGGAGAGGCATGCATCTGAAGGGGCCAGGTCGGGGCAGCGCCAACAGCTGGCTGTGCCTGTGCCTGCTGAGCATCGCCAGCGCCTGCGGCGCCGCCACCGCCAACACGCCTGCCGATGCCCCCCCGACCCGCGCGCCCGTCTCCGAAGCGCATGTGATCGAGCAAGACGTGCACATCAAGACGCCGACCGACGACGACCTGCCGCCCAACCTGCGCAAGGCGATGGTCGGTTATCGCAAGCGGCTGACAAACGCCGCAGCGCGCGATGAGGAGTTGGAGCAGCTGGTCCGCCGCTACATGCAACTGACGCGTGAGATCTTTCGCCGATTCCGCCGCCAGCACAGCCAGCGCAACGGTCCCTCTGGCTACGATCCGCTGCCATCGTGGCGCTTCCAGGCCCAGGCCTCGTGGATGTTGCGCGACCTGTCCGCCCGGGCCACCGCCGTGCGCCAGCAGCTGCGCACCATCGCCCGCGATCAGCACCTGGACCTGGCCCAACCGGGCGCGGCCACGACAAGAGCGGGCAGGATTGCCATGTTCGACAAGGTCATGAATTGCATCTCGGAGGATGCCGGCAGACGCGCCGACCACGGCCAGGGGTATTTGCGCAAAGCCAGCGTACTCGGGCCGCAGCTCGAGCCCGCCCACCGCTCCCAACTCCTGCGCCGAGAGCTGGACATGATGCGCACCACGGTCCGCTGCACGGCGCTGGCGTCCAAACGAAGCCCGCTGCCACCGCCCTGAGCGTCGTCGGAACATCCAGGACATGCCGGAACTCCCCGAGGTCGAGACCCTGCGTCGCTATCTGCAGCCCGCCCTGCATCAGCGCGTCCTGGCGGACATCACGTTGCGCCGCGACAACCTCCGCTATGCGATTCCGGTGGCCGCCGTGCAGGCACTGGAGGGCGCCACGGTGGTCGGTGTTCGGCGGCGGGCCAAGTACCTGTTGATCGATCTGCACGCCGCCGCGGGCGCGACGATCCTGCTGGTTCACCTGGGCATGAGCGGACGCGTTCTGGTGGACGCCCCGGGGGTGGACTGGCAGCGCCACGAGCACTGGCGCATGACCTTGCGCCATGCCGACGGCGACCGCTCGCTGCGCTACATCGACGCCCGCCGATTCGGCGCCCTGGACGTGCTGCCTGCGGCCGTCGAATCCGATCACCGCCTGTTGCGCCAGATTGGCATCGAGCCGCTCGACCCCGCCTTTGACGGTGCGTGGGTGCTCCGCCGTACCCGCGGCGCCCGCCAGCGCCTGAAGATCTGGCTCATGGATGGCCGCAAGGTCGCCGGAGTCGGCAACATCTACGCCAGCGAGGCGCTGTACCGGGCTCGTTTGCGACCGACGCGGCGCGCCGACAGCATCGGGCCCGCGGCCGCAGGGCGGCTGGCGAACGCGGTGCGCGAGGTCCTGACAGATGCCATCGCCGATGGCGGCACGAGCCTGCGCGATTTCGTCAGCGGAGATGCCAGCCCCGGGTATTTTCGCCAGCGCCTCGACGTTTATGGGCGCGCCGATCAGACCTGCCGTCGCTGCCGCGATGCAGGGAAGATCGTCACCAATACAGGCGCACCACCGCAGATCAAGCAGTCCGTCATCCAGGGCCGAGCGACGTTCTTCTGCGCTCGCTGCCAGCGCTGAGCGGGCTTACTCGACGCCCTTTTCGTCAATGTGTTTGCTGTAGGCCTTGTTGGTCTTGCCACCCTTGCCGTGCGTGGTCTGGTAGCGCTGCCCGCCGATCGCCTTGGCCTTGTTGCTGATGCCCTCGGTCTGCTCCGCCACGCCGGCGCGCACGATGGCGATGTGCTCGTCGGTGATCACCTTCTGGTGCCACGACACGCCGAGCAAGCCGACCAGGACCAGCAGTACCGTGAGGATGCGTCGGCCGTAGTTGTCGTGGAAGAGGTAGCCGAGGATCACCACCACGCCGAACATCATCCACACCCGGCTGGTGATCGCGCTGGCGTCGAAGTACTCCATGACTCCATCCCCGCATGCGGCCCGTCTGGGCGTCGTTGCGCCATCAGGCTACCGTCGCGCAGGGGACCCGGCAAGAACCGAGGCGCCCTTGCGGGCGTCTTCAGCTGAGCAGGGCGACGATCACCTGCTTGCCTCGCTCCGATAGAACGAGCACGTCGCCCTCGGCCTGGGCGCGGATCAATTGTCCGAGGCTGAACTCCGCGTCGGGCACATCGAGGTCGGCCATGCCTTCTTCGGCGTCGAGTCGGTCCAGATCGTGCAGCACGACGAAATGGCCGGCGGCCGGGCCGCCCTTGTGCAGCTGGCCCGTGGAGTGCAGGTAGCGGGGGCCGATCTGTGCGGTCACCGCCGCTGCGGTTCTTCGCTGGAGGCGATCGCGCAGGGATTCGATTCGCTGCAGGTGGGTCTCGGTCGGGGCCACATAGCAGAGCAGGCCCAGGTATTCGCCAGCGGGCAGAGCAGCGAGCCGGTCGGCCAGCGCTCCTTCCAGGTCGGCGATGCGGCGCAGCTTCAACGTCTCCACCTCGGGCATCTGCGCCTCGCCGGCCAGCAACGAGCGACTCGCCGCCTTGGCGGCCGACACATCGGGCTCGTCGAAGGGGTTCACGCCCAGCAGGACGCCGAGCAGCGCGGTCGCCATCTGCCACCGGAAGACCTCGATCCACAGGTCGCCCGCCTCCGGCATCACCAGCGACAGGCTCGGCACGCCAGCGTCCTCGCAGCGGCGGGCGAAGGTGTCGTCGGGATAGCGGAACGTATTCAAAGAGACCAGCACCGAGCTGGCCATGGTCGCGGCCAGCGCCTCGCCATGGCCCGGCACCGCGCCGAGTACGGGCAGCACACCCTTGCCAGCCTTGCCGCTGCTCTCCGCGATCAGCTGCTCCACCCAGGCGCAAAAGCCGCGCACATCGCGTCCGGCCGAAAGGCGCAACTGCCAGCGACCCGTGCGATGACCCGCCGCCAGGAAGGCCGCCAGCTGGGCAGCTGGATTCTGCGCTGCCGGCATCGCCCTGCAGTCCGCCGCCATCTGTTCGGCGCGGGTCAGCGCGTCCTTGCCGACCACGCCGGCCAGCACGGCGGGCACCAGGCCGAAGAGCGAAGTGGCCGAGAAGCGGCCGCCGATGTCCGCCGGGTTCAGGAAGGTCGCGCGAAAACCCGCCTCCGCCGCCAACGTCTGCAACCGGCTGCCGGGATCGGTGATCGCCACATAGTGCGCGCCATCCGGCCATCGCTGGCGCAGGATCGCCAACAGGGACAGGGTCTCGACCGTGGTGCCGCTCTTGGTCGCCACGATGAACAAGGGCTTGCCGGCCGCCGCCCACTGCAGCCACTCAGCTACCGCTTCGGGGTGTGTGCTGTCGGCGATGCGCAGGGGCAGCCCACGCTTGCCCTTGAGGTGACGGCCCAGCACCTCCGGCCACAGGCTCGAACCGCCCATGCCGATCACCAGCACGCGGTCGAATCCCTGCCGTTCCACGGCCCTGGCCATGGCCACCACATCGCCCAGCTGCTGGCGCATGGCGTCAAAGGGTGCCAGCCAACCGAGCCGATTGAGCACCGTCTGGCGCACGGCGGGATCGTCGCTGAACAACTCGGCGTCACGTCGCCAGGTGCGCTCGATGGCGTCCAGCTCGTCCAGTCGCGCCAGTTCCTCGTCTACGATGCGGTCGAAATCGCCGGTCATGGCATCTCCCTGAAGGTCGGGCGCCGGTTGTACGCTCCTGGCGCCGTCAGTTCAATGACCCGGCCTGTTGTTGCCCACGCGATCCGACGCCCTGGTTCCTTGCCCCCCTGCCAGGACCATGCATAGACTGTGGCGGCGACCACCGGGCGGTCGCAGGAGGCCGAATGCGCCGCCACATGACGCGTTCAGGCAGGCCACCGCTGCAGGGTGCAACCTGCCTCATCGTCGATGATGATCCCACCATCCGCGGCCTGCTGCGGCGGATTCTTGAGCGTCACGCCGCAAGCGTCGTCGAGGTCGACAACGGCACGGACGCGGTGGCCACCGCCCTGGAATGTGAACCAGACGTCATCCTGCTGGACTACGAGTTGCCCGGAGTCGATGGCCTGACCATCTGCCGAACCCTTCGCAACCACGATGATCTTTACCTGATCCCGGTGGTCATGATCACCGGCGCGGATGCAGAGAGTCTGCACGTCGCTGCGCTGGAGGCCGGCGCAGACGACCTGATGAGCAAGCCGATCCATCACACCATCTTGACGGCGCGGCTCGCCAACCTGGTCCTGCGGCGACGCGCAGAGCTGGAGAACGAGCGCCTGCTCCGCAAACTGGAGAGCTATGTCTCCGAGCCGGCCCGTGGTCACGTGCTCAACAAGACCGGTATCGAGCGCGTCGAAGCCACGGTGATGTTCTCCGACCTGCGCGGCTTCACGGCGACCAGCTTCAAGCAGGATCCGCTGCGCGTCTTCGTGGCCGTGAGCTCGGTGCTCGCCCGCCAGGTGGAGATCGTCCGCGAGTGCGGCGGTTACACCGACAAGTTTTCGGGCGATGGCCTGCTGGCTGTATTCGAGGGCCCCGAGGGCGCAAAAAACGCCTGCCGGGCGGCCAGGTGGATCGTCAACTGGGCCTGGGATTTCGATCTCATCGCGTTCTGGAATCCGCCGCCCATCGGCCTGGGCATTCACCACGGCGACTTCCTGCGCGGCGACATGGGCGGCGAGATGCGGCGCGAGTTCACCGTGCTGGGCCACACCGTCAACGTCGCCGCCCGCCTGTGCGGTATCGCCGGGCCGTTGGAGGCCAAAGTCTCCAGCGCCGTCGTCGAACGCGTGGGCGAAGACTACGAATTCGACGAGGGTGAGTTGCGCGATCTCAAGGGCATGCCGGCCAACAGCCGCATCCACACCCTGAAGATGTAGATCGGGCCGACGGGTTCTCGCTCAGTCCTTGAGGCAGACGATGCCGGCGAAGTGGTCGGTGAACTTGCCGTAGTCGATGGGCTGACCCTCGTAGTAGTACGAGTGCTTGAAGGCCAGCGTGCTGGCCGAGTCCTTGAAGCGGAAGTACTTGCGCTCCTTGCCCTTCCACTGCCCGGCATACCAGTCGCACTGGTTGTAGTAGGTGAACTTGGTGCCGCCACCCTTGAAGGTCTGCTTGGCCTTGGCGGTGGTCATCCAACTGTAGCCCTTGGGGCAGGGATAGACCTTGGCCTTGACCCAGGTGGTGTCCTTGGCCACCGCGAATCGCACGCCGGGATGCATGGTGCTCTGGCGGAAGCCGTTGCAATCGTCGCTGCGTTCCATCCAGCCCAGATCGGTGCACTTGCTGGTGTCGAAGGTCAGGCAGTCCTTGGCGCAGGAGAGTGAACCGAAGGAGCCGTTGCCCAGCACGGTGTCGCAGTTATTGGCCACCACGTTGGCGCCGTCGCACTTCTCCACGGCCTTGTGCACGATGCCGTCGCCGCAGACGGTGGCCTTGCAGGTATTGCCGTAGCAGACCTTGCCTTTGCCGCAGAGCTTCAGGTTCAGGTCCTCGGCGTGCGCGCAGCCCTTCTTCTTGTCGCAGGTGTCCGTGGTGCAGGCATTGCCATCATCGCAGCTCTTTGGTTTGGCGATGCACTTCTCCTTGAGGCAGACGTCGTCGATGGTGCAGGCGTCGCCGTCGTCGCATTTTTCGTTGTTGGGGGTGAACTTGCAGGCGTTCTGCGGGTCGCAGGCGTCCGTGGTGCAGGGGTTGCCGTCGTCGCACTTGAGCAGCTTGCCGGGGGTGCACTTGCCGGAGACGCACTTGTCGGCCTGGGTGCAGATGCTGCCGTCGGCATCGCAAGGTGAACCCTCGAAGGGCACGCCGTTGTAGGCGCATTTCCCCGACTGGATGTTGCAGGCGTCCTGGGTGCAGCCGTTCTTGTCGTCGCAGGACTTCATCGTGCCCGAGGAGCATTTGCCGGCCTTGCACTTGTCGCCCACGGTGCACTTCTGCCCGTCATCGCAGGGGTCGGTGTTGTTGTTGAAGATGCAGCCGCCACCCTTCTTGCAGCCGTCATCGGTGCAGGGGTTGCCGTCGGCGCAACCCTTGGGTTTGCCGGGGGTGCACTTGCCCTTCTTGCACTGGTCGTTCTCGGTGCATTCGGAGCCATCGGCGTCACAGACGGCGCCTTCGTGTGGTTGACCGTCGAACTCGCACAGTCCGGTCTTGATGTTGCAGCTGTCGGTGGTGCAGCCGTTCTTGTCGTTGCAGATCTTATCCTGACCGACCTTGCAGGAGCCGTCCTTGCAGGAGTCCTTGGCGGTGCACGCGTTGTCGTCGGCGTTGCAGGGGGCCACGTTGGCCACGTTCTGGCAGCCCTTCTTGGGGTGGCATTGGTCGTCTGTGCAGGGGTTGGAGTCGTCGCAATTCTTGGACTTGCCGGGCACGCAGACGCCGCCCTTGCACTTGTCGGCGACCGTGCAGACGCTGTCGTCGGCGTCGCAATCCAGCCCTTCTTTGCTGGCGCCGGCGAAGACGCAGTTGCCCTTGGCTTTGTCGCAGCTGTCGATCGTGCAGGTGCTGTCGTCGACACACTTCTTGGGTTTGCCCGTGATGCAGGCGCCGTTGGCGCAGTTATCGCCGACCGTGCAGGCGTTGTCGTCTGCGTTACAAGGCAAGGTGTTGAACGTCGACTTGCAGCCGGACTCCGTCGAGCAGGTCTCGCTGGTGCACGGGTTGTTGTCGTCGCACTTGAGCTTGTTGCCTTTGCAGCTGCCCTGGCTGCACTTGTCGCCCTCTGTGCAGGCGTTGCCGTCGTCGCACGACTTCAGATTGCTCAACTGCTGGCAGCCAAGCTTCTCGTCGCACTCGTTGTCGGTGCACACATTGCCGTCGTCACAATTGACGAGTTTGCCCTTGCACTTGCCGTTCTGGCAGGTGTCCAGCTTGGTGCAGGCGTGGTTGTCGCTGCAGCCCAGGCCGTCCTGCTTGTCCTCGAAGACGCAACCGCCGGCGTTGGGATCGCAGTTGCCGTCGACGCAAGGGCTGCCGGAGTCGCAGTCCTTGGGGGTGCCCGTCATGCATTTGCCCGCCTTGCAGGCGTCGTTGACCGTGCACTTCTGGCCGTCGTCGCAGGGCGCGCCGTCATCGAGCGGGTTCTTGCAGCCCTCCTTCTCGTCGCAGGAGTCCTTGGTGCAGGGATTACCGTCATCGCAATCGACCTTCGGGCCGGGGATGCACATGCCGTCCACGCAGATGTCGCAGAGCACTCCCTGGCAGTTGTCGCCGGCGGTGCATGCGGTGCTGTCGGCGTCGCACTTGACCGCCACGGGTTTGTGGGTGCAGCCCTCCTGGCCGTCCACCGCCAGGGAGGGGTCGCAGGCGTCTTTGGTGCACACGTTATCGTCTTCGCATGTGCCCTCATCGGTCTTGCCGTTGCAGTCGCTGTCGATGCCGTCGCAGATCTCCGGAACCGGATCGGGCGCCAGGCAGGCGCTCAGCCCCTCCTCGCCGCACTTGCGGATGCCGGGGCATTGGCCGACGACGTTGCCCTCGGCGTCCTTGCTCAGGATGAAACAATCCGTCTGCAACGCGCCCTTGACCGCCCACTCCGAACAGGGGCAGCTGCCGGCCTTGGAATCGCTGCCCGGGTCCGGCAGGCGCACGCATTGGGAGACCTTGGCACCCTCCACGGAGGTGACTTCCTGGCAGCCATACCCCTTTGGACACTCTTCGCTGACCGTGCACAACGTGCCGCAGAACGAACCATCCGTGCCGTGATCGACGCAGGTCGCCTGACCATGACCCGGCAGGATGCAGTCCTTGGAAGTGGCGCAAGGGTCGCAGAGCCGGCCCCTGGCGTGAACGCAGACGTTGATATCGTCGCCGCCGCCCGAGCTCACCAGGACGCAGATGAAGTCACCTTCGCAGTTGTCCACGCAGGTCGCTGCGCATTCCTTGCCGCCGGGACCCTCGATGCAGACGCCCGAATCGCAATCATCGTTGGCGGTGCAGACGCAGGTTGGGCCGCCCGGACACTCGGGGCCGGGCACGTCCAGCGCCGGGCCCGCATCGGCGTCCTCGCTGGTGACCAGGTCTTCTTCGGTGGTGCTGCCGGCGTCGTCTTCGACTTCGACGTCGGCGTCTTCGGGATCAGGCGGCGGCTTCTCGCAGCCCGACATGCCGAGCGCGCAGGCGAGCAGCACGCCAAAGAGATGAATTCGACTTTGGTTTCGTGGCATGGGCTGGACCATCGGCGTTCGCGACCCATGGGGGGGCGGCGTCGATGGGGGGACGCAAGTAGCCTATCGTCCCGGCGCCACGTGGGCAAATCCCACGTCGGGTTCGGCCATCGCGACGCTCGCTACGGCGCGCACCGGATCCGCCACAGCGGCACATTCACCCGCTTGTTGACGCTCTCCGAAGCGTGCCAGAGCCCGCCTCTTCGAGCCCAACAAACCGCCTCGCCCTGGCTGTCATATCCCGCCTTCACTTCGATTCGGGTGGCCCTGGCGAGCATCGCTCTGGCCTGTGCCGGTGGCGCCCGCAAGGCGCCCGCCGTGTCGAATACGAACAGGCGGGCGTAGGTGCGCACGGCCAGCCAACGGCCGTCCGCAGTGAGGTCAGCGCCGGTTGCGGGGCTGGCTGTGTCGGCATTGCCCGGGGGCACGCGCAGCTCCAGCGTGCCCAGGGGCTTCGCCAGCGCGATGCCGGCGGGATCGGGCGCCGCGCGAAACACCCGCGCAATCCCGTCATTTCGCTTGGTGATCATCACCATACGAGTGTCCCTCAGCACCACCATCGCCTCGGAGTTGGGACGTTCGGCCCGGGCTCGCAGCCGGGCGCTGACCTGCGACGCTTTCGGGTAGCGCAGCCGCAGGTGGGTGACCTTCTTCTTTTTGAACCGTTCCACCGGTGCGCGTTCACCCGCCGCTGCCATCGGCGGCAGCGTGTGCGGCTCCTGCACGCGGTAGACCGCCACGTAGTCTCGCTTGTGCTCGTTGTCGCCCACATCGCCCAGGTAGATGCACGAGTAGAGCGCCCGTGGTCCCAGCGCCGCACAGGGCGCCACAGCGACATCTTCGGTGTCCACGGGATCGACCCCTTTCAACTTCCAGGTCGACAGGTGTCGACCGGTCGTCGATATGGCGAACAGGCGCGCTTTCGACTTGCCCGCGTCGTTGTGCCCCCACAGGACGCCACGGTGCAGGCCGCTGGCCGCAAGACCACTGATCTCGCGCAACTTGTCGCTGGTGATCCGGCCGCTCTCGACGGCCGCACCATAACGTTGGCAAGCGGGCCGGCTTGTGCCCGTCGCATTCCCTGGCAGGGCGACGCCGCCTCCTTGAGCGGGAGGCTGTCCCGTAGATTGGGCCGTTGGCGGCGCGGGTTTGGGGGTTGCGCTGGGAGTTGTCGGCTTGCTGCAGCCAAAGGTCGGCGCCAGCAGCAAGCAAGCGGCGGCCATGCCGCCCAGACCTGCCATCGTCGCCTTCATCACACCTCCCGGCCGCGGCCGACGAGGTGAGGGTAGGGGCAGAGAGCGCAATTGTCCCGCAATGTGGCGCCAGGGTGTCAGGGACCCGATGCACCGCCACCAGCCATGCTTGCGACCCGCCGGCTTGCGCCGCGACGGGAGCCGATGGTAGTTGCCATGTTCCGGCAGCGACGTTCGCCCACCGGCTCGGGATCCCAGGGGGAGTGCATGGCAAGGGATCAAGGCGGTCTCATCGTGTATGCGTCGCGCTCCATCGCGCTGCTGGTTGTTCTGGCGACGCTCTGGGTGGCGCCGGCGTGCACAGCAATCGAGGCTCCTGCGACGCGCGAGGTGATCCACCTGAAGGGCACGCCTTTCGAGCGTGGCCGTCAGCATGGCGAGCAGCTGCACAGCAAGATCCGCTCCTTCTACACCACCATCCTGGCCACCTCGTTGATGCCCTATATCAACCGAGAACGGCCGGATATCGCGCTCTACCTGACCGAATACCAGCAGGAGAAGTACAAGAAGGAGGGTGAGTTCGCTCGTCTGCTGATGTTGCAGTCTGCCCTGGAGATGGAAAAGTCCATCGCTCCCGAGCACATCGAGGAGATGAAGGGCGTCGCCGCCGGCGCTGGGCTCGAGTACGAGCAGATCCTGATCCTCAACACCTTCCTGGACACGGTGCTGGCGACCCGGGCCATCGCCTACGTGTTGCGACTGGGCCAGGCGCCCCGCCTCAAGCGGCTTGAATTCGTCGGTGGACTGGACTCCGATGGCTTTGACAACGATGGCGATGGCACAATCGACAACAAGAACGAAGGGCGCATCACCAAGTACGAGCCCGGCGCCTGGGCGGTCATGGCCGACGTGCCCGTGGATGCGGAGATCCGCTGGCGCCTTCACGATCCCGACCACGTTGATCCCGCCACCGTGCGGGTGCAGCTGGACAAGCAGATCTTTGAATTCGGTGACCCGGCGTTGACGACGGTGGCCTTGAAAGCGAACGGCACGCCTCAAGAGGTGGACCCGGCTGCCCCGCTTCCGGCCGCCGCCACCCTGCTGGAGGTCCGCTTCAAGCCGCCTGCGCCCATGCCGGCGGCCGCTACCATGGCGCTCATCATCCAGGCCGGCGATACCAGCAAGGTCATCGATCCACCGCCCCTGCACGCCCGATTCATGCGCGATGAGCGTCTCGTCTTCACCACCGCTGGCATGGGCGTACCGCCCCAGCAGGTATCCAATCGCAGCGTCGATGATGGCCGGAGCCAGCCCCCGGCCAGCGCGTTGGCCGTACGTGGCAGCGCCACGCCGGATAACAACCCGCTCCTGGGCCAGCATTTCTCCCTCCTGGACGCCAACAGCTCCCACAAACACGGCGTCGTCTTCGTGCATCACCCGACCGATGGCGATCCATTCGCCGTGGTTGGCTGGGCAGGCCTGATCTACGGCATGTCGGGCATGAACGCGGGCGGTCTGGCCACGGCGGCCGTCTACTCGGACACCCTGGACAATCGACTGGTCGGCACGCTGCTGGGCCAGGTGGTGGCGGCGGGCGGCGACCTGTCCGCAGGGCGATTGACTGCGAGCGGCCTGCCCATCGGCTTCGCGGTCCGTCACATCCTGGAGAATAGCAGCGACGTGGTCGCCGCCGAAGCCGAGATCGCCAAGCTGAGCCACGTACTCGGCTGGAACTACCTGCTGGCCGATGGCAAGAGCGGAATGCGCGCGGTCGAGGTGGACGCCGGCGCCGTCTCCTTCCCGCCCCCCGCGACGCCGAGTCCGCAGACGTTTTCGTACGGTCCCGGCGATGTGGACGCGTTGGGCCGCCGCATGTCCAGCGTGGGCCCCGACGACATGCAGGTGGGCGCCCACTACCGACTCAATACCAAGGACGTGATGACCCTGCCCGTCACCGAGACCATCCGCATCGATCCGCAGCGATTCTGGTCTTCGTACTACTACAAGTCCTTGCGGGTCTCGAACCTGGTGGCCGACCAGGTAGCCGCCGACTACGGCAAGTTGGGCCTGACCCGCGTGCAGACTCTGCTGGGGCACGAGGCGGTCGTCGACACGAGCGACAGCATGAACGCCGTGGTCTACGAACCGGCCACCGGCCTGGTGCACGCGGCCATGGGCGCGGTGCCCGCCACGTCCATGCCCTTCGAAACCGTCGACTTGAACAAGGGGGCACCGTGACCCGCCATCGGTCCCCTCATGTTCGCTTGCGATCGCTGATCTGGGTGGCCGTGGTGACGATCGGGCTGGCCGCTCCAGCGCACGCCGATCGCACGACGACCTTGCCGGCAGGGACGTTTGCCCTGGACGTCGCCTGGACCAACTCCACCGCTCGTATGGGCTACTCACCCGATCGCGAGCGCCTGCCCCTGCTCAAGGGCATCAAGCGTTACGAGCCGGGTGGCGGCTGGCAGGGCACCATCGAGGCCGAACCGTCGGTCGCCTACAACTTCTTGATCTCGCAGCTTCTCTACGGCGTGACCGACACGTTGACATTGGGCCTCGCCATCCCGCTGGTCCTGCAGGCCAATATCGACACGAACCTGGCGTGGACCTCCGGCGACTACATGAGCAGTCTGGGCCGGCCGTATTCGGAGTCCGACTTCTGGGCCTGGGCGGAGTCCATGGGCCAGCCCAAGCCGCCCGACCACTGGACCGGCAACAAGAACACCCTGGCGGACATCGTGCTGGCGGCGCGCTGGCGCCTGCCGCGGGCGTCGTTCATGGAGCGTTGGGGGCTCGATACGGCCGTGGCCATGCAGGTCGCGGTGCCTACCGGCGCCACGCCCGATCCCGAGCAGCTGGTCGTCGCCGGTACCACCGCTTGGGACCTGCACTCCTACGCCGACCTGCAGGCCCACTTCGCCATCGAGAAGTCGCTGCTGGATGAGTACGGCAATGTCTGGCTCGCCTTCGGCCTCGACGGCTTCTACGGCTGGATGCGCAAGCGGACCTTCACCACCCCGACCGGCAAGCTCAACCCGCTGCTTTTGAATTATCAGCCCTATGTGGGCGACACCTACCAGATCGACGGCGGCGATTGGCTGGGCGCCACGGCGCTCATCGACTGGTCGCCCCTGGCCGGGCCCACCTACGCCACCTATGTGACCAAGGGCGACATGGAAGCCGCGTTGAGGCTGCCCCGCTTGCTGACCTTGCAGATCGCCTACCTCTACATCGCCACCAACCAGAGTGACTGGATCAGCGACTCCGAGCTGTGGAATTGGAGTGGCGGACGCGAGGAGTTCTGGCAGGCTGGCGACAAGAACACCATCGTCGGCACCGCCACGTTGAGCTTGCTGCGCGTGGGATTGCCGCTGCAGCTGTACGTGAAGTACCGCAACCAGGAGTGGATCCCGGGCCGCAATACCCGGGCCGCGAACGCCCTCTTCCTGGGCTCGCGACTGCTGGCCAAGTTCTGAGATCAATCTGTCAGCGGTCGCGAGGGGTTGATGTACAGGCTGCCCAACGCGTTCGTGCAGGCGTCGCTGCGGGCGATTTCGCGCGCGGTGGGTGTCATGCCATAGACGACGCTGCTGGGATCTGGCCCCACCTCCGGGTCGCGAAAGCCGATCGTATGCAGCCACTCGTGGATCAGGGTCGAGGCGAGCTCATCGAGGGGAGACTTGATGTGCCAGCGTCGCAGGGAGATGGTCTTGCCATAGACGAACACGGTGGCCGCAAAGCGTTCGTGCCGTCTTCGATGGGGCAATGACGTGCCCTCTACGTGCAGATGGGCCGCCTTGCCGTGCGTTCGACGCCAGTCACGCCACTGCCGGGCCGCTACCTGGCGAATGGCCACGCCGGGGTCGACCTGGCGCAAGATCTCGGATCGATCGCTGGTCAGCCGGTCGACGGATCGCCAGAAGCCGCGGCTGCGGATCACGCAGCGGGCCACCTTCCACGCGTCGTGCACCCGGCTGGCATCTTCGGACGCCAACGCGCTGGTGGACAGCTCCAGGTCGAACCCATGCCAGGTCGCGTTGGCGCTGCGCAGCGAAGGCACCGGTCCAGGTGTCACGTAGGGCGGCGCGGCGACGGGTCCGGCGCCGGAACAGGCCGCCGCGATAATGCACAGCAGCCCGGTACTCATCACCTGGCCAGCGGTCGGGCCCGGGCGACGGCCCCCATGCCGGGCTCGCCTGGCCAACGTCTGCGATCGCATGGTCTGGTCCCCGCCCGGATGAAATGCCGAGCAGCCGCGCCTGGTCGCCAGCCTACCAGACTTGAGGCCGACGACACTCGGGGCCGACACCGATCGCGCCGCGGTGCCCGCCTGCGCCGTCATGCTTGCCTTGTAGCGACTGACGGCCACGGCTAGCCTGCGGCCCTGGAGGACTTGCGGTGACCACTTCGAGCCAGCGGAACAGCAGTCCGGCGGCCTTCTGCGCGGCGCTGGCGCTGTGTGCAGGCGTTGCCGGATGTGGCAACGACGTGCCCGCAGCCGATCTCTTCGCCACCGCCGACGCGGCCGCCGGCGATTCGGCCGGCACCCTCGACAGCAACGACACAAACGGACCCGCGGCGTCGGACGCCGAATCTGGCAAAGACGCGATCGTCGGGCCGGGATTGGACGGCGGCGGGGTAGACGGCGTGGCGGACGGCGCTGCGACCTCGGATGCGTCAGCGCAGGCAGACGTCGTCGAACAGAAGGCCGATGGCGGCGCGCCTGGCGACGTCGCCGCCGTGTCATGCAGCGCAGACAGCCAGTGCGCGGGCAAAGTGGTGCTGACAAGCGCCTGCAAGCTGGCCCGCTGCCTGCAAGGTGTCTGCAAAGAGGCGCCTGCGCCCGACTTCGTGGCCTGCGACGACGGCAGCCTGTGCACCACCTTGGATGCCTGCTCGGGTGGCGTATGCGTCGGCAAGGAAGTGGACTGTGATGATGGGCTGAGCTGCACCATCGACGGCTGCGATGTCGGGGCTGGCTGCAACCACCTGGCCAAGAGCAGCAGCCCCTGTGACGACGGCGACGCATGCAGCGAGGGCGACGTCTGCGACAAGGGCGCATGCAAGCCCGGGAGCAAGTTGGATTGCGACGACGGCAACCCCTGCACCGAAGATGGGTGCGGGGCCTCCAACGGTTGCGCCTCCACCCCGGTGGCCGATGGCAAGACCTGCGACGACGGCAGCAATTGCAGCGCCGCTGAAGCGTGCATGAAGGGCAAGTGCACCCCGACCAAGAAGGTGGATTGCGACGATGGAAACCCCTGCACCACAGAGGTCTGCGACGACAAGGGGGGGTGCAAGAACAACCCGGCCAGCGGCAAATGCGACGATGGCAACCCCTGCACGGTGCTGGACAGTTGCCTCAAATCGACCTGCCAGGGTGCGCCGAAGAAGTGCGACGACGGCAAGGTCTGCACCGGCGACATCTGCGTACCAGCGACCGGCGCCTGCAGCTTCCCGCCGGAGACGGGTGCGCCTTGCGCCAAGGATAACAAGTGCCTGAGCCAGGCGACCTGCAAGGTGGGGGTCTGCTCGGGCAAGGCGGTCGACTGTGATGACGGCGATCCCTGCACCCTGGACACCTGTACGCCCGCCGGTGGCTGCTTGAGCACGGCGTCTTCGGGTGCCACCTGCAGTGATGGCGACAAGTGCACCGACAAGGACAAGTGCGTCGGCGGCAAGTGCAAGGGTGTGGCCGTGAGCTGCGACGATGCCGACCAATGCACCGCGAACCTGTGCGCCAAGTCCTCGGGCTGCTTCTATCCGCCCATCTCCGGCTGCGAAGGCGCCAAGTGCACCTCCGGCGCCAACTGTACCGACAACGACCCCTGCACCCAGCACGCCTGCATCTCCGGCCAGTGCAAATACGGGCCCGTGAATTGCGACGACAAGCTGCCTTGTACGGCCGACTCCTGCGTCAAGAAGAGCGGCTGCGTGCACAAGAAACTGAACAGCGGTTCCTGCGACGACGGCGACTCCTGCACCGCTCCCGACACCTGCAGCAGCGGCGTCTGCACCGGCGGTGCTGGCATCTGCGACGACAAGAACCCGTGCACCGACGACAAATGCGCCGCCGGAAAGTGCAGCCACGTCGCCAAGAATACGGGGGCCTGCGACGACGGCGATAAGTGCAGCGAAAAGAGCAACTGCGTGGCCGGCAAGTGCACCGCCAAGGGCAAATACTGCGATGACGGCAAGCCGTGCACCAAGGACATCTGCGATGTCGCCGGCTGCAAGCACCTGCCAGACGATGGCGCGTCCTGTGAGGATGGCAAGTCGTGCACCATCGGCGCCGCCTGCAAGGCTGGAGCCTGCGTCGGCGGCAAGCCGCGCCTCTTCGTCTCGCTCCTGGGCAACGGTGGCGCGGGCTGGAACTACACCGGTCTGCGGGTGCTCGCCGATGGCAGCTACGGCGTGGTCGGCCGAAACGCGAACAAGCCGCTGATTGCGCGCCATCACGTCGATGGCAGCTCGTGGTGGTCCAAGGCCGCCGGCTCGTCCAGCGGCAGTCTGTACAACCTGGTCCAGACCAAGGGCGGTGAGCTGGTCGCGATCGGTCGCTCGCAGAACCAGGGCGCCGGCGGCATGGACGGCTGGTTGGTGCGCATCAACCTGGGCAGCGTGCAGCTGTGGAGCAAGCACTACGGCACGGCTGGCAGCGAGCAGTTCAGCGATGGTGTGGCCGGCGGCGATGGCTCCGTGGTCGCTGTCGGCACCCAGATGTCGACCACCGGACAGGGCAACGAGATCTGGGTGATCAAGGTCGACGACAAGGGCGGCACGACCTGGAGTCACAACCTCGGCACGGCCAAACACGACCACGGCAACGCCATCGCCCGGCACGGCGCCGACGGATTCGTCATCGCCACCATATTGGGTCTGAACGGCAAGAATACAGGTCGGATCTACCGGCTGGACAAGGGCGGCAAGGCCGCCTGGCACCTGGACCTGGGCGACGACCGCTGGCTGACCAGCATCGCCAGCCTGGCCGACGGCCGCATCGTCACCGCCGGCTCCCAATCGGGCACCTTCTACCCGGTGAAACACGGCCTGATCGCATTGCTGCAGCCCGACGGCGCCAGCAAGGGCAAGCTCCTCTGGGCGACCAAGTTCGGCACCAAGCATCGCTGGTATGACTTCAAGGCCGTCAGCCCGACCGCGGACGGCGGATTCGTGGCCGCGGGCATGTTGATCGAGACCAAGGAGAGCAAGTCCAACGGGCTGCTGGCGAAGTTCGACGCCATGGGCCGCTGGCATTGGCAGAAGAATCTCAAGGCCGCTGGTGATGGCGATGGATTCGAGACCATCGAAGCCATCGAGGCCCTCGCCAGCGGCGACCTGGTCATCGCTGGCGACTGAGCCGATGCCGCGTGTGCGGCGTCGTGGTCCGCCTTGCCAAAGGCAAAACAAATTGTGCCGATGGCTGACTCCGCCCATTCTGACGACATGTTCGGACGCGTCTCTCTTGTCTGGTTGCTGCTCCTCGCCGTTGGCTGTGGTCCGGACGAGGGTGCGGGCGATGTCACGGCCGATGCCGGGATCGCAACAACCGATGGCGCACAGGCCGACGCGTCTGCCGCCACCGACGGCTTGTCGCTCCCTGCCGCCCCCGTTTGCCGACCATGTAAGACCTCGCCCGAGTGTGGGCTGGCAGGCGCTCCGGGTGCGCTCTGCGTCGATCATGGCGCGGCCGCCGGCGCGTTCTGTGGTCTGGCCTGCGCGACCCATTCCGACTGCCCTGATGGCTACGGTTGCCTGGCGGTCACGCTCGTCGAAGGCGGCACCGCGAAACAATGCGTGCCGGATACCGCCGGGGATGCGGGCAAGTTCGGCGACTGCAATTGCGCCCTCGTCGAACCGGGCGCCGACTTCACCACCACCTGCTGGTTTCCCTGGCAGGATGACTCCGGGCAGGTCATCGGGCAGTGCAAGGGTCAGCGCAGCTGTACGGCCGCCGGTCCGACTGCGTGCGCGGCCATCGGCGACGCCGACATCTGCGTGCATACCGGTTGCCTGGGCGTCGCCGAGGGCAGCGGGTGCGATGACGGCGACCCCTGCACCCAGGGAGATGCCTGCAAGTCGGGCAAGTGCGTCGCCGGGGCCAATACATGCCTCTGCCAGAAAGCCGAGGACTGCGCCGACGACGACGATCTCTGCAACGGCATACCGTATTGTGACACCACCTCCTTGCCGTACACGTGCAAGATCAATCCCGCCACCGTCGTGACCTGCGCCAAGGTCGATGCGCCGCCCTGCCAGGCCAACGCCTGCCAGCCTGGCACCGGCAAGTGCGCGGTGGGCGCCGTGGTCGATGGCACGCCCTGCGACGACGGCGATGTCTGCACTGCGGACGAACTCTGCACCGGCGGCGCCTGTGGCTCAGGCAAGGGCATCTGCGTCTGCAAGACCGACGCCGACTGTGCCGCCGTCGATGACGGCAATCTCTGCAATGGCGTGCTCTTCTGTCACAAGACCAGCGGCACCTGTCAGCCCAACCCCGCGTCGGTGGTCGTCTGCGCCAGCGTGGCGGATCACGCGTGCTTGAAGAACCTGTGCTCGCCGACCGTCGGCAAGTGCGCCTGGCAGCCCACGGCCGACGGCACGCCTTGCGACGACGGCAGCCCTTGCACCGACGGCGATGATTGTGAAGGTGGCAAGTGCAGCCCTGGCACCCAGATCTGTCCCTGTGCCAAGGATGTCGATTGCGTGACCAAAGACGACGGCGATCTCTGCAACGGCACGCTCTATTGCGGCAAGGGCGACGACGGCAAGACCGCCTGCCTGTTCAATCCGGCGACGGTGGTGGTCTGCCCGAGCGTCGACGACACGGCTTGCCTCAAGAACACCTGCATCGCCAAGACCGGCGCCTGCCAGGCCGTACCCCTGGCCGGCAAGGTGACCTGCGACGACGGCAACCCTTGTACCAGCGGCGACGTCTGCGTAGATGGGGACTGCGACTCGTCCTTCAACACGTGCCAGTGCGCCAGCACCAAGGACTGCGCCAAACACGAGGACGGCGACCTCTGCAACGGGACCCTGTACTGCCACAAGGCGACCGGAAGCTGTCGAGTCAACCCGGCTACCATCCCCACCTGCCCGAGCGTTGAAGATACCGCGTGCGTCAAAAACCGATGCCAGGCCAAGACCGGCGGCTGCAAGCCCACCGCCCAGATTGAAGAGACACCATGTGATGACGGCAACCCGTGCAGCGCCGGCGACCGCTGCCTGGCCGGCAATTGCATTGCCGAGATCAACGTCTGCCCCTGCCAGAAGGACGTCGACTGCGCCAAGCACGAGGACGGCAACCTGTGCAACGGCAGCCTGGTGTGCATCGTCAAGCTGGTCGACGGCAAAGTCGCGCCGCGCTGCGAGGTGGCACCGAATACGGTCGTATTTTGCAAGCAGACCGATCCCTCCCTCTGCACGAAGCCATTCTGCGCCCCCTTGACCGGCATCTGCTCGCCACATAACGCCAACACCGGCCTCGGCTGCGATGATGGCGACGCCTGTACGGAATCGGAGACCTGCAAGACCGGCACGTGCAGCGGCGTCGCTGTGACCGGCGCGACCTGCAGCGATGGCAACGCCTGCACCACCGACAGCTGCCACAAGACCAAGGGCTGCCAGCACCAGGCCGTGGCCGACGGCAGCCCATGTGGCGCCGGCAAGTCTTGCAAGGCCGGCGTGTGTGGTAATGTCGACCCCTGCGGCAACGGCAAGGTGCAGGGCGCCGAAGAATGCGACGACGGCGACAAGAAGCCGGGCGACGGCTGCTCGGCTGACTGCAAGCTGGAGACCTGCGCGCTGTGGATGGTCAGCACCCTGGCCGGCGACGGCAGCGCCGGCTACCCACCGCAGGACGGCAAGGGCAAAGCGGCGTCCTTCTACTACCCCACCGGTATCGATGTCGCCGGCAACGGCGATGTCTACGTAAGCGACCGCGTGCCTTCACGGATTCGCCGGATCAGCCCGGCCGGCGTCGTGCTCACCGTCGCCGGGAGCAAGGAAGGCCTGCTCGATGGCGACGCCGACAAGGCACGTTTCGACGAGCCCTGTGGCCTGGCGGTGGGCGCCAACGGCGATGTCTTGATCGCCGATCGAAACAACATGCGCATCCGCAAGCTCACCACCAAGGCCCAGGTGAGCACACTCGCCGGCACCTTCGGCGGCTTTGCCAACGGCAAGGGTTCGAACGCGAAGTTCTTCTATCCCATGGACCTGGCTCGCGTCGGCGAGGCGTTCTACGTCGCCGATATGAACAACAATCGCATCCGCTCCCTGGCCTCAGATGGCACCGTGGGCACCCTCGCCGGCGCTGGCGACAAGGGCAGCGCCGACGGTGCCGCCGGCAAAGCCACCTTCAATGGCCCCGCTGGCGTGGCAGCTTCCGCTTCCGGGCATGTCTGGGTCGCCGACAGCGGCAACCACTTGATCCGCCACGTATCCCCCGCCGGCGCGGTTGACACCGTCGCCGGCAGCAAGCCGGGGTTCCTGGACGGCAAGGGCAGCGACGCCCTCTTCCACACGCCGTCCGGCATCGCGATAGACACCATGGGGCGTGTCTTCGTCGCTGATCGAAACAACCACCGCATTCGCCTGATCCGCCCTGACGGCGCCACCAGCACCGCCGCCGGCAACGCCGCGTACGGTTACGCCGACGACAAAGGGCCGGCGGCCAAGTTCCTGCAGCCGGAGGGCGTCGCCGTCTCGAAGGTGGGCCTGCTCTACGTCGCGGACACCGCCAACAACCGCATTCGACGCATACAGTGCACCTCCTGGCTGCCCTGACCGCGGTTCAGCCGCGTCACTCCCAGGTCGCAATCTCGCTGGTCAGGAGTCGACGCTTGCGCCTGCCGAGGCGGCGCCGATCAGGCTTCGCACCTTGTCCCGATTGAAGTCCTGCCGGAAAGCGAGGCATCGCTGGATCGCCGCCTCGACCTCGGCGTCATGGGGCACCAAGCACGCCTCCAACATGCCCTGCTCTCGAGCGTTCGCGAACGCCGCCATGGCCTCGCCCGGGTCGGTCTGTGGTTGCGGGCCAGGGTCGCGATTCATGGCCCGCACCCGGCTCTCGTCCAACCACCAGCGGGTGCAGCCCAACTCCTCGTGATGCCGATCGTAGAGCGGGGTGCCCGGGTAGGGCACCACCAGTCCCATGGGGTTGAAGAAGTGCACATGCGGTGCGATCCGCTCCATGTAGCGCAACGTCTGGTCGATCTCGGCCGCGGTCTCATCGGGGAAGCCGAACATGAAGTTGACGTGCACGCGGATGCCCAGGCCATCCAGCATGGCGATGGTGTCGGCGGCGGCGTCCAGGTCCAGGCCCTTGCCGATGCGCGCCGAGACTCCGGAGTCGCCGCTCTCGATGCCCAGGATCACCATCAGGCAGCCGGCGTTCGCCATGGCCTCGGCGGCGTGGGGGCGGACGCCATCCGCGCGGGTCTCGCACCACCACATGGGCCGGAATGGCAGGGTCGCCATGGCCTCACATAGCGCCAGCAGGCGCTTTTCCTGCACCGTGAATGCGGCGTCGCAGAAGCTGAACACCGGCACCGACTCGAGGTCATACCAGGCCTGCATCTCCTGCAGCACGCGATCGGTGGAGTGGCGGCGATGTTTCGGGCCCAGGTGGTCCATCGCGCAGAAGATGCAGTGCGCCGGGCAGCCCCGGCTGCTCAACAAGGTCGGTGGCAGGCTGCGGCTTGGGTCATCGCCCAGGTACCAGCTGCGGGGAAAGAGGCCGAGCGCCGTTGTCGGCAGGGCCAGTCGATCCAGCTCTCGTAGCAAGGTGCGCTCCGCCGTGCGGATGACGCGCCCATCGGGTCGGCGCAAGGCGATGCCGGCCACGGTGCCCAGGTCGCGGCCTGCACCCAGCGCGCCCAGTACCTCCACCAGCGCCTCTTCGCCTTCGCCCAGGACGGCCAGGTCGAAGCCGTGGTCCAGCACCTCTTCGGCACACAACGTGGCGTGCGGACCGCCGGCGATGCGGAGCAATTCGTCGCAGCCCTGCAACCGTTCGGCGATCCGGTAGGCCGCCAGGGCGTTCTCGCTGAAGATGGACACGCCCACCGCGTGGGGTGACCAGCCGTCGACCTCGGCCAGCACCCGATCCGCCCCTTTGGATCCGTTGCCAGGGCCGTGCGTGGCAGCCAGATCCAGGACCCGGACCTCGACGCCAGCGCGCAACGCCTCGGCCGCCAGGTAGAGGGGCCCCAGCGGCGGTGATCCCGTCGGTCCAGCGCCGTCTGGGTGGATCAGCAGCAGTCGGCAGGCCATTACTGCGGCGTTCCGGCGCCCGATGCGCCGCGACAGAAGTCGATCACCAGCCGCCTGGCCGCGCCGTCGTTGGCATAGAAGATGTTGTTGTGGCCCGCGCCCTCGATCGTCACCAGACGTCCGGCGGGCAGCAGTTTTGTCAGCTCCACGCCCTGGCTGTAGGGCACGATCCGATCCCGGTCCCCATGCACAACCAGGGTATCGATGGTCACCTTTGGCGCCGCAGCGGCGCTATCCCATGGGTCCAGAACCAACCAGCGCACGGGCAGGAACCAGTAGCGTTTCGCCCCCACCGCAGCGACCGACGTGAAGGGCGAGACCAGCGCCAGGCGCACGCCGTGGCCACGCGCCGCCATGGCCACCGCCACCCCAGTCCCCAATGAGCGCCCCTGCAGGACGACTCGTTCGGCCGCCACGCCTTGCGACTTCAACCAGGCCATCGCGCCTTCGGCCGCCGCCAGCAGCGAAGTCTCCGACGGCGAGTGCTCGGCGAGCACCCCGTAGCCCGGGTACTCCACGGCCAGGAAACCCACGCCAGCGGCACCATAGGATCGCGCCACCCGCACCAGTCCGGCGAGCTGCGGCCCGTTGGCGTGGAAGTAGACCACCACCGTCGCCTCGTCCGGTGGCGGCACCCATAGCGCGGCGCCTTCGAACTCGCCCGCCG
>CAYTLW010000020.1:0-12020 GCA_964438735.1 uncultured Enterobacteriaceae bacterium | reverse complement strand
GTCGCCTCGTCCGGTGGCGGCACCCATAGCGCGGCGCCTTCGAACTCGCCCGCCGGATAGCGCACCAGCTCCATGCCCTCGGCCACCTGAACGGCTCGGGGGGCGCGCGCCGGGTAGATCAGCGAGCGTTGAAAGATGAAGAGCGCGGCGGCCACGGCGAGCCAGCACAACCCCAGCAGCGTCGCCAGGCGCAGCGCCCTGCGTTTCCATGGGCTGGCATTTCGATCTGCAGTGCCCATGGTCGGCTACCACGGCGCGAACATGCCAAAGGACATCCACGCCGCGGCGTTGCCCATGACCAATGTGCCGCGTCCTTCTTCGGCCTCCAACTGCTCCTTGGCGGGATGCCGCTTGTCGAGATCAGCCAGCAGCTTCTTCGCCTGTCCGACCTCGGGACCGGCGGCGCCCGACCCGACCAGGTCGGTCAGGATGGCGCGCGCAGCTTCGTGCTTGCCCTGGGCGAGGAACTTCCGCGCCAGTTTCAACTGCACGCGCTGCTCGGCAGGCGACACCGATGGCGTGGCCGCCACTGGCGCAGCCACGGCAGAGGCGACCGAGGGTGCGGCCTCTGCTGGCCGGGCGTCCGCCAGCAGGCCGGCGCCGACCATGCCAATTGTGAGCCAGAGTACACGCTGAATCATGTGGTTCACTCTCCCAGGAACGTGCCGCCAGACGGCGCGCACCAGCGGACGGGCACGCGTTCCTCAGCGCGCCAGGCGCAGGGCGCCGGGCAACAACTCAAAGGTCAACGGCGCCGTGCCCCGCACCTCGCCGTCCATCTCCAACAGCATGGGCGCCTGACCGGGCAGCGGCATCACCGACAACTTCTGGCAGCGCAGGTGGCTGTTGCCGGACTGCAGGTGGACTTCGCCGCGATAGAGCGCGGGCCCCGTCATCAAGGATGCCAGGCGGGACAGGTCGCCGATCAGGACCACTTCCAAGACGCCATCATCCGGCACGGCCATGGGCGCCACGTGCATGCCGCCGCCGTGGTAGCGGCCGTTGGCGGCGACCACATTGCGCACGGTATGCGCCTGCCCCGGACCGTCATCCAGGCGTAGCTCGACCCGCCAGGGTCTGGTCACGGCGAGGCTCTCCAGGGTCGCGAACGCGAAGGGCAGGGCGCCGCGAAAGAACTTCCGCCGTGCGTCCACCCGCTGGCAGACGTCACCGCCCTGGCCGACCGATGCGATGTTGACCGAGATCTCCCAGCCGCCGCCGCCCTCGCTCCACTGGCAGGCGATGACATCGATGGGCGTGGCCTCGCTGCCAGCGATCCGCTCCAATTGCGCCGTCGGCGCGTCGAGCATGTCAAAAGTCCGAGCGAGGTCGCCGCCGGTGCCGCTGCGCACGAAGCCGAAAATCGCCTCGGGCGCCACCGCGACGCGGCGATCGGGATCGAAGAATCCGTTGACCACCTCGTGGCAGGTGCCATCGCCACCCAGCGCCACGACTCGCTCCACCCCGTCCAGCAGCGCTGTGCGCGTGGTATCGGTGGCTTCGCCGGGACGGGTCGTATGATGCACCTCCGGCCGATCCAGCAGGCGCTCGGCCACCGGCGCGAGCTCCTGCCACAGGGCACCCGTGCGGCCGCCGCCCGAAGCCGGATTGACGATCACCAGGGTCCTCACGACGTGCCTCCGCCGTTGGACTTCAGTGCGTCCTCGTCCAGCCGCACGATATGCAGGCGCTCGCCGACACTGGCGGCCAGGTGTCCGGCGCAGGCGCCATCGGCAACCAGCACGGTGGCGCCGTTGGGAATGCCGGCCACCATGGCGCGGGCCATGTCCCCGCGCAGGTCCGCACCACCGACGCCTGGATGCAGGTGCTGTCCGCAGCAGGTGCTGCCCATGGGCGCTTTGTGCCGCAGCAGGCCGTCGATAGCGTGCAATCCGGCCGCAGGATCACACTTGGCTGGCCGTTCATCACAGGGCGAGCCCACCTCGCGCGGTCCTTCGGCCAGCCGGAGGCGCTCGCGAGAGCCATCCGGGGCGCCGCCACATGTGGTGAGCAACCAGGTGCCCGGTTCGATCTGGTCCGCCTCGATGGCGGGCGGCAGCGGATCGTCCGGAGGGGGCGGCGGCAGCGCGCCCGCTTCGTGCGCCAGCCACCGCTCTCGTCCCGCATCCAGCCAGGAGGCCACCGGAATCTGCAGCAGGCAGTGTTCGGTACACGCGCCGCAGTCGGTGCAGGCCATCAGGCGCTCGCCATCGGCCACGCCGGCCGCCGCGCCCATCAGGCCAGCCACCGCGCGCATTTTCTCCGACGGCACCAGATCATCGCGGCCGGCGTGCACCGCCACGGGGCAGACATCGCGACACAAGCGTGGGCAGATGGCGCAGCTGGCCACTTCCTGGGGCAGGTTCACGAGCCCACCTCCACCTGCCAGCCGCCGGCGGGGCCGAGCCCTACCACGTCGCCCGCTTCGAGCGCCGCCCAGGGCCGCCAACGGGCTGAATGCAATTGTTCGAACGCCTCGTCCGCGCGGGCAGAGCCAGCCAGACCGGCGAGCAGCTTGGAGCCCGATGCCTGGCGCTCCCCCGGCCAGTCGACCGCGTCCGCCAACGCCTGCTCGGCAGGAGTCTCGTAGGCGAACCACAGGTCGCATCGATCGCCCTGCACGGACGTGGCCCAGGGTTCCACATCGCCGACCAGCAGCCCGCGAAGCCGATCCAATGGCGCATCGCACGTGTCGCTGAGGTGCAGCCATCGCTGGGGCCGGCGGAGCAATCGGAGGGTCACCTGCCCGATCTCGCAGCCCGAGGTCAGCAGGCGCGGCAGCAGGTTGGGGCCCACCGCCGCCCGTGGGGTCACCCGTGTGCCGAATGGCGTCGCGTCTTCGTCAGTCAATGCCCCTTCGAGCGCCACCAGGCGGTCACGGGCGCTGCCCAGCGTGCATGCTGCCGCGTTGGCAGGGTTGGCGCGCAGCCAGGCGATGATGGGCTCGCCGGCGTCTACGGCCACGCCGAGCGTCCAGCCGGCGGAGCGGACCTCGGCCTCCACGTCACCCAGGCGTCGATTGGCAGGCCCGGTCCACAGGCCGTTGAAGCGGTCCAGTCCGGGGCGGCGGCGATGGGGCTCGGCCGGCTCCACGGGCCCGGGCAACCCCAGCACGCCGGGGTTCAGCATTCCGCTCGGGTCGTATTCCTGTTTGCAGTCGACCAGGACCCGATGCACACCGCCCAGCTCGCGCGGCAGCAGGTCGGCCTTGAGCCGGCCGACGCCGTGATGGTGGCTCAGCGTGGCGCCCGCCCGATCGACGGCGTCCAGGGCCCGCGCCCAAGTGCGTTCGTAGGCCTCCACGTGGCCGGTCATGGAGAAGTAGATGGCCCCGCCCTCGCTGTACGCATGGCTGAAGTGGGCCATGGACAAGGCCTCGGGCGACACGGCGGCGCGTACCGCGTGATACACCGGCGCCACGTCAGACCAGGGGCAGGCCACCTCCATGGTGTCGGCGAAGTGGCCACCGCGAACGACGCCGATCTGTTTGAAGCTCACGTCGTGCCTGCGGGACAGCCACAGCTCGCCGGGGGCCGTCCCGAGGTCTCGCAGCCCCATGGCCGTGCCGAGCGCGTTCACCGCCCGGCGCACCGCGTCCCAGGCCGGGCCGCTGCCCTCCCAGCCGACGACCAGCAGACATTGTTTCATCAGCCGATCACCCGCCCAGCGGGCCAGGCGTGGCACCTTGAGCAAGGTGTCGAGCCGCTTCATCAGGCCGCCGCCGCCGTGGCTGAGGGCGATGCGGCTGTCGATGGGGTCGTACAGGCGCACCAGCGACGCCACCGGACGTTGACGCACCACCTGGCGGGCCGCGTTGAGGCCACGCTCGAGGTCGGGTGCCATCATGGCGGCAAATGTCCAGCCGGGCCGCAGCGGCCGAATGCGCAGGCTCGCCTCGGCGATCACCGCCAGCGCCCCTTCGTTGCCGACCCACTCGTCCAGCTTGGCGTCGCCTCGCCAGGCTTGCTGCACGCTGCCGTCGGCCAGCACGGCGGTCGCACCGACGCAGATGTCCTCGATCTTGCCGTAGCGACTCGACAGCTGACCCGCGCCACGCGCCGCCACCCAGCCGCCGACCGCGCTGCACGCGATGGAAGAGGGGAAGTGCCCGATGGTCATGCCCACCCGGTTGCAGGCTTCTTCGGCGTGGCGTCCCATGACCCCGGAGCCGCAGTGCACCACGCCGTGTTCGGGCAGCACTTCGAGGCGGCGCAGGCCCTTCAGGTCGAGGATGACGTCCTCCGGTCCGGGGCGAATGCCGCCACAGACGCCGCTGCCAGCGCTCAGGGGCACCAGCGCGCGGCCATCGCGGCCCGCCAGGCGCACCACTTCCACCAGCTCATCCACGCTCTGCGGCCGCACCACGCCGGCGGCGATCGCGGCGCCGCGACCGCGCAGGAAGTCGATGGGATTGCGCACCCAGAGATCGCGCGAAGCCGCCTCCCGCTCGGAGTGTGTACCGCGCGCCAGGGCGTCGATCGGGGCGTCGTCGGCGGATCGGGAGGTCACGGCGGCGAGCCTAGCGCAATGCGCTGCCAAAGGGGAGTGTGCGGGCGCGTCCAGTTGCGGTAGAACAGCGCCATGAGCTTCAAGACCCGCACAGAGCTACGAGGAGATGGCCTGGTGGTCATCGAACGCGACGCCCACGGCATCCCCCACGTGATGGCCGCCTACGACAGCGATCTGTACCGCGGCCTGGGCTACTGCCATGGCGCCGACCGCGGTCTGCAGATGCTGGTCCTGCGGGTGCTGGTGCAGGGCCGGGGATGTGAATTGCTGGCCGACAGCGACGAGATGCTGGGCGTCGATCGCTTCTTTCGCCGCATGGATTTCGGCCGCGAGGCCGCCGCCGAACGCGACAAGTTGCCCGAGCGCTACCAGGTCCTGCTGGACGCCTACGTCGCCGGCGTCAACGAAGCATTCGACCAGGCCATACCCTGGGAACTGCGCGTGCTGCGCTACCAGCACACGCCCTGGGACGCCGGCGACAGCCTGGCCCTGACCCGTTTGATGGCCTACGTCAACCTGGCGCAGAGCCAGGGCGACATGGAGCGGCTGCTGGTGGAGATGGTCCAGGGCGGCGTGCCGACCGGCCACCTGGACGAGCTCTTCCCAGGCCTGCTGGGCGATCTCGACCCCTACCTGGTGCGCAAGGTACGCCTGGGCGAGCGGGTCGTGCCAGCGGCGCTCAGCTGGCTGGCCGCGGTGCCCAAAGCCATGGCCTCCAACAACTGGGTCATCGCCGGCAGCCGCACAGCCTCCGGCGCAGCCATGCTGGCCAATGACCCCCATCTGGAGGTGAACCGCCTGCCGGCGGTCTGGTACGAGGCCGCCCTGGAATCGGAAGATCGATTCTGCCTGGCCGCCACCATGCCGGGCCTGCCTGCGGCCCTGTTGGGGCGGACCAACAACCTGGCTTGGGGCGTGACCTATGCCTTCATGGACGGTATCGACAGCTGGATCGAGGACTGCCGCGACGGTTGCTTCAAGCGCAACGAGGGCGGAGAGGAGAAGTGGCTGCCCTTCCGCGAGCGGCGCGAGCTGATCAAGCGCCGCAAGCACGATGACGTCGAGGTCATCTTTCACGACAATGACCATGGCGTGCTCGATGGCGACCCCCACGATCCCGGCCTCTACCTGACCACCTGCTGGTCCAGCAGCAGTGGCACCGGCGCATCCTCTGTGGCCGCCATCATGGCCATGTTCCACGCCGACGATGTGCAGACCGGGATGAAGCTCATCGGCCACGTAGAGACCGCCTGGAACTGGGTCCTGGCCGATCGCGAGGGCAATATCGGCTACCAGATGAGTGGCCGGCTGCCCATGCGCGCGCCCGAATGCGACGGCTTCGTGCCCCTGGAGGGTTGGAACCCAGGGAACGACTGGCGCGGCTTTGTGCCCGCCGATCGCCTGCCTTGGAGCATCAACCCGGACTGCGGCTACATCGTCACGGCCAACAACGATCTCAACTCCTGGGGTCGCAGCCGCCCCATCAACCTGCCCATGGCTCCCTTCCGCGCCGACGCCATCGCCGCGGCCCTGGACGCACGCACAGACTGGAATGTGGACGAGACGGCGAAGCTGCAGTTGGACGTCGGTTCACGCCACGCCGCCCAGTACATGGAGGTGCTGCGCCCGCTGCTGCCCAAGTCGGACAACGCACAGCTGCTTGCCGACTGGGACTGTCGCTATGACCCGGACAGCCGGGCAGCGTGGCTTTTCGAGCGCTTCTACACCGCCCTTCTGCGCGACGTTTTTGGCGCCTTCATGGGCGACGAGGTGGTGAGCCACCTGTTGGGCGAGACCGGCATCGTCGCCGACTTCGCCTGGAACCTGGACCGCGTGCTCATGGATGCAAAAAGCGCCTGGTATGGCGGCCGTGACCGGGACGAAGTCTGGCGTTCAGTGGCCGAGGACGCGCTCTCAGGCCCGGCGCAGACCTGGGCCAGCGACCGTCAGCTGCTCATGCGCCACCTGCTCTTTGGCGGCAAGTTGCCCCGATTTGCGGGCTTCGATCACGGCCCCATCACCCTGGCCGGCGGCCGCGCCACCATCCGCCAGGGGCAGATCTATCGCTCGGGCGGCAGGGAGACCAGCTTCGCTCCCTCCTATCGCCTGGTGGTCGATTTTGCCGAAGACGTGGCGCACACCGCCCTGGCCGGTGGCGTCTCCGACCGTCGATTCTCGAATCTCTATGTGAGCGACATCGACAACTGGCTGGCTGGTCGCCTCAAGCGCGTCGAGCCCATGCGAACCCCGAAGCCGGGCGCCGGGGCGGCCGAAGAGGGTGACGGGCAGACCTGAATCCAGAGCGATCAGCGCGTGCCGCGCAGCCACTTGCGATGGGCCCAGCCAGTGCGGCGGTCGTAAGTCCCGCCGACGACCTTCACCTTCCACCAGGTGCGACCGCGACGGAGCAACTTGACGCGCGTGTTGTCGGGCATGCGGGCGACCAGTCGGGACTTTCGGTGGCGTCGTGAGCGCAAAGACAGCCACGGCGCGTCCTCGTCGGCTGCGGTGCCGTAGACCTCGTGGGTCGCGCCATCGTCTTCCAGCGCGACCTCCGGTGGAGGAACCGCCTCTGGTTTGACCGGGCTCGGCTCATCCGCGCCGCCGGGAGCCGCGGTCGGGGCGGCCTCAATCGCGGCATGCGGATCGATAGCAGTGTCATCCGCCGGTTCGTCGGCCGCTTCGTCCGCAGGGTCATCCGCCAACTCGTCTGCCGGGGGCGTGCCCGCCACAAGCGCCTTGGCCGCCGGATCCGCCGACGCCGGCGCCAGGTCACTTTCCGACTCTGCTGTCGAAGCGGGCTTCGCTGCACCGGCGGTCGTCGTCGGAGACGTTGCCTGGCGGGCCTTTACCAGCTGCCGTTCCGCCACAACAGACGCAGAGCGCTCGCTCTCTGCCTGCGCATTCACCGCCCGCCAGGCCAGGAAGCCGGCGACCACGCACACGCTGATGGCCAGCACCGCGCCCATGGCGAGCCAGATGAACGTCATGCTGCCCCGCGAGGAGCGTTGTCGCGCTCGGGGCGGGGCGGACGGCAGGCGGGTGACCTCTGTGTCGGGGTTTTCGGCCCACGTGCTCGTCTGCGTCACCTGCGGCAGATCGCGCGCAGTGGCCCGGTCACGACGCTGCGATTTCACGGCCTCCTGCAAGCCGCTGCTGAGCACCACGCTTGGCGCCGAGGGACCCCGCCTACGGATGGGCAGGGACACGGGCACAGTCTCATCATTCGGGTTTAGCGTGATGCCATCGATCTCTTCGTCGGGCGGCGACTGCTCCTCTTGTTGTATGGAGATCAGGCCGGCGGAGAGAGGCTGCTGATCCGCCCAGAGATGCTCGCCGAAGCCGTAGACCCAGAGCTGGAAGGGCTCGCCGTCGAAGTCGTATTCGACCTGCGTCACGGGGATGGCCGACACCGAGATCCAGGCCTTGCGTCCGTCGTCTTCGTCGAGTTCGCCGGATCGCGCCTGCTCGCTGAGGTCGATCACCGCGTCCCGAAGCGAGGCATGGGCCAGCGCCGTGACCAGGTGGTCGAGCGCCTCGTCCTCCACTGGGACCTCGAAGAGCAACTCGCCGGGCTGGTCGGGCAGCGCCGTGGGGTCCGCCCCGATCACCTCCAGGGTCTCGTCCAGGGCCGCCGGGCCTGTCTGCACCCCGACCGCCGTCACCCGCGGCAGGTCCGGATGGGTGTCGTGCCCCACCGCCTCGCCATCGGGTTGCGTGTCCAATCCGGGCACCGTCGGCCGCTCACCGAACTCTTCGACCTCGGCGGTCAAGGGACGATCGCTGCCGGGCAGCAGATCGCCGCTCTGAACTTCGTCCGGCACGTCGGGATGGACCACCAGGTCGCTGGGCCCCGGCAGCTCATCGTCGCCAGCCCGCCACTGGACCTCGACCCGGTAGGCGGGTTTGAACGAAGCGCCGCGAAGCTGCATCCGGCTCCGGACCTCGCCGGTCTCGGTCCGTGTTTCGCCAGCGACCCAGTTGGCGAGGCGGCTGACCACCGCCTCGAGCCCGCCGTCGTTGTCCACCGGCGCTTCGTCGATCAGCGCCTCCACCTGGCCGCGGGCGCCCCATGGGCCCGTGCTCAGGTCGAGGGCGACGAAGGTCTCGTCTTCTTCGGTGCCGATCTGACGTCGATGCAGCGGCCCTTCCAGGTCGGTGATCCGGCGGGGCCGCATCTGCCTGGCCTGCGTGGGCTCGTTCGGATCGACGCTGGGCAGCGCTGAGCCATCACTGCCATATTCGCCGGTCTCTCGGGTCACCATCGTGTCGCGATCGTAGCCCAACAGCGAGGTGGGCTCCATGGCCCCCGCGAACCGATCATCCCCAGGGAGGTCCTGCAGACCCCGCCCCACGCCGCCACGCCGTCTCGGAATTGCGCCGTCGTGGGCCTCAATCTTCGGCCCCGGCCATGCCAAGCGACCAGAGGGCGCTGGACACGATCGCAGCCGTATCGACCTCGAAATGGCGCCGGAGCGAGTCGCGTGTATCGCTCATGCCGAAGCCGTCGGTGCCCAGTGAGAGCATCCGACCGCCCAACCAGGGGGCGATCTGATCCGAGGTGAGCTTCATCCAATCCGACGCCGCGACGATGGGTCCCTCAGTGGCACCCAGGGTGCGCTCCAACCAGCTCTGACCGCCATCGCCTCGCGGCCGTCCCGCTCGCCTGGCTTCGGCGTCCAGCGCCAGCGCCTCTCGTCGCAGGCAGGCATAGCTGGTCACGCTCCAGACCTCGGCGCGCACACCGTGTTCCTGGACCAGCTTCTCCTGCGCGGCCAGCACGCTGGCCATGATCGAGCCGCTGCCCAGCAACTGCACCGTCGGAGCGCGTTTGGGCAGACCGCCGCCATCGCCCAGGAGCGCCTTGGCACTGCGGGCCAGATACATGCCCGCCAGCACACCCTCTTCGGCGCCGTCGGGCATCTTCGGCATGATGTAGGGCTCGTTTTGCAGCGTCAGGTAGTAGATCACGTCCTCGCCAGCGAGCATGCGACGCAGGCCGTCGCGGGCGATGATCGACAACTCATACGCCCAGGTCGGCTCCCAGGGCACCACCGCTGGATTGGTCGACGCCAGCAACAGGCTGTGCCCGTCCTGGTGCTGCAATCCTTCGCCGTTGAGCGTGGTGCGGCCCGCGGTACAGCCGAGCAGGAAGCCGCGCGCGTTCATGTCGGCGGCTTGCCAGACCAGGTCCGCCGTGCGCTGAAAACCGAACATGGAGTAGAAGAAGTAGAGCGGAATCACCGGCTCGCCGTGGGTCGAGTAGCTGGTGGCGGCGGCGATGAAGCTGGCCATGGAGCCGGCTTCGTTGATGCCCTCCTGCAGGATCTGGCCGTCCCTCGCCTCGCGATAGGCCAGCAGGAACTCAGCGTCCACCGGCGTATAGAGTTGGCCCGCCGACGAGTAGATGCCGTGCGGCTTGAACAAGGACTCCATGCCGAAGGTACGGCCCTCGTCGCAGAGGATGGGCACCAGGCGGGAGCCGGCCTGCTTGTCCCGCATCATCGCCGCCAGCAGGCTGACGAATGCACCCGTGGTCGACACCTCGGTCGTGCCGCTGCCGGCGTTGAAGCGCTCGAAAGCCGCCGCAGCTGGCATCTGGACCTGCACGCCGTCAGTCTTGCGCAGCGGGATCGGTCCCCCCAGCTCGGCGCGCCGCTCCAGCAGGTAGGCGACTTCCTCGCTATCCGCACCCGGGTGGTAGAAGGGCGGGTCGTCCAGCTCGGCATCGGCGATAGGCAACTCCAGCAGATCGCGGAACAGGCGCAGGTCGGTGCCGCTGATCTTCTTCTGACCGTGGGCGTAGTTGCGGGCCTCGATGCCCTCGCCCAGGGCGTATCCCTTGACCGTCTTGCACAAGACCACCGTGGGTCGGCCCACCGAGCGCGTCGCCGCGTCGTAGGCGGCGTGCACCTTCAGCGGATCGTGACCGCCCCGATACATGCGTCGCAGGTGGCGGTCGCTGAGCTCGTCGGAGATGGCCCGCAGCTGTGGATACTTGCCGAAGAAGTGTTCGCGTACGTAGGACAGATCCGAAGTGACGTACTTCTGGTATTCGCCATCGCATACCTCGGCGAAGCGCTTGCGCAGCACACCGTCGTGATCCCGGGCCAGCAAGGGATCCCAACTCGACCCCCAGAGCACCTTGATCACATTCCAACCGGCGCCCTGGAAGACCGACTCCAGCTCCTGGATGATCTTGCCGTTGCCGCGCACGGGGCCGTCCAGTCGCTGCAGGTTGCAGTTGACCACGAAGACCAGGTTGTCGAGCCCCTCCCGCGCCGCCAGCGACAGGGCGCCCAACGCCTCGGGCTCGTCGGTCTCGCCGTCGCCGAGGAAGGCCCAGACCCGGTTGCCGCTGGTATCCTTGATGCCTCGATGCTGCAGGTAGCGGTTGAAGCGTGCCTGGTAGACGGCGCAGATCGGCCCCAGCCCCATGGATACGGTGGAGAATTGCCAGAAGTCAGGCATCAGGCGCGGGTGCGGATAGCTCGACATGCCCGCACCGTCGCCACTCTCGCGCCGAAAGCCGTCCAGGTGGGCCTCGCTCAGCCGCCCGGCCAGGAATGCGCGGGCGTAGATGCCCGGCGCCGAGTGGCCCTGAAAGAACACCTGATCGCCGCCGTCGGGACGCTGCGGCGAGCGGAAGAAGTGATGAAATCCCACCTCGTACATGGTCGCTGCCGAGGCGTATGAGGCCAGGTGACCGCCGAGCCCGGGGTGGCGCAAATTGGCCCGGTGCACCATGACCGCCGCGTTCCAGCGCACGATGCGCCGGATACGCTTCTCCATGGCCAGGTCGCCGGGATAGGCCGGCTGCTCGTCGGCCGGGATGGTGTTGATGTAGGGCGACTGCACCAGATAGGGCAGGCGCACGCCATCCACCTGCAGATGTTCGTGCACCTGGCGCAGCAGGTGGTGCGCGCGCTCCTGGCCGGCTTGCTCGATCACGGCGTCGATGGACTCGAGCCAGTCGCGGGTCTCCGCCGGGTCGGCGTCGGGTACCAGGGTTTTGCGAAAATCAAGGTCCACAGGGGCTCCAGCCGGCGCGCAGCGGGTTGGCGCACCGGATTGGCAGGATCGCCGCCATGCGCCTTGTCGTCCACGGTTGCCGACCTAGCTGTCTGGACCTGTTGGTCTTTCGGTGTATCTTACCGGCGAGGCAGGCACTTTCTCAGCAAGTCGCCACACCTCAACCGGGCGGACGTCCGCGGAGGTCACGATGGAAGAGAACCAGGGCAGCGACCACAAACGCGGCGCCGGCGGCACCCCCGGCGGTGTCGGCGCATTCGCCATTGGCCTGGGACTGCTCGGCGCCGGCCTCTACCTGGTCTTTTCGCGGGTCATCGTGCACGGCGGTCACTTCTTCGGCGGCTACATGGGCGGCTTCTTCGGCCAGGGTGGCGCCATCGCGGTCATGATCGTGCCCTTTGTCCTCGGCGTCGGCTGGCTCTTCTATGACGCCAAAGCCAAGGGCGGCTGGGCGGTGCTCTCGGTCGCGCTGCTGTTGC
>CAYTLW010000019.1:0-87692 GCA_964438735.1 uncultured Enterobacteriaceae bacterium | reverse complement strand
TGGGACCATGACTACCTGCTAAGTGTCCTCACCCACGCTTAGTGCGATTGCCCTGGGCACAGAAGCGGACACATGCGTGACCCCCGACGCGGGCGAGGACGCCCGCTGGCCGCCGGCGAGGACGCCGGCGCTCCTATTGCGGTCACGGCCACGGCCCCAGCGCCTCACCCGTGACGATCCAACCCCCAATGTGATAGAGCAGCAGCGCCCTGCAACGGGTCCGGGAGTCCCATGGCCAGCAACGGCAAAGAGCAGCGAGGCGAGCGACTGCAGAAGGTCCTCTCGCGGGCCGGCGTGGCGTCGCGGCGGGAGTCTGAGAAGTACATCACCGCCGGTCGCATCGCGGTCAACGGCAAGACGGTGCGCGAGCTCGGAACCCGCGTGGTGCTCGGTCGCGACGAGGTCACGGTCGATGGCGAGCGTTTGCAGCCGCAGCGACGTCGCGTGGTCCTGGTGCTCAACAAGCCGGTGGGCACGCTGTGCTCGGAGAGCGACCCTGAGAGCCGTCCCCTGGTCCATCATCTGGTGCCCGATGACCTGGCCCTGCGCACGGTGGGCCGGTTGGATTTTAATACCGAGGGCGTGCTCCTGCTGACCAATGATGGCGGCCTGGCCGATCGGCTCAGCCACCCGCGTCATGGCGTGCAGCGGGTGTATGACGCGCGGGTTCGCGGCATCCCCTCCGACGCCACCATCGAGCGCCTGGTGCGCGGGGTGCGGCTCGAGGATGGGCTGGCCCGGGTCGAGTTCGCTCGCATTGTGCGCAAGACCGATCGCAACGCCTGGATTCGACTGGCGCTCAACGAGGGTCGCAATCGGGAGGTGCGCCGGCTGCTGGAGCGCGTCGGCCACCCGGTGATGCGGCTGCGGCGGGTCAGCTTCGCCGGTGTCACCGCCGAGGGGCTGCAGGCGGGCAAGTGGCGCCAATTGAATGACGCCGAGATGGACGCGTTGGAGCGTCGTGGGCAGGTGGGGGCGTTTGCCATGCCGCCAGATCCACGCCGCCGACCTTCGCGCCAGGATGGGCCGCCGGTGCCGCGGCCTTCGCCGCCTCGACGCGGCGCCAAGGCCAAGGCCAACCGGCGCGGCGGACCGGGCGGGGGCAGGCGGCAGGGCCGCAGAGGAGATAAACGGTGATCGTGCCTCGACGAATCAGTTGTGTGGTCGGCGCGCGGCCGAACTTCATGAAGGTGGCGCCAATTCACGGCGAGCTGCTGCGCCGCGGCTTCGATGTGCGCCTGGTGCACACCGGCCAGCACTACGACGAGAAGATGAGCGCCGTCTTCTTCGACGACCTGGGGATGCCCCGTCCAGACGCGTTTTTGGGCGTCGGGTCTGGCAGCCACGCCGAGCAGACCGCCAAGGTCATGATCGGCTTCGATGAGGACTGCGTGCAGTTCCAGCCCGAGCTGGTCCTGGTGGCCGGCGACGTCAACTCGACCGTCGCCTGCGCCATGGTCGCCGCCAAGCGCGGCATCTCGGTCGGTCACATCGAGGCAGGCTTGCGATCTCGCGACTGGCGCATGCCCGAGGAGATCAACCGCCTGCTGACCGACGAGCTGGCGGACCTGTTGCTGACCCCTTCGGCCGATGGCGATGAGAACCTGCTGGCCGAAGGCAAACAGCCCTGGCGCATCTACCGCGTAGGCAACCTGATGATCGACAGCCTGCGCAGCCACCTGGAGCGGGCGCGCGGCTTGGAGACCCCGGCGAAGATGGGTGTGACGCCCGGCAATTACACGGTCGTCACCCTGCATCGGCCGTCCAACGTGGACGGGCGCGAGCAGCTGCGCGCCCTGCTGGATGCCCTGGCCGAAGTGGCGGCGCGTCTGCCGGTGCTCTTTCCGATTCACCCACGTACGCGCCAGCGGATCGACGACTGGCAGATGCCCGTGGATGACGGCATTCGACTGCTGGAGCCCCTGGGCTACCTGGAATTCCTCGGCCTGATGGCCGACTGCAAGCTCATGCTCACCGATTCGGGCGGCATCCAGGAGGAGACCACGGCGCTGGGCGTGCCCTGTCTGACCCTGCGCGACAATACCGAGCGTCCGATCACCATCGACCAGGGCACCAACATCCTGTTGGGCAGCGACGCGGCGACGATCCTGCCGGCGGTGCAAGACATCCTGGCCACTGGCGGCAAGCAGGGCCGCATCCCGCCGCTGTGGGATGGCCAGTCGGCCCCCCGTGTGGCCGACATCATCGGTGGGGGCTATCGCACCCTGCTCGAAGGCGTCTGAACGAAGATGGACGCCACTGGCGGACGAACGCGTCGCGTGGCCTCGCTGGCCGTCATCGGCCTGGCCTTGGCGGCCCTCATCGCCGGCGCCTTGTGGTGGAGTGCCCGGACTCCGGCGCCGACGCCCTTCCTGTTACACGAACAGGTGCCCGCCAAGGCGACGCAGGTGGTCTGGATCGATCGCCTCGGCGACGTGGTCGATGGTCTGGATGACCTGGGTAGACGAATTCGCGGCGCGGAAGGCCTGTCCGAGGCCGCCGCCCTGCTCGCCGGACTGCCGCGCCTGGATCGCCAGACCCTGCTCGATGCAGGGCTGGACCCCGACGCCGGCCTGGTCGCCTGGCAGTCCGGCGGCGCGGTCTGGCTCAGCACTCGGGTGGCCCATGCTGGCGGCGCCGAGCATGTGGTCGATGTGCTGCAGCGGCGCGGTCACTCCGTACAGCCCGGCGCGGCGGCCCAGGATGGGGCGCGACTGTGGACCATCGCGGCCCGCGGCCAGCCCGATGAGTTGCCCGGCATGTTGCGCCTGCGGGATGACGTCTTGTTGTTGCGCTGGCGCCTACCGGCCGCGGTCCGGTCGAAAGCCACCAAAGACGCCAAAGGAGCCAACAACGCGGCCGGCGATCTGGCGGACGACGCGGGCGCCGCCTTGCTCACCTACGATGGCCTGCCACGCAAGGTTGCCGCTGCGCTGACGGCTGCCGATGGCGTGCTGCACGCCCGTCTCGCCTTGACCCCTGAGGTGGGCTTTCACAAGGCCGCCCGCAAGGCCATCGGGCCGGGCGTTCTGCTCTTCGGTCGGCTGGTGGACGGCCTGCAACGGGCAGAGCTCGATCTGCGCCTGGGGCCGGCCCTGCCGCGCCTGTCGCTGCGCCTGCTGAGCGCGCCCGCCGCCACCAAGGCGGTGGCCGATTATCACCAGGGCTTTCTGGCCGAGGGCACGCCGCTGTTGGATCTGGGCGCCTTGTTGCCCGATGAGGTCGCCGCCATGGCCCGCCTGCGCCTGAACCCGGCCCTGCTGGGCATGGTGCCCAAAATCCTGCTCAGCCGTGTCCTGCCCTCCTCTTCGCTGTCCTGGGTGCATCCCTCGCTCGCTGCCCTGGACGCCCACACCCTGCTGCTCGATCAGCTCGATGGCCAGGTGGCGGTCGGCCTGCTGGGCGTGGACGACGCGGCGCCGGCCGATCCCCGAACCTGGGCCGGCCGCGGCCTGCGGCGTACCGTTGGCGCGTTCGTGGCCGCCTCCATGCGTTCGGATCAGGCGGCGCGCGGCCTGCTCGAGCGGATGCAGACGGTTTTGCGCGAAGGGGGTCATGGGACCAGCCCGCAGAAACTCGGCGAGTTCGCTGGCTTCACCCTCACCCACAAGCAGGCCCCCTGGACGCTGCTGCGACGCGGCCGGGCATTGGTCTGGATCAGCGGGCCAGGTGAGCTGCAGCGCTTCGAGCGCGTAGCACGTGGCCGGTTTCCGAGTCTGGCCAGTTCGTCCGGCTCCGATGTCGAGCGTGAGGTGGCCTCCGGTGGCGCCCACTGGATCGGCCTGCTGCTCACCACCGGCCGAATCAGCCGCAGCATGCGACGGCGCGGCATTCCGGCGCATTTCGTGCGCATGGTCGGCAGCGTCGCCGCGCTGGCCACGGTGTTGCGGGTCCAGCCCGACGGCCTGGCTCTGGAACTGACCGTGCGACCGCGTCGCAAAGCGGAGCCCGGCAAGTGAGCGCTGCAAAGCCGCTGGTGCAGGCGCGTGGGCTGGGTCGATCCTTCGGCCAGGGACCCGGCCGGGTGCAGGCCCTGGTGGACCTGGACCTGGACATCGCCGCCGGCGAGTTCGTGGCTATCGCCGGGCCCAGCGGCTCGGGCAAGACGACCCTGCTGCAGCTGCTCGGCGCCCTGGATCGGGGCTACGAAGGTTCGCTCAAGATCGGCGGCCGCGAACTGCGCGAGCTGGGCGATCGGCAGCTGTCGCGCTTCCGCAACAGCCAGGTGGGCTTCGTCTTTCAGGCCTTCAACCTGCTGCCCGCGCTGGATGTGGGCGGCAACGTGACCATGCCGGCGCAGTTCGGCGTCGGACTCGACCGCAATCGCGCCTCTGCAAGGGCCAGAGAGCTGCTGGAGCGGGTCGGCCTGGCGGGATTCTGGTCCAAGATGCCGCTGACGTTGTCGGGCGGGGAGCGCCAGCGGGTGGCCATCGCCCGGGCCTTGCTGCTCGAGCCGCCCATGCTCATGTGCGACGAGCCCACCGGCAGCCTGGACGCAGACAGCGCCACCATGGTCCTGGATCTCTTCGCCGAGATCGCCGCAGAGCGGGGCACCACCCTGGTGGTCGTCACCCACCACGCTTCTGTATCCGATCGCGCCGATCGGGTGTTGCGCCTGAGCCATGGTCGCCTGGTCGACAGCGCCGGACCCAGCGAGCGACCTGCGGATGAACGCAAGGCAGCGACCCCACCAGCCGACGGCGAGGTGTCGCCATGAGGTGGTCGCGCCTGCTCTCGCTCGTGGCGATGAACCTGCGCGCCAGCCGCACCAGCGCTGTCTTCGCCATCGTCGGCATCGCCGTGGGCATCTGCCTGCTGACCTTCTTCGTCGGCCTGGGCGAAGGCCTGCGCGAGCGGGTTCTCAACCGCATCTTCCCGGCCAACCAGGTGGAGTTCGAGCCCCGCGCCATCAGCCTCTTCGGCGTGCATGACAGCGTCGGCCAGGCGCCGCTGGACGATGTCGGCGTGGCCCGCCTGGCGGCCTTGCCCGGGGTGGTGCGGGCCTGGGGCAAGCAGAAGTCGGCCTTCCCGGCCAAGCTCTGGGGGGGCCAGAACCTGCTTGGCTACGACCTGCGCGCCGAAGCCTTCCTCGATGGCATGCCGGCCTCCCTGCTGGCCGACGAATTGCACCAGGGGGAGGCCGCCACCACCCCGCCGCGATTGCCTGGCGACCCGCTGGAAAGATGCGACGTGGACATCGACTGCGAAGCTGGCGCCCGCTGCGTCGACGGGGCATGTGAGGCCATCATCTGGGCCGATCGATTCGTCGACGACGCCAGCCACCTGGACTGTCAGAAAAGCGACGAATGTGCGGCCGGACTGGGCTGCTTCCTCGGCGCCTGTCGTACGTTTTGCGAGCGAGCCGATGCCTGCACGACGGGGCGCAGCTGCATCCAGCCGCGCTGCAAGGTCGACGGCGACTGCCCGTCCGGCACCTGCGTCGAAGGCGGGTGCCAGAGGTCGGTCTGCCTGGCCACCTGTACCAAGGCGGGCGATTGTGGCGTCGGCCAGGACTGCGTCGAGGCCGAGGGGGTGCACCACTGCCAGCCTCAGCGCTGTCTGTTGGAAGATCCCGCCGACGGAGGCTCCCTCGATCCGGATCGCTCGCGCGGCCACCTGGCCCGCCCCTGCGACAAGCGCAACGGCCTCTGCGCCACCGAAACCCGCTGCCCGACGCCCCTGTACTGTGCCGCCGATCACCCCGGCGCCCGGGCGGGTCGCTGCGAGTGGCCGCTGCCGACGGTCCTGAACCCGCTGTTGCTCGAAGTGTTCAACACCGACATGGCCGAGGCGCTGAACGTGGCCCCCATGGCCTCCACCTCGGCCCTGTACGGGGTCCGCTATCACTTCGCCCTGGGCGATTCGTTCTTCACCCGCGACGCACCGCGCAAACAACAGCGCATCAAGCAGGCGGTGGTGGTGGGCTTTTCGGCCCGCGCACCCGAGCTCGGCGTCGCCGCCCCCCTGGCCATGGTGCGCCATTTCAATGCGCGCCATCGCGGTCGCGATGCCACCGCTGCATTCGATGCCGTCGTGGTCGAGTGCGAAGGCAATGAAGTCGTCGCCGAGGTGATCGCCGCCGCGGAGCGGGATGGCCTGGCCCTGTCCCGGCGATCACGCGTGGCCCGAACCTTCGGCACCGTGGTCTTCCTGGTCTGGCTCGCCCTGGTCCTGCTGGCCCTGGTGGTGCTGGCCGTGGCGGCCATCAACATCGCCCACACGCTGGTCATGCTGGTCCACGAGCGCCGCCGCGAGATCGCCATCCTGCGCGCCATCGGCGCCTCCGCCAGAGACATCGCCGCCCTGGTGCTGGTCGAGGCGGTCGCCCTGGGACTGGTCGGCGGCGCCCTCGGCTGGGCCCTGGCCCGCGCCGCGGCGCTCGGCGTCGACCTGCTCGGCACCCGCCTGCTCGCCGGTGTCCCCCTGGTCCCCGACGCCTTCTTCAGCTTCCCCTGGTGGTCTCTGCCCCTGGCCCTGCTGGTCGCCACGGTCTTCTGCACCGTCGGCTCCCTCGCCCCAGCCCGCCGCGCCACCCGCCTGGACCCGGCCACGGTGCTCTCCCAGGCGTGAGCCCTGCCACGCGCACCCGCACCCGCACCCGCACGCTCACACTCCTCTCGCCTACCGCGCTACTCTCCAGCCACCAAAGCCGCACCCACCACCGCCGGCCCCAACGCGCCCACGCCCGCCACAATCGCCGGATCCAGCTGCGGCCACACGATCATGCCGCCCGTCGCCGCAGCCTCTTCCTGCTCCCTGGCGATCCGCAATCCGATCGTCCAGCCATGGCGCAACCACACCGCCGCCGCTCGCTCCTCTGACAGCCGCGCCGCGGGTTCTGGCACGTCCACGTCAGGCCACGCCGGCGCGCCCGTCATCGCCGCCGTCCGCGCAGACCGCAGCCACTCCAGCCGTTCCGTCGCACGTCGTGGCGCCGCAGGCGGCCACATTGGCGACCCCAACAGCCCCGAGGTGCCGGCCAGCGACCAGCGGGCCGTCGATGCCGCATCCTCACCGCCAGTCAGTGGAGTGGGCTGGCCAGCGGCGGCCAACAACCACGCCTGCCAGTCATCTGCCGCCGCGTCCGGTACCAGCGTGCCGAGCCCACGCCGCGCAGCCGCCAGCGCTCCCTGCAGGGCCTCCGTCAGCCATTTCCGGATCGTGGGCCCGTCCGCCGAATCCATCCACGCCGGTCGATGACGCAGCCAGGGCGCCGCATCCGGCTCGCGCACCAGTCGCTCGAATCGGACGCCACCGCGGCCCACCATGGCCACCAGACCCGCTGGCACGCGCCAGGTATCGACGGCTCCGGTCTGCACACCGGCCCAGGGTCGCGCTCCTTCAGCCGCGCCCGGCAGTCCTCGCTCGCCAGCGTCCAGCCGATTGAGCAGGTCCAGGTCGCTGGCCAACACCTCGCCGCCGTCCAGATGGGTCACGTACAGCGGGGCCACGCCCAGCACGTCGCTGGCCAGCCCCACCACACCCTGGCCGCGCAGCAGGCAGGCCAGTACGCCCTGCATCCGCAGTCGGCCCAGCCCCGCAGGCCCAAAACGCGCCACCATGTCCCCGGCCAGGCGATCATGGCGCTCGTCGGATATGTCGTGGCCGCGCTCGGTCAGCCAGGCGGAGGTCTGCAGGTCGTCGAAGAGCAGGCCACGCAGGGCGCCTGCCGCCCGCCCATCTGTGGTCTCCAGCAGGTGCCCACCCACCGTCGCCAGGGCCACATCGCCTGCGCGCGCGACCCCGCTCGGATCCAGGCGCTCCAGCCAGCGATCCAGCACCTCGGCGTCGTGATGGCGGAGCACGGCGATGCGCGTGCCGCTCATGGGGCCGCCTCGTCGCCTTTCTTCGTTGGCGCGCAGGGCCGCAACGCGGCCACCGCGTCGCGTTCACCTCCGCCTTCAGGCGTGCCCAGCACCACCACGCGGTAGCAGCCAGGACTGAGCTTCACGGCTGCCATGGCCGCCGCGATCTGCCCGTCGACAAAGCGCAAGGGCAGGGCGGGTTGGGCGTGGCTCGTCAATCGTCGGATCGCCGCGTGTTGTGCCTTCGGGGGCAGGAGCGCCGGCGACTGCACAGCGCTGACGGAGAGTTTGCCGCCCTGCCAGCGCACCACCACAGCCTCCGGGCCGGTGGTCTGGCCGCCCAGCGCCTCGGCCAGGGTGGCCAGTCGCGCCACCGCGGGTTCGGCCTCGGCGAGGCTTGCCACAGGCGTCTGCAAGAGGACCTCGTCCTGTGTCCCGGTCGCCGCGGTGTTCTGCTCGCCCACAGCCCAGGTAGCCGCCATTCGTTCCCCGACTCGCAACGACAGCACCGCCGGCGAACCGGCCTCGATGCCAAGGGTGATCGGCCGCCCCGCGATGTGGTCGTGCACCGCCAGCACACGCCCCGTCGTCGTCTCGATCGTCAGCGTGAAGCGGCTCGACAGCGCCGAAGACGACATCCGCAGGCGGGCTGGCCGGTCCCCACCGCCATGCAACGCCTCCACGACCAGGCCCGCATCGGCCCGCTCCCCGTTCCCGCCCGCCGCCAACGGCGGCGAAGCTATGGGGTGAGGCCCGAAAGCGACGTTTTTCGGGCCGAGGGGGCTTCCGGAAGCCCCCTTGTTTCCAGCGAGCAGCGCGATGGCCGCCAATGTGCGCACGGAACCGGTTGCCTCCAGCGGGCAGGTCGCTCGTACGGCGGCCATGCGGGCCGTGCACCGGCCACTCTCGGCAACGTATTGCAGGCCCGCCTCCGGGCGCTCCAGCCGGGCCACGGCGTCATCATCCAGGGTGAAGCGCTCCAAACGCTGGCCTGCACCCCCACGCCGCCGCAGGCCAGCGCCCCCACCGTCAGCGAAGGCCGGCAATGCCGTGCGCAGCCAGCGTCGAGCACGGACGAGCAGGGGTCCCGCGTCGTCCAACCCGCGCAATTCCGTGCCGCGCGCCAGCGGCCTGCGCACCGCCAGATCCGGGGCAGTCGCGCTGACGGCAGCGGGCGGGGTCGCCGGCGTGGCGCTCTTGGGTAGCGGCACCGCAGCAGCGACCGCCTTTGGCGCGCTGGCCGGAGCCGTGGCACGGGCGGCTGGCTTGTCCGCGGCCGGGCTGGCCGGCGTCGAGTCGCGAGGCGAATTGCACCGGCAACCGGGCAATGCCGCAACCAGCGACAGGAGGGCGACGGTGGTGGCGAACCACCGGTGGGGCGCAGCGTCCACTGCCGGCGATGGTAGGAACAGGAGCGTGCCCGGGGCAAGTGGGTCCCCACATGGCCCGGTCCAGGCCAGTTCTCGCTTGCGTTTGGCTATGGACAACCCTACCCTTCTGCGCCAGTCAGACCTGCTGAACGCCAAAGGAGACGCTCATGCACGCCCCCATTCACGCGTACGTCAAGGCATCGCTCACTGCCCTGGCGGCTCTGATGCTCATCGCACCTGCCTGCGGCAGCAACAGCGGCGGAGGCAATACGGCGCCCCAGGGCGTCAAGTGCACCATCAACTCCGACTGCCCCGGCAACCAGGTTTGTGGCAGCGACGGCTTCTGCGCCCAGTCCTTCGCCAGCGGCGATGTGACCAACACAGGCGATCAGACGAGCACGTCGGACGCCGTGGTGGGCGGCGATGTCAGCGTGGCGGCCGACACCGCCGGCACTCCCGGCAAGGTCAGCTTCTGCAGCGCGTGCAAGACGGACGTTGACTGCGGCACGGGCTGGCGCTGCCAGCTGCTGTTGAACGAGGGCAACTCCCACTTCTGCCTGCCCAAGTGCACCGACAATGCCGGCTGCCCGGCCGGCGTGATCTGCAGCGACGGCGGCGACAGCTCGGGCGACAAGGCGTGCATCCCGCCCAACTGGATGTGCGATGGCTGCTCGGTCACGCCCTGCGCCGAAGGCACCGCTTGCGACTACACCAAGCAGCCGCCCAGCTGCATCAAGGCCGCGGCCACCTGCGACACCTGCGATGCCACCGATGATTGCGCAGCCAAGGACTTCTGCGTCGACGTGGACGGCAACGGCAAGCGTTGCGTGCCACGCTGCGACGGCGGTCAGGATTGCGGCGCCGCCGCTACCTGCCAGGCCTTCCCCGGCGGCATCGAAGCGTGCGCCTGGCAGGCGGATACCTGCTGCTATGGTCCCGATTGCAAGGCCACCAGCGCCTGCGCCGGCTGCCCCGACAAGTGCGTCGCCGGCGCCTGCGTCGACTGCACCAAGGACGACCACTGCACGGACGGCACCTGCAACCTGGTCAACAACACCTGCGTCAAGAGCGCCTGCCCCAAGGGCAAGCAGCAGGACCCCTCCGGCGCCTGCGTCGACTGCCTCGGTCCCACCCACTGTGATCCCGGTCAGATCTGCGTCAGCGGAAAGTGCGAGGTCCAGACCCAGGACAACGTCTGCAAGCTCTGCCAGGAGCCCTACCCCGCCTGCGCCACCGTCAATGGCCAGCCCGCCTGCGTCGAGTGCGCCAAGGACGAAGACTGCAAGGCCAAGAAGGCCGGTACCTGCGATACCAAGACCTACACCTGCTCCGGCACGACCACCGGCGGCGGCCCGGAGACCGGCGACTGCAAGACCGACGAGGACTGCAAGAAGAAGGCCGGCGCGACCAGCAAGTTCGACCTGGCCTGCCACGTGGGCTCGGGCCTGTGCTACGACAAAAACGGCTTCTGCGACAACATCAGCGCCTTCTGCAACAAGAAGGCCGGCTCTGAGTGCAAGGAGCAGGCGGCCCTCGGCGGTCTGCCTGGCGGCGGCGGCGCCCCATCCATCCCAGGTCTGCCTGGTGGCGGTGGCGGCGGCACGCCTCAGCCTGGCTCGGGCGTGTGCACCTGCGGTGGCTCAGGCAGCGGAACTCCCGACATCTGCAAGCAGCTCGCGCCGAAATGCGACTGCAGCAAGGATCCCAAGGGCAAGGACTGCGATCCGCTGGGCATCATGAGCTGCTGCTCGCTGGGCTGCATCCTGGGCGCCGGCGCCGGCAAACCAGACCCGGCCTGCTTCGGCGGCGGTTCATGCAACAACATGGGTTGCCTCTTCGAGGCCATGGCGGGCGCCGGTGGCGGCGGCGGTGGCAGCAGCAGCGGCAGCCAGGGATACTGCACCGCTGGCGCACCCGCGACGCCCTGATCGCGCCAGGTGGCTGCGAGTCGCCTATTTCTTCTTTGACGAACGCTTGGAGTGGGCCCGACGGGTCTTGCGCCGCGCCTTTTTATGAGGCCGCTTGCGCTTGTTGAGCCGGGCCGCCTTCTTGGTGCGCGCCCGCTCAGCCTTCAGTTGGCGCCGCCGCTCCCGTCGCTCTACATAACGATTCAGACGTGAGCGTGTGGTGCGCACCGTCAATTCGGTGCCCGACTTCACCCGGCTGTCGGCCAGCTGGTTGTCGATCATGATGTCGTCGACGGTCGCGCCCAGTCCGTTGGCCAGGTGCGACAGGGTGCGCTCTCCGTCCACCACCACGGGCAGCATTTCCACCGGATCGGCGCTGGGGATCACGTTATCCGTGCGCATCTCCGGCTTGGTGGGCGCGACGATCGCGGCGCCCTCCAGCTCGCTCATGGCCTGCCGCACCTCGTTGCACCCCGTGCTCGCCAGCGACAACGTCGCAGCCAGCAAGGCGATCAAGACCAGGGTTGGGGAGGCGGATCGGGCCACGATGTGACACTCCGGAATGCGGTGCTGAGCGGCCCCGGCGCGCGCCCACAGCGCTCGGTCAGGGGTCGGATCCAACGTAGGCGATCCCCTTGCGCGATCAATTTTTTCGTGGTCTCTGCAGGGATCTTCATCAAGACTCGCCGCGACCCCCATGCAATACGACGAACCAGGCCCCATCGCTCCACCGCAGCTCACCCTGCCCATGGCCGCGATCTTCTACCTCGGCACCGCCGCCGCGGCCGTCGGCTGGGCCTTTTTCACCGAGCCCGGCCTGGACCTGCTGCTGCGCACCCCACGCGAACTGGCCATGCCGTGGTGGCTGGCCGGCCTCGCCACCGGTCTGGCGCTCGTGGTGGCGACCATCGCGGCCGAGCCCGTCTTTCCGGCGTTGCGGCGACTCTCCGAGCTGCTCGCGCCCATGGTGGCGCCCTTCCACCTGCCGCGCATCGCGGCCCTGGCCCTGCTCTCGGGCATCTGCGAGGAGATGCTCTTTCGCGGACCCTTGCAGCACGTGGTGGGCTGGATCGCCGCCGCGGTCGTCTTCGGCCTGATGCATGGCGGCATCTCCAAGCGATTCATCGCCTGGAGCACCTTTGCGCTCATCGCCGGGTTGAGCTTTGGCTTGTTGGCCGAACTCTACGCTTCGTTCTGGCCCGCCGCCCTGGCCCACGTCGTTGTCAACGGGATCAATCTGCGTAGACTGCAGGCGGTCTGGCAGCGAATCGAAGACCGGAGCGACCGTGAATCCTGAAGGCTACCGCTTCGCCGGCTGGTTCCTGGTCGACATCCGACTCGGCGCCGCGCTGACCACCTTCAGCATCGCCGCCGCCATCCTGGTCCTGGCCCTGTACTTCAAGGGCCGCCGCTGGGATGAATACGTGGTCGGCTTCTTCGCTGTGTTCTGCCTGGCGCTGGTAGGCTCGATGATCGTCACCAACGCGCTCGCCGCCTTTCCGGCGCTGCGCATCGAGACGATCTTTCCGGTGCCGTGACCGGCCGGTCTTTGCGCTGCCTTGATTGCGGCCGCGCGCCTACAGCTTGCCCTTGAGCAGCTTGTCGATCGTCGCGCCGATGGCGTCGGGGCTGAAGCCACCGGACGGCTCGTACTTGCGCCCGTTGATGAACAACGAAGGCGTGCCGTTAACGCCCGCCTTGGTGCCCATAGCCATGGTGGCGTCGATGAACGCCAGGTGCCGATCTTTGTTGGCCTCAACCTTGGCCATGTCGACCCCGGCGTCGGTACCGATCTGCTTGATCTTCTCTTCGGACAGCTCGCGCTGGGCCTCGAAGAGCTTGTCATGCACCTTCCAGAACAGGTCCGCTCCGCCCTGCTCCCAGGCCTCCTGGGCCAGCACGGACGCCGGCTTGGCCTCCTTGTGGAAGCCCAGCGGGTAGTGCGCGAAGACCAGCTTGGCCTTGCCGGGGAAGCGCTCCATGGCCGCCTTGACCGGTCCGCCCACGCGGCTGCAGTAGGGGCACTGGAAGTCGGAGAACTCCACGATGGTGACCTTGGCCTTCTTGGCGCCGTGGTAGGGCAGCTTGCTCAGGTCGAAGTCGTTCACCTTGGCGTCCAGCTCGCTGAAGATCTTGCCCTTGGAGATGATGGAGTTGTAGTAGCGCTGGCCGCTCTTCCCCGCCTTGGTGGCCTTGGCGATCTCCTCGTCGATCACCGCCTTGAAGACGGCGGGCGGCTGCGCGCCGACCAGCTTGCGACCGTTGATCAGGAAGTTGGGCGTGCCGCGCACGCTGACCGAGCTGGCCAGGGCCATGTCGGCCTGCACTCGCGCCTTGGCTTTGGGGTCTTTCCGATCCTTGTCGAACTTGCCCATGTTCAGGCCCAGCTCACGGGCGTAGGCGGTCAGGTTCTCCTCGGCGATGGCGCGCTGGTTGTCGAAGAGCTTGTCGTGGAACTCCCAGAACTTGCCCTGCTTGCCGGCGGCGATGGAGGCGTGGTGGGCGGGACCGGCCTTCTGGTGGAAGGGCAGCGGATGATGCTTGAAGACCACGCGCACCTTGTCGCCATACTCCTTGCGCATCTGGTCGACGGTGTTCTTGCCACGCGTGCAGAAGGGGCACTCGAAGTCGGAGAATTCGACGATGGTGACCACGGCTTCGTCGTTGTTGCCCTGCACATGATCTTTCTTGACGTCCACCGGCACCTTCCAGATCTCGTAGCTGTCTGCCGGCGGCTTGGAGGGCGTCGGGCGGGCTTCGCGCTTTTCGGGCCGCTTCTGTTCGGCCGCTGCGGCGACGGGCTTTTCGCCCTTGATGAAGTAGGCCAGCACCTTGGCGCCGACCTTGGCGTCACGCTCGGCCCACGCGGCGGCCATCAGGTCCAGACCGGTCTTGCCGGCATCCCTGTGCTTGCGGGCGGCCGTAAGCGCCTCGTCCACCTGGGCCTTGAAGGCCTCGTAGGGCTGGGCGCCGCTGAGCAGCTTGCCGTTGATGAAGAAACCTGGGGTTCCGCGGGCGCTGGTGGCGTTGGCGGCGGCCATCTCGTGCTCGACCTGCTTGCCCAGCGCCGGATCCTTGATATCGGTCTCCCATTGGGCGACGTCGAGCTCGACTTCACCGGCCCACTTTTTGAGGTTCTCGTCCGTCAGCCCGCGCTGGTTGGCGAAGAGCTTGTCGTGGTAGGGCCAGAACTTGCCCTGACGGTGAGCAGCCAGCGCCGCGATGGCCGCCGGCTTGGCGCGATCGTGGAAGGAAAGGGCATTGTTCGCCCAGACCACCCGCACGTCGTCGGGGTAGTTCTCGACCAGCTTCTTCAGGGTCGGTCCCACGCGGCTGCAGAAGGGGCACTGGAAGTCGGAGATCTCGATGATCGTGACCAGGGCGTCGTCGGCTCCCTTGACCGGCATCGTGGCCGGGATGAGCGAGCCTGCAGGCGCGGGCGCAGCTTCGGCAGCGGCGATCTTCTTGGGCGTGGTGGCAGAGTCGGCGTTGGCGGCCGGCGACACGTTGGCCGAGTAGCGGCCGGCGACGAAGGCGATCAGCACGGCGACCACGACGACCAGGATGGCGGTTTCCTTTTTCATGATTAGGTCTTCTCCAGAGAGGATGCACCGCGCGGGCGCGCGAGGTGGCGGCGGAGTATAGGAGCGGCCTCTGGGGCGGTCAATTGCGCATTGAGGACGGCTCAGGAGGGCAGTTCGTCCTTCGGCATCAGCGCCTCGGCGCGCGCCACGGCCAGGTCCAACTGGCCTGGGCCGCTGCGCTCACTCTGCTCGGCACCGACGGGAACACGGTAGTCGCCATCGAGCCATCGCGACAGGTCGAGTAGTTTGCAACGCTGTGAACAGAAGGGGAATGTTGGATTGTCACTGCGCTCGGGACAGGACTGTTCACAGATGGGGCACCTTGCCTCGCTCATGACCAACTCCGGTGGGGGCGGCCCCATTCCGCGGTCGCCCGGGAAGTTCACCCGTGTCGAAATCTAGTCCTGCGCAGCGGCGGCGCCAGTGTCGTCTGCTCCGACGTCGGCCGAGCGGACCAGCACCGCCTGCAGACGGGCCACGAGCTCCGCCTCCACCTCGGCCGGTTCCGGCAGCGGCCGGCCAGCTTTGCGCAGCTCTTCGTGCAGGCTGGTCATCCGCACACCGTCGAGCCCGCACGGCGTGATCAACTCGAAGTCCTGCAAACGGGGGCAGACGTTCAGCGCCAGGCCGTGGAAGGTCCAGCCCCGTCGGATGCCCACGCCCAGGCTGCCGATCTTGGTCGACGCGTCGATCCACAGGCCGGCGAAACCCTCGCGGGTGCATGTGCTCAGGCCGAAGTGCTCGCAACACTGCCCCATGGCGCGCTCGAGCGCCCGGGCGAAGGCGTGCAGATCGCCCAAGGTGCCACCGCCCAGCGGCGGCGCGAGCCGGCTGATGCGCACGATCGGGTAGATCACCAGTTGACCCGGCGTATGAAAGGTCACCGAGCCGCCGCGCGCGATCTCATGCACCGGCACGGTCACCATCTGCCCGTCATCGCCGACGAGTTCCTGGCGGTGGATGGCCCCCCGGGCGCCCCGGCGACCGACGGTGATCGTCGGCGGATGTTGCACGCTGAGCAGCACATCGTCCGCGTCTGCAGGACGCTCCACCAGGCGCTGCATCAACGCCAGCGCTTCACCGTATTCGCAGAGGGGGCCGTGCACGTGCGGCAGCCGGCCCGGTCGCAGGATCTCGGCCGGTGGCGCCACGGCTCAGGAACCGGCGCGACGTCGCACTTCTTCGGCCGTCGCTTGCCGATTGTGCATGGTCTGGCCGTGCATGGTCTGGCCGTGCATGCGGCGCACATGGTGGCCGGGGACCGGCGGCGGCTGCTCCTCGACGAAACCCATCTCCGGCGTCCGTCCGGTCAACTCCAGCACCCGCGCCATGACGCGCCGACGGGCGGTGGCCACCTGGCGGTTCTTGTAGTCGGTGTAGGCCGCGCGACCCTTGCTGGCCTGCTCGAAGCTGGCCAGATCCATGACCTGGACCTCGTAGGGGAAGAAGAACTGGATCTCGCGGTCGATGCCGAACAGGTCCAGCGTGCCCAGCACCTGCAGAAGCAACGGCCCCTCCAGCTGTCGCGAGACCGCGTCCTGGGCCTGCTGCAGGCGATCGTAGAGCGGGTTCGGGAAGCGGATCAGCTGCCGGCAGGTGAACTGGATGGAGTTGTACTTATCCGAGGAGTGCGGATTCCACTGCTTCTGCGGATCGCTGCTGGGCCGGAAGTCCGCCGAGCGCAGCTGCGTCAGCGCCGCCTCCTCGTCCAGCTGTCCGCGCTCCCACTTGGCCAGCACCAGGCCGATCTCCTGCCCGAAACGCTCGATGTCGATCAGCGTATTGCGCGATCGCGTCGGCTTGATGTTCGGGTACATGATGGTGTGCTTTTCATGCAGTGCACGGACGACGAAGAGCGCGTCGGCCGGGCGCGAGACGATGATCCGCACGCCGATGTGGTCGAAGAGATCGTAGGCGACGTTCTCTTCCTTCTGCAGCAGCTTGAGAATCGCCGAGCGCAGCGGTTTGGCCTCTTTGACCTCGAAACGCACCAGGGGCACGTCACAGGTCCGGCCGCGCAGCACCTGGCTGCCATCGGCGGCGGTGTCCACCTGGTCGACGAATCGCTCCAGGATCGCCTCGCGGATCTGCGGATAGTAGTGCGTCTGGAAGTAGTTCTCCGCGTGCGCCACGGTGTGCATGACGCGCAGCAGAGAGCAGGCCCAGGCCTGTTCCAACTGCTCCTCGAACGTGCCGGTGCCGGTCTGCCGGGCCGCCATCATCAGCAGGTCGATGGGCCCGATGGTGTCGAAGAGCGACGGCATGTCCAGGTCGCTGCCGTGTAGCAGTCGACCACGGATGAACCCCACCGCCTCGGCCCGGATGCGTTCCAGGTCTTCTCGCTGCGTCGGTCGTTGCAGGTCAAAGCCGTAGCGGGCCAGGAATCGGCCGGCCTCCTCGCGTCCACCGATGCGAAGGAACGACAGATCCAGCGCCGAACGACCGCCCACGATCGTCGACATCGTCCCGCCAGAGAAGAGAAACTGGCGCAAAGACTCGGGTAGATTGTCCAGGGCGGGGGTCAAAATGGCTCCCTTTGCCACAGCACGCGGGGCGCATATACAGAAGATGCCCCGATTTGTCCCGCAAAAAATGCGCTATCGGTCCCCGGTTATTCCCTCCGGGTCGCGCCAGGTAGCCGGAACCTAAGCCTGCGCGGGCGATCCGGGCACAACGGTGCCGGGGGCAGCGCCAATGGCCTTCAACGCGCGAATCCAGCGCTCGAGCTGCTCCTCGGTGAACAGGAGCGAGGGCTCGGCGTCCGCCGGCAGCCAGGCACCCGTCTGGAGTTCGCTCTCCAGCTGCCCGGGACCCCACGACGATCGGCCCAGGAAGAGCGCAAACACGGCCGGACCCTTGCCCGCGGCGATGTCCTGCAGCAGCTCCATGGACCAGGAGGCCGTCAATCCCGGCGAGACCTTGTGACTGGGCACGTATTCGCCCAGCTGCGGCTCGTCGATGTAGAGCACCATGCCCGACTCAGGCTGAACCGGACCGCCCCACCAGACCGCCTGCTCGTCCTCCACCGCGGAGTTTTCCAGCCCGGCCCCTTCGAGCAGGGTCGACAGATCGACCGGCGCCTTGCGATTGAGCACCACGCCAAACGCCCCCTCGTCGTCGTGCTCCACCAGGAGCACCACCGAGCGGGAGAAGAAGGGATCCTCCATGCCGGGCACCGCGATCAATACGCCGGGCGCCAGGCTGGCCGTTGGTCCTTGTTGCGGGTTCATCTGCGCGGGATCCCCCGGAGTGCAACTGCGCTCCGTCCGAATCAACAATAGCGAGATCGGGTCGGAATGGCGAGCAACTATCCGGCCACATGCGCGGCCCCGCGGCGGCCTTCGAGATGAGCGCCTCGGCGATCGTCCGGAACCCGTTGATGACCTGGGTGCAGTCCTCTATAGTACCGCGACTTCGAGACCTGTAGGCGCCGCTGCGGCGTCGCAGCGACCGACTCCGGAGCCCAAAAGATGCAAATGAAGCTCATTGATTCCAAGCACTTCCCCCGCAGGCTCAGCCTGGCCCTCGCGTTCGCCCTGCTCGGGCTCGCGTTGGTTGTCTCCGGCTGTAAGAGTCCCGCAGCCCGAACGCGCGTGCTGACGAAGGACCAGGAGCGGCAGATCGCTGAGAATGTTCTCAAGGCGCCGCCCAAGATCGGCCACCCCAACGAAATCAACTTCGACAACAAACTGGTTCTGCTGGGTTACGACCTCAGCGGCGAGGCCAAAGCCGGCAGCACCTTCGACGTCACGATGTACTTCCGCGTCGACCAGCCCCTGCACGGCGACTGGAAGGTCTTCCTGCACTTCGAGGCGCCGGGCAAGCGTCGCCAGCCCTTCGATCACTATGGCGTGGGCGACCTCTACCCCGTCTCGCAATGGAAGAAGGGCGAGATCGTGCGCGACAAGGTCACCGTGACCGTGCCGCGCGACTGGCCGTCCGGCAAGACCCAGCTCCTGGTGGGCTTCTTCGACTGGGGCGCCTGGTCCAAGGCCGGCCAGAATCGCCGCCTCTCCCTGCACGCCTCCAGCAAGGCCAAGGGCACGAACGATGACCGCGCCCTGCTGGCCACCGTCGACGTCACTGGCGGCACCCGTGGCGCCGCGGGTGGCGCAGCCAACGCCCGCCCGCCGCGACCGGCCAAGTCCGTGGTCTACAAGGTCGCCAAGGCCAGCGCCGCGCCGACCCTGGACGGCAAGCTCGACGACCCCACCTGGGCCGCCATCCGGCCGACCGCCGACTTCCGCCAGCCCGACGGCCGCGTGCTCAACGTCGCCTACACCACCAGCGCCCGCCTGGCCTGGGATGATGGCCATCTCTACGTCGCCTACGAGACCAAGGACGACGAGATCGCCAACAAGTTCACCGACAACGACGCTACGCTCTGGGAGGGCGACGTGGTCGAACTCTTCATCCAGCCCAACCCCCGCGGCGGTGAGTACTTCGAGTTCCAGTGGGCGCCCAACAAGGCCCGCTTCGACGCCAAGTTCACCGGTCATCGCAAGCCGACCTGGCAGGAAGCGGCCAAGTTCGACGCCAAGTCGCGCCACGCCGTGGCCGTCGATGGCACGGTCAACGCGGACGGCGCCGACAAGGGCTGGACGGTGGAAGCGGCCATTCCGTGGTCCGCATTCGGCCTGGACAAGGCGCCCGCCGCGGGCAGCAAGTGGAAGGCCAACATGTACCGCATCGACTCCAAGGGCACCCACAACATGGCCTTCATGGGCGCCTGGGCGCCGGTCGGTGGCGACTTCCACAATGTCGCCGACGCCGGTGTGCTCGAGTTCGCCCCTTAGAACGCCCTCCATGTTCAATCCCGACGACCTGCCCGACGAGGGGTTTGCGCGCCTCGTCCAGGTGATGGTCTGCCTGCGCGACCCCGAACAGGGCTGTCCGTGGGATCTGGAGCAGAGCCTCGACAGCCTCAAGCCCTACTTGATCGAAGAGTGCTACGAGGCGCTGGATGCCATCGACGGATTGGGTCCCGCCGCCCACGCGCTGCCAGGCCAGCCGGCGAGCGCCGACCCTGTGGCCATCGCCGCCCATCGCGAGGAGCTGGGCGATGTCCTGCTGCAGGTGATCTTCCAGGCCCAGGTGGCGACCGACCTGGGCTGGTTTGGCGCCGAAGACGTCGCCAGGGGTATCGCCGACAAGCTGGTGACCCGGCATCCACATGTCTTTCAAGTGGGCGCACATGGCCAGGAACCAGACGCGGAGCGGCTGACGCCGGACAAGGTGGTCGACCGCTGGGAGCAGATCAAGAAGCGCGACGGCCGCGGCGCCCTGGACGGCGTGCCCCGCAACCTGCCGGCCCTGCTGCGCGGCCAGCGCATTGGCGAAAAGGCAGCCCGCGTCGGCTTCGACTGGCCGCAAACCGATGGCGTGCTGGCCAAGGTGGACGAGGAGCTGGCCGAGCTTCGTCAGGCCATGGCCCAGGGCGATCGCCAGGCGAGCGCGGATGAGCTGGGCGATCTGCTCTTCGCCCTGACCAGCCTGGCGCGGCACCTGGAGGTCGACGCCGAGCAGGCCCTGCGGACCACCCTGGACCGCTTCTCCGACCGTTTCGCCCACGTCGAGCGAGCCATGAAAGAGGCCGAACCGACCCCCCGCACCATCGAGGAGTTGGAGCGACTGTGGCAGGCGGCCAAGGCGACCGAACGCCGCTTGCAGGGCGACGTCAGCGAGGGTAGGAACGAGCGGTGAGCTTCGTCCACCTGCATGCGCATACGCAGTATTCGATCGCCGACGCGACCACGCGCGTCGACGCCATGGTCAAACAGGCCGCCGCCTGGGGCATGCCCGCCGTCGCCCTGACCGATCACGACAACCTGCACGGCGCGGTACATTTTCATCACGCCTGCGCCGAGCACGGCATCAAGCCCATCTACGGCTGCAGCATGGCCATCGCCAACCGGCCCATGGGCGAACATGCGCTGCGCACCTTTCAGCTCAACCTGCTGGCCGAAAACGCGGTCGGCTACAAGAACCTGCTGCACCTCATCTCGGCCTCCTGGCTGGCCGCCCCGGCGGGGATGCCGGCGCGCCTGAGCCACGAATTCCTGGCCAAACATTCCGACGGGCTGATCGCCCTGACCGGCAACCTCGGCGGCGAGGTGCCCAACGCCCTGTTGCGCGGCCAGCGACGCGAGGCGGAGCGCTTGCTGCGCGCCTACGTGGACATCTTCGGCGTCGACAACGTGCTGTTGGAGGTGCAACGGGCGGGTCTGGTGGAGCACGAGACGGTGCTGCCGCAGCTGCTGGAGCTGGGCGAGGCCACCGGCGTTCCGTGCGTGGCCACCAACGACGTGCACTACCTCATCCGCGAGCATGCCCGCGCCCACGAGGTGCTGATGTGCATCGGCCTGGGCATCCACGCACGCGAAGATCCAGCCTGGTTGCCGACCAATATGCTGGACTTCGCCGATCCTGCCGAGATGCGGCAGCGATTCGTTGGTCACGAGGCGCTCTGCGATCGCACCCTCGAGATCGCCGAGCGTTGCAATGTGGAACTGAAGCTGGGCACCGCCTTCCTGCCTCGCTACGAGCTGCCCGAAGGTGAGACCATCGCCGGCTACTTCGAGAAGGTCTCCGTCGCCGGTCTGGAGGCTCGCTTCGAGCAGTTCCGCGGCATCGATAAACCATTCGAAGAGGCCAAATATCGCGAGCGCTTGCAGCGCGAGATCGGCGTCATCCTGGAGATGGACTTCCCCGGCTACTTCCTCATCGTCTGGGACTTCATCAAGTGGGCCCATGAGCGCGGCATCCCCGTGGGACCGGGGCGCGGCTCCGGCGCCGGCTCCCTGGTGGCCTACTCGCTCCAGATCACCGACATCGATCCGCTGCCTTACGGCCTGCTCTTCGAACGCTTTCTCAACCCCGAACGGGTGTCGATGCCCGACTTCGACATCGATTTCTGCGTCAATCGCCGCGGCGAAGTGCTGGAATATGTCGCCGACAAGTATGGCCACGATCACGTCGCCCAGATCGCCACCTTCGGCACGCTCAAGGCCAAGGGCGCCATCCGTGACTGCGGACGTGTGCTCGGCGTCGAGCTCTCCCAGGTCAACCAGGTGACCAAGCTGGTGCCCGACCAGGCCAAGGACATCGCCCAGGCGTTGACCCTCGAGCCCGGTCTGCGCGCCCTGAAGGAGCAGGACTCCGCCATCGAGACCTTGCTGGACACGGCCGGCGACCTGGAAGGCGCCGTTCGGCAGGTGGGTATGCACGCGGCCGGAGTGGTCATCTCCGAGGCGCCGCTGTGGCACTACGTGCCTGTGATGCGCGGCGCCGGCGGCGAGAACGTGACCATGTTCGCCAAGGACGAGGTGGAGGAAGCGGGCCTGGTCAAGTTCGACTTCCTGGGTCTGAAGAACCTGACCATGATCCAGTTCTGCATCGACCTGCTCAACGCCGGTCGCGGCAAGGACGAGCCGCCCTTCGACCTGGCCAAGGTGCCCCTGGATTCGCCCGAAGCCTTCGAGGTGATGTGCCAGGGCCAGACGGCGGGCATCTTCCAGATGGAGTCCACGGGCTTCACCTCCATGATCCAGCAGCTGCGTCCGTCCGAGTTCGAGGACATCATCGCCGCCGGCGCCCTCTATCGTCCCGGGCCGCTGAACATGGGCATGCACACCAGCTACATCAACCGCAAGCACGGGCGCGAGAAGGTGACCTTCGACCACCCGCTGCTGGAGCCCATTCTCAAGGAGACCTACGGCGCGGTGGTCTACCAGGAGCAGGTGATGCAGATCGCCCGCTCCCTGGCCGGCTACTCCCTGGGCGGCGCCGACCTGTTGCGGCGCGCCATGGGCAAGAAGAAGGCCAAGGAGATGACCCGACAGGAGGCCATCTTCATCTCCGGCGCGGTGGAGCGCGGCCTGGAGGCAGACGCGGCCAAGAAGATCTTCAGCACCATGTCCAGCTTCGCCGAGTATGGCTTCAACAAGTCACACGCGGCCGCCTATGGCCTGATCACCTACCACACGGCGTGGCTGAAGGCTTTCCATCCCACCGAGTTCTTCGCCGCCTTGCTCACCGCCGACAAAGGCGACACCGACAAGGTGGTGCAGTACATCCAGGAGGCCCGGCGCGCCGGTCAGAAGGTGCTGCCGCCGGACATCAACCAGAGCGACCTGAGCTTCTCGGTCGCCGACGGGGCCATTCGATTCGGTCTGGGTGCCATCAAGAACGTCGGCACGGGCGCCATCGACGTGCTGCTGGAGGCCCGCTCCGAGCGCCCCTTCGACAGCCTCTTCGACCTCTGCCGGCGAGTCGATATGCGGCGGGTCAACCGGCGGGTGATCGAGGCCCTGGTCAAGTGCGGCGCGCTCGACTGCTTCGGCGAGGCGCGCGAGGTCATCTGGACCAACATCGACAAGGCCATCGAACGCGCCCAGGAGGAGCAGCGCGAAAAGGAGACCGGCCAGACCTCCCTCTTCGGCGGCCTCATGGGCAACGCCCTGATCGAGGTGGACGACGCCTACGCCGCGGCGCGCGAGACGTGGACCGTTCGCCAGACCCTGGAGTTCGAAAAGGAGTGCCTGGGCTTCTACGTCAGCGGCCACCCGCTCGATCGATATCGGCACAAGCTCTATCGCCTCAGTTGTCGCGCCCTGTCCGCGGCCAAGAATCCGGCCATCCTGCGCACCGGCGAGCGCGGCAGGGTCAAGCTCAAGGTGGCCGTGGTGGTGGTCAATCTACGCACCCGGATCACCCAGCGGGGCACCCGCATGGCGTTCGCCGTGTTGGAAGACTTGAGCGGCCAGGCGGAGGTGATGTGTTTCGCCAAGACCCTGGACAAGGTGGGCGACATCCTGCAGAGCGAGGAGCCGCTGCTGATCGAGCTCAACGCCGAAGCCGATCGCACCGATGACGGCAAGGTCCGACTGGTGATCGACGAGGTGAAATCGCTGGAAGAGGTGGTGCGCGGCTTGACCGATCACCTGCGCATCACCCTGTCAGCAGATCGTTGTGATAACCGGCGCCTGGAGAAGATCCAGACCGTGCTACGCGACTGTCCTGGCACCGTGCCCGTGGTGCTGCACGTACGCATCGCCGGCAAGGGGGTCGCCCAGATCACCGCCGGCGATGACCTCAAGGTGCGCACCAGCGAGGACCTGATCGGCGAATTGGAGCGCATCGCAGGGCGCGGCGCCGTCACCCTCGGCTGAACTGCGCGGGTCGTTAGCCGCTACAGAGAGTTCGTATTGATGCGCCAGACCCCGGCCTCGCGCTTGAGCTCGATGGGGGCCGGGTTGTCGCGCTGCCGGCTGAGCAGGAAGATCTTCACCAGGCTGGTCTGGCCGGTCACCTTGCTCGGCACGCGTCGGGTCTCCGAGATGGTGAAGGGCTTGTTGTTCAGCACGTAGGTGGGCGCCCACTTGCGGAAGTGCGCCCATTGGTAGGTGCGCAGGTGCTTGAGCGCGCGGGGGTTGTCGCGTCGGGCCTCGACCACCCACTTGGTGTAGCAATCGAAGCCGCTCGACTCGTTGAAATCCAAGGCGCAGTGAAAAGCCTGCCGGATCAGCCACAGCGGCGTGCCGTTCTTGAACTTGGTGATCACGCGACCAGCAGGCTTTTTGTACTTATCCTTCTTGCTGTACCTGCGCACCTTCTTCTTCTTGGCCGCCCTGGCGCCACGGGTGCCGGGCCGGGCCTTGCGCTTGACGACCACGCGATCATCGGCGGCGCTGGCGTCGTCGGGCATGATCACGCCGGTCACGGCCATGGTCAGGGCGACCAGCACGGGGATGAGTGACGACTTCATGGGACCTCCGACAGAAGATTCGTGGGCACTTTGGCGGGCTCCACGGTAGCACGCCGTCTGCGCGCCGGACAATCTTGGCGCTCCCCTGCAACGCTCGCCAGGGTCGGACAATTCGGTCTACACTGCCGGCCGTGTTCCAGGTCGGTGCGGCGACCTGTCGAGGTGCTCGGAGAGGCCATGTCAGCGGAAGAATCCAGCTTCGCGATCGAGCGCGCCAATTTCGGCGATCGTGCAGATGTGGTCCGACTCTTCGGCGAGGATCAGGACAACCTGCGGTTGCCCTGGGAGGCCGGCGCCCTGGGCGCCGTCTACGATCACATGGTCGACGATCCGCACATGGTCGTACTCGTCGCCCGCGAACCCGGCAGCGGCAGACCCGTCGGCGTGCTGGTCGCCAGCCGGGTGATCAGTGTGCGCTTCGGCGGCCGTTCGCTCTGGCTCGAGGTGCTCTACGTGACGCCGAGTGCACGCCGAAACGGCCTGGGTCGGGCGCTCGTCGACGACGTGATGGACCTGGCCCGCGACCAGGGCTTCCGTGGCATCGACCTGGAGGCCTATCACGGCAACGCCGCCGCTGGCCTGCTGTACCGCTCCATGGGTTTTCGCCGCCTGGGTCGCGAGCGCTTCAACTACGCCTTCGAATGGGAGGATGAGACCGAATGATGGGATCGGGCCCATCGGACCGCTGCCGCGACAAGCGCGCGGTCTTCGAAGCGCTGCTCGAACGCGGCATCGCCGCCGTGCACCTGGACCCCCGACGCGAGGGCGTGCAGGTACCGCCGTGGCTCACAGAACGGCCGGTGCTGGTCCTGAACTTCTCCCTCGCCTACCGGCTGGACGACTTCGTCTACGATGACGAGATGGCCTTTGCATCCCTGTCCTTCGCCGGTCGGCCCCATCCTTGCCGCATTCCCTGGCCCGCCGTCTTCGCCATCACCGACGACGAGCGCAACACAGGCGGTGCATGGCCGGAAGACCTGCCGGCCGAGGCACGCGCGGTCGTCGCTCATCCGCCCTCGCTGCAGGCCGTATCTGCAGACGAAGCGCCCGTGTCGGCGCCTGTGTCGGCGCCAGCGCCGGAACCAGAATCGCCACCGTCCGGGCTGCGCGTGATCCGTGGTGGCGCCGAAGCGAGTCGATCTTCACCGCGGCGCGACCACCTGCGCCGTATCAAGTAGTCGTCCGCGTCCATTTGCCGTCGCAGCAGGCCCCGGTTCAGGGCGAGTCGCTCGCCGGTTCAACCTCGAGGCTCTGCTCCAGCGCTGCGACAATGCGGTTCGCCGCACGACCGTCGCCATAAGGATCCTGGCGCTGGCCCATGGCCGCCCGGGCGGCATCATCTGTCAGCAGGCGTCCGATGGCTTCGGCGATGGGTGCCGCCTCGGTGCCGACCAACAACGCGTTGCCCGTGGCCACGCCCTCGGTGCGTTCGGTGGCTCGTCGCAGGACCAGCACCGGTTTGCCCAGGGAGGGGGCCTCCTCCTGTACGCCGCCGGAATCGGTGAGCACCAGGCAACTGCGCTGCATCAGCCAGATGAAGGCCTCATACGACAACGGATCCAGGAGCGTGATGTTGGCCTGCCCGGCCAGGCGCTCGGCCACGGGCGCGCGCACCTTGGGGTTGGGATGTAGTGGCCAGGCCACGTGCACATCCGGGTGCTCCTGCACGACCTGACAGAGCGCCGTGCAGATGGCCTGCAGGCCGGCCCCCAGGCTTTCACGGCGGTGGCTGGTCACCAGTAGCAGGCGCTCCCTGTCGCCCAGCGCTCGAATATTGGCCGGCAGCTGGGTCGCCTCGTCATCGGCCAGCCGGCGGCGGACATCGAAGAGGGAGTCAATGCCCGGGTTGCCGGTCACGAAGATGGCCCCATCCTGTACCCCCTCGGCCAGCAGCGCCCGACGCGCAGCCTCGGTGGGGGCGAAATGCCATCTCGCCAGGCGGCTGATCAGCAGCCGATTGATCTCTTCGGGGAAAGGCGCCGACAGGTCGCCCGTGCGCAACCCTGCCTCCACATGACCGATAGCCAGGCGCCGGCAGAAGGCGGCCAGCGCGCCGCATAGCGCCGAGGTGGTGTCGCCCTGCACGAGCACGATGTCGGGTTCGGCCCGGGCCAGCACCTCGTCCAGGCGGGCGGTCGCCTCCTCGGTCAAGGCAGCCAGATCGCTGCCCGGATCCATCAACTGCAGCTGGTAGTCGGGCCGGATACCGAAGGTGCCGATGGCCAGATCATGCAACTCGCGGTGTTGGCCGGTCGCGCAGACGAGGGTCTCGAATCGATCGGGTCGCCGGCGCAGGGCCTCGATGACCGGCGCCAGTTTGATGATCTCAGGCCGGGTGCCCAGGATCGCCAGCACCCGCACAACCTCGCTCATCGCACGCTCGCTCCTGGCGGTTGTCGCACATGACCGCCAATTGGCGCGCAGCGTTGCACTTGTTGACCCCAGCGTCCAGTGGCCGATCGGGCGGCCGCGCGGGATAGCTGTAGCGCCCTTGCCCGAAATCGCGTAAAACCCCCGCGCTGCCGGCCGGCAACAGAGAGTTGGATCCACTGCAGGATCCCTGGTTCAGCCGAGGCATTGCTCGTGCGCACCCAAGTCGTCGCCTTCTTCCTCTCCCTCGGCGTATCGGCGCTCATGACGCCGATCGTGCTGCGGTTGTCGAGGCGATTCAACCTGTTCGACGAGCCCGACGGCGACCGCAAGATCCACACCGGCAAGATCCCGCGCCTGGGCGGCATCGGCATCGCGCTCGGCTTGCTGGCGCCCTTGTTGGGCCTGCTCTTCCACACCAACGACTACGCCATCGTGCTCCGCGGCGATGAGCTGCGCCTGTCCGCCTTCTTCGTCGGCCTCTTCGCCATCGTCGGGCTGGGTCTGTACGACGATCTGCACGGCGCCGGCGCGATTCTCAAACTCACCGTCCAGTGCATGGTCGGCGCGCTGCTCTGGTACGCCGGCGTCTCCTTTCAGCGCATGGTGCTCTTCGACCAGGTGATCGAGTTCGGCATCTGGTCCCTGCCGCTGACCATGTTGTGGGTGGCCGGCTTGATCAACGCCATGAACCTCATCGACGGCCTCGACGGGCTGGCCGGCGGCGTGGCCTTTTTTGCCGCCATCTCCCTGTTCGTGATCGCGTGGTTCGACGGCAACATCATCCTGGGCCTGTTCGGCGCCGCCATCGCCGGTAGCGTGATGGGCTTCCTGCTGTACAACTTCGCGCCGGCGATGATCTTCATGGGCGACGCCGGCAGCATGACCATCGGCTATGTCTTCGCGGTCGCCGCCCTGTGGAGCGCCGCCAAGCGCTCGACCGTCATGGCGCTGATGCTGCCCGTGATCGCGCTCGGCGTGCCCATCCTGGACACCCTCTTCGCATTCACCCGCCGCGCCGCGACAGGACGCTCTCCATTCCGCTCCGACCGGGGGCATATCCACCATCGTCTGCTGGACGCCGGGCTCAGCCATCGCCAGGCGGTGCTGGCCATCTACGCTGTCTGCTGCGTGCTGACCGGAGCTGCGGTGGTCATGCGGGCGACCGAGGATCCGGTCAGCGGTCTCATGCTGCTCGGGCTGGCCGTGGCGCTCGCGGTGACGGCTCGGGCCATGTTCCGCCTGGCCCGGGCGGTGCGCTCGCGAGAGCAGGCACCCGCCGCCGAGCCGGAGTCAGCCGCCGAGAGTGCAGAGGCAGAGCCGGCGGCCGTGGAGTCGGCGCCGGAGCCCCAGTCAACTTCAGAGGAAGAGAAGGCCGCCACCTTGCGCGTCGGCTGATCCGATCACGCCCGCGGATGATAGCGGTCGTAGATCTCGCGCAGCCGCTCGCGGTGCACCCGCGTGTAGATCTGCGTCGTGCCGATGTCGACGTGGCCGAGCAAAGCCTGCACAGCGCGCAGATCAGCGCCCCCCGCCAGCATGTGGGTGGCGAAGGAGTGGCGCAGTTTATGCGGTGAGATGGGCTTTTCGATGCCCGCCCGCTCGGCGTAGCGTTTGACCAGCTTCCAGAATCCCTGCCGGGTCATGGCGCCACCCTGGCTGGTCACGAAGAGGGCCGCCATATTGCCGCGACGACTGCGCCCATTGCGACTGCGCATGATGTGCGGTCGACCCTCGGCGAGATAGTGCAGCAGGTGCTGGCGTGCGGACTCGCCGATGGGCACCATGCGCTCCTTGCGTCCCTTGCCGGTGCAGATCACCACCCCGCGGTCGAAGTCCACGTCGCCGATCAGCAAGCCGACCAGCTCACTGACCCGCATCCCCGTGGCGTAGAGCACCTCGAGCATCGCCGTGTCGCGCAGCCCGCGCGGCGTATCCGTGCCTGGCATGGCCAGCAGGCTCGCCACCTCGTCCGGCGTCAGCACTTCGGGGATCGCCCGGGGCGTCTGCGGCAGGTCGAGCAGCGCCGCTGGATTCTCTTCAACCACTTCCCGGTCAACCAGGTAGCGGCCGTAGGTGCGCAGGGTCGACATCTGGCGGGTGATGCTGCGGTCGTGCAGTCCGGACTCGCGCAGGTCGATCAAGTAGGACATCAGCGCTTGTCGATCCAGGCGCGTGGGCGACTCGATGCCCAGCTGCTCGCGACTGAAGGCCTCGAAACGGCGCAGGTCGCGGCCATAGGCGGTGACCGTATTGCGCGACAGGTTTCGCTCCAGCCGGAGGTGGCGGAGGAAGCGCTCGATCAGGCTTGCGATGGTGGCCGTTTCGTCAATCGTCATGGCTGGCCCATCTTCAGCCAGCGTACGCCTGGGTCAAGATTTTGCGGGACGTTGGCAGCGTCTGGATTTTCTTGACAATTCGATAGGCGCAGCCAGCCGGTCGTTCAGCTTTCGTCGGCCAGCGCGGCGGCCCGTTCCACCCACTCGGCGAGCACGCGATGGGCGGCCCGCGGTGAGAGATCGTCCACATCCACGGCCGACAACTCGTCCAGCAGGGCCTCATGGGGCGGGTCCGGTCTTTCGACGCTCTGTACGGGCGGCGGATCGAAGAAGCTCAGTTGCCTGGGCCGTGCCCCATCGGCATCTTCGGCCGCCCTGGCGCGTCGCTCCAGGTCTTCCAATACCGCTCGCGCACGGCCGATGACCGACTCCGGCAGTCCGGCCAGACGCGCCACTGTGATGCCGTGAGAGCGATTGGTCGGGCCCGGCTGCAGGCGATGGATGAAGATCACCTCATCGCCCCACTCCTTGACCGCCACGTGGGCGTTGCGCAGCGCTGGCAGCCGCTCCGAGAGCGCGGTCAGTTCGTGGTAGTGGGTCGCGAAGAGGCAGAGCGCGCCCACCTGGTCGTGCAGCGCCTCGACCACCGCCCAGGCGATGGACAGGCCGTCGTAGGTCGATGTGCCGCGGCCGATCTCGTCCAGCAGTACCAGACTGCGCGGCGTGGCCTTGTTCAGGATCAGCGCCGTCTCGCGCATCTCGACCATGAAGGTGGACGCCCCTTCGGAGATGTCATCCGAGGCGCCGATTCGTGTCCACAGCGCATCGAAGACGGGCAACGTGGCGCGTTCGGCGGGTACGAAGCCGCCCGCCTGGCAGAGGATCGCGCTCAGCGCCACCTGCCGCATCAGGGTCGATTTGCCGGCCATGTTGGGGCCGGTGAGCAGCAGGATGCGGGACTGCTCGGCGTCGAGCTCCAGGTCATTGGCCACGAAGCCGCCGGCGGGCAGCATCTGCTCGACCACCGCATGGCGCGAGGCCGTCAGGTTCACCGCCAACTCGTCGCACAAGGTCGGCCGCACGTATCCCTGCGCCTCCGCCAACTCGGCGAATCCGGCGTGCACATCCACTTCCGCCAGGGCGCTGGCCAGGCGGCGCACGGTCGCGGACGCGGCGGCGAACTGGCCGACCAGCGCGTCATAGAGCTCCACCTCGCGGGCCTGTCGGTCGTCCTGAGCGCGCAGCTGTCGCTGCTCGAAGTCCTTGAGTTCGGGCGTCGTGTAGCGCTCGTGATTCTTCAGGGTCTGCACGCGGCGATAATGCTCCGGCACCGAGTCGGCGGCCGCGCGCGAGATCTCGATGCCATAGCCGGCGACGCGTTTGTAGCGCACCCGCAGACGGCTCAGCCCCGTCGCCGCACGCTCCTGCTCCTCGAAGGACTCCAGCCAGCTGCGGGCGTCGTCGCAGAGCGTGTTCAACTCGTCCAGACGGGCGCAGAAGCCGGCGCGGATCACGCCGCCTTCGCCCACCTGGGCGCGCGGCTCGTCGGCCAGCGCCTCGGCCAGCATGTCGTGGACCGGTTCAGAACCTTCGAGCCGACCGGCCAGATCGGCCAGCGGTGGGCAGCCGGCCACCGTGCCCAGCAGGGCGCGCATCTCGGGCAGGCGTAGCAGGGTGTCGCGCGCCATGGCCAACTCGCGTGGGGTCACCAGTCGGCCGGCAGCGCGGCCGGTCACCCGAGCCAGGTCGCAGAATCCGGCCAGGGTCTGGCGGAGCGTCGATCGCAGCGCGCCGTCGGAGACCAGCGCCTCGACCGCGGCGTGGCGATCGGAGATGGCCTTGCGATCGGCCAACGGCGCGATCAGCAGCGAGCGCAGCAGGCGGCCGCCGGCCACGGTGCGCGTCTGGTCGACCGCCCGAATCAGCGAGCCCTCGTTTCGGCCCGCCCTCGCGGTGCTGAGCAGCTCCAGGTGGATGATGGCCTCGCGCCCCATGGCCATGTGCGCGTCCATGGCCAGCGGCTCTGCCTCGCCCAGCAGCCCCAGCGCCGAAGGGCGCACCTCGGCCAGGTACTCGCTGACGTAGGCTGCCGCCAGGGTGGCCGGCTCCGTCTGGGCGGTGCGGCGAATGCTGGCCGGTATCTCGCGCAGGGTGGTCGGCACCCCCCGGGCCGCGGGCACAGCCTCGACCACCGCCTTCAAGCGCTCCGGCAGCAACAACTCGCGCGGCTCCAGGCGGACCAGCAGCACGGAGAGCGCGGTCGCGTGGCGCACGGTGGCGGTCTGGAAGTCGCCCGTAGAGACATCGGCCACGGCCAGGCCCAGCGAACCGTCTCGCCCGGCCACCAGGCTGACCAGGTTGTTGCTGCGGCGGCCGTCCAGGGCTTCGCTCTCCAGCACCACGCCGGGTGTGATCACGCGGGTGACGCCGCGCTTGACCATGCCCTTGACCTTGCGGGCATCCTCCAACTGCTCACAGACCGCCACCCGCTGGCCCTCTTCGATGGCCTTCTGCACGTAGGCGGCCATGGCGTGATGGGGGAAGCCGCACATGGGGATCGGGCGCGGCGCGTCCTTGTTGCGCGAGGTCAGCACCATGTCGAGCAGGGGCGCGGCGATCAACGCGTCCTCGAAGAAGAGCTCGTAGAAGTCGCCCAGGCGAATGAAGACCAGCGTGCCGGGATGGCGCGCCTTGATGTCCACCACCTGGCGCATGACCGGAGTCAGCGAGGCGAGGTCGACCTCATCGGTCGTCAACCAGTGCGGCGTCGCCATAGCGCGCTACTTCTCGTCGGCGGGAATGCACTGCAGCAGGCGCGAGACCGTGGTCCCCTCCGTCGCCCCTGCCTCCACATCCTTCGGGCAGGCGATGGTCGGGCTCCAGCGCCACGAGGTATCCGAACGGGCGACGACCGAGAAGGACTGGCCGCGCTTGACGGTGGCGCACGTCCGGGCCGGCTGTCCGGGCAGCCAGATGTGCTTTTCGAGCGAGGCTCCGATCTGGATCTCGACCAGGTTCACCTCGCCCAGGCAGGAGGCCGACTCGATCTCCAGCCGCAGGTCGCATACGTCGACCGGGCAGCGCGGCGGGTCGCTCTTCTGGCAGGCGCAATCGCCAAAGGGCAGTTCGGCCAGCTCCGGCGCCTCGCTGCCGCAGCCCATGCCGCCCAACGAAAGCCACCCCAACGTCACGCAAACCGCAAACGCGCGCAGGCACCTGTGCGTGCGGCTGCTTTGCGATCGGTAGCGGTGGAACATGGCGGGCCTCGCAGCGGGGCGAGCAAGAGGATGCGAGGCGACGTCGGACCCGTCAACCGGCGGTGTGGGACCCGTCAACCGGAGGTCCGTCGTTCGGCTTGCGTGTGCTCCGGTGGTGCGGCAGGCTTGGCTCGCCAACCTCGCACCGGCCCTGGATGGCAGTGGAACGAACGGTTCGTCATGGGTGATTGGAGCATGTTGTTATCAGCCCGCGGCCTGGCCGCCCTGTTGTCTGTGGTCTGCATCTCGACGGCCTGCGGCGGCGCCTACGAGGTCGTGGTCGAGAAACCACTGCAGCCGCGTCCCGCTCCGCAGGGCCTGCTGGTCTTCCCAGCCGCCGTGCTGACCCCCAACGCCGATGGCCTCGAGGCCATCGTGCGCACCATGGACATGGCCGACTGGCTGCTCGACCACACCGAATTGCCCCTGATCGGCCCCTACGACTTCAACATCTACAAGGAGCCCGACGAGCTGCAGATCGCTTCTGTGGATACGGACCTGATGACCCGTGGCGGTTCGCGGCTGGACCTGCGCGGCTGGCTCGCGATCCACGTCATGGTCACCGAGAATCGGGCCACCAACATCCGCGACATCGTCGACAAGCGCGACAAGGATCCCAAGAAGCGCAAGACCTATCGCCAGTACGGCATCGATTCCACCGTACGGGTCGAAGCCCAGATCCTGGATGCACGCTATGGCAAGCGACTGGCCCACGCCGTCGTCACGGCCAAGGATGACCCCACCCAGGTCAAGTCCGAGGGCGATCCCAGGCCCATCCTTCGCACCCTGATCCACAAGGCCCTGTCCATCCTGCTGGCCGAGTCCGAGGCCATCGTCTCGGCCAAGAATACGCGCCGCATCCGCAGCGGCGGCTTTCTCGACGCCGTGCCCACCCTGGCCACCTGGAAGACCGCCCAGCGCAAGTCCTTCCAGCAGCGCCAGGAAGGCAAAGATGACATCGAAAAGCAGGCCGCCCTGGAGGGTCTCTGGATGCGATTCAAGCCAGGCCTGCCGGTGAAGGCGACCTTCGTAGGCACCCGCCACCCGGGCGTGATGGCGCTGACGGCGCGACCCCCGCTGGAGAAGTACGACGTGGTCAAGATGGTCTCCGGCAAGAAGGTCACCGCCGTGCACCAGCTGGACCGGCTGCTGCAGGAGTGCAAGGGCGATTGCAAGGCGCGCATCCGACGTGGCTTCAAGGATGTGGACGTGCGCCTGGTGTGGCCGCCCGCGCCGCAGCCCGCGAGCGATGACTGACCGCGGAGCCGAGGAGCCCGCGGGGCGTCCCGGTCGGCGCTCGGAAGAGACCAGCCCGACGACCATCGAAGCGATCCTGCAGCGCATCATCTACGAACGCGCCGACGGTGGCTTCTCCATCGCGGTCTTCGAGCCGGTCGACGGCGTCGAGACCTTCGTCGCCAAAGGTCCCCTGTGGGGCCTGTCCTCGGGCGAGACTGTGGCCCTCAGCGGTCGCTGGCATACCGATCCCAAGTGGGGACGTCAGCTGCAGGTGAGCACGGCGCGCCCGGTGCTGCCGGCCACCGTCGCCGGCATTCAGCGCTACCTGGTGGCGGCGAAGATCAAGGGCGTCGGCCCCGCGCTGGCCGGCCGTATCGTCGACCGTTTCGGCACCGAGACCTTGAAGGTGATCGCCGCCGAGCCCCAACGACTGCAAGAGGTGCGCGGTCTTGGACGGGCCCGCCGGACCGCCGTGGTCGCGGCGTTGCAGCCGCGCATCGAGCGCGATGCGGCCCTGGTCTTCCTGCTCGATCTGGGCATTGGCAGCGCCCTTGCCGGACGCATCGTGGAGACCCTCGGCGACGACAGCGTGCGCACGGTGCGAGAGCAACCCTATCGGCTGGCCCGAGAGGTGACAGGCATCGGCTTCACCCTCGCCGACCGCATCGCTCGCAGCCAGGGCGTCGCCGCCGACGACCCGGCGCGTCTGGACGCCGGTGTGAACCACGCCCTGGAGCAACTGGCCAACCAGGGCCACACCGCCCCAAGCGCTGAGCAGCTGCTGGACACGGCCCGCGAGCTGCTGCGCCGCGAGGTCGACGACGTAGCTGCGGCCGTGCAGCGCGAGGTGGCCAGGGGCCACGTATTGGAGATCGGCGTTGCACAGGGCGCTCTTGGCTCGGAGCCGGGGCAGGCCGGCGTCGCGGTGCATCACGGCATGCGCCGGCTCATGCGCGCCGAGGCCTCGTTGGCCGAAGACCTGGCCCGCCTCGGGGTCAGTTCGGGCGGTCAGCTGGTCGGCGACGCCCTCGATGCTCGACTCCATCTGGCGGCTGGCGCCCTGGGATTTGCCCCGGCAGGGCGGCAATTGGAGGCCATCCAGCAGGCCCTCAGCAGCGGCTTGATGGTGGTCACCGGCGGCCCGGGTACCGGCAAGACGACCATCATCCAGGGCGTGATCGCGGCCAGCGGGCCCGACAAACTGCACATCGCCCTGGCCGCGCCGACCGGCCGCGCCGCCAGACGTCTCGCCGAGGCGACCGGCATGGAGGCCTCGACCCTGCACCGGCTGCTGGAGTTCGATCCACGTACGCGGGCCTTCCTGCGCGGCCGCTCCATGCCCCTGGAACACGATCTCGTCATCGTCGACGAGTGCTCCATGGTCGACACCTCGCTGGCCGCCGCCCTCTGCTGCGCCATCCGCCCCGGCGCCCGCCTGCTCCTGGTGGGCGATGCCGACCAGCTGCCCAGCGTCGGGCCGGGAGCGGTGCTGGATGACATCGTGCGCAGCGATCGCTGCCCCGTGATTCGCCTGGATCACATCTACCGACAGGCGGGCGAGTCGCTCATCGTCGACAACGCCCACCGCGTCTGCGCCGGCCGCATGCCGGTGGGCGGCAGCCGGGAGCGCGCCGGCGACTTCTACCTGCTGGACCGCGATCGTCCCGAGGACATCATCAGCACCTTGCTCGAGGTGGTGCTGCGCCGGATTCCTGCGCGCCTCGGCCTCCATCCCGTCGATGACATCCAGGTGATCGTGCCCATGCATCGAGGCACCCTGGGCACCGTCGAGTTGAACAACGTACTGCGCGCCGAGTTGAACCCCGAGGGCGATCCGGTCGGCCACGGGTTGCGCGTGGGCGATAAAGTGCTCCAGGTGCGCAACAACTATGATCTGGACGTCTTCAACGGCGACATCGGCCGCGTGCTGCGCCGCGAAGGCGAGCACGTCATCGTCCGCCTGGGTGAGCGCGAGGTGGCCTGCGGAGAGTCGGCGCTGACCGATCTGCAGCTGGCCTACGCGATCACGGTGCACAAGAGCCAGGGCAGCGAGTACCCGGCGGTTGTCCTGCCGCTGCACGGTCAGCACCGCATGTTGCTGCAGCGCAATCTGCTCTACACTGCGCTGACCCGGGCGCGTCGATTCGCGGTCCTGATCGGACAGCGCGCCGCCGTGGGTCGGGCCGCACGCAACGCCGCCCCAACCCGTCGAGTCACCTTGCTGCGCCAGCGTCTGCGAGGCGAATTGATCCGCCGGGGGCCCCAATTGTCGCTTGAGGAGAGCCCGTGACCGGTGCCAGCGCCTCCGAACTGGCCAGCAGCCTGGCCGAACTGCGCCAGCGCTTGCGAACCACCGGCGAGGTGGGGCCTGCACCGCATCCGGCCCTCGCCGAAGCCTTGGAGACGCTGGCCTGCGGCGGTTCGCTGGAGGCGGCGCCCTGGGCCACCGAGCTGCAGTCCCGCGGCGGCGCGCACGGCGCACGGCAGGCAGCCGGTCGCCTGCTGGTCCACCTGGGCGTCTGGGATGGCCACGACGACGTCGACCTGCTGGCCTCGGAAGCCATGCGCCCCTGGCCCGCTGACGTGGTCGACGAGCTCGCCCCGCAGCCGGAGCTGCCCGCCGGACTGGACGTCATCGAAGGGCCCTGGGCCAGCATCGACAGCGTCGACCCACACGAGGTGGACGACGCCATGTGGGCCGAGATGCAAGGCGAGGACATCGTCCTGCACGTCGCCATCGCCAGCCCGACCTGCTGGATGCCCGTCGGCAGCAAGCTCGAGCGTATGGCCCTGGGGCGGGCCGCGACCCTGTACCATCCGCGCTACGTCGGCCCCATGTTGCCGCCGCGTCTGGGTTCGGAGCTGGCCTCGCTTTCGCTGGCCGAGCACCGCCCCGCCGTCGTCTATGACCTGCTGATCCCGCCCTCCGGCCAGCGCCGCACCCTGGCCATCCGCGAGGGTCTGATCCGCCTGTCCGCCTCGTGGACCTACGACCAGGTCCAGGCAGCGCTGGACCACCCGGCCGGCGACGATGCCGAAGCGACCAATGATGGCGCCGCCGAACCCCATGTAGACCGCGCCCAGGCGGCCCTGTTGGCGGAGATGACCCGCCGTTCTGAAGCCTGCCGGATCCGGCGCGGCGCCTGGCTCCTGTACCGCCCGGACGTGGAGGTGGTGGCTCCCCGGCACGGATCGGTACTCATACGACCGGCGCACCAGGCCCAGCTGGCCCGACGCCTGGTGGGCGAGGCCATGGTGCTCTGCGGTATGGCCACCGCCGACTTCTTCACGGAGGCGGGGCTGCCGGCGCCGTTTCGAGGTCAGCCGGCGCCGGCCAGTCCACCGCTGTCAGCGGGTCTGTACACCGAACCGGTCGACATCTACGCCATGCTCCGCCATATGTCTGCGGCCCGCGCGAGCGTGCGCGCCCGACCCCACGCAGTGCTCGCCGCCGAGGGCTACGTGCAGGCGACATCGCCCCTGCGCCGCGCCGGCGACCTGCTCGCCCAGCGCCAGTTGCTCGCCGCCCTGCGCGGTCAGCGGCAGGCGCTGTCCGGGTCCAGCATCCGCAAGACCATGCACCACTGCCAGGAGCGCATTCGGCGGCAGCGCGCGGTGGAAAGGCGTGCACGGCGCTACTTCACGCTCGTGGCGTTGGCCGAGCGCGGCCTGGGCGCCCGTCTGCACGGTCAACTGGTCGACGATCCCCTGCGCCAGGGGCGCAAGCTGGCGTTCGTGCCCGAACTGGCGACGGATGTGCAGCTGGCCGGCCACACCGGCACGATCGGCGACTGGTGCTGGCTGGAAGTGGAGCAGATCCTGCCCTACGAGGGGCGTGTGGTGGTCCGCTCTGCTGATTAGGTGACGTGCTGTCGCCGCCGATGCCGATTCAGCCTTCGAGGTAGTAGGCCATCGTGTCGCGGCAGGGCGCCGTGCGCAGCTTCTTCAGGGCGCCGGTCTCGATCTGCCGGATGCGCTCGCGGGTCAGCTGGAAGAGCTGGCCGACCTGCTCCAGGGTCATGGTCTGGCCGCTGCCGATGCCGAAGCGCAGCCGCAGCACGGCCTCTTCGCGCGGCTGCAGACGGGTGAGCATGCGCCGGGTCTGGTGCGCCAGATCCGCCTTGAGGCACTCCTCCAGTGGCCGCACGCCGTTGGGATCCTCGATGAAGTTGGCCAGCTTGGCGTCCTCATCCTCGCCAACGGTGGCGTCCAGGGACAGGGGCGTGCGGACCATCTTCAGGATGTGCTCGATCTGCTCGACAGAGTGCTCGGTCACCTTGGCGATCTCGTCGACGCTCGGCTCCCGACCCAGCTTCTGCTCCAGCTTCGCCCGCTCGCGCATGATCCGATTGAGGGCCTCGATCAGGTGCACCGGGATGCGGATCGTGCGGCCATAGTCGGCGATGCTGCGGGTGATCGCCTGGCGAATCCACCAGGTGGCGTAGGTCGAGAACTTGTGGCCACGCTGCCACTCGAACTTCTCGACGGCTTTGATCAAGCCGATGTTGCCCTCCTGGACCAGGTCCAGCAGATGCAGGCCGCGGTTCATGTAGCGCTTGGCGATGGACACCACCAGGCGCAGGTTGGCCTGGATCATCACGCTGCGGGTCTCGTCGATGATCCGCTCGCAGCAACGCAGCCGGCGCATGGCGCGCGCGGCCTCGCAACCCTCTCCGCCCCACGCTTCGGCGGCCTCTTTGGCGGCGATGGCGGCGATGGCCACGGCCTTGCGCTTGCGGGCCCGGTCGCTGCGGGCGCGCCGACCGGCGACGGCCAGGTCGAGCTTCTCGAAAGCAGCGTCGTCCATCTCGGCATCGGTCAGGGCGTCGCGCAGGTCGAGCGCGGCGCGCGCTGCAGCCCGCGTGGCCTCTTCGAATTCCTTCTGGGCCCGGCGAATCAGCCGCTCGCCCACGCGATCTTCGTAGAACACGCGGAACTTGGATCGACGCGCCTGGTGCTGGGGGTCGCCCAACGCTTCCGGGTCGCCGCGGCCGGCGGCCGCCTCGTCGATGTTGTTGTCCAGATCGGCCGCGCGGCGTGCGAAACGCTCGGCACGTGCCAGGGTGGTGATGCGCGCATCCCGATCGCGCCAGTCGTGCGGGGTGGTCCACTCCTTGAGCAGGTCGATGTCGTCCACCATGAGCGCGGGCAGCTCGCGCAGGTAGGGTCGTGACAGCTTGCAGCACTCCAACATGTCCAGGATCTCAGCCGACGCCGACTCCATGCGCGCGGCAATCTCCGCCTCTCCTTCGCGGGTCAGCAGCGAGACGCGGCCAATGCCCTGCAGGTAAAGCACCGTGGGATCGACGACCTCGCGCCGCTCACGCGGCTTCTTTTCGTCGTCTGCGGAACGATCGCGGCGGGCAACAATGCCCTGCGGGCTCACGTTCAATGCGACGGGATCGCGAAATCCCGGGCGCGCTGCGAGGGGTTTGATCCGCCGAACCGTGGCCGGTTTGGCTTGGCTCTTCTCGTTGCGTGCAACCGATGGCATAGGCACCTCCTGGCGACGGGAGGTAGTGCAAGGTCGCGGCCAAACGAGTGGCCTCAGAGATTATTCACTTGATCCCGAAATGTTGGACGCATCGCCACATTTGCGAAACGGCGCTGCATCGGGCGCCGCCGGACATTTATGTCACTGGCACGTTTTCCGACATGACGCCGGATTGAAATCGCGAAAAACGCAATTATCAAGAAGGGGTATCCTGGCTCTCGCCCGACTCGGGCAGGTCCGGCCCTGATCTCGATGTCGCGTTGGAACGCCGAATGGCCTGGACCTTGCCGGTGATCCTGGCGCCGCCGCTGGGCGGACGCTTCTTGGGGCCGCGCTGCAGCTTGTCGACCCGCGCCAGCAGGCGATTGGCCGCGTCGGAGTCGCCGATTCGGACCAGGAATGCAGCGTGGGTCTGCAAACACGCGGTCAGCGCGCCGCGGTCGTTGGCTTCGGTCCACAGCTGGGCGGCCCGCCCAAACGCCGCGCCTGCGGCGTCCACATCGTCGGCATCGGAGAGCACTTCGCCCAGCGTGCCGATGGCTGCGGCCTTCACCCGCGTCACGTCGCTCAACTGGGCCGCGGCGACGCTGCGACGGGCCCATGTCAGGGCGCGCTCCCCGTCATCCCGCTGGCGGGCGGTCAGGGCCAGGTTGCGGGCCGCATCCGAGAGCAGGTTGTGATCGTCCAGGCGCCCGGCGCCCTCGACCGCTTTGTAGAGCAGCGATTCGGACTCCTCGAGCCGGCCTGTACTCAACAGGACCTCGCCCAGGTTGTTCTGCAGCGTGGCCTGGAGGCGACGGTTGCCGACGCGTTTGCTGAGGTCGTAGGCCTCCTCCATGGAGGCGACCGCAGACTCGGTCTCGCCGGAGGACATGTACAAGATGCCCAGCACGTTCAGCGACTCGACCAGTCCATGCACCTCTTTGGCCTGGCGCCGGATGTCGATGGCCCGGGTGATGGTGTTGCGCGCCGTCTCCAGCTGGCCGGAGCTCATGGCGAGCACGGCCATGTTGGTCAGCGTGGACGCCACGCCGTGGCGATCGCCCAGCCGCTCCCGGTATTGGGCAGCCTGCTGCAGGAAGCGCAGCGCCGGCTTCATGTTGCCGGCCAGCCAGTAGCCTCGACCGATATCATCACAGCAGGAAGCCACGCCCTTGAGATCGCCCACGGCTTCGAAGAGCTTCATCGCCGGGACCAGGTGATCGAGCGCCTGGGTGATCTTGCCGCGGGTGCGGAACAGCCGGCCAAGACGGAACAACGCCGTGGCGCCCTGGCCGCGGGCGCGATAGCTCCAGGCGAGGCCCAACACGTCGCGATAGCGCTGCTCTGCCTCGTCGTTGCGGCCGTCGTGCTCGGCCAAACGGCCCAGCGCCAGCAGGCTGAAGAGGTGCACCGCGGAGGCCACATCGGGCGCCAGTTCGCGAGCGCGTTCCAGGTCCCGACGCGCATCGTCGTGGCGCAGCTCCTCGAAAGCCATCTGGCCGGCGTGCAGGTAGAGATGGGCCGCGTGGTTGCGTTCACCAGCGGCCAGCCAGAGCGGAGCGGCCGTCGCAGCCAGCTCGCGAGAGCGGTGGCGGCCGACCAGGTCGAGCCAGACCGCGGCGCGGTGAGAGAGCTGGCGCAGCTCGTCCTTGTCGTGCAGATCGTGCAGCTTGGCCACGTCGGCTTCTTCGATGAAGCGGTAGCAGGCCTCGTGCGGCAACAGCGAGGAGTGCTCGCGGACCAGCAACCTGCGTTCGACCAACGCGGCGCAGGCGTCGATGATCATCGTCGGCACGCCATCGCGGCCGAACTCGTCCACCGAACGCGCCCGATCGGCGGCCATGCGCATCAGGGCGGTCACGCCGCCCAGCCAGAAGCGGGGGCCGAAGACGGCGCCCAGGCGGGCGACCAGCAGCTCGTCTTCGCTCAGATCGTCGAAGCGTCCGCCTCGTTCGGTCCGCAGACGACCCTTGTAGATCAGGGTCTCCAGAAGGGATGCATCCAGCTTCCAGGCGCCCTTCTTCTGGCTGATGGCGTCGGCGTGAGCCAACCCCTCCAGAGCGCCCAACAGGGCCCCAGGCCTGCCGTTGGCCGCTTCGACCAGGATGCCAAGCGCCCGGTCGGAGGCGCCGCGGACGCCATCCAGCGCGCGCGCCGCCAACGCGTGCATCTCCGATTCGCTGAACGAAGGCAGCACGATCGCGCTCTGATCGGCGAGCCAGGGGCGGCGCTCGACGCCGCGATCGTCCGATGCCAGCACCAGCATCGCCGGCAGACCGCTCAGGTCCTTGAGCAACTGGGCCAGGAAGTTGATGGACTGCTCGTCCGCCTCGCCCGCGTCGTCGACCACGACCACGGTGGGCATGTCCGACAGGTCCCGCAGCCACAGGGCGCTCAAGGCCTCGGTGGCCCGCCGGGTCTGCTCCTGGCGGGTCTCGAAGTCAATGTCGTGCTCACTCCAGAAATGAAAACCGAGCATCGGCCCGCAGGTTCGCGCAACTTCGGCGCCGCTATGGTCGCCGAACAGGGCCTCGCCGGCGCGCTCGAAGCGCTCTCCGGCGATGGTGCCGCCGAGGTATTCGGGGATATCGAATCGCAGCCGCAGCAAGCGCTCGATGAGACTGTAGGGGCGATGCGTGCCGTGGGCGGTGGTGACCAGGAAGCGCGTGTTCGGGTAGCGGGACACGACCCGATCCCGGGCGGTGGCGATCAGGCGCGTCCGGCCGCTGCCCATCTCGCCGCGCACGACCACCGCGCGCCCTCTTCGCGAGTCCAGGCTGCCGATGATCTCGGCGACCACCTCGTCCAGCTGGGCCTCTCGTCCGTAGAACTCGAACGCGTCCTGATCGGGCAGCCAGGGCAGCTCGAAGCTGGTCGGCTGCGCCATGCCGCGCGAGGACACCGCGGGGCTCGACTCGAGCAGGTCTGCCTCGTCGAAGAAACGGCCAACCACGTCGTCTGCGCGGGTCTGATCGCTCTCCAATGGCGCCAGGCAGACTTCGCAGAAGCGAAACTCGGACACGTTCTCGTGATCACAGCGCGAACACCGCATGGTCCACCACCTCCGGGTCCGTCCACATTTGCGCGGAACTCCGGCATTGGAAGGCCGGGCATTATCCAATGGAACGACGAGCCGGCGCAAGAGAGGATCGCGATTCACTGGCGGGCCCACGGCCCTGCCACGGCCGACTCCAATCGCGTTCCTGCGTTGAAACATGCGTGATCGCGCCACTTTGTCGGGATCCGACATTGACAGCCCGAAGTGTCCGAATATGATGCCCGCGCTCGGCGTTCCGGGGACGGCCCGACAGGGTTGCAGCCAGGCAAAGTTGCCTGGGAACCCGCCGGGATCGGCACAGCCCGACCGAAGCCCGTTTGGGCGCGGCGGAGACAAAGAGTTGAAGAAACGGCAGCAGTCTTGACGAGCGTGCAGGTCTGCGGCCCATTCAGAAGAGAGAAGGGAAGCACAATGAAGAAGTACTTTGGGATTTTCTGCGCCGCCGCGCTGATGTTCTCGGCGGCCTGCTCGTCGACCACCGGCGACGATGGCGACGCCACCTCCGACCAGGACATCGCCGCCGACGGCAGCACGGACGAAGCCGATGCCGGCGCGACCGACACCGCTGGTGACGCCGGTGGCCAGGCGGACGCCGTGGCGCCCGCTTCGAGTTACACCTGGGTGGTCATCTATGACGACACCAAGACCTGCACCGGCACCGGCCCGGGCGCCGACATCGACGTCGTCGCCGTCTACCGCGGTGGCAAGCTGATCGGCGTGGGCAAGCCCGGTACGGTCGTCTACGCGGCCCCGGCCAACCCCGACCAGACCTGCACCGACAAGAAGAACAAGAACAAGCACGCCGAAGAGGACGACGTGAAGGCCGCCGCAGGCCCCCTGGGCGACATCGATGCCAAGGAGGTCTCCACGGGTTACCTGTCGCTGGGCACCGGCTCGGTGGAGCTGCAGATCGGCGGTTGCGCCAACGGCGAGACCGACATCCACAAGTGCGACGGCAAGGGTGACGCAGTCGCCTTCGAGAATGGCGACGAGATCGACGTCTACGAGGTCGATAAGTGGTACCAGGACACCGAAAACCCGATGACCAAGAAGAAGTACATCACCGGCCAGTGCAAGTGCGCCAAGGAGCCCTACTCGGTCTACCTGCGCAAGACACAGGGCCTGGATGTGGGTTCGGTCGAGGTCGGCAGCCACACCGGCACGGCCATCCAGAACCTCAAGGTCAAGGGCATCAAGTAGTCGAATCCGCCGGCCTCGCCGGCACTCGAACCACCCGGCGCGGGGGGCCTGCATGGCTCCCCGCGTCGCGTTTTTGCCAGCGGTTTTGGACACCGCGACGGGCCCGTACTACCCTCGTTCGCAGCGGACCCTGTCGGGCGATGCATTCGTTTGCCCGACCGCCGCCGGAGGCCTGTCTTGTCCATGGATCGCGCATCGATCGCCATTTCCATTGGCGCTGCGCTCGGTCTGCTGGCGCTGACCTGTGGCACGACACTGGCCCAGTCGTCCGCCAAGAAGAAGAAGGCACCCGCAACGCCGCGCGTGACCAGCCGTCCACTGCCCAAGGGCGGCCTGCCGCCCCCGCCGCCGTCGCGTCGTTCGGCCAATCGCGCCACCCCGCTGGCCGCCGAGGACCTGCGCCTGGGCGCTTTCGTGGCGCCGCCGCGTAGCTATCCCTTCCCCCTGCTGGGCGACGACCGGGCGCGCGAGGTCTTTGTCGACAAGGCGGGTGAGCTGTACAAGCAGCGCAAGTACAGCGGACTGGTGCCCGACTGGCGGCGCCGCCAGGGCCGATTCCGCCGCGGACGCTGCCAGGTGACGTCGCAGGACCTGAACTGGGTCGGCTTTCAGAACCACGCCAGCAGCTCCAGGATCTTTGTCCAGGTCGCCCGTGAGGCGTGTGGCTATGTCTACCGGCCCGATGACAAGCACATCGTCATCGACCTGCCCGCCGTGCAGATTCCCAATTCAAATCTCAAGCGGGACATCCTCACCGGCGCCTTCCCAACCCCTGTGGACCTGATCCACGTCGAAGAGATCGCTGGGCGGGGCACACGGATCACGATCGTGCTCAAGAACAACCGCCGCTACCTGTCGTCCCACCTGGGCCGATTTGTATTCGTGGATATCGCTCGCTGAGCCCGCCTGGCTCGCTCCGTCATGCCGGCCCAATGCGAGGGCGCCGCCTTGTTCCAACATGTTTACGCACTTGAACGCTTCGACACTGGGTTTGGCGGGCGGGTTGTGCCACAATCCTCCGTGGCTGGCGGGGCGCCCCGGCGCCGCCAGGCCAGACCCGAAGAATTTAGGATGAATGGCTGACCGGGCCACGCCCGGCGCCTGGCGGCGGCCCGAGTATTCGGTCCGGCCGTCGCCGCCCGGAGACAGGACCATGGGCAGAGTTCGCAAGCCCGGCGGCAAATCGTCGCCCGATAGCAATGGCAAAGACACAGGAGAGCGTCGCGGACCGTCGCGGCGAAAGTCCGCACCGACGCGCCGAGCGGGCCCCAAGGAGCCGGTCGTCGGCCAGCCGACGGTCGTGCGAAGGCGGGCTGCGCGGCGCGAGGTTGTGGCGGCCGAGCCCGAAGTGGCAGTCGCTCCGACACCCGCCGTGGAGGCGCCCGCTCCCGCCGAGAAGGCCCCGGCGCCCGCCGTGGAGACCCCCCAGGCCGCGCCCGACGATGCGGCGACCTCGCCCGAGCCGCGAGCGGCCGCGACCGGCCCGATCGCCGCCCCGGAGCCGCCACGACAGCCGGTGCGTTACCCCACCAACGCCAACGGCGCTCGACCTCGAGTCGCCCCGCCCGGATCCGCCAGCGGCGCCCCGGCGAAGCCACGAATTGCGCCTCCTGGCACAGCCTCGCGCGTTCCCAAACGCGGCGCGGCCGCAGCCAATGAAGCGGCGGTCGGTGGTCGACAAGTCACCCGACCGGCACCACCGCCCGTACGCGCTGGCGCTGGTCGTCGTGGTGGTCCGATGCGGATTGCTCCCCCCGGGTCGTCCTCTGCAGCGCGCCCCAACGGCGCGACCCGCAAGCCTCCGGCCAACGACAAGGCCCGAACTGGGCCCGTCGAAGCCCCCGCGAGCCGTGGAAAGGCCAGCAAGTCCGCAACAGCGGGCACCCCGGACAAGGCCGACGCCGCAGAATCAGCGCCGCCGGCCGCTTCACCCGCGACGCCGCGCTCGGACGGCGACACGCAGAGCGGTGAAGCGGCCTCCAAGCCCGCCTCCGAGCCGGTATCGGTGTCCACCAAGGACGCTCGACCAGCGACCTCAGCACGTACTCCCCGGAAGAAGGCAAAGCCATCTCCGACGCCAACCGCGCAGCCAACGCCAGCCGCAGGACCAACTCCCACTACAGCAACCAAGGCGACGCCAATCGACAACCGAACGCGCACCGCGAGGGGACTCGTCGATCGGGTCGGCGAGGCGACGCTGGATCGTCAACCTGGTTCCGGACTGCGATCGGCCGTCTCGGTGGTGGTGATCACGCGCAACCACGCCGACAGCCTGGGCCGTCGAGTGGACCAGCTGCGCCGGCAGGTGACCGCCGTGGACACGCGTTGGTGGATCCTGGACCTCGGCTCCGTAGACGACTCTGTGGCCATCGCAGTGGCCCGTCGCGCCACAGCCATATCCGTGCCCGGCGGCCGGGTACGCCCGCTGGCCTCTTTGGATGTCGCCATGGCCCGCTGTGGCGGCGACGTGGTGCTCTTCGTCGACGCCGATTGTATGGATCTCGGCCCCCTGTCCGCGCTGATCCGTCAGGTGCGAGATGGTGCCGACCTCGCCGGACCGACCGCACGGCGGCCAGGCATGGTGGCGGTCTCGCGCGATGCCTGGCAGAAGCGTTCATTCGCCGGCAACTTCGACCTGTTTCAATGGGCTCAGGTCGGCGGCGCTGCGGGCACGGACGAGGCCGGCGGTGGGCTGCCTGACGCGTCGGACGGACTGCTGCCGCTGGCGCTGGACAATCGCCGCCGTCGGCCGGTCCTGCAGGCCGCATGGCATCTGCGCGAGCGCCTGCTCGACGCGGTGCCCCCTCCGGTGCGTGATCTGATGGGCGGCGGCGCCTCGGATTGAGCCCGGTCGGCCCACCTACGCCTCTTACTTCTTGTTCTCAGCCCGCTGCGGCGGGGCCGCTTTGGCCGCCGGGGCGCTGCTTTTGCTCTTTGCCTTGGCCGACTTGGCTTTGGCGCCGCTGCGGCGCTGTGCCTCGGCCCGGCGGGCCAGCTTGAGGCGCTGTTCGGCGAGCCGCTTGTTGGCCCAGCGCTCGATGCCCTTGTCCCCGCGCTTGCGGGCCTGGTCGCGCAGATTCTCCAGCAGCTTGACGTAGCGCGCCTCGTCCTTGTCGATGTTGCCGGCGCGGGCGATTCGGTCGATGCGCTGCTTGAGTACGGCCAGCGGATCCGGGGCGGCGTCCGACTCGGCCTCCGCCGCTGCGGCGCCTTGTGGTGCGCTGCTGCGGGCGCCAGGCGACGGCGCCGCTGGCGGAGGTGCCTGGGCCATCTCGCGAGCTGGCTGGTCAGCGCCGCGATCCTCGTCCGCAGTCACCACTGGCCGCGACCTGGCAGGGGCGGGCCTGGCGTACCGAGCAGGCGCCTTGGCCGGGGGCTTGCGCTGAGCGGTCTGCACGCGCGCTTGCTCGCCGGCTTTGCCGCGCCAGACACCGCCCTTGGAGGCGACGCCTGCGCCGTCATTCTTGTTGTTCTTGGCGCTGGCCAGCAGGCTGTCGAGATCGTCGGCCTGGGCTGCCTTGTAGCCCGTGCTGGCGTGGCGCTGCTTCTTCTGCGGTGGCGGCGGCGGGATGGCGAAAGCCCTCTTCGAAGCCCTCTTCTGGGCCAGCAAACGCGGCTTCGGCATGGCAGCCGGCTTCTTGGGCTCGAACGCCTCCTTGGCCAATCTGCCCTTGGTCGCTGCGGATGTACTTGGACGATCCGGTGCCCACGCAGGGGAGTCTGCCATGGGGCTCGGGCTCGGCTCCGCTGGAGATTCGGGGCCCAGAGCTGCATTGCGGTCCGCAGCGGCGTTGGCGGCAGCCGCGTTGGCGGCGCGCATGGCTTTCGGATCCATCGGCTGGTAGCGGGTCTCGATGGTGTGGGTGGGGCGCGGTGTCGCAGCCGCAGGTGCCGATGCTGCAGGTGGTGCTGCGGCCGTTTCGGGGGGCAACTCCGACTCCGCGGCCGGCGCTTCTACGGCCTCGTCCGCCATGGCCACCATCTCCGGTGCCCGGGCCGCCGAGGAGGACTGTCGCGTATTTTCGACCCGCACCGAGACGGCCACGGCGAGCGCCGCGATGGTCGCCATGGCCACAAGGGGGCCCGGCTTCAACAGGGCGGCCAGCAGGGCGACGATGCCGCGCGGACGGGAGGCTTGAGCCTGGGCCTGCTCGGCGGCGGCCGACAGGACAAGGCCGCGAATCCCCGGTGAGAGCGGCGGCATCTCCAGCTCGTCGATGCGCTCGCTCAGGGCGATGTAGTCGTCCAGTTCGGCCTGCTGTTCGGCGTCCAGGGAGACGTCGGCCGCGGTGGACCGGCTGTCCCCCGTGCGCGCCTCGAAGGCAGCCATCAACGACATCTCCGCGTCGTTCAGCATCGCCTCTTCTGGTCGACCTTCGGCCATCGTCTCTTGCTCTCCTTTCGTTCTCCGGCCTGTTCCGGCCCTCTTCAGTCTACCTCATTCCGCCCTGCTCATGCCCTCAGATGTGGTCCGCCAGCGCCGCACGTAGCGACTGAAGCGCGTATCTCATGCGGCTCTTGACCGTGTTCTCCTTGCATCCGGTGACCTCGGCAATCTCGGCAAATGCCATGCCCGAACTCTGCCTGAGAACGAACACTTCACGTTGTTCCTCCGGCAACGCCGCCAGCGCCGCTTGCAGGGCGACCCGAAACTCGCTGGCTTCGGCACCACGGCTGGCGTCGCCGGTCGGCGCCTTGTCGGCGATGCGGTCGCCCAGTGTCGGGCTGTCCGGGTCGCGCACCGGCTGGTCCAGCGACGGCATGATGCGGAACTTGTCGCGCCGCGAGGCGTCGATGCAGAGATTGCGCGCGATGGAGAAGAGCCATGTCTTGAACTTCGCCCGTCCCTTGAAGCTGCTCCCATTGCGGACCACCCGCATGAACGCGTCCTGCACCACATCTTCCGGCCGACGCGCGCCCTGCTTCCAGGCGAAGGCCTGCAAGCGCCGTGCGTAGCGGTCGTAGAGCACTCCCAGGGCCTGCACCTCGCCGGCCTGGTAGCGGGACATGAGTTCCTCATCGGTCGGTTCACCCCTGCGGCCGATGATCGACAACCACATCGCCCATCCACTCAGACGCTCGGAGCGCCGAAACGATCTTCGGTGCAGGGCACCGAGAGGAAACCATGCGCCAGTCGGCGCCGGCCAGGGGGCCCGGAAGCACCGAGACTACGGCAACTGGACCTGCAGGGGCAATCGCGGGCGATTTCTCAGCCTTCGCCGCCATCCGCCGCGAGCCGGACGACCACCTCGAAATGCGGGGTCTGCGGGGCGGTGTCGAGCCATGTAGCGGAGACGATTCCATAGCCGCCGGCACGTAGCAGGCGCAGGTCGCGGCCCAGGGTATCGGCCGCACACGAGGCGTAGATCACATGTGCCGGTCGCCGCCTGGCCGCCAGCTCACACAACGCCGCTGCGCCGGGCCGGCCAGGGTCCAGGAGCCAGAGCTCGTCCGGCACCGGCGGCAAGGCCTCTATGGCGGCTTCGCCGGTCACCACGGTGTAGCGGGTGGCACCGTCGCCATCACCTGCCGGCAGGACGGCCCGCGCTCGCGAGCAGGCGTCGCTGTTCAACTCCACACAGCGCACTTCGGGCACAGATCCGTTGAGCAATTCGCTGAAGTTGCCGGAGCCGGAGAAGAACTCCTGACAACCCTGCAGCGGCCCGCAGGCGGCCACCTCCTGGGCCACGATGGCGCGCAGAGCGGCGTTGCCGAGCGCGCTGGCCTGGCTGAATCCCGCTGCATTGACGGTGATGCCCATGCCGCCGTCCGTCTCCGGCAGCGTCACCACGCGGACCCCCCAATCCATCCGAGCGCGGCCGAAGGTGCCAGCCACGCCCACCACGTCGGGCAGGGCCGAAGCCAGCGTCCGTGGGTCGGGAGGCTCGGCGTCGGGGAGCGGTCGGCAGGACAAGGCACAGAGTATGCCTTCGGCGCCAAGCGTGGCGTGCAGCTCCGCTCGCTGTACCCGGCGGTCCAGCCAGCCTCTGACTGGGGCCAGCAGCGCCGCCAGGCGTGGCTCCAGCACCGCGCAGTTGTCGGTATGAACCAGCTGATCACTGCGCCAGCCCATGAATCCGCAGCCGAGCGTGCCGTCGGTACGTCGACGCAGGTGCAGGCGCACGCGCCGCCGATAGCCCCACGGCGGTGCGGCCTCCCGTTGCTGCAACAGCGCGCTGTCAGCGCCCAGCGCTCGCTCCGCCAGGGAACGTTTGGTCGCCTGCTGAGTGGCCATCGCGACGTGTTGCCACGTGCAGCCGCCGCATTTGCCAAACACGGGGCAGGGCGGTGACACGCGCTCCAGTGAGGGCGTCAACACCTCCAGCAGACGCCCCCGCTCGACGCCACCGCGTCGGCCCAGACGTGCGACCAGGGCGCGGTCGCCGGGTGTAGTGCCGGCCACCATGATCACCCGCCCATCTTCCAAACGCGCGATGCCGTCCCCGAGGCCGCCCAACGCGGTGATCTCCACCTCGACGGGAGCGCCCGTTGGCCGCCGCTGTCTGGTGGCCCGCTTTCGCCTGACGTTCACTTGACGCACCTCCGCCCGCACAAATAGCCTGCCCCGGTCCATGACGCCAGCGGCTGGCCAACCGGGGGACCTATGATCGACATCCGTGTTGCGGCAACCCTGGCCACGGGCCTGCTGGTGGCAGCGTGCAGCACCGGCACCAGCGGCAGCGGCGGGGGGGCCGTTCCATGCGCTGTCGACGGCAGTTGCCCGTCGGGCTCCACCTGCGTCAATACCATCTGCGTCTACAGCGGCGGCACCGACACCGGGGCGACCGATGCCGGGCCGGCCGACAGCGGCCCAACGGACGTCAAAGCGGTCGATAGCGGCCCGGTCGATGCCGGCAATGGCATGACCGACGCGGGCAAGGTCGACAGCGGCGCAGCCGATTCCGGAAAGATCGACGCCGGAAAGACCGACAGCGGAAAGAGCGACAGCGGCACGCCCGACACCGCACCCCAGACACCGCTCAAGATCGCCGAGATCCAGGCCGGAACGGCCAGCGTGCAGTGCCCTGATCCCGGCAAGTCCGTCACCATCGCCAAGGGCGTGCTGATCGAAGACGCGGTGGCCACGACCTCGGCTTACGAAGTCAGCGGCAAACATGGCGCTTTCTACGCCCGTCCGCTCGCCAAGCCGGCCGTGGATGGCAAATTCTCGGGCATCACGGTGGTGGTCTTCAACCAGGTGCCGCAGGTCGTCGCCGGCGACGTGGTCCGCATCCGCGGCAACCTCGTGGAGTACTACTGCGAGTCTGAGATCACCGTGGGCAAGGCCCCCGATGGTGTCGAAGTGGTGGGCAAGCAGGCGCCGCCACAAGCCTGGAAGGTGGCGCCGGCCCAGATCGCCTGGAACAACTCCGACAGCGAGGCTTTCGAGGGCGTGTTGGTGCGCGTCGAGGGGGTGCAGGTGGTCGAGCCCAATGTCCTGGGCACCGACGGCAAGCCGCATGGCATGTTCGCCGTGGCCGCTGCCGGCAGCTCGTCAGGCTCGGCTCCGCTGGTTCACGTGGGCGGAAACAAGAACACCACCTTCGCCAGCTACGATCCCGCCACCAAGTTGACGACCACCAAGTTCACCCAGGGCCAGGGTTTCGCCTCCATCACCGGCCACCTGACCTACTCCTTTGGCGCGTACGTGCTGCGGGTGTCCAAGGACGCCGATCTGGTCGCACAGTGAGCAAGCGGTCGCGCACGGTGCGGCTCGACTGGCCCGCCCGCCCGACCTCCGCCCCGGCGCCAAGACCCCGCTCCTGCCGACCATGGTTGCGCTTCGATGCGACCGATCCAGCCGCAGGATCGGCCCGCTTGATCGCCGGTGACGCGGTCGCAGTGGCCGACCAGCTTCTCGACGAGGGGCTCGCCGGGAGCTTCGACCTGGTGCACCTCGACCCCCCCTTCGGCAGCGAAGCCGACTATAGCCGCCGTCGGGCGGTGACGCTGGACGGAGAGCGCCACCAGTTCGAGTTGCCGGCCTACCGAGATAGTGATCGCGGCGACCTGGCCGGTTACCTGGACGGGCTCCATCCCCTGCTCTGCCGCTACCACGCGCTGCTGGCCGATCACGGGGCGTTGTACCTGCACATCGACTTCCGGCGGGGGCCCTACTTGAGGCTCTTGCTGGACGAGATCTTCGGTGCCGACAACCTGGTCAACGAGATCGTCTGGGCCTATGCCCTGGGCGGTTCGTCACGTCGCCGCTACCAGCGAAAGCACGACGTCATCTACTTCTACGCCCGCTCTACCAGCCAGATGTACTTCCTGCCGCCCCAGGAGGCGGCGACTTCGACCATGCTGGCGGGTCAGCCGAAGAAGGCGACCGATACCTGGGTCAGCGATGATCGGGCCGACGGCACGCCGATCCAGCGGGACTGGCCCGACCAACTGGTCCGCAAGACGCTGTCCAATCGGGATCCGGAGCGGACCGGCTACCCGACCCAGAAGCCCCTGGCCCTGGCGACACGCATGGTCCGGGCCTCGACGCCGCCCGGTGGTCGGGTCCTGGACCTGATGGCGGGCTCCAGCACCGTCGGCGTCGCGGCGACCCTTCTCGGCTGCCAGGCGGTGCTTGGCGATCGGGGCGACGCTGCGCTGGATGTCAGTCGCGGGCGGTTGCTGGCCGCTGGCGGGGAGTTGGCGCTGGAGGGTGTGGACGGACAGGGCGCCTGGCAACCCTGGCCGGGCGAGGCCCCGTGCCGCATCGCCCATCTGCCCAATGGTCGCCTGGAGGCCACGCTCTTGCCCGCCCCCTTGCCCTGGCCTGCGGATGTGGTGCGGGCCAGACCGGCCACTGCGCTGGCGCTCGCCCGACAGGCGGAAACAGACGGCATGGAGCTGCTTGGCGCCTGGGGAGTCGCGGTCGCCGGGCCCCCTCCAGAGCGGGTCCTGGCCTGCTGGGATGCGGCCGGTCAGCGGGAGCGAGAACCGGTGCCACGGCGGCTGGAAGGAGCGGCCGATGACGTCTCTTCGCTGACCTGGTGGGCAGTCGACGTGCTCGGACGGCGGTGGAAGGCGGCGATTGACTGAGCCGAAGCTCTCAAGAGGCCTGTGCGGCCTTGCGGCCCAGGGCTTGCAGCAGCGCCAGCAACTGGCGCGCCCGCTCCTGGAAGGCCTTGCGTTCCTTGCGAGCGACTCCCTGGCCGGGGATGTCGCGCAGCAGGACCGGGTCGATATGTTTGCCGAAGCGACGGGCGCCAAAATGCAGATGGGGCGCGGTCGAGCGGCCGGTATTGCCGACGAAGCCGATGACCTGACCCCGGCGTACCCACGCACCCCGCTTGCTGCGGCGGGCAAATCGACTCAGGTGCATGTACTCGGTCTGGTAGCCGCTGGCGTGCTCCATACGCAGGTTGCGGCCGGCGGCCGCCCCGTTGGCGACCTTGATCACCTTGCCGTCCGCCGCTGCTCGCACCGGCGTGCCCGTCGGCGCGGCCCAGTCGATGCCGAGGTGCGGCTTCATCACGTGCAGGATGGGGTGCATCCGCATCCCGTAGGTCGACGTCAGGCGGCCTTCGGTCGGACGGCGCAGGAACATGCGTTCAATGGCTTCGCCGCGCTTGTCGTACCAGCCGGCTCGCCCGTTCTTATCGTCGAAGTACAGGGCCACCAGGCTGGCTTTCCGGCCGCGATACGAGACCGCCAGAAGGTGGCCGTAACGCAGCCGCTCACCGCTGGCGATCAACTCCTCGAAGACCACCCGCAGCTCGTCGCCGGGCCGCAGGTCGGTGCGTAGATTCAGGCGGGCCCGCAGCACCCGGGCGACCCTGGCCGACAGCGTCTGGCCGTGGCCGCAGCGATTCAGCGAGGTACCCAGCGAGCCGATGATGCCGCAGCGCAGCGCCCGCCGGACCAGGTGGCCGGGCAGCCCGCCCTCGCGGGCGACGTAGCGAGTCTGTTGCGCCTGTCGTTGGCGTTCGATGGTCACGCCCTGACCGGGTCCAGCGGGTGCGATCACCAGCGAGAGCAGGCTCTCGGCGTCCATGGGTGACGGGCTCTCGAAACGGGCCCAGAAACGCTGCCCGACGCGCAGGCGACGGGGGTTTCGCACCTTCTTGTAGGCGGCGATGATCAGCGCGGCGGTGGATCGGGGCACGAACATGCGTTCCAGCACTGCGCTGAGGGTCTCGCCCGAGTCCAGCACCGCCGAGCGTTCCACCGGAACCGGTCGCGGCGGTTGCGGCTCAGCCTTGACCTCGGCTTCGCTCAACTCCAGCGGGCGCGGGGTGTTGGGCGGGATCACCAACTGCGGTGTCGGCGCTGGCTGAGCGACCTGAGCGGCCTGGATGGCTGCGGCCTGCACGGCCAGGTCGCGATCCTTCTGCAGGGCTTGCAGCCGGGCCACCTCGTCCATCTGGGCCGGTTCCGGTTCGCTGCGCAGCAGCCACCAGGAATTGGCGATCAGCACTCCGACCACCACAATGGCGGCGCCGAGCGAAGGGATGGCCCGAAGGGTCGCTCCCCGCTTTCGCCTGCCAACCGTGACCACAGGTTCTTTCAAGTTCGCCACCAAAAGTGGACAGATAAGGCCCTGCTCGCCTGTCTGGCACGGCGATCGATCGCTGTCAATCGGTTTGATGGCCGTCGCGGGACCGCACCCCGGGCCGGCGCCAACTCTCCTTGTGCCGACACCGCCTTTGCGTATACTCCCCGCCCGCCTGACCACATCGGTCGTGGCGTAGCGCAAATCGGGGCCGACCGTGACCTTTCGCCTGCAAAATACGTTGAACCGTCGCAAGGAGACCTTCGAGCCGCTGGTGCCCGGCAAGGTGGGCATGTACGTCTGCGGCGTGACGGTCTACGACTATTGCCATGTGGGGCACGCCCGTGTCTGCGTGGTCTTCGACGTGGTCCAGCGAGTGATTCGCAAGCTCGGCCATGACCTGATCTACGTGCGCAACTTCACGGACGTGGACGACAAGATCATCAAGCGTGCGGCCGAGCGTGGCGAGCCCATCGGCGAGCTTACCGAGCGCTTCATCGCGGCCTTCTACGAGGACATGGACGCGCTCGACTGCGAGCGGCCCGACCTGGAGCCGCGGGTCAGCGAGCACATTCCCGAAATCATCGCCATGGTCGAGCAGATCGTGGCGCGCGAGCATGGCTACGCGGTGGACAGCGAGCACGCCGGCCAGGACGTCTACTTCTCGGTCGCCTCCTTGCCCACGTATGGCGCGTTGAGCGGCCGCAAGCAGGACGACAACACCGACGGCGCCTCGGATCGCGTCGATTTCGACGGCCGCAAGCGCAACCAGGCCGACTTCGCCCTGTGGAAGGCAGCCAAACCCGGTGAGCCCTACTGGGATTCTCCCTGGGGACCCGGCCGGCCCGGCTGGCACATCGAGTGCTCGGCCATGTCCTGCAAACACCTGGGCACGACCTTCGATATCCACTGCGGCGGTCGCGACCTCATCTTCCCGCATCACGAAAACGAGATCGCCCAGGCCGAAGCGGCCAGCGGCGAGAAGTTCGTCCGCTACTGGATGCACAATGGTTTTGTGAACGTCGACTCGGAGAAGATGTCCAAGTCCCTGGGCAACTTCTTCACGGTCCGCGAGGTGCTGGCGCGATTCCATCCCCAGGTGTTGCGCTTCTTCCTGCTGACGACCCACTACGGGCACCCGATCAACTTCTCCGATCGGCAGCTGGAGGAGGCCAGTCGGCGCGTGCTGTCGATCTACGAGAAGCTGGCCGCCGCCGACGAGGTGATCGCTCGCAAGGGCGCCAACCGGCAGGGTCCGGAGCCGGATGCGTTTGTCAGAGCGCGCGCCGAGCTGATGGACGCGCTCAGCGATGACTTCAATACGCCGCGGGCGCTGGCCGCCCTGAGCGAGCCGGCCCGCATCCTGGGGGCTGGACTGCTCAAGCCGAAGAAGAACCTGGATCGGATCCGTGCCGGTCGGGCGTTCTTCGCCGAAGCGTCGCAGGTTCTGGGTCTCTTCCAGCACACGCCGGCACGGGTGGTGGACGAGATCGTTGAGGGGCTGCGCGAGCGCTTGTTGCCGGCTGGCGGCGAGCTGCGTCAGACCGTTGAGCGGCTGGTAGTGGAACGAACACAAGCGCGGGCAGCGAAGGATTGGCCGCGTTCGGATGCGCTGCGCGATGAACTACAGGCCATGGGCGTCGAGGTGAGAGATTCGCCGACCGGCACCGTTTGGCGGCCGCAGATGGGCGAAAACGCCTGAGCGCGGAGCAGTGACCACGGCCGCTCCACGGCGGCCCGGGGGCAGTAATGGACGAGATCTTCTTGCGTGAATTGATCATCTTTCTATGCGTGTGCGCGATCTTCGTCGCCACCGTGCCGCTCATGATTCGCGGCCACCACACCGAGCCGATCGAGTCGACCCTCGACGTGCCCGCGGCGGCCGATCCCAAGGCCTCCGGCGATGGCGTGCGACTGAGCAAAAAGCGCCGAGCTCAGGCCCGCGACGCCCGCCGGACGGGCGGCGGCAAGTAGGGAAACCACTGCAGAATTCGCCGTTTCCATTGCGCCCATTGCAGGCGACGGCAGACTGACGGCACCCGCGGCCCCGACCTGCCGGCGGGTGGGGATGGCCCACATGGAGCAGACGACCCGCCGCACCGAGGTTCGTGAATCGGTGGTGGTCCGTTTTGCCGGCGACTCCGGCGACGGAATGCAGCTCACCGGAACCCAGTTCACCCTGGCTTCTGTTTTTGCTGGCAACGATGTAGCCACATTTCCCGATTATCCGGCCGAGATCCGGGCGCCCGCCGGCACCCTGGCTGGCGTGTCCGGCTTCCAGCTGCACTTCGCCGCCGACCAGATCCATACGTCCGGTGACGCCATCGACGTGCTGGTGGCCATGAACCCGGCCGCCCTGGCCAGCAACATCGCCGGCCTGCTGCCCAACGGCGTGCTCATCGTCAACAGCGACTCGTTTTCGGGCAAGGGCCTGCGCATGGCCGGCTACGAGAACAACCCGCTCGAAGACGAGACTCTGGACGACTACCAGCTCTTCTCGGTCGGTCTCGGACGGCTCACCTCGACCGCCCTGGTCGACCATGACCTGAGCGCGCGCGAGGTCGAGCGTTGTAAGAACTTCTTCGCGCTGGGGTTGATGTGCTGGCTGTACGAGCGCCCGGTGGACGCGGTCGAGGAAGAGCTGGCCACCACCTTCCAACACAAGCCGCGCTACCTGGACGCCAACCTGACGGTCTTCAAAGCCGGCTATAACTACGGCGAGAACAGCGAGCAGTTCCGCATCCGCTACCAGGTACCCGAGGTGCCGACCAAGGCGCCGGGCCGCTACCGCAACATCACCGGCAACGAGGCCCTGTCGCTGGGCCTGGTGGCCGCCGGTGAGCGCTCGGGGCGCACACTCTTCCTGGGCTCCTACCCGATCACGCCGGCGTCGGACATTCTTCATCACCTGGCCAAACGCAAGGAGTTTGGCGTCAAGACCTTCCAGGCCGAGGACGAGATCGCCGCGATCTGCGCCTCCATCGGCGCCGCCTGGGGCAACGCGCTGGCCATCACCACCACCTCCGGTCCCGGCGTGGCGCTCAAGGGCGAGGCCATCGGACTGGCCGTGATGACCGAACTGCCGCTGGTGATCATCAACGTGCAGCGTGGCGGCCCGTCGACCGGGTTGCCGACCAAGACCGAGCAATCGGACCTGCTGCAGGCCATGTATGGCCGCAATGGCGAGAGCCCGGTGGCCATCGTCGCCGCCCGCTCGCCGGGTGACGCCTTCTGGGTTGCCTACGAGGCCTGCCGCATCGCCATCCGCCACATGGTGCCGGTGATGCTGCTCTCCGATGGCTCCATCGCCAACAGCGCCGAACCGTGGAAGGTGCCCGGCATGGCGGACCTGCCGGCGTTCGAGAGCACCGCTCTGGCCACCAGCGAGCATATCGAGGGTGAGTTCCAGCCCTACAGCCGAGACCCCGACACCCTGGCCAGGCCCTGGCCCGTGCTGGGTACGCCCGGCTTGCAGCATCGCCTCGGCGGGCTCGAGAAGTGGGACGGCACCGGCCACATCTCCTATGACCCGGACAACCACGACCACATGACCCGACAGCGCCAGGAGCGGGTCGACCGTATCGCCGACGAGATCGGCCCCTGCGAGCTGATCGGCAAACCTGAAGGCGACGTGCTGGTCATCTGCTGGGGCTCGACCTGGGGCGCCTGCCTGACGGCGGTGCGGCAACTTCAGGCCGAAGGCAAAAGCGTCACGCTGTTGCCCCTGCGTTGGCTCAATCCCATGCCCACCGATCTGGGTGAACGCATCGCCGCCTTCTCGCGCGTGCTGGTGCCGGAGATCAACAGTGGCCAGCTGCTCAAGTTGCTGCGCGGCCGCTTTGACTTCGATGGTCGGGGATACAACCGGGTCGCCGGGCAGCCGCTGAAGGTGGCCGACGTGCGTCAGGCCATCCTCGACCGCCTGTCAGATGGAGCGGGGGAGACATCATGAACACGCAGGTTCCGTTGAAGCTCAAGTCCAAGGACTTTGCCTCCGATCAGGACGTGCGCTGGTGCCCCGGCTGCGGCGACTACGCCATCCTCTCCGGCGTGCAGAAGGCCATGGCAAAGCAGGGCGTGCCGCCAGAGGAGGTGGCCATCGTCTCGGGCATCGGCTGCTCGTCGCGCTTCCCCTACTACATGTCGACCTATGGCTTTCACACCATCCACGGCCGCGCGCCGGCCATCGCCACCGGTCTGAAGCTGGCCCGCCCCGACATGCAGGTCTGGGTCATCACCGGCGACGGCGACGCGCTGTCCATCGGCGGCAACCACTTCATTCACGTCATCCGGCGCAACGTCGATCTGAAGGTCCTGCTCTTCAACAACCGCATCTACGGCCTGACCAAGGGCCAGTACTCGCCCACCTCGGAGCTGGGCAAGCGCACCAAGTCCTCGCCGCTGGGTTCGGTGGACAACCCCTTCAATCCCGTGTCGGTGGCTATCGGCGCCGAGGCCAGCTTCATCGCCCGCACCATCGACGTGGACGCCAAGGTCATGGCCGGCGTGCTCGCCGCAGCGGCCGCCCATAAGGGCACCGCGTTCGTCGAGATCATGCAGAATTGCAACATCTTCAATGACGGTGCCTGGGAAGATATCGCGGCCCGCGCGGTCCGGGCCGAGCGGACCATCCTGCTCAAGCATGGCGAGCCGATGGTCTTTGGCGCCAAGCGCGACAAGGGCATCCGACTCAAGGGCCTCAGCCCGGAAGTGGTGACCATCGGCGAAGATGGCGTGACCATGGAAGACCTCTGGGTGCACGACGCCCACGATGCGGACTCCACCCGCGCCTTCTTCCTGTCGCGTATGAAGGGCCCGGAGTTCCCCGTGCCGGTGGGCGTTCTGCGGGCCGTCGAGCAGCCCGTCTACGATCGCGGCCTGAACGACCAGGTTCAGCGCGCCCAGGCATCGGGTGCGGCCGACTTGGAGAAACTCCTGGCCGGGCGTCGTTCCTGGCTCGTCGAGTAGCGCCAGCCCGATCACGCCGGTCGACTCCACGGCGCTGTCCGACGGTGACGCCGCGCCTACAATGGGGTAGAAAGGACAGACCTGCACAGATCGCGCACGGCTTTGCGCGATGGAGGGATTCGATGGATCTGACCGTGGTGACGAAGCCCGGACCAGAGGGCACGCCGCTCGTAACGGCCGGCCTTGTGGACAAGCACCTGACCAAGAAGCTGGAGAAGATCGAGTCGCGCCTCGGCGGCCGCCCGATCGTCGCACGAGCCGTGCTCGAAGGCCTCAACGTCGGCTACTCGGCGACCGTGACCGTACTCGGTCGCGGCGAGCTGGTCGGCAGGGCCAAGGGCGGCGAGCTGCTCAAGGCCGTCGACAGCGCCCTGGACAAGTTGACCAGGCAGGTCGAGGCCCGTCTGGACAAACGAACTGGCAAGGAGCGCGCCCGTCGGGCCAGCTCCTCGACCATCAAGCGAGCGGATTGAAGAAGCAGTCTCGGTGGCGCTCCCGGGTTGGCGAGTGTCGTTCAGCGCGGCGCAGAGCGCTCCCTGGATGCGCGCTGCTTGGGTGTGCGTTGCTGGCCGTCATTGCCGCGGGCTGCGCGGACTACGACGCCGGTGCGATCGATCGGCCGGTGATCGTGACCTTCCCCGGCAGCTTCTCCAGCCTCGGGCCGGCGGATGCCGGCGCTACCGATGGCGCATCGAGCATCGTGACCATCGACACCTGGCAACCGCCAGCCGGCGACGCGAAAACGGCCGATTCGGGCGCCGATACGGCCGTTCGTCGTGCCGGTGACGTGATCTGGTGGGATGTGGGCGGCGAAGATGCCGGCCCCACCGACCCCATCGATGCCGGCGGCATCGAAGATGGCGGCGCTTCAGAAGATGGCAGTCCCATGGCCGACGCCGGCAGCGTCGACGATAGCGTTGATGATGGCGTCGATGACGCGGACGAGGACGCTGAAGATGCCCCTGGTCCGTTGCCCGACGTCATCCTCCCACCGGAAGATGGCGGTGCCATCGACAGCGCAGCGGACGCCGGCGCCACCGACACATCGATCCCGGACACCAGCGATCCCGACGCGGGCCCTGCCGACAGCGGGCCACCGGACGCCGAAGAGGATGCCGGACCGCCCGATGTCGTCGAAGATGCCGGTCCGCCCGACGTGGTGGAAGACGCCGGCCCGCCGGACGTCGATGAAGATGCCGGCCCACCCGACGTGGTGGAAGATGCCGGGCCCCCAGACGTGCAGGAAGACACCGCTCCTGTCGACGCCGGGCCGCCAGATGTGGCGGCGGATGCCGGCCCGCCAGACACCGTCGCAGACGCAGAGCCGCCGGATGCAGATCCCGTCGATTCCGGACCGCCTGATAGCGGCGGTGGAGATGCGGTCGATGCGGCTTGGGATCCCGACTGGGGTGGCTATGGCGACGTCAGCTTCCCCGATGGCGCCGACGTGCACGGCGGCGTATTGGACAGCTGCTGGTCGTTGTACGGCATCGTCTTCGAAGAGACGTGCACCAACAACCAGTTGACCGTGGAGTGTGTCGACAAGGAGGCCGCCCTGGGTTCGCTGTGGGCGCAATACCTCTTCGAACCGCTGCGCAAATGCCTGGTGGCCAACTGCATCCCCAAGTGCACGGGCCCCAACAGCGACAAGTGCATGGAGCAATGCCGGTCCAAGAAGTGCGCCTACCCCCTCTTTGCCTGTGCTTCGGAAGGGGAGAGCGGCAAGAACAACTGCCCCACCACGTTTGCCTGCATGCAGAAGTACGATAACAAGTTCTTCTCCATGGCCTTCCACTGCTTCGGCACGGCCAGCCCGATGGCCAAGAAGCAGCTGGCCGAGTTCTTCGCCTGCGGGACCGAGCCCCAGACCGACAGCTGCTTTGACCAGATCGCCGCCTGTTATGGCCCCCAGGGCAATCTCACCTGCAACGAGGCCATTCAGTGCAGCGAAGCCTGTCCCAATGGGGACGATGTCTGTGGCTTCGAGTGCATCGGCAAGGCGGACGCGGACGGCCAGAAGAAGTTGGATGCCCTCTGGGATTGCATCGTGGCCAAGTGCCAGGGCCAGGGGGATCCCTGCATCAGCAAGGAGTGTCCGCTGGAAGTGGCGGATTGCATCGACGACAAGAAGTAGCCTGGCCGGTCGCGCGCGGGCCCCGGTTGTGTCCGGCGTTCAACTCGCTGGCGCGCGGCCGTCCACCAGGCAATCGGGCCGCAAGTTCCGAGCGACCGCAATAGCCTCCTGGCGATCGCTATCCGCATTCATGCGTCGAAGCTCGGGCGCTGCGGCTCCGTCTGCTGCCGGCCCGAAAGGCAGGTAGGTGGTCATCAGGTTCAGCCGCGCGGCGGGCCATCGGCTGGCGACCTGGTCGATGATCGGCAGCGTGCAGCACTGCAGGTGTTCGGGCATCAGCAGGTGGCGGATGATCAGGGGCGGCAGGTTGTTCGTCTGCCCACGCTCGGCCATCTCGTGCACACGATCCAGGGTCTGTTCCACGTATTGGCGATAGTTCTGTTCGGCCTTGCCAGCCAGGGCGACGGCGCAGTTGTTGGCGCCGAACTTCAGGTCGACGACCCAGCAATCCACCACCTGGCGCAGCTCGGCGAACGCCTGCGGGCCCACCAGGCCGTTGCAGTTCCAGACCACCGGCAGCCCCTGTCCTTCGGGTACGGCCGCCAGCGCCCGCAAGATGCCCAGCAGGCTCACCGTGGGATCACCGCCTACAAAGCTGATGGTACGCGCGCCGCCTGCCTTGCGGCGGGCCAGGCTTGTCGCAAACCAGGACGGCTCCAAGACGATGGCCGGCGAACGCCGCGGTCGGACCACGTGGGGCCACTCGCTGCAAAAGCGACAGCGCATGGAGCAGCCGCCCAGGTCGAGCAGCCAGGTGGGCGAGATGGGCGCCTCCTCGCCATGACTCAACAGCTCCTTGTACAGCCACGCCTCCGGGCCCAGGCCGCAGCGGGCGCCGTCGGGGCCGGCCATGCGGTCGATGGCGCAATCCCGCGGGCAGAGCCGGCAGGAGCGCATCGCCGTCTCGATCCGATCGGCAGCAGCGGATAGCAGGGCCGGGTTCACATCAGCCCCACGACAACGAGGTGGGGTCGACCCCCTCCTGCAGCATCTCCCACAGGGGCGAGGCGGCGCGGATGCGGTCCACCTCCTGCACCACCCGCTCGATGGCGCGGTCGATCTCGTCTTCGGTGTTGAAGCGGCCGAGGCCAAAACGGATGGAGCTGCGGGAGCGCTCGTCGGGCAGGCCGATGGCGCGCAGTACGTGGCTGGGCTCGACCGCTTCGGTAGAGCAGGCCGCGCCAGAGGACAGGGCCAGGTCGGGCAGGGCCACCATCAGGGCGCCGGCGTCGACACAGGTGAAGGCCACGTTCAGGTTGCCGGCGACGCGGTGCGTGGCGCTGCCGTTGAGGTGCAGGCGCTCCAACCGGGCGTTCAATCCGGTCCAGAGGCGCTGGCGAAGCTCGCCGATCCTGGCCTCCTCGTCGGCCACGTCGGCGGTGGCCAGCTCAGCGGCGGCCGCAAATCCGACGATCAGGGGCACGGCCAGGGTGCCCGAACGCAAGCCCCCCTCCTGGCCGCCACCGTGCAGCAGCGGGGCCAGCTGCACGCGTGGGTTTCGCTGGCGCACGTAGAGGCAGCCGACGCCTTTGGGGCCGTAGATCTTGTGGCCGGTGAAGGCCAGCAGGTCGATCTGCAGCGCGTCCACGTCGATGGGCACCCGCCCGACCCCCTGCGAGGCGTCGCACAGGTAGTAGACGCCGCGCTCTCGGCAGAGGGCGCCGATGTCGGCGATGGGCTGGATCACGCCGAGCTCGTTGTTGGTCGCCATGACCGCCACAAGCAGGGTGTCCGCCGTGATCGCGTTGGCCAGGGCCGCCATGTCGACGCGGCCGCCTTCATCCACGGGCACGACGGTCAGCCGGCAGCCGGCCTGCTCGACCATGATCTTGCAGCAGTCCAGCACCGCCTTGTGTTCGGTGGCTGCGGCGACCAGGTGGCGGCGCTCGGCAGGGGCGGCGGCCACGGCGCCCTTGATGGCCAGGTTGAGGCTCTCGGTGGCGCCCGAGGTGATCACCATCTCAGCCGGCGAGGCGCCGATGGCGGCGGCCAGCCTGGCGCGCGATTCGATGACCGCCGCCTCCGCCTCGCGGCCGTAGCGATGGCCGCGCGAGCCGGCGTTGCCGAATCGTTCGGACCACCACGGCCACATCTCGTCCAGGACGCGGGGATCGACCCGGGTGGTGGCGTGATTGTCCAGGTAGATGGGCATGGCGTCGGTCATGGCGGCTTGCACTCCGGCTGGCACTGTCGGCATCGGGCGGCCGGCATGATCAACGGCCACCCGGACACCGTCAACGACCTGCTCGGTGGGCGCCTGCAACGACGCCACAATGCCCCGCAACTCCGCCGCCTCGGCGGCCGCCGCGTTGACACTCCGATGGCGCGTTTCTATACAGGCCGCCCGCCCGCTTGTCGCAGATGGAGGAGACCATGGCCGCGCTCGACAAAGAACTGCTGCTGCAAACCCTGGCCAAAGTGCAGGAGCCCGATCTCGGCCAGGACCTGGTCTCGCTCGGTATGGTCGACGGCATTGAAGTCGACGATTCCGGGGCTGTGCAGGTCCGCCTGAACCTGATCGCCCCGGCCGACCCGGCCGCGGATGAGATCGTCGCCGCGACCGTCGACGCATTGGACGCCATCGACGGGGTCACCGAGGTGTCGGTGACGCACGGTTTCGAGGTCAAGCCCTCCGCCCTGCCCAACGCCGAGCGCCTGGCCAACGTGGCCAACGTCATCGGCGTCGGCGCCGGCAAAGGTGGCGTCGGCAAGACCACCGTGGCCGTCAACCTGGCCGTCGCCCTGGCCAAAGCCGGCGCCCGCGTCGGCCTGCTGGACGCCGATGTCTACGGCCCCAGCGTGCCCATCATGCTCGGCGCCACGGACGCCGCCGCGCTGGTGGATTCCAACCAGAAGATCCTGCCCATCGAGGCCCACGGCATCCGCTTCATGTCCATGGGCCTGCTGGTCAAAAAGGACGATGCGGTGGTCTGGCGTGGGCCCATGATCGGCCGCGCCGTGTCGCAGTTCATCGATGACGTGGCCTGGGGCGAGCTGGACTACCTCATTGTCGACCTGCCTCCCGGCACCGGCGACGTCGTGCTCAGCCTGAGCCAGACCATCCCCATGTCGGGCTCGCTGGTGGTCGCCACGCCGCAGGATGTGGCCTTCGCCGACGTGACACGGGCCATTCGCATGTTCCGCATGCTCAAGGTCGACGTGCTCGGCCTGGTCGAGAACATGGCCTACTTCCTCTGCCCGGATAACGGCAAGCGCTACGCCATCTTCGGTGAGAGCCGTACGGCCCGGCACTGCGCACAGCACGACGTGAAGCTGCTGTCGAGCCTGCCGCTGGACATGGCGGTATCCCCCAACGCCGATCGTGGCCAGCCGGTCGCCACCGCCGAGGATGCGGCCGAGCAGGCGGCGCTCTATGCCGAGATGGCCGGCCGGGTCGCCAAGGCCCAGGCTGTGCTCAACCACCGCCGGACCCATACAGCCGACAAACACAAGGACTTCTTCTCGGCGATTCCGGCCCACTGATCTCTGGCAGAGCGCCGGCTACAGCTTCTCCAACGCCGATTCGTCGATGATCTCGCCCTCCAGCGGGGGCGGCATGTCTTCGTCTACGGGCGGCTCCAGGCGCCCGTCATCGAACGCGTCGGCGCCGGCCTCCGGATCGGCGTTGAGGGCCTCCGGCGGCGGCGTCACCGCGGCCAGCACGTGGGGCAGTCGGGGCAGGGGCATGACTGGCACACGCTCCAGCGCCGTGCGCATGAAGTCGGCCCAGATGGGCAGCGCCAGTCGACTGCCCGAGGCCTCGTGCATGGGTTTGCGATCGTCGTGGCCCACCCAGACAGCGGCGCAGAGTCGCGGTGAGAAGCCAACGAACCAGGTGTCGCGTCCACGGTTCGAGGTGCCGGTCTTGCCCGCCACCGGCCGGCCCACCCGGGCGCTGCGCCCGCTGCCCCGACGCACCACCTCGCCCAGCATGTCGGTCAAGGCCAGGGCGACCCGCTCGCTGATGACCCGCTGACTGCGCGCGTCGGCGCTGAACAGCTCGCGGCCGAATCGATCGACCACCCGGGTGACGAAGATCGGCTCGGCGAACTCGCCTCCAGAGGCGATCGTGGCGTAGGCGTTGGCCAGCTCGGCAGGATTGACCGCCGACGCGCCCAGGGCCAGCGGCAGGTCGGCGCTCAGCGGGCTGCGGATGCCGGCACGGGTGGCGAATTCGGCCACTTTGGCCGGGCTGACCCGCTCGGCCACCTCCACCGCGATGCTGTTGATGGAACGCGCCAGGGCGTCGCGCAGGGTGTGCTTGTTGCCGTCGTATTCGCCGCTGTAGTTGCGCGGCGTCCAGGGCCGACCGTGGCTGATGTGGGTGCGCCGCGCGTCGACCACTTCGGTATCCGCCGTGGCGACACCGGACTCCAACGCAGCGCCGTAGACGAAGGTCTTGAAGGTGGAGCCCGGCTGACGGCGGGCCAGGCGGCTGCGATCGAAGGGGTGCTGATAGAAGTTGTCGCCGCCGATCACCGCCCGGACAAGGCGACTCTTCGGCTCGATGGCAAAGAGCGCAGCCTGGGGGCCGAACTCCGGCACCAGGCGGATGCCATCCTTGTCCTTGTGGGCGATGGAGACGCGGATCAGGTCGCCTGTGCGCAGGGCGGGCAGGTCGCCCGGCTCGTTGGCCCGGGCCGCGGCGGCGCGTTTGTCCTTCGACGGCGACGCTCCCAGGCCCCGGTAACGCTCCAGCGCAGCCTCCGGCAGGTTCGCGCGCACATCGCCCAGGTCGAGCAGCCACGCCTTGCGTGCCTTGTCATAGCCGCGCACCACGCCCAGGAGGATTCGCCCCGGTCCCGCCTTCGCTGCCTTCTGGCGCTTGCGCAGGCGCTTCAGTCCGGCGTCCATGGCCTTCTTATCGCGGTAATGTCGCAGCGGTCGGTGCACGCGATAGCGCTCATCTGCCCGGCGCAACCCCGCTCGCACGGCCTCTTCCGCGGCGCGCTGCGTCGGCACGTCCAGGGCCACCTCGATGCGTAGTCCTCCGTGGCGCAGCAACTCACGTCCCAGTCGCTTGCGCACGCTGTGGCGCACATGGCGCGCGAACCACGGCGCCTCGGCGTCGAGCGCACCATGGCCGCGGCTCGGCAGCGGCGCCGCATCTGCCCGGGCGGCGTCGGCGGCGGAGATATAGCCCCGGCGGTGCATCTGCCCCAGCACGTAGGCCCGACGCTTGCGCGCGGCCTCGGGATGGCGCAACGGCGAAAAACGCGCCGGCGAGTTGACCACACCGGCCAGCATGGCGGCCTCGGCCACGTCCACCTGACCGACTGGCTTGCCAAAGAAGAAGCGCGACGCCTCCTCGATGCCGTAGCGACCATGGCCGAAATAGATCTCGTTGACGTACATCGCCAGGATGTCCTGCTTGCTCAGCTTCTGTTCCAACTTGCGGGCGAGCACCAACTCCTTGAGCTTGCGCGAGATGGTCTTGCGGCTGCTCAGAAAGCGGGTCTTGGCGAACTGTTGGGTGATGGTCGAGGCCCCCTGGGCGTAGCGGCGCTCGGTGACGTCGATCCACAGCGCCCTGGCGATGCCCAGCAGGTCGAGTCCCGGATGGTGGAAGAAGGCCGCATCCTCGGCGCAGACCACGGCGTACAGCGCCGTGTCCGGGATGCGCTCCAAGGGCACCACCGTGCGCACCTGCGGGCCAAATCGTGCGATCAATTCGCCGCCAGCCGCGTGCACCCGGGAGTGCTCCCAGGCCAGCCGTCGATAGGCCGCAAACGAGAATACGTCGGGCAGTCGGGCTTCCAGCCAGACGAATCCAGCCGTGCCGCAACCGATAACCAGCGCCAGGGCCACCAGCCCGACGATGAACACCCGCTTCAGCCAGCGCTTGATTCGACCTGTGCCCACATCGCTCAAACCCGTCACCTCCGCGCTCGACTGTAGGGCAGAACACCGGGGCCCGCGACTCCATGCCGGCTGCCGACTTTTTGCACTCCGGCGCTCCGCTTGCCAGCAGCCCGCCGACATGGAACCCTAGCGGCTCTCCGGCGCCTGAGTTCGGCTCACTGCCCCGGTTTCACAGCATTCGTTGCAGTCCGGTCCCGAGGCCGCTCATGTCCACTCGCCCCTGCCCCAGTTGTGCCAACCCGGTCCCGGCCGACTTCGGCTTCTGCGGTCATTGTGGCGCCAACATGCGCGCCGCCGAGCCGCCACCGCCACCGCCACCGCCGCCCGCCAGCCCGGCGCCTGTAGCTACGGGTTCGTCGCGCACCCCGCGATCGCAGTCCACCGGTGTGCAGCTGGTCATCCTGCGCGGGCCGATGCCAGAGGGCTCCACCTACGACCTGCGCTTTGGCCGCAACACCGTCGGTCGCAGCTCCGAGATCGCCTTCGCCGCCGACACCTCCCTGGATCCTGAGCACCTGGTACTCGGCTGCGAGGGCGGCCATGTGGACATCGTCGAGGTCCCCGGCGAGGGCGGCGCATTCCGGCGGATTCGAGCGCCGGCGAGCGTGGCTTCCGGAGACCTGGTCTTCGCCGGCGAGCAGTACCTGGTCCTGCGCGTCGGTGAGCACGCCCCCCGCGAGTCGGTTGACAGCAGCCAGGGCGTACCCGAAGAGACCTTCGGCACCCCCCTGCCGCCGCCGCACCTGCACGTCACCCAGTTGCTGGGCCGTGGTCTGCCCGGGCGGGTCGCCTCCACCGACAAGACGTCTCTGTCCATCGGCCGCGAGAACAGCGACCTGAGCTTCCCCCAAGATCGCTTCATGAGCGGTCGTCATGTGCGGGTGGAGAACCAGGACGGCGAGATTCAGGTCACCGACGTGGGCAGCCTCAACGGCACCTTCGCGCGCGTGACCGAGGTGCCGCTGCGGTTGTCGGCCGGCGACGAGATCATGATCGGTTCAGTGCTGTTCAGAGTCGACTTCAGTTGAAATAGGCAATCCCAAAGATGAAGGCCCGGCCCTCCTGCGAGGACCGGGCCTTCATATTTGGCTCGTGACTACTTCTTCTTCTCGGCCGCCTTGGGCTTCTCCGCGGCCTTCTTGGCCGCCTTGGCCTTGTCGCGGGCGATCTTCTCGGCGGCGCGCTTCTCGGCGTACTCGCGCAGCTTCTTGCCCTTCCGGTCGAAGCTGTAGTCGGCGTAGAAGAGGCGCCACTTGACGTCGTTGGCGCTGATCTTGCCCTTCTTCTCCAGCTTGGTCAGCTCGGCGTGGTACTTCATGATGTCCAGCGCCACGGCGGCCAGCTCGGAGATGGTCACCTCTTCGCCCACGGGCGGCACGATGATCGGGTCGATGATCAGGTTGTCGCGCTTGTTGTACTTCTTGATCGCCTTCCAGGCCTCTTCGCTGTCGTCCGCGATCAGGCAGCGGATGGCGAAGATGCGCTCGATCACGCGCTTGCTCTTGAGCGATGTCAGCAGCACCTGCCGCACTTTGGCCTGGTCCAGCTTGGTCAGGTCCTTCAGGCAGAGGTCGGTGAGCATCATCTTGAAGTCGTTGTGGGCGAACTCCTCGAGGCCGTAGTTGGTGTCGTCGGGTAGCTTCTGCAGGGTCGTCTGGAGGCCGTCGACGCCCTCCATGTGGATCAAGGTCTGCGCGGCCCACCAGCGATCGTCGCAGTTCTTGCGCACCAGGAAGCGCTCGGCCAGGGGCTTGAAGCGCTCCTTGTAGTGCTTCTTGAGCATCTTCTTGCCGTCTTCGGACTCGAGCCACTCCATGGCCGCGGCGATGGCCAGCGACGAGGCCTGCTTGTCATCGGGATGCTCGCTCTCGCCCAGGCGCTCGTAGAGTTCCATGAAGTAGAGCAGCCCCTCGAGGTGCTTGGTGCCCTGCAACGCGCCCAGTTCGGCGTTGGTCACCTTCACGTTCTTGTGGGCCTTGTGGTAGCGCCGCAGCCCGTTGACCAGGGCCAGCTTGGACTCTTCGGTCTTGACGCCGGACAGGAAGGTCAACACCTCCATGCGCGCGACGCCCTTGGAGAGCATGATCTCGCCACCCTTGACGCCTTCCTTGCCCAGCGCCTCGATCTCTTCGGGGCGCATCCGGCGGCCCAGCTTCTCGGCCACCATCTGGGCCTGGTCGTCATGGCTCAGGTCGCCGAAGGCCCAGTCCGCGATGATCTTGCGGGTGGGGTCCTTTTCCTTCTCCGGCAAGGCGTTGACCAGCTCGAAGAGCACCTGCTTGGCGTAGCGGGCGAGCTTCTCGTTGGGGTTCTTCAATGCCTTGGCCAGCCGACCGCGCAGGTCCAGCAGCAACACGTCCTTATCCGGCGCCTTCTCGGCCACCTGCAGCACCTGGGAGGGATGACCATTCAGGGTCAGCACCTCGAGCGCGCGGGTGCGTATCGCCGCGTCGTTCTTCTTGTCGGCGACGAACTTGCCCATCTGGACCCAACCGGCCTGGTTGTTACTCCAGAGGTTGAAGTTCTCCTCGGGATCCTTCTCGAAACAACCGCCCATCGCGATGGCGACGGCCAGCAGCATGGAGAGCGTGAGGGCGAAAGCGGGCTGAAATGTCGGCATGGCCAGCCGGCTGGATTGACGCGGGGTCATCATCTCCTCCGAAGTGGGCGAAACACGGGGCCAGAAACGACCTCCGTTTGCACCGGATGCAGGCGTCGATGATAATACAGCGGCAGGCTCCGGTAAACGCCGCTCGGAGCCTCGGGGAGCGCACCGTGGCGGTCAAGAAATCCGCGCTGACTCGTGGAGTGGTCGGCTCCGAAGAAGGCGGCAAGCGCCTGGCCGACCTGGAGCGTCGCTTGATCAAGTGCAAGCGTGGCTTCGAAATGTACTTCAATGGCATCGAGAAGAAGCCGCCGTTGGTGGAGTTCGAGGCCCTCAAACGCGCCTTCCGCGACCTGACCCGGGTCGGCTACTCGACTTCGGTATTGCGCTTCAAGGTGACGAACCTGATCGCCCGCTGGCAGACCTGGCGCGCTCTCTGGGAGCGGCAGATGCTGCGCATGGAAGAGGGCAGCTTCAAACCCGGCGTCGGTGCGGCACCCGGTCGAGCCACCGAGCAGCTGCGCGCCCGTCGGCAGCGCAGACGACAAAACAAGCCCTGAATTGAGCGGGTGGTCGCAAGGCCGGCGACGCTACGCCTCGAGCGGACTCCAAGCCGCCGGCTCCGTCGTTGGCCGCGACGGCGGTCCCTCGCGCGACCAGGTGATCAACGCTTCCAGCTCGGCCATCAACGTGCCCATACCCTGACGGGTGGCCGCCGAGGTGAGCACCGCCCCGCGCCGCTGATGCAGGTCGCGCGCCGTCGCCGGGTCACGGGTGATGTCGATCTTGTTGAGTAGTAGCAGGCGGGGCTTCTCGCCCAACTCGTGTTCACCCAGGATGCGTTCGACGCTGAGCAGCTGCTCCTCGCTGTGGGGGTGGCTGGCGTCGGCGACCACCACCAGCACATCGGCCTCGTGGGCCTCCTCCAGGGTGGCGTCGAATGCGCCCAGCAACTCTTCTGGCAAGTCGCGGATGAAGCCCACCGTATCGGTGATCACCACGTCGGTGCCTTCCGGCAGGCGCAGCCGCCTGGACGTGGGATCCAGGGTGGCGAAGAGCAGGTTCTCGGTGAAGATATCCGACTTCGTCAGCGCGTTGAGCAGCGAGCTCTTGCCGACGTTGGTGTAGCCCACCAGGCAGGCGGTGGCCACCGAGCTGCGCTTGCGGGTCCGGCGGCGCACCTGCCGACTCTTGCGGCTGGCCTTCAGCGTGGCGTTCAACTTGTGGATGCGGGCCCGGCATCGACGTCGATCCACCTCGAGCTTGGTCTCGCCAGGACCGACGCCGCCGATGCCGCCGGTCAGGCGCGACAGGGCGTCATCGCGATCGCTCAGGCGAGGCAGGGCGTAGCGCAGCTGGGCCAGCTCGACCTTGACCTTGCCGTCGCGGCTGCGCGCCCGGCTGGCGAAGATGTCCAGGATCAGCTGCGTGCGATCGATGACCTTCATCTCGGTGCGTTGCGACAGGCCACGTACCTGGCTGGGCGACAGTTCGCGGTCGAAGATGAGCATGCCCGCGTCCAGCTGCATGGCCTCGGTGATGATCTGCTCGAGCCGACCCGAGCCCAACACGGTCTTGTGATCGATGATGCGCCGCCGCTGCACCACGCGGCCCAGCACCTCCACCCGCGCCGTGCGGGCCAGCTCCTCCAGCTCGTCCAGTCGATCCGAGGCGTCGGCTCTGGTCTCGGGGCCCACGTGGACCAGGAGCGCCCGTTCGCGGGCGTCCACCATGCGGGTGACCGGCGCGGCGCGGGCGAGCTGCCCCTCCAGGTCTCGCACCACGTCCAGCCACGGCACCTCCGCAGCCGGCCATGGCAGGGGATCGCGCACCTCGTGGGGGCGTACATCGCCGATGACCTCACCGGGCCGGGTCGGCACGATATGCGCCACATGCACCCGATCCGGCCGGTCCTCACGCAGGGTGATGGCCGCCACCAGGTCCAGGCCCAGGCGCGAAAGGTCCGTCAGGTCGTCGTCGGTCAGGCCCTCGCCCTTGATGTGCACGTGCACCAGGCGGACACCGCGCAGGCGCCCCTTGGACGTACGCAGGCGACCTACATCGGGCAACTCCAGTCGCTGGTCATCGCCGATGATGACCGCCAGCACCCGGCCGTTGCGATCGACGAAGACGCCGACCTGGCGACCCAATCCGGCCGCCGCCAGGCACATCTTGCGGCCGAGCATGTCGCCGACCAGTCGTTGTGCGGGGGTGGTGTAGCGGTACAGGCGCTGCAGGTCGGCCCGTTCCAGGGCGGAGAGCCTGCTGATGTCACCGTGAATGGTCCTGGCCAAAGGGCCTCCATGGACGCTGGGCGCGCCTGCGACCCCAGGCTACGGCTTCCCCGGCGGGGTCACAACGTCATTGTGCTACTTCTTCTTTTTCGGTCTGGGCTTCTTGGCTTTGCTGGCCTTCTTGGCCGCCTCGCCTGCCTTCTTGCCGCCCTTGGCCTGCTTGGCGGCTTCGGCGGCCTTCTTGCCACCCTTGCCCTTCTTCGCCTTCTTGGCCGCCTCGGTCGCCTTCTTGCTCGCCTCGGCCTTCTTCTTGGCCTTCTCCTTGAGCTGCTTGGGCGTCTTGTCGGCATCCTTGGGCGGGATCGGCTTGCCCTCGGCGGCGGCCTCGGCGATCTCCTGGCGGCGCTCGTCCTCTTCCTTCTCCGACGCCTCCAGCTTCTTCATGGCGTCCTGTTTCTTCTCCAGGTACGCCTCTTCTTCGGCCGCCTTCTTCTTCTCTGCGGCCACATCGACGGTGCCGTCGGAGGCTTCGGCGACCCAATCTTCGTCATCGACCTGCCGGTACAGGCCCATGCGTTCGATATCCAGCGCGGCGGTGCCCTCCACGGCGGCCGCCGCGGCCTCTTCGGCTTTGCGCTTGTCGCTGATGGTGCGCCAGTAGGGATCTTCGGGATCCAGGTCGGCCTCGCTGATGTCCAGCATCTGGGTGCCGTCGCCGCGCGCCTTGGCCGTCGCGTCCTCCCAGTCCTTGCGCCGCTTATCCTTGATGTCCAGGTCCAGCACCCAGCCGATCATCTGCGGGTACTCGCCCAGCTCGTCCCAGCTCTCCATCTCGAACCAGGCCCGCCAGAGCATGGACACCTGGCGCTCTTCCGGTTCGATGATCAGCGTATCCAGCACCATCTCCTGGCGCTCGACGCCGCGGCCGCGGTCCAGCTCCGCCTGCAGGGAGCGCGAGGGCAGGCGGAAGTACATGGTGCCGTCTTTGGTCAGATTGGTGAGGGTGATCTCCTCGTCGCCGGCCAGGAAGTCCAGGCGCAGGCAGGGCGAGGCGCTGTTGAACCAGCGGCGATCCATCTGGCCGGGCATGCGCCGCTTGTCCATCTCCCGCAGGGCGATGACGTCGTCCTCTTCTTCGAGGTCCATCTCGCGCTTCTGGCGCTCCTGCTCAGCCTCCCAGCCGGCCAGCTCGGAGGGGTACTCGCCGGCGTAGTCGACCCGCGGCGAGGCGTGGCGGGGGAAGACCGAAAAACCGGCCGGCAAGGGCACGTCTTCGAGCTTCTCGATGTTCTGCATCAGGTCTCGCGGCGTCAGCGGCGCGTCCGGATCCTCGATCAGCGGCAGCTCCAGCCGATCGACGATCTGGCGCACGGGCGAGACATAGAACCCCTTGCCGTAGGGATTGGTCGGGCACGGGAACTTGCCGAATTCAGCCAGGGCCTCTTCTTCCTTCTTCTTGCGCTCCTTGATCTCGGCCAGGCGGGCCTCTTCCCGTTCGACATCCTCTTCCTTGAGCTGTTCGCCCAGGTCGCCCTCCCACGCGTCCTTGTCGCCATCATCGACGGCGTCCAGGTCGATCATGCGCGTGCCGCCGGCCATCTCCACCGCTTCGCGTTTGCGCGACTTGGCGGCGTCGGCCAGCTCCTGTCGTCGGGCCTCCTGCTCCTCCTCGGATTTGGCGAGCTCCTCGGCCAGCTTATCCGCATCGAGGATCTCGACGCCGTCGTCGATCACCAGCCCTTCACCCAGGGCATTGCGCCGCATGGCGTCGACCGCGGCCTTCTCCTCTTCAGACAGGCGGCCCTCGGCCTCCATCTTGTCCTGCTCGGCCTGCCACTGCTCGAAGGAATCCATGTCCATGACCGCGGTGCCGCGCTGGGAGGTCGCTACACCGGCCAGGCGCACCCCCTCGTGGTCGTAGCCGAACTGGCCGCGGGCGCGCAGGAGCTTCTCGTCCTCTTCGGAGATGGCGCCGACCGCTTCATCGAGCATGGCCTGCTCTTCCTCTTCCTTCTTCTTCTTCTCGGCGGCCTTGATCTTCTCCTCTTTGGCTTTGGCCTTCTTCTCGGCCTTCTCGCGGCCCTCGTCTTCCATGACCTCGGCCACGGTGCGGGAGATGCGCAGGGTCTCCTCGTCCGGGATGACCCAGGTCTGCCCGCCATAGGCGTTGGCATAGGTCAGGTCGACCACGGCGATGGGTTTGGCTTCACCGAACACCGGCGGCGACGGCACGGGCGGCGCGTCTTTGCGCTTTTTGGGCCGCAGCCAGCGACATTTACGCGGTCCGACAATGCGCAGCCGACGCAGTTTGTCGCCGATGCGGATCGCGCACTCGTATTCCTTCTTCGGCTTGCCACCGGGAGCGTAGGCCTTGCCGACCACGATCACATCGGCGCCACCCTTTTCGCCGACCAGTTCATGCTCCAGCGTGGGCGGCGCGGTCTCCGCATCGCCCTCGTCGTAGCGATCTTCGGTCAGCAGCGGCGGCTGGTCGTCGTCCTCGATGGGCTCGATGACCGGCTGGTCGATGGGGATCGTGAAGCTGCGCTTGGCGATCAGCGTGATGACGAGCTGGCCGTCGGCGCGTTCGCCCGGCAGCAACTCGACCCAGTACCCTTTGCGCAGATCGGCCATGGCAGCGCCGATGGTGGCCCGCCGTCGGGGGGGCTGTAAAGGAGCGCCGGCAGACAGCGTCGAGCGGCGACGGTGCGGTCGGTCGTCAGAACAGCGAGCGGTGGTAACCAGCGAGCCGTCGGGCGGAGCGCGACGAACTTGGGGGAACAACTGAGTCGGCTTGCGAATCAGTGAGCATGTCGAGCGCGTAGCGCTCGACGACGAAGGCGTTAGCGGTCCGTGCGTGGAGAGATCTATTAATTCAAAGTGATCTTACCGGCCTTCTCTTCGATGAGCGTACCCGCGGTCAGCTTCATGGTGCTGCCGGCATCTTCCTCGATGTTGTTGCCGGCGGTGGCCTTGATGTCGTTGGAGGCCTCGATCTTCAGATCGGTGCACTTCATGTAGATGGTCTTCTCGACCAGGATGTCCATGTCACCGGTGACGCACTCGATCGTGATCTTCTTGTTCTTGGTGTCGATCAGGATGTAGTGCTCTTGGGTGTGATCGTAGATCTCGATCTGGTCCACATCGCCCGACTGATCCAGGCAGATCCAGTGGCCATCGCGCTGTTTGGGATCCTTGCGGGTGTCCTTGTCCTGGACAAGGTTCTGCATGATGATCCGCTCTTTGCCCTCGGCATCATCGACGAATTGCAGCGTGTGGCCCGAGCGCGACACGATCGAGCGGTGGGTATTCTTGCCGTCCTGCGAGTCGTTGTCGTCTGGCGGTACGTCGACGCCATTCCACAACGAACCGATGATGTAGGGCCGCCGCAGGTCGCCATGTTCGAAGGCGATCAGCACTTCGTCGTCCACCTCGGGCAGGAAGAAGGCGCCGCGATGACCTTCGCCTTCCTTCTTGGTGCCGGCGAACATGGAGGTGATGCGGCACCACGAGGAGCGGAAGTCCTCGTCGTCCTTCTTCTCGGTGTACTTCGTGTCGGACTCCAAGGCCCACGGATACTTGACCTTGACGCGGTAGCGCTTCTCCGGGTCCTTGTTGTCGATCACGATCCCGATGACGACACCATTGATCTTGAAGGGGTCGCGTTTGGCCTGCTCGAGCAACATCGTCGCCTCCAGGGGTCTTGGACCCGATTCTGGCGGAATCCACCGCCGTCGAGACTAGACCAGCGCCCGCCGCAGACGCAATAACGCGTGGCGCCGCAGTGATCGATCCCTGGGGTCGCCATACCTCGCAGACGCCCGCCCGCGTGAGCGCCTCCGCCGATCCGACCCCGATGAGCGACCGGTCGCGTGATCTGAGTCCTCTCCTGCCTTGACTGGAGGCGCCCCTGACGGTAGACCCGCGCAGGGTCTTTAAGGGGGTTCTATGGCTGCCTCACAGATGCAATACCTGCCGGTCATCCTGCTGCTCTGCGTGGCGGTCTGCATGGCCTTCGGCATGCTGGCGCTGAACTTCTTCCTGGGACCCCGTGTCCGAGGGGAGGTCAAGAACTCCACATTCGAGTGTGGTTCCGACCCCATTGGCAGCTCGCGCCAGCGCTTCAACGTGAAGTTCTACCTGGTGGCCATCTTCTTCATCGTCTTCGATATCGAGGCCGTGTTCATGTACCCGTGGGCGGGCCTGTTCCGCGAGATGGTCGTCGAACCCGGCGTCGGCTGGCTGGTCGTGGCCGAGATGTTCGTCTTCGTCGGCATCCTGGGCGCTGGCCTGGCCTATGTCTGGCGACGCGGCGCACTCGACTGGGAATAGGGACATCGTCCCGACACGGGCATGCACAGCCGGCAGACGTCGGCAGGGGCAGCAACCATGAGCGATAAACTGATTGCCCTGGTCCGCAAGAAGTTCGGCGATCGCGTGCTGGGCAGCCACAGCCTGGCCGGCGACGCGACGGTGATCGTCGACAAGTCCGACCTGGTCGAGGTGATGACCTTCCTGCGCGACGATAAAAAGGCCGCCATGGAGCAGCTGATCGACGTCACCGCGGTGGACCTGTCGGAATACCCGGCCGAGCATCGGGCGACCCTGAGCCCGCGCGACGGCGAGCCCGACTACAGCCGCTACGAGGTCGTCTATCACCTGCTCTCGTTGACCAGGGGCCATCGCCTGCGGGTCAAGGTCGCGACCGACGGTGACGAGCCCTCCGTGCCCACCCTCTGCGACGTCTGGATCGCCGCCAACTGGGGCGAGCGCGAGGCCTGGGACATGGTCGGCGTGTCCTTCGACGGCCACCCCGACCTGCGCCGCATCCTGCTCTACGAGGAGTTCGAGGGGCACCCGTTGCGCAAGGATTACCACCAGCGCGGTTACCAGCCCCTGATCGACATGCCCCACCTCGATCACTACACCGACCACAGCACCCATCGGTGAATCAATGACCTACACCATCTCTCCGGTCGTGGACGAAGACGGTCTGCACTCCGATCGCATGGTCATCAACATGGGCCCGTCGCATCCGGCGACCCATGGCACGGTCAAGTTCGTGCTGACCCTGGACGGCGAGACCGTCAGCGACCTCGACATCCACATCGGCTACCTGCATCGCGGCTTCGAAAAGATGTCCGAAGCGGGCACCTGGCAGCAGGTGCTGCCCTATACCGATCGGCTCAACTACGTCAGCCCGTTGATCAACAACGTCGGCTACGTGGGCGCCATCGAAAAGCTGATGGGCGTGCAGATCACAGAGCGCTGCGCCTGGCTGCGGGTGCTGGTCTCCGAGATCAGCCGAATCACCGACCACCTGACGTCCATCGCCGCCGGCGCGCTGGAGCTGGGCGGTTTCACGCCCTTCCTGTACGCGGTCGAGTCGCGCGAGATGTACTACCCGGTGATCGAGATGCTCACCGGCGCCCGACTGACGACCTCCTATACCCGCATCGGCGGCGTCACCGGCGACATCCCGGACGGCTTCCAGGAAGCGCTCGGCAAGGCCATCGACAAGTCCCTGGAGCTCCTGGACAAGGTCGACAAGCTGCTCACCAAGAATCGCATCTTCTACGATCGCATGATCGACACCGGCAAGTTGGAGAAGGACGACGCCATCTCCTCGGGTTGCGCCGGCATCATGCTGCGCTCCACCGGCGTCGACTGGGATCTGCGCAAGCACGATCCCTACCTGACCTACGAGCAGTGCGATTTCGACGTCATCGTCGGTGTGCAGGGCGACAACTACGATCGCTATCTCTGCCGCCTCGAGGAGATCCACCAGTCGGTCAAGATCATCAACCAGTGCTTCGAGAAGATGGAGCCCGGCCCCATCGTGGTCGACGACTGGACGGTGAGCTACCCGCCCAAGGACGCCGTCTACAACAGCATCGAGGGCATGATCGCCCACTTCAAGCTGATCACCGACGGCCACCAGGTGCCACCCGGCGAGTCCTACTACCGGGTCGAAGGCGGCAACGGCGAGGTCGGCTTCTATATCGTCTCCGCCGGCATCGGACGGCCCTACCGGGTCCACGTCCGCGCGCCCTGCTTCTACGCCATGGGCATCATGAAGAAGCTGGTGCAGGGCCACATGCTGGCCGACATCATTCCCACCTTCGACACGCTGAACATGATCGGCGGCGAGGTCGACCGCTAGGTCGTTCGCCGACGCCATCGCTCGAGGAAGAACATGCCGACGCTGACTATCGACGGCCAGGAGATCACGGTAGAGGACGGCACCACGATCGTGCAGGCGGCCAAACGTCTGGGCATCACGATCCCCGTGTTCTGCTACCACCCTGGTCTGAGCCGCCCGGCCAACTGCCGCATGTGCCTGGTCGAGGTCGAGGGCTGGCCCAAGCTGGTCCCCGGCTGCTACACCGGCGCCGGTAAGGACATGGCCGTCAGCACCACGAGCGACAAGGTCAAGGAGACCCAGCGCTCGGTGCTGGAGTTCATCCTGCTCAACCACCCGGTGGACTGCCCCGTCTGCGACCAGGCCGGCGAATGCGTGTTGCAGGAGCACTACGCGACCTACTCCATGCAGCCGTCGCGCCTCTTCCACCAGAAGGTGTCCAAGAACAAGGCCCTGCCCCTGGGGCCGCGGGTGGTGTTGGATTCGGAGCGCTGCATTCTGTGCACCCGCTGCGTGCGTTTCTGCGACGAGGTGGCGGGTCGACCCGAGCTGGTCGTCGAAGATCGCGCCAACACGGCCGAGATCGCCACCTTCCCCGGTCGCCAGTTGGAGAATCCCTACTCGCTGAACGTGGTCGATATCTGCCCGGTGGGCGCGCTCACCGATCGCCGCTTCCGCTTCCAGAAGCGGGTCTGGTTCCTGGCCAAGAAGGACTCGATCTGCACCGGCTGCGCGCGCGGCTGCGCCCTGCGAGTGGACAGCGACAAGGGCCAGATCGAGCGCGTCGTGCCGCGCTACAACCCGGCCGTGAACACCTACTGGCTCTGCGATGATGGGCGCGACTGGATGCTCGAGCACAACCGCCTGAGCGCCGCCACCGCGCGCAGCGGCGAAGACGAGGGCGTGGCCCTGGATGCGCAGGTCGCCGACATCGCCAACTGGTGGGCCGACGACGACGCCGAGGGCGCCGAAGGGCCGGCCATCGGCCTGTCCGCTTCGCTGGCCAACGAGGACATCTGGGCCTGGGCGCAGCTGGCCAAGGCCTCGCAGTCCAAGGTCTACCTGCTCGATCGCGAAGGCTGGCAAGGCGACGATGTGCTCAAGGTCGCCGACCGCGACGCCAACCGGAAGGGCGCCGAGGCGATCCTGAAAGCCGTGCTCGACGAGTGGGGCGATCCTGCCACTTTCGAGGCCGTGGCCGAGTCCCTGGACGCGGTGATCCTGGTCGATGGCGACGTCGCCCTGGGCGATGCAGCCATGGAGGCCATCTCGGACCTGGAAGCCGCCGCGGTCATCACCGACGTGGATACGGCCGCCAGCGAAGCCGCCGCCCTGGTCGTGCCCGTGGCCGGCCCCTACCGGCGTGAGGCCACCGTGGTCAACAGCCAGGGGTTCGTCCAGCGTCTGGGCCGCCCGCTCGGACCGTCCAAGCTGCCCACCCCGGCCGACATGGCCGGCAAGCTGGCCGCCGCGTTGGAGCTCGACGCGGGCCTGGACAAGACCGATCCCATCACGCTGTTCGCAGCCATCGCCAAGGCGGTGCCGGAGTTCAAGGGCCTGCAACTGCCGGCCATCGGCAGCGTGGGCGCGCCCTTCGGCGAGGGTGAGGCGCGGCCGACCCTGCCCGAAGTGGGCAGCGACACCTGGGAGCCCGATACCGTGCACCCGACGCATCAACGACCGTTCGCCATCCAACGAGGTTGTGTTTGAGTCGCAGCGCGGCAGGGCGGCCCGCCGTGGTCGCCCGGGAGGAGTGAGGTGCCCATCATCACCGGCAACCCGACCCTGGACATGGTCATTCTGACGATGATCAAGATCTCGGCGTTCGTGCTCTGTTTCGCCATGGGCGTCACGGCCATGCTGACCTGGCTCGAGCGCAAGTACTCGGCGTTGATCCAGAATCGCATCGGCCCCGCTCGAGCCAACCTGGGACAGTGGCGCTTCGGCGGCCTGCTTCACCTGATCGCCGACGCCGGCAAGATGTTCCTCAAAGAGGACTTCGTGCCGCAGACCGCGAACCCGCTGATGTTCCGCATCGCGCCAGCCCTGGCGCTGGTGCCGGCGCTGCTGGTTTTCGCGGCGGTGCCATTCGGCCCCGACGTCATCCTTGGTGACGGCACGGTGTTGCGCCTGCAGGTGGGTCCCACCTCGTTGGGCATCCTGTTCATCTTCGCCATCGCCTCGCTGAACGTCTATGGCGCGGTGCTCGGCGCCTGGGCATCCAATAACAAGTGGTCGCTCATCGGCGGGCTGCGCATCTCGGCGCAGATGATCTCCTACGAGGTCGCCCTCGGCCTGACGCTCATCGGCATCTTCATGATCTACGGCTCCATCGACATCCAGCAGATCGTCATCGCCCAGGGCGACCTGATCGGCGGCTGGCTGCCGGCCTGGGGCATCGTCCTCCAGCCCTTCGCCTTCGTGCTCTACCTGACCTGCGCCATCGCCGAGAACAAGCGCGCGCCCTTTGACGTGGCCGAAGCCGAGAGCGAGCTCACCGCCGGCTACTGGACCGAGTACAGCGCCATGAGCTTCGGCATGTTCGCCATGAGCGAGTTCGTCGAGATCGTGCTCATCGGCTGCGTCGGTGCGACCCTCTTCCTGGGTGGCTGGCAGATCCCTGGCGTCGAGGGCAACTCCATCGGCATCGTCCTGTTGCAGGTTGGCGCCTTCCTGGCCAAGGCCTTGTTCCTGGTCTGGTTGCAGATGACCATCAGGTGGACGTTGCCGCGCTTCCGCTACGACCAGATCATGAAGCTCGGCTGGCGGATGCTGCTGCCGGCGGCGCTGCTGAACCTGGTGGTCACCGGCGTTGTGCTGGCCGTCATCGATCGGTTCTAGGAGCCTGTTGCGAATTGGAGCTCCGAGCGATTTCGAGCGAGGTTCAAGCGATGTGGTCGCCCAAGGGAGCAGGACTGGCCGTAGTCAATTCAAGCCCTTGCGGCGGCCGCAGCGCGCAGCAAGATCGCTCCGGAAGCGCCGGAGCGGAAAGAGCAACAGGCTCCTAGGGGGTATTCATGGCCAAGGTCGTCGACCGCAAAGACATGGACCTGGTGCGCCAGTCCTACGTGGTGGAGATCGCCAAGGGCGTCGCCCTGACCACCAAGCAGTTCATCAAGAACGTGCCGATTCCGGGCATCAAGGGGCGCAACGACACCCAGACGGTGCGTTATCCCGAGCAGAAGACCCCGTACCCCGATCGCTTCCGCGGCAAGCATCGCCTCATGAAGCGGCAGGACGAGCAGGTCCGCTGCGTGGCCTGCATGCTCTGCTCCACCGCCTGCCCGGCCAATTGCATTCAGATCGAGGCCGCCGAACACGACGACACGGGCATCGAGAAGTATCCCAAGGTCTTCAAGATCGACCTGCTCAAGTGCATCTATTGCGGCTTCTGCGTCGAGGCATGCCCGTGCGATGCCATCCGCATGGACAGCGGCCAACACACCCTGCCGACCTACGATCGGCGCAGCCAGAACGCCGGCAAGATCGACCTGCTGTCGCTGGGTGAACTGACGATCGCGCCCCAGGGCGGCCGTTTCAAGGCCGATCCGAGCACCCGCGGTCACCACTGATGGCCACCATCGACGACAAGGATCGCGGCCTGCTGCAGGACCTGGTCCGCAAGGCTGTGCAGACCTCCATCAGCACCATCGCCACCACCGAGGAAGGGGTGCGCACGGTCGTTGGCGCCGTCGCCGAGAAGGATCTGCTCAACCACGCCGTGGCCAGCGTCGATGCCACCCGCAAGGAGGCCGTGGCCATCCTGGGTCGCGAGATCCACAGCTTCCTGGAGAACCTGAACGTCGGCGAAGAGCTGGCCAAGATCCTCACCAGCGTCTCGTTTGAGATCCGCACCGAGGTGCGCTTCGTACCCAACGAGGACGGCACCCTGCGGGCCAAGGTCCGCGCCGGCGCCGGTCCACGCGTGGTGCACGATGGGGACGCTGAAGATCTGCTCGGCGCCGAAGACGACGACTTGGACGATGAGTCCGACGTCGAAGAAGGCACTGCGCCGCGATCCCGACGCCGCCGCGCCGTGCGCTCCCTGGTCGAGCGCCTCGCCGAAGCCACCGCCGCCACGGCCAGAGCCGCCGCCGAAGTCGCCGCCGAAGCCGCCGCCGAAGTGGTCAACGAGTCCTGGCGAGAGCAAGAAGAGGGCGTGATCGAGCCCGAAGTCGTCGATGAGGACGAAGAGGAAGCCGCTTCAGCCGTCGTCGTCGACACGGAGCCTTCTGAGTAGTCACCGCCGCTATTCGACAGTCACGCTCTTGGCCAGGTTCCTCGGCTGATCGATGTCGGTGCCTTTCAGATCGGCCAGGTGATAGGCCAGCAGCTGCAGCGGCACCACCGAGACGATGGGCGCCGTCCACGGATCGGACTTCGGCATGACCAGGAAGCCCTGGCACTGGCTGCGCAGCTCCTCGTCGTCCACGTCGCCCACGGCGATGACCGGTCCGTGGCGGGCGAGAATCTCCTGCAGGTTGGAGCAGGTCTTGTCGTAGCTGGGGCCGCGCGGCGCCACGAAGATGGTCGGCGTGTGCTCGTCGATGAGCGCGATGGGGCCGTGCTTCATCTCACCGGCGGCGTAGCCTTCGGCGTGGATGTAGCTGATCTCCTTGAGCTTGAGCGCACCTTCCAGGGCGATGGGGTGGAGCATGCCGCGGCCCAGGTACAGGGCGCTGGTGGCCTCTTTGTATTTGTTGGCCAGGTCGCGCACGTGCCAGTTCAGCTCGATGGATTTGTCCACGTCACCGGGCACCTCACTCAACGCCGTCAGCGCGGCGCGGGCGGCGTCTTCGTCCAGGGTGCCCAGGCGGCGGCCGAAACCCACCGCCAGGAGGTATAGGGCGACCATCTGGGTGGTGAAGGCCTTGGTCGAGGCGACGCCGATCTCGGGCCCGGCGTGGGTGTAGAGCACGCGTCCGGCGGCCCGGGCGATGGACGACCCGATGACGTTGACGATGGCGCAGGTGATGGCGCCGCGACGGGTGGCTTCCTTGAGGGCGGCGAGGGTGTCGGCCGTCTCGCCCGATTGGGAGATGGCGATGACCAGGGTGCGCTCGTCGATGACCGGGTCGCGGTAGCGGAACTCGCTGGCGAGGTCGACCTCGACCGGGATGCGGGTGGCGGCCTCCAGGTAGAGCTTGCCCACCAGGCCGGCATGCCAGCTGGTGCCGCAGGCGATGATGACGATGCGGCGCAGCTGCTCCAACTCCGCCTTCTCCAGGTCGATCTCCTCGAAGAAGACGTTGCCCTGCTCCAGCGAGGCGCGGCCGCGGATGGTGTCGGTGATGGCCCGCGACTGTTCGTGGATCTCCTTGAGCATGAAGTGCTTGTAGCCACCCTTTTCGGCGGCGACGGCGCTCCACATGATCTGGGTGATGGCGCGCTCGACCGGCTCACCGCTGGCGGCGTCCAGGATGTTGTGGCCTTCGGGGGTCAGTTCGGCCACGTCGCCATCGTCCAGGTAGATGACCTGGCGGGTGTGGCTGAGGATGGCCGGGATGTCGCTGGCGGCGTAGCGCTCGCCCTCGCCGACGCCGATGATCAGCGGGCTCTGCTGTTTGGCGATGACCAGGCGTTCGGGGGTGCGCGCATCCAGCACCGCCAGCGCCCAGCTGCCCTCGACGCGGGCCACGGCGGCGCGGGTCGCGTGCAACAGGGAGAGGCCGTCCCCGCGACCGACGGCGATCAGGTGGGCAAAGATCTCGGTGTCGGTCTCGCTGGAGAACTCGTGACCCTGGGACTCGAGCTCGGCGCGCAGGGCGAGGTGGTTTTCGATGATGCCGTTGTGCACCACGGCCACGTCGTCGAAGACGTGCGGATGCGCGTTGGGCTCGGTGGGTCGGCCGTGGGTCGCCCAGCGGGTGTGGCCGATGCCGGTGCGGCCGTTGACGGGCTCGTCGCGCACGGCGAGATCGAGGTTGCGCAGCTTGCCGACGGCGCGACGCAGCTGGATGCTGCCATTGAGCACGGCGATGCCGGCGGAGTCGTAACCGCGATATTCCAGGCGGCGCAGGCCCTCGACCAGGATCTCACTGGACTCCTGGGGGCCGACGTAACCGATGATTCCACACATAAATGCCGTCCTGTTGGGCCAGCGGGGCCGGGTCGATGAGAAGCTACGTCCTGGGGCCGCTGCGCGCCATATTTTGGCGGCTGCGTTCCAGGCCTTACGTTGCCGAATTCCCGGCCGGGGATCAGTATTCCCGGTGCTACTTGCCCTCTTTGGCCGCCGCGAGTTTGGCCTGCTTGCGGGCTACCCAGCCCTCGATATTGCGCTGTCGGGCCCGCGACAGGGCCAGCGCGCCGGCGGGCACATCTTCGGTGATGGTGCCGCCAGCGCCCACGTAGGCGCCATCGCCCAGGTTCACCGGCGCCACCAACTGGGTGTCGCTGCCGATGAAGACGCCCTTGCCGAGCACGGTCTTGTGCTTGTGCGTGCCGTCGTAATTGCAGGTGATGGTGCCGGCGCCGATGTTGCTGGCGGCGCCAATGTCGCAATCGCCCAGGTAGCTCAGGTGGCTGGCCTTGGCGCCATCGCGCAACAACGCCTTCTTGGTCTCGACGAAGTTGCCCACCTTGACCTTGTTCTGCAGCGTCGTGCCCGGACGCAGGTGGGCGAAGGGGCCGACCTGGGTGTTCGGTCCGACGTCGGATTCGGTGATCACGCAGTAAGGCTTGATCAGGGCATCCTGTGCCACCTTGGTGTCGACCAGCACGCTGCCGCGCGAGATGCGGGCGCCCTGGGCGATGGTTGTGGCGCCGCGCAGTTCGCAGTCGGGGCCGATACTGGCGTCGGGCTCGATCTGCACGCCGGCCTCGATCCAGGCGCTGTCGGGTTCGTCCATGCCGACCCCGGCGAGCATGTGGCCGGTGTTGACGCGTTGGCGCAGCACGGCGGTGGCCTCGGCGCACTGGACCCGGTTGTTGATGCCCTGCATCTCGGTCCAGTCCTGCAACACCGAGATCGTGCCCGGCGTGCCGGCGGTCGCGGCCAGCTCGGCCAGGTCGGTCAGGTAGAGCTCGCCCTGGTCGTTATTGGATTCCAGCCGCGCCAGCGCCTGCTCCAGGAAGGCGCGATCGGTGACCATCATGCCGGCGTTGACCACGTCGACTTGTCGTTGCGCGTCGCTGGCGTCGCGATGTTCGACGATACGTTCGATAAGGCCCTCGTCATCGCAGAGCACGCGGCCGTAGCCGGTCGGATCGGGCACCTTGGCGACCAGCAGCGAGAGCGGACGATCGCCGCGCGCCGACAGCAGGTCGCGCAGGCTGTTCAGACGCAGCAGCGGCACGTCGCCATAGAGGATCAGGACCTCGTTCATGCCGTCGAGCTCGGCCAGGGCGAACTGCGCGGCGTGGCCGGTGCCGCGGGGATCGACCTGTTCGACGGTGCGCAGATCGGTGGACCAGGTCTGGCCGTGCAGCCAGCCTTCCACCGCCTCGCGACCGGCGCCGGTGACGACCACGATGCGATCGGGCGTCAACGCTTCGGCCAGGCGCAGCACGTGGCCAACCATGGGCTCGCCCAGCACGGGGTGCAGCACCTTGGGGGTGGTGCTCTTCATCCGGGTGCCATGCCCTGCGGCCAGGACCACGATCGCCAGTTTTCCTTCGTTCATCTTCATCCTCCAAGCGTTCGCTGTGTATGGCATGGGGGGCCTGATTGGCAAGTTTGGATCACGGCTGGTCGCGCGACGCAAGCCCCATGAACCCCCTCAAGGAGGCGGCTTGATCCGGGTCTTTTCAGGGCGCCTTGCCCCATGCCGGCCATTGCTCCGTTTTGCCCATGTCGGCTAGACTGTCGCCCGGTTTCTGCGAGGCGCCCACCACCCGGGCCCTTGTATGAGGCGAAGGAGGCACGCTCGATGACACTACCCGCTGAAGACCTCGCCGCGAGGATCTGGCTCAACGGTGAGATGGTCGGCGTCGAAGGCGCGCGACTGTCCCACCTGACGCACAGCTTCCACTACGGGCTGGGCGCGTTCGAAGGCATCCGCTCCTACAAGTTGGGCGAGGGCCGGGGCGCCGTGTTCCGCCTGCGCGAGCACGTCGATCGCCTGATGGCCAGCTGCCACATCATCACCATCGGCAAGGCGTTGATGCACGACGGAGACGAGATCTTCGACGCCTGCATCGCCACCCTGCGCGAGAACGGCCTGGACACCGGCTACATCCGGCCGGTGGTCTACATCGCCGCTGGTGCCATGGGCGTCGGCGCGCGCAAGAATCCGGTCCACGCCATGATCGCCGCTTGGCGATGGGGCGCCTACCTGGGCGAAGAGGGGCTGACCCAGGGCATCGACGCCTGCATCTCGTCCTACTGTCGGCCCGGCCACTCCGGCGTCATGTCCAAGGGCAAGCTGACCGGCGGTTACGTCAACTCGATCCTGGCCAAGCGCGAGGCGCTGTTGAACGGGTTTGCCGAGGCCATCCTGCTCAACGAGCAGGGCTACGTGACCGAGGCGTCCGGTGAGAACCTCTTCATCGTCAAGTCCGACGAGATCATCACGCCGCCGCTGGGCATGAACATCCTGGCGGGCATCACAAGGGCCACGATCATCGAGCTCGCCCGCGACCTGGGCTACACGGTGTCCGAGCGCGCCTTTGCTCGCGATGAGCTCTACATGGCGGATGAGGTCTTCTTCACCGGCACTGCGGCGGAGGTCACGCCCGTGCGCTCGGTCGATCGCCGGCAGATCGGCATCGGCGGACGTGGGCCGGTGACCGAGCGCCTGCAGACGCTCTACTTCGACGTGGTCTATGGTCGCCAGGAGCGCTACGCGCACTGGCTGACTCACTACGACGTCTAGCGAACCGGACACCAGAGGGCGACGTGGGCTTGTTCCAGGAGCGCTTCGAGGCGTGGGAGGCGGTTGATTTTGCCGCCTACGAGCCCAAGAAGTGGGCATCGAAGCGGTTCAACCTCGAGCGCGGCCGCGTTCGGCGTCGGCTCATCTCCTTGCTGGAGCAGATCGCGGTCGGCGGCGCCCTGGATACCGCCGGCCTGGAGATCTGGACCAGCCGCGACCATCCGAACTTCTTCAACCGCCACAAGGTCGATCGACAGTGGGCGGTGTGGTGCCGCAAGCGGACCGAACGCGAGCGCATGGTTCGTTTCGACTCTGCGCTGGCCATCGAAAGGCCGCTCGACAGCCACGTGCACATGGGCGTGGAGATCCACCGCGACGGCGTTCGCCTGCTTCTCCGCCTGCCCGCCGGCGCCCGCTTTGACCAGACCGTTCGAGCGGCCCTGTTGGAGGGCCTGGCGGAGGCCGGTGCCAGCGTGACCGAAGATGGCGACGAGGTGCGGGTGCATCTGCACTTCGATCGCGACGTGTTGCTACAGGGTGGCTGTCGGCTCGAAGTGGCGACCTCATGGATGAGCGGCCTGTGGCGCGCCTTCCGGGTCGGCTGCTGGCGGGCGGACAACGATCCCCAAGGGCTGGCCGAAGCCCTGGCCGCCGCCGATGCGGCCCAGGAAGCCGAAGCCGAAGCTGAAGCGGAAGCCAAAGCGGAGGTCAAACCCGAGATCGCGCCGGCGCGTTCGCGTTCGCCGGATCCGGTCGACCTGAAGCCGCCCGGCAGGCATCCAGTGTCGCGGCCGGGCAACGTCGGCGAGCGTCGGCGCGGCCCTGGCCAACGACCTGGACAAGGCCCGGGCGACCGCGGCCGGCAGCGGGACGGTAACCGATCCGGTGGCCCTCCCCGCGGCGAATCCGGTCGCGGCGGTCCGCCGCGCGGAGATCGTCGCGGTGGTGCACCGCCCCGTGGAGACAACCGACGTGGCCCCCCGCGTGGCGATGGCCGGCGTCCCGGTCCACCCCGCGGCGACGGTCGACGAGACGGTCCACCACGTGGCGACGGTCGACGAGATGGCCCACCCCGCGGCGACGGTCGACGAGATGGCCCACCCCGCGGCGACGGTCGACGAGATGGCCCAC
>CAYTLW010000018.1:0-88826 GCA_964438735.1 uncultured Enterobacteriaceae bacterium | reverse complement strand
GGGGGGGGGGGGGGGGGGGGGGGGGGGGGGGGGGGGGGGGGGGGCGCCCCCCCCCGGGCGGGGGGGGGGGCCCCCCACCCCCCCCCCCCACCACACATCACCCGTTGCGGGCGGGAACGCTGCGCCCCTATCGCGCCCTCAATCATCAACACACGCCCGAGATCGAGCAGAGCCTCAATCGGGCCGGCGCCACGGACCTCGTGCTGGACTTCGTTCCGGTCTCGGCGCCCCTGGTACGCGGCATCCTGACCACCTGCTTCGTGGAGGTGGACGCCGCCGTGCCGGCCGAGCGATTGCACGCCGTCATGGCCGAGCAATATGCCGATGAGCCCTTTGTGCGGGTGGTCCGCGGTCGGCTGCCCCAGGTGGGCGCAATCGCCGGCAGCATGTACTGCGATGTGGGCCTGAGCGTCGGTGAGATCGTCGCCAACGGACGGCGAACGGTCGTCGCCCACAGCGCCCTGGACAACCTGGTCAAGGGCGGCGCCGGCCAGGCCGTGCAGGCCATGAACGTAATGTGCGACTTCGATGAGCGGGCCGGTCTCGAACGGCCTTCGCTGTGGCCATGAGGCGAGTTCTCGTCAAATACGGCGGCGCCGCCCTTGCGACCGCTCCCGATCGCCGCCGATTGATGGCCGACCTGGCCGCTGTCACCGCCACCGATGTGCAGCTGCTGGTGGTCCACGGCGGAGGTCCGCAGGCCACCGGTCTGGCCCGCCGCCTGGGCCACGAACCCGAATTCCGAAGCGGTCGGCGGGTGACCGATGCCGCGATGCTGGAGATCGTCGAGATGAGCCTCATCGGCCAGGTGGGCGGCGAGCTGCTGGCCGCGGCCCTCGGTGCCGGACTCCGGGCGGTGGCGACCCCGGCTGCAGCGGGCCGATTCGTCCTTGGCGTGCGGCGTCCGCCGCGGCAGGTGGCCGGAGAATCTGAGCCGGTGGACTTTGGCCTGGTCGCCGACGCGAAGGCCGTCGACCCGCACCTGGTCGAGCATCTCTGGGCAGGTGGTTACACGCCGATTCTGTCCTCGCCGGTCGTCGACGCCGACGGTCAGCTGCTCAACCTCAACGCAGACACCCTGGTCCGTTCCATCGCCACGGCCATGCCATTCGACGACGTGGTCTACGTCGCCGATGTGCCGGGCGTCTTTGGGGACCTGAAGCGACCCGAAAGCCACCTCGCCGAGATTCCGGTGTCCAGCATCGCCGACCTCATCGACGATGGCGTGGTGCAGGGCGGTATGATCGCCAAACTCGACGAGATCGGGCTCGTCGTGCGCGGTGGCGTGGGCGCGGCGTGGATTGTGGGCGCCGGCGATGAGGCGCCCGTGTCCATGGCGCTGGCCGGCGGCCCAGGTCTGCGCACGCGGATCACCGCCTGAGGGTGCCATTGCCGGCCGGGTCCGAAGGCGGTACACAGGGAGTCGTTGCCACAACGGAGTCGCCGTGCCCAGCCCACCCGCCAGACCGCAGCGATGGACTCGCCGCCTGCAGTGTGCAGGGACCGGCCTGGCGTTGCTGGCCTGCCTGGTTGTCCTGAGCTCCGCCCGACCGGCGGCCGCCTATACGGTGCACGGCAAGTTCGGCATCGGCTGGGAGGAGACGCTCACGGCCTTGGGAGATGGCCCACGCTATGCGAGCTACGGCGAGGGCGTCGACACCGAACGGCCAGCGATCCGCGCCTCCGGCATGTCGTTTCATGCCTACTACAGGCAGTGGGGATTCGAGGCCATCGTCGGCGCCCAGGGCGCCTACATCGCCAAGGCCACGGGTGGCTTCCAGGACGGTCGGCTTGGCGGCTTCCTGTCGCTGGGCACCCACTACAATCTCTTCCGCGCGCCGCGCGTCAACCTGTCGACCGGTGTCCGCCTGGGTGTGGGCCTGTATCGTGGGGTGGATGCGACCACGGGCGACGCGGTGGGCCTGCGCGCCGGGGTCAGCCTCGAGGTGCCCCTGCGGGCGGTGTATTTCCTGGGCGACCACTTCGCCTTTTCGGCCGCCGTCGGCCCGCTGGTCGCCATGGCCGGCAGCAAGGGCAACCCGCTCACGGGCGCGCCCGCCGACTCGGTTGAATTCGCCCTCTTCCGAGGTGGGTTTTCGGGCGGTGTCGGCTTCGTCGTCTTCTTCCGCTGAGCTCGGACGTACGCCTCTCTTCACCCTCGCTCACGGTCCTGAAGGGCCCGAGCCCTTGCGCCTGGACCGCCGCGGCCCTAACTTGCTGGCCTGCGGGGCGCCCCCTGCCCTCCCCAACCCCATCGCCGAGAGCAGACATGGCCGACACGGGCAATGCACAGCCGTCTTCCGCGACCACAGCGAACCCGGACAGTGTCCGCTTCGACGGTCGATTCCTTTTCCTGTACGACGACAACGAGGCCATCGCTGCCCAGGTTGCCGGCCAGGACCTGCCCTGGCAGCCGGATCGCGCGCTGGTGGACAACATCTCGACCGACGAGCTCACGCCCGGCTGGGTCTGCTTCCACTTTGACGAGGCCCTTGGTGAGTATCCCCTGGTGGGCCTGCGCGGCGGTGCCATCGGTCCCGGTGACATCAAGGGCGGCGATTTCGCCGTCATCGTCTCCGGCAAATCCAAGGGATGTGGTTCCAGTCGCGAGACCGCGCCCTACTCCGAGCAGGCCGCCGGCATCCGGCTGGTGATCGCCCAGACGTTGGAGAAGATCTACCGAAACAACTGCCACAACATCGGGCTGCTCACGTCCACGGATTTCGGCCTCATCGACCGCATCGCGGCGGGCGAAACCATCCCCCTGGAGGAGTTCACCCGGGGCCTGGATCCGGTCGCCGCCGAGGTGGTCCGCCGGGGCGGCCTGTTCGCCTACAACCGCGCTCGCCTCGCCGGCGAGGTGCGACCGCCTGAGGTCAATACGCCAGCGCGTCCCATGACCCTGGTGGAGAAGGTCATCGCGCGCAGCGCCATCGTCGACGCCACCACGGGCGCCCTGGGCGTCGAAGCGGTCGCCCCCGGCGATGCCGTATTCGTCCGCACGGGCATCCGCTTTTCCCACGATTACACCACCGCCATGGGCCAGGCCGCGTTCTATGCCGCCCTGGGCGCGGACGCGCGCGTGACCACGCCGGAGCAGGTCTTCGCCTTCCGGGATCACCTGACCTTCCTCGGCGGCGTCATGAGCCCGGAACATCGGGCCATGGGCCTGCTCGAAAAGGCGACCAATCTGGCCACGATCCAGCGACAATTCTGCGCCACACAGGGCATCCGCCTGTACGACGAGAAGGCGGACGGCACCGGCAGCGAGGCCATCTGCCATAACGCGGTCCTGGAAGACCTCGCGTGGCCGGGCGACATCGTGGTCGGCACCGACAGCCACACCTGCACCGCGGGCGCCCTGGGCTGTTTCGCGTTTGGCGTCGGCTCCAGCGAGATGGCGAACTCCTGGTATACGAACGACGTACGGGTGCGCGTGCCCCAGTCGGTGCGCGTCGAACTCACGGGCTCATTGCCCGCCGGCATCACCGCCAAGGATGTGATGCTGCACCTGATGGCCCTGCCCTGGATTCGGGACGGCAACAGCATCGCCAAGGTGTTGGAATTTGGTGGTCCGGGCGTCAGTGCGATGAGCCTGGACGAGCGCGCCACCCTGACCAATATGGCCGTCGAAGCCGGCGCGACCTCGGGCATCATCGCCGCCGACGAGGTGGTCATGGACTACCTGGCCGCCATGCGGCCCGAATTGGACCTGGAACCGATCGCTGAGCGCCTGCTACGGCCGGACCCGGGCGCCACCTACGACCAGACCTTCCACATCCATCTCGATGACCTGGCGATGATGGTCGCCCGACCCGGCGATCCTCGAAATGGCGTGCCGCTGGCCGACCTGGACGAAGCCGTGCCCATCGATATCGCTTATGGCGGCTCGTGCACCGGCGGCAAGATGGCCGACATGGACATGTACGCCGCAATCCTTGGACGCGCGGTGGCCGACGGCAAGACGGTCGCCGATGGGGTGGACCTGTACATTCAGTATGGCAGCCAGCGCATCAAGCAATACGCCATCGACAAGGGCTATCCCGAGATCTTCGCCGCTGCCGGCGCCCATCTCATCGACCCCAGCTGTGGCGCCTGCATCCGCGCCGGGCCGGGAGTCTCTCAGCGGCCCGATCAGGTGACCATTTCGGCCATCAACCGGAACTTCCCCGGTCGGAGCGGTCCGGGCAATGTCTGGCTCGCCAGCCCGCTGGTGGTCGCCGCCTCCGCCATCGCTGGCGAGATCGTCGCGCCCGACGAGATCTGAGTCCGAAGAACAGCCCAGTGCTCGCCATTGTCGGCCGCCGTACAGGTCGGCCAATCGCGCGGTGCGAGCCGCCGTGGGGCTTGCATTCCCGCCTTGGCGCGACTACTCTATGTCTCAACCTGAAACACCCGTCCGTCGCGGCTGCACCGTGTTGCCGTGAATTGCTGCGAATCGCATATTGGAGAATCAACGCGTGCCCCAGACCGGCCAGACCCGCTCCGTTCTCGTCATCGATGACAACGATGCGATGGTGGACACGCTCAAAGGATGGCTCAAGGACTGGGGCTACATCGTGGCTACGGGCAGCACCGCCGCCGCGGCCATCAAGGCGGTCAAGAAAGGCCACCACGGGGTGATCTTCCTGGACCTCGGGCTGCCCGATGAGCAGGGTCTGAGCATCCTCGAACGGCTGCAGGCGCTCAACCCGGCCAACCGTATCATCGTCATCACCGGCAATGACGAATACGACGTCATGATGTCGGCCACCAACGCCGGCGCCTTCGACTTCATCACCAAAGGCGGAGACGGCCTGTTCGGACGGGTGCTCGCGTCGACCCGCAACGCTTTCGCCGCGATGGACAATGAGCGCACCATCGAACAGCTGTCGGGCGGCCACCACGGCAGTGACGAAAGGCAGATTCAGATCGTCTCCAAGGCGCCCGCGATGAAGCCGGTGCTGGCCGGCATTCAGCAGCTCGCCAAGTCGCGCGTCAGCGTCTTGATCCAGGGCGCCAGCGGCACCGGCAAAGAGGTGGTCGCCCGATCCATCCACGCTGGCGGACCCCGGCGCGACGAACGCTTCATCGCGGTCAATTGCGCCGGCATCCCGGACAACCTGCTGGAGAGCGAACTGTTGGGCTACGAGCGCGGTGCGTTTACCGGCGCCGTGACCCGCAAAATCGGCAAGTTCGAGCTCGCCAATGGCGGCACCATCTTCCTCGACGAAATCGGCGAGATGTCTCTGCCCCTGCAGGCCAAGATCCTGCGCGTGGTGCAAGACGGTCGATTCGAGCGCCTGGGCGGCACCAAAGAGGTGAGCGTGGATGTTCGCGTGATCTCGGCGACCAACCGGGATCTCAGCCAGATGGTCGCTGAGAATCTCTTCCGAGAGGACCTGTACTATCGCCTCGCCGTGTTCACGCTGGACGTGCCGGATTTGGCCAGCCGGACCGAAGATATCGAGCAGCTCGCCCGCGACTTTCTCGAAGAAGCGTGCGCCGCCGAAGGGCGGAAGGTGCCGGTGATCGCCGGCTCCATGCTGCACCTCCTGCTCGGTCATCCGTGGCCGGGCAATGTCCGCCAGCTGCACAACGTGATGAGTCACGCGGCGGTGGTCTGCAACAGCGAGCAGGTGACCATCCACCACCTGCCGTCGTCGTTCGCCCGGCGGCGAGGCGAGAGCAACGGCAGCGCCCCGGAGGCGCGCCCCGATGACAATGGCCGGCCTCAGCAGCAGGTCGTCGCGGCGCCCGCCCAGGCAGACAACGGCGCGGAGGTGATCCGCATCGCCGACCGAATCGGCGCTCCGTTGTCGGTCGAAGCTCGCCTGGACAGGGCGTTGCAGAGCGCGTTCCCCGGCGAGGAATCCCTGCCCAGCATCGCCGAGCTGAAGAAGGCGGGAATCCGGCTGACGATGACCCGCCTGAAGGGGAATCGAAAGCAGACAGCCCTGCGTTTGGGGATCAGTCGAGCGACCTTGTATCGCATGCTCGACGAACAACCGGAGCTTGCCCAGGCGCCGGACTCCTGAACGATCTTCAGCGCGTGCGACGACGACGGCGCGTTGTCAGCAGCTTCTCCATATCAGCGGCCTTCGCTTCGGGCAGCGCGCCGGACTCCTTGACCAACTCGAGCAGTACCCGCGACAGCGCCGCGTGCGCTGTCCAGCCATCCGGCTCGCTCGACAGGGCGTCCAGGTGGGCGTCCAGCGTGCCCACATCACCGCGACCGACCGCGCCGGTCAGGCCATCGCTCAACGACGCATCCGCACGCAACGCCGTGGCGCTCAACGCCGCCAGCGAGGTGTGGGCCAGGTGAAGCAGGCCCTTGCGCGCCTGCTCTGCCGTCAGTCCCGCCTTGTGGGCCATGGCCTCGCCGACCGCGAGCAGCGCGACCATGTCGTTGGCGACCACCGCAGCCGCGGCGTGGTAGGCGGCTCGATGTTCGACGCTCAGTTCGACGGGATTTCCGCCGACGCGGCGCGCCAGCGCTTCGGCCCGGCCCTGCGCAGGCTCGTTGCCCGCGATGGCGAAGACCGCACCCTGCAGCGGCGCGATGGACTCCGCGATGGGCGGTTGACCCAGGGGGCCGTCAGCTCGGGCCAGGGGATCCGGGATCGCCGCCAGCGGGTGCACCGAGCCGACGTCGACCACGCCGCCCTCGACGTCGATGGCAGCGGGTGACGCGACACCGGACAGGTGCAACCAGACCTGCCCCGAACGAGAGGCGCCCGCCGCCTGCCATTGCCTGGCCGCTTCGGTCAGGTCGCCGTCGGCCGTGGCAAAGATCACCGTGTCGACGTATCGGCAGGCCTCGCCGACCTCCTCCAGGATCTGCCACTTGTTGAACTCCGCCGCCGCGACCTCGCCCGTGGCCTGGCAACGTGCCACCCAATGTTGCACCCGCCGCCGTCGCCCCGGCGGCCGGCAGATCATGAACAGCGAGCTCACCGGCGAACGGGCCAACGCCGTGCCCAGGGTCAGCCCGGCGCGACCCGAGCCGACGATGGCCACGCGACCCAGACCGTACACATCCGGTGCCGTCGCCCGGGATTGTCGTGTCTGGCTCATGGGCGGGCTCCGTAGAGGCGGTGTTCGAAGATGTAGTCCAGCACTGCCTTTGGCAACAGGTCCACGGGTCGTTCACCGCGGCCCAGCGCGGCACGAATGTCGGTCGAGCTGATGGCTGGCAGTTCGACCTGGGCGTCGAAACCCGGCGCTCCGGGGTGTCCGGGTCGACCGAGCACGATGGGCGGAGCGAGCCGCAGCACGCGTTCAAAGTCCTTCCAACGTTCCCGGTCGCGCAGTTGGTCGGTGCCCATGATCAGGCGCCAGCGCACGGCGGGATGTCGGGCGCTGAGGTCATCGAGCAGATCCACGGTGCGTCCATCTCCCCCGAGCAGCGCTTCGTCCTGGCGAATGACGACCTGATCGCCCAGCCAACCAAACGCCGCGCGGCACATGGCGAGGCGATGTTCGAACGCCGTCGGTCGCTTGTCCAGCGGGTGGTGATGCACGGGCTCGATCCACACCGCGTCGATGGGCTGGGTGGCCAGCGTCCAGGTGACCGCCATGACGTGGGCGATGTGCGGCGGGTCGAAGCTGCCGCCAAACAGGGCGATGTCGGTTGGCGTCGCGCTCAACTGGACACCGATCCAGCAAGTGGGCCGTGCTTGCGCTCGTACAGCAGCGCTCCCGCAGCCCGCCTCCCGAGCGCCGCCTGGGCCTCATCGAAACCGACGCAAGCCGCATCCAGGCCAGCGCCTGCTTCCAGGGCCAGTCGCGCCGCAGGGCCACCCATCAACAGGTCGATAGCGAGCCGATCGGTTACGAATTCGTAGGCTTCCCGGCGCCATTCGAAGTCGTCCCAGGTGGCCATGGCCGCGGCGATGACCGCCAGCCCGGCGCGCACCGAGCGCAGTCGTCGTCGATCGGCGACCTCCAACACGGCGCCGTCGCATACCTGGCCACCGTGTTTCTGGAAGGTGGGTTCGAAGCGCAGCGGCAGGGCGACGAGTTCTCCCTCGCTGAGCGTCTCCACAGCCGCGGCGAATCGTCGGGCCTGCATGCCGGGCGCACCCACGACTTCAAACGGACGTGTGGTGCCTCGACCCTCGCTCAGCATGGTGCCTTCGACCAGGCATCCGCCCGGGTACAACACTGCGGTCGCCACGGTGGGCATGTTGGGGGAGGGGGGCGTCCATACCGCCGGCAGGTCGCCACAAGGCTGCTCGTCCAGGTACGCGTCGACCTGCCAGCCCTGGCAGGAGAAGACGTCCAGGGTCACGTCGAGCCCGGCTTCGTTCATGTACAGACGGGCGATCTCGCCAACGGTCAGTCCATGTCGTTGGGGCAGGTCGATCCAGCCAACAAAGCTGCGGTGGTCAGACGCCACGCGGCCGCCTTCGACCACCTCACCACCGAGCGGATTGGGCCTGTCCAGCACCACCACCGACACGCCGGTCTGGGCACAGACATCGAGCGTCATGCACAGGGTCGCGGCGTAGGTGTAGTAGCGCGCGCCGACATCCTGCACGTCAAAGACAAGCGTATCGACCCCATCCAGCGCAGCGGGGCGCGGGATCAGCGATTGTTCGTCATGACCGTAAAGGGTCTCCACCGGCAGCTCGAAGATGGGGTCCAGCCCCCCTTCGACGCCGATCATATCCTGCGCCGTCGCCCAGATGCCGTGCTCCGGTCCGAAGAGCTTGACGACCGACACGCCGGCGTCGCGCAGGGCGTCGACCAGGTGGATTCGACGTCGACTGCCATCTTGCAGACGGATCAGCGAGGTCGGGTTCGCCAGCACGGCGACCCGCTGGCCACGCAATGAGGAAAAAGCCGCCCGATGGGCGACCTCCGCTCCGGTATACAGCACGTCTTCCTCCCGGCGGCGCCCGGATCTGTCCGGCGCTATGAGCCGTCGTCTTCGCGATCGGCTGCGCCGGGGAAGCGCAACAGCCGGAGCTCCCCCTCGCCCTGGTGCCGGAAAATCTCGATCTCTTTGATGTTCGAGAGATTCACGTAGAGCGAGGGTTCAGACTCGTTCTCGTTGCGCAGCGCGATGAATCCGTTGTCCACTGCGTCGACCACCCCGATCACCGAGGTGTCGTCGTCGTCGAACTGCACGATCCAGACCTTCTGTCCTGTCAATCGCTTCATGGTCTCGCCTTGATCCGCCGAGCACGATGTGGCTGGCACTTCGGCAACCTAGGCGCCGGGCCCCGCCCCTGCAACTGCGACCGTGCGGTCTGCTTTGCCGCTCGCCTCCGCTTCAGGGCTTGCTGCTGCTGCCGGTGATCGCGTCAAGCGAGGCCAGCACACATGCATTGTTGCCCTTACCGGCTTCGTAATCTCGGATCAGCGCCGCGATCTCCAGGCGACGACTGGCCGGGACCCCCTCGACCACGCGCTCGAGATGTTGCGCCCGTTGGGCGCCCGGGCCATCGCATAGGATGCGCATGGCCGGGCCCATGCAGCGCTGCACCAGGGGTTGGCCGACCAGGAAGCGCACGGTCGAGCCGGACATGAACAGGTTGCGGGCCTCTACAACCGTCGAGCATTTGCCGTCGGGCAGGCGGGCCAGCTGGCCGTTGACCCAGCGCGCGTTGAAGAGGTCGGCCACCGTGCTGGAGGCGAAGTGCCAGATGCCCTTGCTGCCCCGGGCTTCGTTGGACGGTTCGAAGAGCACCGATTGCAGCGCCCGCTCGCACAGTTGCCGACGGCGTTGCTCGCTGCTGCCGGCGACGCCGGAGTCGACCGCCGTCCAGCCATGCTCCGGATCGATGCTGCGCATGCACGAGGCGATGGTGAAGAAGGGCGTGCCTGCGCCTTCCTTCTGGCGGTGCACGTGGACCATGCGATCGACCATGTCCAGCACTTCGCGTTGGCCCCAACCCACCTGGCCCAACTCCTTGGCCAGACGCTTGGCGACCAGGTGCTCATGGGCCGCGGCGTAGCTGGCCACGCCGGCGCCGCCTGTGGCTTCCTTGGCCAGTTTTCGAAGCACCAGTACGTCGCGATACGTGGCCATCAGCGGATAGATCTGCTGGAAGCCGAAGCTGGCCTTGGCGTCGAATCCGTGGGTGTGCAGGAAGGCCTTGAGCCTCGTTGTGCGCGCGGGGTCGCCGACCAGCCTGGCCAGGAACTTCTCTGCCCGCTTGGTGTCGATGGGCAGGATCTTCAGGCGGGCGTCGAAGCCCGTCAGGCCATAGTCCACATCCAGCACCGACGGTCGCGCCAGCAGCACGACCTGCAATGTCTGGGGAAAGGCCTTGCGCAGGTCGACCAGGCTCTTGATCACCTTGGCGCGAGCCGGCAGGTCCACCTCCTCGAGCGCATCGGCCAGCAGGATCCAACGCTGGCTGCCCAGCAGCTCGCGGGTCGTGGCCTTGCCGTCGGCGGTGGCCGGTTGCTTCAGGCGGGTGCGGAGGTGGTCCAGGAGCGCGTTGTCGGACTTGCTGACACCGGGCGCCACGGACTTGGCCAGGTCCACTACAAAGACCGCCAGGGACTTGCACGTCTGGGCTTCGATGGACTCGGCCAGGCGCGTCTTGCCCAGACCGGCTCGGGCGGTGACCAGACCGTATTTCACGGTGCCGCGCGCGAGCGCATCGACCAGCACCTTCTCGTCGATCTTTCGGCCCTGGGGCATGGCGCCCGGCCAGGCGTCGACGTGGAATTCGGGCAGGAAGTAGTTGCCGGAGTTGACGTCTCCAACGTGTTTATCCGCCCGCTTGAAGCAGGCGGTGGCGTAGCCGCCTTCGTCGGTACCCTGCAGGTACGAATGCAAGCCGCCTCCGCAACCTGCGAGCAGGGCGGCGGCGAGGACGAATACGGCGATGACAAGGGCGGATCGGCACATGGCAGTCACTCGTCTTGGGTCGGCGGAAAGCGGTCGGTTCGGCAAAGGCGGCTGCTCTTGTACCCGGTATCGAAACGCAAGGGAAGAACGACCTCGTGTGGCCTCAATCCAGTTGCAGTATCGCGGCGGAACAGGCCGGCAACAGCACGATGCCCTGGCCGTCCTGGACCGTCGCCTCGCCCAACAGCACGCGCCACTGTCCAGCCGGCAAAGGCAGGCGGGCGTCGGCTGTGGGATCGGCGTTGAACAGGACCGCATGGGTTCGCCCCGCGGCGTGCACCGTATAGCCCAATGAAAGAACGTTATCGCCGCGTACGAATCGCTGTTCACCACCCGCCGCCCACGCCGGCACCAGGTCATTGCAGCGCCAGTCGATAAGTGCCCTGTACCACTGGACCAGCTCGCGATTGAGGTCGCGCTGTCGCCAGTCCAGGTGGTTGGTCTCGTCGGTCCGATCCCAGCTGTTGGCGCACAGCTTGCCTTGTCCCGGGGGGTCCGCAGGTCCCGTCGCCACCTTGGCCCGACCCCACGTCTGCCCCTGGCTCAACATCACCGGTCCGCGACTCGCCAGTAGCAGCGCCGCGATCAACTTGTGGACCGCCAGCGCGCGTTCACTCAGTCGCGCGACCGCGGCGCGTTCAATGATCTCATCGGCCCTGACCTCGGCGAGCGCCAGGCGGAGGAAGTCGCCCAGCGTGCGATCGTCGTGCGACTCGACGTAGTTGAGCGAATGGGCCGCACCGGGCAGGTGACCTCCAACGGCCTGGGCGCAGCCGGCCAGGACCACCCGCATCTCGTCCCGCCATTCGCCGTTGTCGTCGGGCGCTCTGCCCAACGCGAAGCCATGCCCTGAGCCGGGCTCTCTGCCCTTGATGGCGTGCCTGCAGCGGTCGTTCCAGACGCTGTAGCCCAGCGCGGCGATGGCCGCGGGGCGATGGCCGCCGAAGCTCCATGGCTCGGCGATCAGCAGCGCGTCCGGGCGCTCTTGTTCGGCCACCGCGACGATGCCTCGCAGGGTCTCGTCATCCAGCAGCTCGGCCAGGTCCAGGCGCAGCCCGTCGAAGCGGTACTCGGCCAGCCAACGCCGCACGCTGTGCAGGATCAACGACCGCATCTCGGGGTGCCGGCTGTCCAGGTCATTGCCGCAGCCGCTGATGGCGCGCAGGTGACCACTGTCGCTGTGGTGGAACCAGCCGCCCGGGTCCAGATGCAGCAGCGGGTTGCGATCATGCATGGACACATGGTTGTAGACCACGTCCAGCAGCACACCCATGCCGGCGCGATGACAGGCGCGGATCAACTCCTTGAGGGCCACGCCCGGGTCGACATAGCGGCCGTCGCCGTCGAAATCTGGCCAATCGCCCCGCGCCGCTGCAGACCAGCGCTCCCCATAGCGCTCGGTGACGGCACAGAAGAACGAAGGCATGTACCCCCAGTGATTGCTCCGATCGCCTTCGTTGATCGGCCACGACGTCATCGGCAGGAGCTCGATCGCGTTGATCCCCAGGGCCCGCGCGTGACCGAGCCCGACCGCATCGTCCAGGCTCTGGCGGAGTCCCAGCAGGGTGCCCGGATGAGCCGAACCGGCGCTGGTATGGGCCGTCTGGTCGCCCACGTGCAGTTCGAGGATCACCGCCCGATCGGCCGGCACCTCGACCGCCTCGCAGCCCTGCCAGTCAAAGGGTGCGGGTTCCTGCAGGGCCACGGACCACGCGTCGCCGCGCGGCCCCTTCTGGCGGGCCACGGTGGCGGACCAGGGATCGGCCAGATTCAGGGTGCGATCGACCAGGTGGACCCGGTATCGATAACAGGGCAGCGGCGGGGTGCCACGCCAGTGCCAGAACGCCCGCTCGCCGACCGAAGTGGCCGTCATGGATCGGGTTTCCTGCCTGGTCCCAGCGGGGTGATCTCGGAAGACGATCTCGACGTAGGTGGCCTTCGGTGCCACCAGCCGGAACGCCGGCACATCGGCGCACCAGCCCATGGGCAGGTGCCACGGATCGTCTGTCCCTGCTGTCATGGGGCGATCCGTTCCAAGACCACCAGGGCCCAGCCGGGCAGATCGAAGAGCACGCCCGGACGGCCATCGAAATCCCCCGCGGGCATGGGCGGCGGCGGCGAGTCGAGCCCGCCGCCATACCGTTGGGCGCAGCTGTGCAGGCACACCCGCCAGGTGCCCTTGGTGGGCAGCGGCAGCACGTAGCCCGGCCGATCTACCGCGGTGAAGTTGGCCACCACCGCCAGATCCTCATCTTCGCCTCGTCGCAGCCAGGCGTAGATGGAGCGCGCCCGATCGTCCGCGTCCAGCCACTGGAAGCCGGCTGGATCGCAGTCGCCAGCGACCATCGCAGGATGACCTTTGTAGAGCGCACCCAGGTCGCCCAGCCATTGCATCAGCCCTTGTCGCTCTGGCTCGTCGGCCAGGTGCCAGGGCAACTGGCCGTCGAAATCCCACTCGGTGGCCTGACCCAGTTCGGCGCCCATGAAGAGCAGCTTCTTGCCCGGATGCGTCCACTGAAAACCCAGCAGCAATCGCAACTGGGCCAGCCCGGCGCGCCAATCGCCGGCCATCTTGGCCAGCAGCGAGCCCTTCAAGTGCACCACCTCGTCGTGGGACAGGGGCAACACGAAGGCCTCGGACCAGGCGTAGCTCGAAGCGAAGGTCATCTCGTTGTGATGGTGACTGCGGTGCACCGGATCCCGGCCCATGTAGGCCAGGGTGTCGTGCATCCAGCCCATGGACCACTTGAGCGAAAAGCCGAGTCCCTCGTCCCAGCCTGGGAAGAAGCGCGGCACGGGCCCTGTCACCCGCGGGAACGCCGTCGACTCTTCGGCCACGGTGATCACGCCCGGGTAGCGGCTGCGAACCTCACGATTGACCTGTTGCAGCAGACTGATCGCCTCCAGGTGTTCGGTGCCACCCATGGCATTGGGTCGCCACTGGCCGGCTTCGCGGCTGTAGTCGCGGTAGATCATCGACGCCACCGCGTCGACCCGCAGGCCGTCGAAGTGCAGCTCCTGAATCCAGTAGCAAGCGCTGGCCAGCAGGAAGCTGCGCACCTGCGGGCGACCGAAATCGAAAATCAACGTGCCCCAATCGGGATGATCTCGCAGCGTTGGATCGTCGGACTCGAACAGCTCGGCGCCATCGAATCGGGCCAGTCCGTGATCGTCGCGCGGGAAATGTGCAGGCACCCAGTCGACGATGGCGCCAATGCCGGCGCGGTGCAGGGCGTCCACGAGGAAGCGCAGGTCGTCGGGATCGCCATAGCGCGCCGTGGGCGCGAAGTAACCGGTCACCTGGTAGCCCCACGAAGGGTCGTAGGGATACTCGGACAGGGGCATGAACTCCACGTGGGTGAAGCCCAGGCGCTGCACATGCTCGATGAGCGGCTCGGCGAGCTCGCGATAGCTCAGCGGCCGGCCGTCGTCGTGGCGCCGCCAGGAGCTGGCGTGCAGCTCGTAGATGGCCAGTGGCTCGGTGCGGAAGTCCCAGGCCCGACGCCGCCGCAGCCACGCCCCATCGCGCCAGCGAAAGCTCGATCTGGCGACCGTTCGCGAGGCGACCGCAGGCCGGATTTCGGCCGCCCTGGCGAAGGGATCGGCCCGCTCCAGGACCGTGCCATCACAGCCCTCCACCCGGAATTTGTACAGTTGGCCGGCCTGCACGCCGGGTACAAAACCGTGCCAGCATCGGTCTGCATCCCGTCCGCGCGCCTTCAAGGCGATAGGCTGCCAGCCCGAGAAGTCGCCGATCACCGCCACGCTGCGCGCGCGCGGCGCCCAGACGGTGAAGGCGAATCCATCGACGCCCTTGCGGCGGCTCGGCCGTGCGCCCAGCGCTCGCCAGGCATCCCAACCCCAACCTTCATGAAATCGTCGCAGTCGCTTCGACATGGCCGGGGAGGCTAGTCGACCGCTCCGCAGTGGGCAATTCGCCCCCTTGCACGCGTGCACGTGCCTTCCTGCTGCCGTTCATCAACCCGCGATCCGCCAAACCCTTCACCATGTTGGCGCTTCGCTTGCAAAATCGCTGTTGATTGTCGGTCGACGACGGTGGCATGTTGTGGTACGCGGCTCGTGAATCGGGCATGCTGCGGTGCGCTTTAGAGTCATCACTGTATGCGTCCACAGACGACCATCTCGGCGGGAGAAACGCGATGAGAGTGACCTGGAAACACTTAACCATTGCGCTGGCTGTCGCCGCGCTCTGCGGCTGCGCGAGCAGTGTCGGCAGCGGCGGCACGTCCCAGGGCACGAAGAAGAACACCGGCGGCGGCGGCGGTGATGGCGGTACCGGCGGCAACGTCGACAAGGCCGGCACGTTCGCTGCCGATCTCGACGTCAAGGGCGGCATCACCGCTGAGATCGACGGCAAGAAGTGGACGGTCGACTACACCGACCCGACGCTGAATGACGGCATGAAGATCGCAGCTGGCCTGACCCATCGTCTGGCCAAGACAGGCAAGACCTGCGTGCCGGCGATCACCTTGACCGTCGAGCGCAAGAACACCTCGTGCAAGTTGGAGTTGGAGTTCAAGGCCGACTTCTTCGGCGAGTTGAAGGTCGCAGACGCGCGTTTCCACGCCAAGGCGGCCCTGCTCAATGACGAGGGCGTGCCCCTGGAGACCTACGACTGCGACGGCTGGACCAAGGAGCCCAAGAAGGGCCAGGTGATCTACGAGATGGTCGGCGGCGACGCCGGCGTCGACATCGGCGGTCCCCTGGACCAGCCCCATGCCAGCGCGGCCGAGGCCAAGATCCCGTCCATGACCATCAAGCCCAAGGGCACGATCGTCATGCGCTACAAGGGTCGTGAGTTCGACCTGGCGTTGGACACCATCTCCTTCGAGGGGGCGGTGGTCAGCAAGGGTGGCGCCGACGTCTCCTGTGCACAGGAGCACCAACCCCTTCCCGACATCCTGCTCGAGGATTTCAATCCCAAGAGCCCCACCTTCGGCCAGAAGGTCGATCCCAACGATTACAAGGGAAAACGGGTGGCTGTGCTCATGGGCGCAGGGTGGTGAGCATCTTGCATTACTCAGGCTGAGTATATGGAAAAGATCAAGCAGGACTTCACCAAGCAGGGCAAAGACGACTTCCAGATGATCGTGATCAACGCCGAGAGCGCTTCGGCACCACAGCACCAGAAAGCGGCGCTGGGCCACGCGGGCAAGGAGATCTCCTACCCGGCGCTTCAGGCCACCAGCAAAGCCAATGGCTGGGGTGCATTCAACGGCAAGAAGAACGATTGCTTCATGTACTTCGCCAACGGCCAGTTGGCGCTCAAGCACATCGGCAAGGCCTCCGTGAACATGGGCCTCTTCGACACCGAGGTCCGCCAGGGCCTGACCATGGATCCGAAGTAGCCTTCAAGCCACTCGAACCGGTTTGCGCCGGCCGCCCACATCAGGGCGTGCCGGCGCTCTCCTTTTTGCCCTTGTCCAGGTCCTGCAATGCCCGCTGACGCAGGCGCCGGGTCTCTTTGGCGCCCAGTCGCTTGTCGGTGCGCTCCTCGGCCTTGTTCAGGTACATCTTCATGGCCAGGCCAAGCTTGTCGACGCCGTCATCACCGAAGTAGGCGGTGTGCGGAAAGAGGCGCCGCGCCGCCCAGAGACCGTCTGACCAGTCCAGCCAGGCCGCCAGGGCGCAGGCATCCAGCGGGTCGTCGCCACCCTCGATGAGCGGCCGGCCGGTCTTGCAGCGCTCGCGCACCACGCCGATGGGCAGGTCCGCGCCGGCGCGGCCGTTGTGCACCCAGGCGTAGCGCAGCCCGATCCGGCCGACCAGCGCCGGCAACTGCGTCCGCCGGCCGAAGATGCTCCGACCGGTAAATGAATTCAGCCCGCGGACCAGTCCCAGCATGTGCAGCACGGTCGGTGTGACGTCTGTGGAGCCGGACAGGGTCGCGATCCGGGTCGGTAGGCGATGTAGCGGGTCGTGGATCAGCAGCGGCACCTTGTCGAAGTTCCGGTTGCCTGGCTGTTTGAGGAAGATGGCTTCGCTGACCAGGTGGCGGAAGGCGGTGTGATCGGAGGTGAGCAGCCACAACGTGCGTCGGGCGCGCTCGGGCTCCAGCATCAGACGGCCCCAGTCGCCGATGGCGGCGTCGCTGGAGTGATAGGAGGCCAGCTGCAGGCGGGCGTCTTCAGCTTCTGGCAGCTCCGCGATACCCGGCGTCACCGCGTGGGCCATCAGCGTGGGCAGCGCCTCCTTGGGGCCCATGCCCGGTTCATGCGGATCCAGGCTCAGCATCACCAGCAGGAAGGGCCGGCCGTCGACCGCCTGTTGCGCTTCCAGGCGACGAAGCTGGTCGGCGGCGTAGGCGAAGGTGTCGCGGTCGTAGAAGCCCCAGACGCCGCGTGGCCGCTTGGGCCATCGTTTGCGGATGTCCTCCAGGCCATAGACCTCGTCAAATCCGTGGGTGCGGAAGAAATACTCCTTGCTGGTCACCTTGCGAGAGGCCCCCTGCACGTAGACCGTGCGGTAGCCATGGCGGCGCAGGATGTCTGCCAGGCAGGTATAGGCGGTGCGTCCGTCGACGCTCTGGCCCACCTTCAGGTCGTAGGGATGCGAGGCCGGGTGGACCGAGCAGAGCACGGCCACCATGGCGGCGATGGTCGGTGAGCTGGTGTTGTAGAAGGCCTCGACCCGGCTCAGCTTCCGGGCCAAGGCCGAGACCTCGGGCATGAGGCCGCGATAGCGCCCGCTGAGCTCGTGCACGAAGAGCGAATTGACCGACTCCATGAAGGTGATGACCACGTTCGGTCGCAGCTTCTCTGGCGCGTCGTCTCGCCGCGGATGAGGGAATGGCGGCTCGTCCAGGCTGGCTTGCAGCAGCGGGAAGGGATCTTCCGGCAGGCTGTGGGCCGGCACCAGGCCGGCGTCGATGAAGGACTGCCAGGTGGGCGCCGGGACACGCCCCGCGCCCTGCACATCGACCTCCGGCTCGGCCCGCGATTCCAGCCAGCGGCGGGCGAAGTTCACCTCTGGCACCAGCCGCCACTGGTGTACGTGTGCGGGGTAGGCGATGCCATCCTTGAGCGCCCACGCCGCTGGCGGCAGGGTGAGCAGCAGGAGGCCCCAGGTGATCAGTTGGCGATGACGCGAGGGCAGCGAAGGCAACCCGGGGGCCACGCGGCGGGCCATCCAGCGACCGTCGCGCCACAACGCCAGCGCCAGCAACCCCGCCACGGCGCAGACTCCACCGATAGCCAGCAAGGTGCGCGCCTGCAGCAGGCTGCCCGAGAAGCCGCGATCCAGGTACATGAAGGCCTGAGACGTCCAGTGGCTGCCGCCGAGTACGCAGTGCCCCGCGTCCAGTCCGCGCACCAACATCGCCAACAAGCCCACGGTTGCGACCCCGACGCTCGATGCCAGGGCGACGCGTCGGATGATACGCGGGCCCTGCGCGGCTCGAACCAGCGCGGCGGCTCTGGCCAGGGCGAACAGGAAGGCCACCAGGGCGAGATCCCAGGCCACGCCTTTGGCGATCTCCCGGGGCTGGATCTCGATCAGGGAAAACGCCTGGCGCGCCCACCAGCCCACCAGCCGCCAGCCGAGCACCACCAGGATCCCGATCAGCGCCCAGGCGCTCGGTGTCAACGTGCGCCGCAACAGCTGCGACCAGGAGGCCGGGTTCTCTGGCGACGTCGCGCCGGGTGCTGGGTCGCTGGGGTTCATCCCGCGGGTCCAGTCAGCGCCTCGAAGAGGGTGAGCAGGGCGCGAATCTCCGGCATCACCGCCGTACCATCTGCGCCGATGCCGCCCACGCCTGTAGCCACCAGGCCGACAACGCCCACACCGATGGCGACCCGAATCTGGGTCTGCAGCCACGCCGCCGGCTTCGGTCCCGCCAGGTGTCGCATGAACGTCGGGCCCTGGGCTACGTGGCGATTCAATACCCAGCGGCCGAGCACGGCGGTCACCAGGGCGGCGATCAGCAGGGTGTGCATACCCATGGCCCAGTCGCCGAGTTGTTCGCCAAAGGCGCGCCAGAAGCGAACCGTCAGGTGGCTGCCGACGAGGTGGGCGTGCAGCGCATCCAGCGCCCGCAGGATGGCGGACAGGGCCATCGTCAGTGCCACGACCTCCAGCCAGGCGCGGCCGCTCGACTTGTGCTCACTCAGCGAGCGAACCGCTGAACGCCAGCGAAGCCAGTTGAACACGGCGTAGAGCAAGGCGGCGTCGGCGGCGAATCCGACCGGGGTCATGGCCGCGCCGTCGGGCTGCCGGAAGCCAGGCAGGGATTGCACGCCGGCGTAGCGCCACGCCCACCAGGCGATCCAGGCCATCAACAACCACGGTGAGGGCACCAACGACTGCACTCGCGGCCACATGCTGCTTCTGCGCCCGCTCTGGCTCATGGCAACCCCATCGCACCGCCCGAAGCTGTCGTGACATGCACATCGCCGGCGGGCCGGCAAGCCTTGCCAGCCAGGGCAATGGTGTCAACAACCCCCCGCCCCCGTTCGGGCTTCACACGCGCCGCCATGCGGGTTTGCAGACCCCGGATCGATCGCTGAACGCCGATTCCAGACTCGCCCGCCCGCACCTTCGGTGGTAGATTGGCGCGGCGGAGGTGCGCGATGGCGAACCAGGACGAACAACTCCGAGAGATCGAAGAAGAGAGCGCGGCCATCGCCGAAGAGCGTCTGGGCTACGATCCGGGACGCCTGGCCAACTCGCTCGCCGGCGCCGCCACGGAATCCATCGGCGAGTCGCTGGCCGACCGCTACGCCCGCATCGGTGCCCGTCTGCTGTCGGACCAGATGCCTTCGCGTCTGGACTCGGACCTGATCGACCGACTCACCCGCGTCGGCTTCGACGCCACCCGGTTGCGCAGCATCCGCGTTCACCGCGGCCTCAAGGCCCACGCTGCCGCCGACGCCCTCGGCGCGCGCGCTTTCGCTGTTGGTGAAGGAGACATCTTCTTCGGCCGCGGCGAATTCGATCCCTCGACGCGCTCCGGCCGCGCCGTCATCGCTCACGAGGTCGCCCACGTCGCGCCGCCTACCGGCCTGTCCGGACCGGCCAGCGCGCCGGCGAACTTCAGCGCAGGCATGGGCGCTCCGGTGCTCAGCGAGCGCAAGCGGGGCGATGAGGACGCCGCCGAAGACGAGCTGCACGAGCAGTCGGCCCGCGAGGCCGAGGCCATGGTCTACGCCCAGGAAGAAGAGAACGCCCCGGCGCCGACCCTGGCCGAGCGCGGCGGCATGCCCGCCGGCTCCAAGCAGCTGGAGAGCCCGTCCAGCGAGATCAGCCCCTACGCCCTCGAAGACAAGGTGATGGGCATCCTGCGCAAGATGGAAACCGCCGACAAAGAGCGTCGCGGTCGATTCTAGGCCCGTCGCTCAGTTCTTGATCGAACGACAGCAGCGGAAACCCACCGTGGCCGAACTCAGCGTCGGCGCGATGAAGGCGCGATCGGATGCGCGCAGCTGCGAGGCGTTGCTGTCGTAGTAGCCGCCGCGAATCACCCGAGTCTTGCCCGAAGCGGGGCCTTTGGGATCGGGCGCGCTGGCGCCCTTGGTCCCGTACCAGGTGGCGCCATACCAGTCAGCCGTCCACTCGCGCACATTGCCGGCCATGTCCAGCAGTCCGAAGGGGCTGGCGCCCTTGGGTTTGCTGCCGGTGGCTTTCGGCCCCGGCCCACCGCAACCGCTGGCCGCCGCCAGGGAACAGGTCGGTGAGTTGTTGCCCCATGGGTACTTGGCGCCCGTCTGGCCACGGGCGGCGTACTCCCACTCGGCCTCTGTGCACAGTCGCGAGCCCTTCACGGCGCAGAACTTCACCGCCTGCTTCCAGGTGACCCAGTTGATGGGGTGGGTGGATTTGGGCGTGTTGTAGGTCGCGTGGGACACGCCGGACTTGGCCGGGCTGCACTTGGTGGCCAGGACGCAGAGCTTGTAGGCGCCGGCGGTCACCTCTTTCAACTCGATGTAGTACGAGCTCAACGTCACGTCGTGCTGCGGCTTTTCATGGGCCTTGCACTTGTTGTCCACCTTGGCGTTGCAGCCCATTTTGAACGTGGTCGCGGGGATCCAGGTCATGCCCTTGGGCGCGGTGACGGCGAGGCATTTGCCGCCCTGGCACATCTTCTTGTCGTTGGCGCAGGGTTTGCCGCCGATCACCGGCGGGTGGGCGCAGGCGCCCTTGTCATCACAAGTGTCCAGCGTGCAGGGGTTGCCGTCGTCGCAGGCGCTGGCCGGACCGGGTTTGCACTTGCCGCCGACGCATTGATCGCCCTTGGTGCAGGGGTCGCCATCGTCGCAGGGGCCCGACTGGTTGAGCTGGTGGGTGCAGCCTTTGGCGGGATCACAGGTGTCCATGGTGCACGGTTCGTCGTCGTCGCAGGGCGGCTTGCCGTCACCGCAGATGCCCGACTTGCAGGCGTCGACCTTGGTGCAGGCGTTGCCGTCATCGCACGCCACGCCATCGACCAGCGGCTTGGCGACACATTTGCCGGTCAACGGATCGCAGGCGCTGGTTTTGCAGGGTCCCGGCGAGGCACAGGGCGGTCCGGCCTTGCCGCTGCACTTGGGGCCAGCGCAGGTGTCGCCGACCGTGCAGGCGTCGCCATCGTCGCAGGCGCTGCCGCCCTTGTCGGTGCTCTTGCAACCGCTCTTGCCGCACAGGCCCTCCGTGCACGGGTTGCCGTCATCACATAGGGAGCTGTCCGGGCTGTGCGCGCAGCCAGAAGCCGGATCGCAGCTGTCCTTGGTGCAGGCGATCTTGTCGTCGCAGTTGGTGGACTTGCCGTGGCAGCCGCCGTCCTTGTCACAGGCGTCGGCCGACGTGCAGCTGTCGCCATCGTCGCAGGTGGCGCCCACCTTCGCCTGGTTGATGCAGAACTTGCCCGGGCCGCAGGTCGCCGGCAGGCATGGGTTGATGGTCTTGCAGTTGGCGTCACCCTGGCAGGCGCACTTGTTGTAGCCGCCCTTGCAGGTGCCGCCCAGGCACTTGTCTTCCTTGGTGCACTCGTCGCCATCGTCGCAGGGGCCGGTCTTGACCGACCACACACACCCCTTGTCCATGGTGCATTCGGACGATGTACAGGGGTTGTTGTCGGCGCATTTCTTGTCGTCGGCCTTGTACTGGCAGCCTTCGTCTGCGGCGCAGCTGGTGATCAGACAGGTCTGGTCGGGCACGCAAGCGATGGGATCGCCCTGAGGCTCGCATTTGCCCGCTTTGCAGATCGACTTGCGGTAGCTGATCTTGGCGCCCGAACCGCCGCACTCGAAGCCGCAGAATTTACCCGCCTGGGAATTGACCAGGTCGCACTTACCGGCTGTACAGACGATGTCCTGGCAGGTGCCGGCCGGTCCCACTTTGCCTGTGCAATCGGCCGCTTCCAGGCACTCTGGCGGCACGTCGGGCGTCGAGCCGCCATCGGGCGTTCCGCTGTCTGGCGGCGATTCGGCGTCGACGGGGCCCGTATCCACCGCTTTGACCACGTCCTGGGCCGCGGCGTCGTCGGCCTGCCCATCTGCTGTGGCTGTATCACCGACTCCCGCGTCGCTCGGCGGGCTGCCGCTGTCGGCGACCGGCGTGGCATCGACCGATGGGGACACCTCGCCGATGCCGGAATCGAACCCGTCCAGGGCGTCGTAATCCGGTGGCACCAGCTTGACCTCGCCACACGCGCTCATGGCGACGAGGGTGGCGACAAGGAGCAAGGCCTGGGTCTGATGTCGGGCACTCATCGCAACTCCCAACTCTGCGCTTGTTCGTCCAATGTGCGCATCTCGTGCAGCAGCTGCTGACCGGCTTTTGTCGGCGCGCCGTTGTCCAGCACGGTCACCGCGCCGTCATGGTTGCCGGCCACGATGGCTGCGAAACGGTGCCGCCAGTGCGGATCGGCGGCTCGCTCATGTTCTGCTTGCGCCATGGCCCGGTAGAGCAGGGCCACCGGCTGGAACGCATGCACCGCCAGGATGACGCCGTGCAGCGGACGCGGATCTGGCCGGACCGGCGAGGCGAACAAGGGCGAAAACGCGTTGTGCAACAGGGGATCCAGGTGCATCGCGGCGTTGAGCTTGTTGTGCTGGAACTCGTGCACCACCGCCTCGGTCATGGTCATCAGGTCTGGATGCAGGGTCATATAGGCCGTGCCGATGACCTCCTGGTAACTGGCGCTCAAGTGGCGCTCTACGTCATGGCCGACGGGTACGATCAAGGTGGCGACCAGGCGCAACTCCTGGCCGAGCACGGGCAGGTACTGGTCGATGAGCGCGAACGCAGCCCGTAGCGAGGCCAGCCACTCGGCCAACGGTCGGCCGCCCAGGTCGAGCTGGTTGCCCTGCTTGTCCGGATGGGCCTCGAAGTCGCTGAGTGGGTTGTTGTCCACCTCGGCCAGCCAGATGCCCGGGATGATGGTGTGGTAGGGGCGGCTCAAGCGCCATGGTGCACCGGCCGGGCCAGTGTCGGGCAGCGCCGCCAGGTCGAGCGACCAGCGCGCTTCCCCGGAACCGATGGAGAGCGTGCCCGGGGCGATGACCAACTCATCTACCGGGCCATGGAAGTCGATGGCGAAGCCCCCGCCCAGGCAGCGCAACGAAGGAGGGGGTTGATCGCCCGGCCGCCACGTCACCGGTTCGATCAGGTCGCCGCGCAGCGCCATCTCGAGCAGGATCAGCAGGCAGAGTTCGCGCACCCAGCCGGCCATGGCGTCGTGATCGCCAGCGGGGTGGGCCTGTCGACGAGCCGTGGCCACGAGGCCGTTGATGGTCGGCAGTCGAAATAACGCCAGGGCGCGACCCCGATCGCGGGCGGCCAGGCGGCGAAGCTGCCCGGCTGTGGCGCTGAACAGGGGCCGATCGTCAGTCGGCAGCAGGCGCACGCCGATGGCCAGCAGGTCGTCCAGTTGGCGGCGTAGATAACGCCCGAGCACCGTGCGCAGGGTGCGGGTATCGCCTGCCGCCACGGTCAGATCGGGCAACGCCAGAGGTGCCATCGCTGCGCGTCCTGACTGCCGTGCGTTGCGCGCGCTCATGGGATTCTCCCGCCGTCGACAACCTGCCGACGCGCGGGGGACAGCCTAGCAGTACACGGGGTTGGCGCAAAAACGCACCGGCCACCGGGCCGCCAACCACCGCCCGGGGCGTCCGCAACTTCTCAGGCGCCAGCGGCGCGGGTATGCTCATGCCGCTCGAGCCCAGAGCGGTCGGATCGGGTCAGCGCGACCGCGGCGGCGGGAGGAGATCATGCAATTGCAGTTTCGAAGCCACATTCAGCATTCTCTGGTCGCGATCAGCATCGCGGCGGCCATGGCGGCCTGCACAGGCGGCGCCAGTACCGGTGGTACGCCGGTAGGCGGCGGTGGCGGCACCGATAGCGGCGGCGGCGCCAAAGACAGCGGCGGTGGCGGTCCCGTGGGCGCGCTTACCGTGGCCGGCGGCATCGAATTCACCGTGCAGAACACGCCGGTGAAGATCGACTACTCGGGCGGCAAGGCCGAGGTGACGATGGTGCACAAGATCTCCAGCGGGATCACCTGCATCTCCGGTCTCGAGATGTCCATCGCCAAAGCCGATGGCACCTGTGAACTGCGCATGGTCTTCGACGTCGGCGTGGCCTCGGAGAAGGAGCTGGTCAAGGCCGAACTGCACGCGGTCAAAGCCATCAAGCAGGCCGGTACCGTGCTCGAGGTCCTGCCTTGCGAAGGCTGGCCAGGTGCCGCCGGCGCCAAGGACGAAAAGGTCTACGAGCTGGATTCCGGCAAGGGCTCGGTCAAGGCGGGTCCGGTGCAGTCGCCTGAATCGGGCCAGAACGAGGCCGTGTTGACCGGCCAGAAGCTGGAGCCCCAAGGCAAGCTGAAGCTGCGCCACAAGGGCGACTTCGTGACCACCGACATTGGTACCGTGACGGTCAGCGGCGACGTGAAATCTACCGGCAGCAAGGTGGCCAGCTGCGGCACCACTACCGGCGTCAAGAAGTGCGGCGAGGGGGAAGAGGGCAACGAGGTCGACGACCAGATGAAGCGCAAGCCACTGCTGTTCATGTGCGATGCGCCGTCGGTCGAGTACGACTTCGGCGAGCTGTGCGGACATGACTCCATCTGGGTGACGACCTATCGGCGCTGGAGCCACAAGGCCTGCGGCGGTTGTGATGACGGCGGGACCTGCTACCGCGAGGAGAGCAAGGACGGCAAAACCTGGACGCCGAAATGCGCCAAGCCCGATAGCGACTGCGCGGCCGGCTGTGGTGACGACAAGATCTGCGTCGCCGGCACCTGCTACGAGAAGGTCAAAGATGGCGCGGACATGCCCCTGAAAGCCGAATTGGAGGCCTACAAGCAGATCTTCGATGAGGCCAGCAAGGACGTGAAGGTCGCAGCCGCCTTTGTGGTCATGGAGGGCCTCGAGCGCGCGCGCGGCAAATGCACCACAGCAGATGGCAGGACCACTTGCGACGGCGAAGGGCCGGCACCAACACCAGAGGACTGCAAGGCCGCCAAGGAGCTGTTCAAGATCCCCGACGACGTGGTCATGCTCTTCGACTTCAACGGCGACAAGTGGTCGTCGGATAAGTGGTTTGGCACACCGAATCGGTACAACGGAATGTTGATCACCAACTCCGAGTTGAAGATCACCGCCAGCTACCCCGTTTCGGGGCAGGGCCCGCCGGGTTCGGCCGGCATCGTGTTGGCGATCAAGGAAGCCGCCGACAAGTAGTCGCAGCGCCGCCACGTCGCCTGAGCGTGCCGCCGCAGCCGCTGCGGCCAGGCCGCTTCGAGGATCAGACCTTTGACCGCATTCGCCTCCCGTTCCCGGCCACATCCGCTGGCCCGCCACCTGCTGGCGACGACTCTCTTCGTCGTTGCGATCGGTGCCGCGCCCACACTCAGCGCGGCACCGGCTTGCACTGTGACGCTCAAGGCTGATGGCAACACCGCAGCGGTGCAGCGGGCCATGGATGCCCCGGGTCGTCGTACGCCGGTCGTCTGCTTGCGACCCGGTGTCTATGGTGGCGCGCGACTCATCGCGTCGCGGAACGTCACCCTGCGCCGCGTGGGCAAGGGCAAGGCGGTGCTCGATGCCGGCTCCCGCGGCCGCGCCCTGACCATCACCGACAAGGATCTGGTCGTGCGCCTCGAGGGCCTGGTCCTGACCAACGGCGACATCGAAGAGGGCGGCGGTGTGGCCCTGTTGGGCGCCAGTCACCTGAGCCTGGTGGACTGTTGGCTGACCGGCAATCGAGCGAGCCGCAAGGGCGGCGCCATCTATACCCAGGCCGGCCAGCTCGACCTGGTGCGCAGCCGCCTCAGTTCCAACTACGCCGGCAAGGGGGGCGGTCTCTTCGCCGAGGGCATGGCCAAGGTCCACGCGGCCCACACCATGGTCAGCGACAATCGCAACGAGGCCGGCAGCAACGGCCCCATCTGGCTCGAAGATGGCGTGCGCCTGGAGTTCCGGCACAGCACCCTGGCCTACAACGTGGGCCATGGCATCTACCTGCGGCCCAGTCCGCGCGGACCCGCGCCCTCGCTGCTGGTCGACTCGGCGGTGATCATGGGCGCGCCCGACGCCATCTTCGTGGCCCGCGCCAAAGCCGAGAAGGTGGCGGTCTTCCGCTCCGTGATCCACGGCGGCATCGGCTTCATCGCCCTGGACCTGGCCAGCAAGCGCGCCCTGCCGCGCTTCAACCTGACCGAGCAAGAGCGTTATCGGCCCTCCAAGGGCTCGCCAGCCATCACCTTGGGCCAGTGCCGCAGCAAGTTCGGCAATCGCGACCTGGCCGGCGTATCCCGCAAGCGCGTTTGCACCGCCGGCGCCCTCGAAGCGCCCGCCGCCGACATCAAGGCGACCTTGATCGAGCGCCGCAAGAAGGCCGCGAAGAAGAAGAAAGAAGAGCCCTGGTGGTAGCGGCCGGGTTCAGTCCGCGTCGAGCGGCATACCTGTGCGGCGCACCTGGTCGATAAAGGCCACCGCTTGCATGTTCCAGTCCAACGCCTGCACGCATTGGAACAAGGCATCCGCCCTTTGCTTACGTTCGTCCGGGTTGCTCGCCAGGCGCAGCATGGCCTCGGCAAAGGCCGCCTCGTCGCCAGCCCGCACGATGAGCGCCGCCTCGCCCGCGTACTGAATGCTGAACGGGATCAAGTCCGAGCTGACCACCGCCGCGCCGGCCGCTGCGCCCTGGGAGACGCTCATGCCGAAGCCCTCCATCTCCGAGGCCGACACGTAGATGCCGGCCATGTCGAATAGCGGGCCGATGTGCTCGTCGGGGATGAAGCCGGTCAGGAAGGCGCGCCCGGCCAGCGCCGGAGTGGCCGCCAGCTGCTGGCCAAGGGACTTGAAGACCGCGTTATTCGGCCCGCCGCCGATGAAGAGCAGGGCGTCGGAGGCCTGCTCGGCGATGCGCGCGAAGGCGGCCAGGACCAGGTCCTTGCGCTTGGTGCGATCCATGCGGCTGGTCTCGAAGATCAGCGTCGCCGAACGCAGCCGGGCCTCGTCCAGTCCGCTGACCTCGGCCAGATAGCGCCAGGTATCGGCCAGTTCGTGGTCTTCATAGGTGCGGAAGAGCGCCAGGTCGATGCCCGGCGGGAAGTAGAGGATCCTGGCCGCGTCGACGCCATAGTGGCTGCGCAGCTTCTCGCAGATCTCGGTCGAGGTGGCCACGATGAGGCGCGTGCGATCGCAGATCATGCGCTCGTGGTTGCGCCGCTCGCAGAACTTCAGCGCCCGGCGTTCCTCAATGGACTTCAGGCGGAAGTTGTCGTCCTTGAGTTCGCCCAGGGAGTGAGGCGTCCAGACATGGGTATCGGCCCGGTCCAGGTCCCGCTGCAGGAAGGCGCGCACCTGCGGCACCCGGGCCAGCACGGCGTGACCGAGTCGATCGGCGGCGGCCACCGGCTGCACCGCGGGGGCCAGCTCATCGGCCCAGGTCATCACGCCGGCTGTGGCGGGTCCTGCCACAGCCTCCACGGCTTCCGCGGAACCCTCGTAGGCCTGCAGCCAGGTGGCCGAAGCGACGCGCAGGCGATCGGCCAGGGGATCGGCAGGTGAACCGGCCTCCGCCAGCAGCTGCGCGCCCAGGGTCTGCCGATGGCGCTCGTCCTGCAGCGCTTTCAGGCGATCCGGCGACAGCGCGCCCTGCAGCAATTGACTGAGCGCGTCGGCCGCCACGTCGTTCTTCCAGCGCTCCACCAGCCTGCAGCCGAGCACCGCGGCGTCCCAGTAGTGGGTATTGACCAATGCGTAGACCTGCCAGGGGCGACAGCCGCGCGCGTCGGCCTCCTGCCGGATGAAGGCGTCCAGCCAGTCCGCCTGCTCGTCCAGGGCTTCGGCGATGTCCTCCTTGCGCACGAAGGTGTCGCCGCCGCCGGGCACGAAGATGTAGCGCACGTGGTCGGCCAGGAACTCCGGCTCGACGCGCATGCGATCGCTCTGGAAATAGGGGAAGCCGCCACGGGCGAAGATGGTCACCCGCCAGCCAGCGCGATCGAGCGCCCGGGCCAGGGAGTTGACGTACATATTCTGGCCGCCGGTGTCGGGCGCCCCGCCCACGGGCAGGTCGGCGCCGGCATAGCCGTGGTTGGTGATGATGGCGATATCGCGCCGATCGGCAGCGGCAAAGGCCGCGGCCATGCTGGTCTGGCTCATGTGACTCTCCCCTGGCCGGGTCGGCGGCGGTCTCGCTCAGGCGCCCAGCTTCGCTCGGATCAGGCGATTGACCAGGCCCGGATCGACCTGGCCCTTGTGGCCCTTCATGATCATGCCGGTGGCCCGGCCGGCCATCTTCGGGTCGGTGATGCCCGCCTCTTCCAGCGTCTTGTGGACCAGCTCGCGGGTGGCGTCCTCGTCCAGGAACTTGGGCATGTAGTGATCGAAGAGGTCGATCTCGAAGCTGAGCTGGACGATGTTCTCGTCGTCATCGGTCGTGCCGCCGGCGCGGAACTCCTCGAGTGCGCCCTGCAGGCCCTTGACGTAGGCGCGGATGATGCCGACGACCACATCGTCGGTGATCTCGCCGGCGTTCTTGGACGTCTTCTTCTCGAGGATCTTGGTCCGGATCATGCGGATCGCCGCCAGCGCTCGCTTGTCACGGGCCCGCATGGCGTCTTTGAGCATGGCGGTGAGTTCGGTTTCAGTGGCGGTGGTCATGGCTTCCTCTGGTCTTGGCCGCCCTCAGGCGCCTGTGTCGTCGTCGGCGAACCAGGCCGAGGTCCAGTCCGCCAGGGTGCGGACTTCGTGGCTCTGGATCATGGCTTCCAGGGTCCTCAGCAGCAGCGGCCACTTTCGGGCCAGGGGCACGCGCTGGTCGGGCTGGGCCAGAAAACGCGCCGGCAGCTGGTCGTCGTGGTGGTCGAGCAGGTCGATGGCATGCAGCTCGAAGTTCAGCCAGTCCGCCCGCGCCAGCAACGGCATGGTCGCCAGTTGCAGGGCCCGTCCGCCGGCGATCACCGACGTGCCGATGAAGGGCAGCCGCAGCCCTGGCAGCACGCCGATGGGCAGCTCCATCAGGGCGCGGCCGCTGGGCAGGCGCTCGACGTAGGGCTCGGTCGGGCCCAGCCAGACGGTCGGAGGCTCGGCGATGGAGCCGCTGGGGCGCCCGCGCAGACGATACCAGCCGATGAAGGCGGCCTTGGCGGCCTGGTAGGGCGGGCAGGGGAAGCGTGAACTGTCGTAGATGTGGCCCGATGCCACGACCGTCTCCAGCAGATCTTCGCTGGTCACGTAGCCCGGCGCTCGAAAACCGACCACGGGCACGCCGCAGAAGTCTTCCAGTCGCTCCCGGGCCTGCCCCACCTCCACCGCGAGGTCGGCCGTGGCGCGGCGGCTCAGATCGTAGGGATGGGTCAGGCTGTGGTTGCCGATCTCATGGCCCGCGGTGACGCATTCTCGCAACACGGCGCGGGCATCTGCGTGGGCCAGATCCTGGGCGACCACGAAGAAGGTCGCCTTGACGCCGGCGCGATCAAAGAGATCGAGCATGCGAGGCACGCCGCGGGTCCAGACGGTCGGGTCGGCGGTGGCCGGATCGAAGTCGTCGGCGTTGCCGCTGCTGCCGGCGTGGCCGTGGATGCGGTCGTAGAGGTAGAGGCCGTCCACGTCCACGTTGACGGCGGCGCGACGGACCTCGCCCATGATCACCTCAGCGGTTGCGAATGCGGATCACGTAGACCAGCCGCGCCAGGTTGCGCAGCACGTTGGGTACGCGCCGGAAGAGGTGGATGCTCGGCGGTCGCTTCTCGTGGATCTGGATCGGGATCTCCACCACGCGCACGTCGTAACGCTCGGCCCGGATCACCAACTCGCTGGCGAAGAGGTCCTTGTCGACCACACAGCGATCCACCGTGGCCATCAAGCGATCGCGGCGGAACGCCTTGAGGCCATGGGTATCGGTGCCCTTGAAGCCCAGCATCACGCGCAGCAGGCCGTTGATCACCTGCGTCGCCGCGCGCCGTACCACGGGGCGTTGATCGTTGGCGTCGCGATGGGCCTTGGAGCCCACCACCATGTCGGCGTCGCCGGCGTCCAGGATGGCCAGGGCGCGCCGATGGAAGTCCAGATCGCAGAGATCGATCTCTTCGCAGAGCACGTAGGTGCCCTGGGCGGCGAGGATGCCGCGGCGCAGGGCCAGGCCGTAGTTGGGCTCGTCGCTCTCCAGCGCCCGCACCTCGTCAAAGGCGCGCCCCAGCTTGGCGGCGATGGCTCGCGTGTCGTCCTTGGAGCCGTTCTCGGAGACGAGCACCTCGAAGGAGCGCCCCATCTCGCGCAGGCCCTCGACGAGCTCTGCGACTGCGCTCCAGAGGATGGCCTCCTCGTTGTAGCAGGGGATCACGACGCTGAGATCGGGGCTTTCGCTCGTGCTGGCCAAGGGGGCCTCCCACTGCTGCGCTGCGGCAGGGTTCGGGCGCGTACTCTCGCGAAATCGCGCGCCTCCGTCAACGTCGCCACCTGTGGCCTACCCGACTGGTTCGTCGCCGGTGTCGAGCAGGTGGCCCATGCGCTCGAGCTTGGTCCGCAGGTAGCGCTCGTTGTCGGCGTTGGCGGGCACGACCACCGGCACCCGCTCGACCACGTCGATTCCCAGCCGGATCATGGCCGCGACCTTCTCGGGGTTGTTGGTCATCAGGCGGACCCGGGCGACGCCCATGTGGCGCAGGATCTGGCCGGCGACGGCGTAGTCTCGCTGATCGGCGGCGAACCCCAGCTTGACGTTGGCTTCGACCGTGTCGACGCCCCCGTCCTGCAGGGCGTAGGCGCGGATCTTGTTGGTCAGGCCGATGCCGCGACCTTCCTGGCTCATGTAGACCACCACGCCACGGCCAGCGCGGTCGATGGCCGCCAGGGACATGCGCAGCTGTTCGCCGCAGTCGCATCGCTTGGAGCCCAGCGCGTCACCGGTGAGGCATTGGCTGTGAATGCGGACCAGCGGCGCTGGCAGGTGGCCCGCCACGGGCTCACGGATCAACGCCAGGTGGGCGCTTCGGTCGAGATCATTTTCGTATACGCGCAGCAGGAAGCGGCCGTGCTCGGTGTCGACCTCGCCTTCGCCGGCGGCTCGGACCAGCAATTCGTGGGTGGCTCGCCAGACGATGACGTCGCTGACCCGTATCATCGGCCAGCCACGCGCCAGGGCCCACGCCTCGGCCTCGGCCGGCTGAACTTCCTGCACGCCCTCGATGACGTGGCTGAGTGTGGCGCCGCCGCCGATGCCGACGATCCGCACCAGGTCGTGCGCCGCCTCGCTGCCATAAGGTCGCCGCAGACAGCCCAGCGGTGCGATGCGGATCGGCATCACGTGCCCGGGTCGGACCAGGTCCGTGGCGGTGGTCGCCGGATCGGCCAACGCCTCGATGGTGCGCGCCCGATCCGCCGCCGAGATGCCGGTGGAGACGCCGACAGCGGCCTCGACGCTGATGGCGTAGCGGGGCATGGGAACCGGCGCACGGCGGCGCTGTTGCTCGGGCAGATCGAGGGTGTTGGCGCGTTCGTCGGAGACCGTCGCGCCGACGATGCCCCGGGCCATGTCCACCAGGTGGTTGATCCGCTCGGCGGTGGCGCGAGCGCTGGCCATGACGGCGAAGACCGACGCGCCGGCCTCGACGTCTTCGACCAGGCAGATTGGTTCGCCGCGCCGCAGGGCACCCAGCGCCGACTCGATGCGCGGCCGTGCGGCCTCCAGGCGCAGATGCGATGGCGTTCGAGCGATCTGCTCGAAAGGTGCAGTCCTGGATTCGTTCACGTTGGCCTCCAGGCGGCGTTCCGCTGCCGCTGGCGGGCGCAGATGTAGACCGCCACCTTGTCGGCGTCAATCGCGGTTTGTCGCCGGCCAGCAACCATGCTACCCCCCGATGGGCTACCAGCGAACGGGGTAAGACACATGAGTGGTCACAATAAATGGAGCACGATCAAGCACAAGAAGGGCAAGACCGACGCTGCGCGGGGCAAGGCCTTCACCAAGATCATCCGTGAGATCGTGGTCGCAGCCCGCATGGGCGGCGGTGACCCCGAGTCCAACCCACGCCTGCGCACGGCGTTGAACAACGCGCGTTCGGCGAATATGCCCAAGAACACATCAGATCGGGCCATCGCCAAGGGTACCGGCGACCTCGAGGGTGTGAACTACGACGACATCACGTACGAAGGTTATGGGCCCGGCGGCGTGGCCATCCTGGTCGAGACCCTGACCGACAATCGCAACCGTACGATCGGTGAGGTGCGGCACGCCTTCTCCAAGTGGGGTGGCAACCTGGCTACGCAGGGTGCGGTCTCCTACCTGTTCAGCAAGGTCGGCCAGATCCAGGTGCAGCTGCAAGAGATGGACGAAGAGGATCTGATGATGGCCGCGCTGGATGCCGGCGCCGCTGACATCGAAGGCGAGGGGACCGATTGGACGGTCACCGCGGACCCCGGCGAGGTCGACGATGTCAGCGAACGCCTGCAGGCCGCCGGCGTCAAGGTGCTGCAGGCGGAGGTCGCCCAGGTGGCCTCGCTGACGGTGGAACTCAACGGCAAGGACGCCATGAAGGCCGTACGCCTGATCGAGAAGATCGAAGACCTCGATGATGTGCAGAACGTCTGGTCGAACTTCGACATCGACGACGACACGGCGGCCGTGCTCGAGGCCGAGTAGGCTCGCCATCAACGCTTTCGAACTTCATGGCGCCGCTGTGCGCCCAGACTCCGGGGATCCCACCATGGCAATCACTCGACTGGCGACGATCGCCCTCCTCGCGTTCGCCCTGTTGCAAACGGGCTGCAAGGGCTGCAGCAAGGCCGAAAAACCCGCCCCCGCCCCGACCACCCCGGAGCCGGCAGCCGAACCTGCGGCCCCCACGCCTGCAGCGGCCACCCCAGCCGCCGCAGCCGCGCCTGCACCCACACCGCCCGAGCGCTACCTGGGCCCGCAGTCTGAATCGGCCGCCGGCTACAAGCTCACGTCCGGATTCGCCAACGAGAAAGGCGAATCCCTCAGCCAGCCGATCGCCCTGGAGCGGAACACGGTCTACGTCACCGCGCTGAGTCCCGATGACCGGCCCGTAGGCAACCTGGACAAGGTGGCCGGGGTGGATGTGCACGCGTTCCTGGTCGCCCGCGACATGCGCCAGGCGATCTACGCCAAGGGCGACGGCCGGGTGGCCGAAGGAGCCGACGCCCGCAAGGTGACCTTCCTGCCCCGAGAAGGCGGCGACCACGCCATGATCGTGGTGCTATCCCCCGCCGGCAGCGGCGCGCTGCACACCATCTCCACGCCCGTGGTCATCAAGGGTGCCCTGCCGGAGGTCATGGGACCGGGCGTCTCCGGCTTGACCAACCGCAGCCGCAACAAGGGCGGCGATGTGGAGCTGCGCAGCGACAAGGCCCTGGTCGCCAACCAGCCGGTCACCCTGAGCGCGGTCGACGTGGACAATACCGGCAAGAAGAAGGGCGCCCACAAGCTGCCTTTCGCCGTGATCTACAACGACCAGATGGGCTTCGGCGAGGTGTTGAGCTGGGATGATGCCGGCACATCCAGCTGGCGACCCGCCGAGGCGGGCACCTACCTGGTCCTGGCTCCGCCCGAAGAGGGCGAGACGGCGCTGACCTTCAAACTCGTGGTGGCTGCGGCCAAGACGGACAAGGCGAGCAAATGAACCTGATCGACGAGCTGTCCTGGCGCGGTCTCTGTCACCAGGTCACCGACGAAGCGGTGGCACGCACCGCCTTCAGCCAGCCCACCAGCGCCTACATCGGCTTCGACCCCACCGGCGTCAGCCTGCACGTAGGCTCGCTGCTGCCGATCCTGAACCTGCGCCGCCTGCAGCTGGCCGGCCACACGCCCATCGCCCTGGTCGGCGGCGGCACGGGCATGGTCGGCGACCCCAGCGGCAAGTCCCAGGAGCGCACGTTGCTGGGCGAGACCGAACTGCGCGCCAACGCGGTGGCCATCGGTGACCAGCTCAGTCGATTCCTGGACTTCGACGGTCCCGCAGCGGCCAGGGTGGTCGACAACCTGGACTGGCTCGGACCGACGGGCCTGCTGACCTTCCTGCGCGACATCGGCAAGCACTTCTCGGTCAACGCGATGATCCAGCGCGACTCGGTGCGCACCCGGCTGGACAACCGCGAGCAGGGCATCTCGTTCACCGAGTTCAGCTATATGCTGCTGCAGGCCTACGACTTCATGGTCCTGTACCGCGATCACGGCTGTCAGGGGCAGCTGGGCGGCTCCGATCAATGGGGCAACATCGTCTCGGGCATCGACCTGATCCGCCGTCATGGGCTGACCGGATTGCCGCCTTTCGGCGTCACCTCGCCCCTGATCACATCCAAGGCGGGCACCAAGTTCGGCAAGACCGAAGAAGGCAACGTCTGGCTGGACCCGAACCTGACCTCGCCCTACGCCTTCTACCAGTTCTGGATCAACGTCGACGACGCCGAAGCCGGACCCTACCTGCGTTACTTCTCCTTCCTGACCCAGGAGGAGATCGTCGCCATCGAGACCGAGCATGCCGACGCCCCCCATCGCCGCCAGGCCCAGCGTCGCCTGGCCGAAGAGGTCACCGCCCTGGTGCACGGCGCCGACGGGCTGGCCCAGGCTCAGCGGGCGACCCAGATCCTGTTCACGGGCGACGTGCAGGGCGTGGATTCGGCGACGCTCGAGGAAATATTCGCCGACGTACCCTCGGTCAACCTGCCCGAAGGCGAACTCGCCGCCAGCGACTGGGCCCTGCGCACCTGGCTGGTCGGCGATGGTCGGCCCTTCAAAAGCAACGGCGAAGCGAAGAAAGCCCTGCGCGCCGGCAGCGTACGCATCAACGGCGTCGTACCCGGCAACGCCATCAGCGACACGTACAGCCGCGATGGCCTGATCGACGGCCGGCTCGCGGTCATCAAGGTGGGCAAGAAGCGCTACTGGCTCGCTCGCCTGGCCTGAAGAATCGTCAAACACCGCGAAGACGCATCAACGCCGCCCCCACCGCCCGCGGCTCCAGGCGAAGCACCATGTCCGCCTCCTGGTAGGGCGCGATGGCGCAGCCGGGTCCTTGCAGCGGCGCGGCCAGTTGCTGGAACGCGACGTCGAAGCCCTGCTCGCGACCGTCGGGCCAGCCGCCGATAGCGGTCTGCAGGTGGCAGGGCACGATGTGGCCCTCTGGCATCACCGTAGCGAAGCGGCGACCGGCCTGGCACCGACTGCAATCGCCGAATACGGGTGCACGGCGTAGCAGGTCGACGAACCCGGGAGACGCCCCCACGGGCAGGCCCTGTCTTCGGGCCAGATCAAGTCGATCGGCGATGCCTGCCAGCGCCGCGTTTGACAGCGCCGGCTGCAGCCCCTTGCGACCATCGAAGCAGCTGACCATAGCCGGCTGCACGTAGGCCCAGTAGCCGTGTTCGGCGGCGCTTTGCAGGATCTCGTCCAGGTGGTCGACGTTCCAGGGACCGAGCACGGCGATGGAGGAGGTGGCGATGCCCAGCTCGCGGCCCTGAATCAGGGTCTGCAGGGCGCGAGCATGACCGCCTGCCTTGCCGCGTACCCGGTCATGAATCGCGGCCGGGCCGTCCATGGAGACCATCAACTGGTCCAGGACCGGCGCCAACGCCTCCAACTGCCCGTCGGCCAGCCAGCCATTGGTATTGAGCGACGTCATCGCCCCGCCGGCGTGGGCCCTGGCGAGGAGCGCCGGCGCGTCGTCGCGCAACAACGCCTCGCCGCCGCTGAAGCTGGCCCGCACCATGCCGGCGGCCAGCAGCTGGTCGATGGCGCGCTCAAAGGCCGCGGTGTCCATCTCCAGGTCGGCGGCCGCAGGCACGTCGCAGTACTGGCAACGCAGGTTGCAGCGATGGGTGAGGATGAAGGTGATGGACAGCGGCGTCGGTCGGCCGCTGGCCAGGGTCGAGGCGATGCGCAGTCCGCGGCTGAGCGTGTCCCGTGCCGCCCGTGCTCGGCCGCTCATCCTGCGCTCCCGAAGAGGGCGGCGATCTCCAGCGACACGCCGCAAGCCATCGCCAGCCACCGATGGCTTCGACGCAACGTCACAGGGTCGCCGGAACGGGCACGGAAGAGCCAGACGCTGCTGATCACCAGCCCCGCGATGGCGACCCCTGCAACAGCCATGGATTGGCCCGGACACGCCACAAGGGCGGCGGCGACGGCCAGGAGCGCGCCCAGCACTGCGGCGGCGCTGGCGCCCAGCCGGGCGGCGGTGGTGTGTACGGCTGCGGCGGTGTCTTCACCGGCGTCGGCCAGCTCATGCAGGAGCTGATTGTGGCAGAGCAGGGCGACGAAGACGGCCACCAGCGCCGCCAGCGGTGGCCAGGACCAGGCGGTGAAGGGAGCGCCCATCAGCGGCAAAGGGGCGAAGATGAGCGCGTTGATCCCCGTGCCCAGGCCCGGCAGCGCCTTGAGACGCGGCCCCGCGCTGTAGATCGAACCTGCGCTCAAGGAGACCAGCGCAGCGCTCAGGGTCCAGCCGCCCAGGTGCGCGGCGAGCGCGATGGCCAGCACCGCGATGAACAACAGCAGGCCAGAGAGTTCGGCGCCCGGTGCGATGCCCACCAACGGGTTCTTGGCCGATGAGCGATCCTGCTCCCGGTCGGTGATGGCGTTGAGCCCGTAGGCCCAGGCCAGGCAACCCGCAGCGACCAGCGCGCCTGCAGCGGCGGCGCCAAACGCGGAGCCGGTGTCTGTCAGCAGGAGCGTGCCCTGGCCCGCCAGCGGCAGCGCCAGGAAGTGCCGCCACTGGCCAGGCCGCAGCGCCCGCAACGCGACGTTCCAGTTGGTCCTGGATCGCGTCTGCTGCACCGGTTCCGCCATCGCCAACTGCCCCCCGGCGGGCAGTATGGCCGATGGCCTGGAGGCCCGCCAGCCGCCAAACGTGCCCTTGCTCCCAAACGTCACTCAGGCTACCAATCGCCAATGCCACGCCGCGTGACCACCTCCTCGCTCCTCTTGCTCGCCCTCGCGGCCCTCCTCGCCCTGTCCGCGTGCGACAAGACCCGCCGCATTCGCCTCGCCACCACCACCAGCACCGACAACTCGGGTTTGCTTGGCGACCTGATGGGGGCCTTTCAACAGGAGAGCGGCATCCAGGTGGACGTCATCGCCGTGGGCACCGGTCAGGCCCTGGCCCTGGGGCGTCGCGGCGATGCGGATGTACTGCTGGTGCATGCCCGTCAACGGGAAGACGCCTTTGTGGCCGCCGGTCACGGCGCCTTTCGTCGTGACGTCATGTTCAACGACTTCGTACTGCTCGGCCCGGCGACAGACCCGGCCGGAATTCGTGGGCAGACCGATGTGACCGCCGCCTTCGCGAGCATCCGCACCGCGCGGGCCGCCTTTGTGTCCCGGGGCGATGACTCGGGCACCCACATCCGGGAGCTGGCGCTCTGGGCGGCGGTCGATGGGCCGCCCAAGGGCGAGTCCTTCTACCTGGAGGCGGGTCAGGGGATGGGCGGTTGTCTGCTGCTGGCCGACAACAAGCGCGCCTACGTGCTGGCCGATCGCGGCACCTGGCTGGCCTTCAAGGCGCGACTGGAGCTCGAGATCCTGGTCCAGGGAGATGCCGGGCTGCGCAACCACTACGGCATCATCCCGGTCGCGGCGGAGAACACGCCCGCCGGCGTCGATGTCCGCAGGCTGGTCGACTGGCTGACCTCCGCTGCCGGGCAACGCCGCATCGGTGCGTTCAAGGTCGATGGTCAGATCCTCTTTCATCCCGCAACCCCACCGTAGGAGCCACCGGCGCCATGGAGATGCTGCTCGACGGCCTGGCCGAGGCGCTGCACCTGATCGCCAGCGGCGATTTTGGGATCTGGCACGCGGTGTGGGTCTCCCTGGGCTGCAGTTTGCTGGCCATCGGCCTGGCGGCGGTGGTCGCCATTCCCTGGGGCGCAGCGCTGGCCCTGTTCCGGCCCCGTGGTTACCGGGCGCAGGTCTTCTGCTTGCGGGTCGCCATGTCGGTCCCCACCGTTGCGCTGGGATTGTTGGTCTACGGCCTCTTGTCCCGGCGCGGGCCGCTGGGTGACCTGGACCTGCTCTACAGCGCCAGCGCCATCATTATCGGCGAGACCCTGCTGGCCCTGCCCCTGCTGGCCAGCCTGGTGCACGGGGCGGTCGCCGGTCTGGACTCCAGGGTGCTGGAGACCTTGAAGACGCTCGGCGCCAATCGACGGTTGGTGGTTGTGGTGGTCCTGGGCGAGGTTCGCGCCGCGCTGGCCGCCGCCCTGTTGGCCACGTTTGGGCGCTGCGTCACCGAGCTCGGCATCGCCATCACCGTCGGCGGCAACCTCGCTTTGGCCACGCGCACGCTGCCCGGCACCATCGCCCTGGAGTTGAGTCGCGGCGAGTTCGGCCGCGCCCTGGCGCCGGGTATCCTGCTGGTCGGCCTGGCCGTCGTGGCCACGGTGCTCGCTCGACGGCTGCTGGCCGAGGAGCGCCCATGACCCGGATCCGCGGGCTGCAGGTGCGTTTTGGCCAGGTCGTGGCGTTGGACCTGGCCGAGTTGAAGCTCGTCCCTGGCGAACGCGTCGCCGTCTGCGGTGCCAATGGCAGCGGCAAGTCCACCCTGTTGCGGGTCCTGGCCGGTCTGCAGGCGCCCACCGTGGGCGAGCTCGACGGCCTGCCGCCGCCTGGCCGCGCCGTCCTGGTTCATCAGCGTCCCTATCTCTTCGTCGGCAGCGCCTTGCACAACGTGCAGTTGGCCCTGCGCGCCGGTGGCCGCCCGGTCGAAGACGCGGCTCAGTGGCTGTCCGCGCTGGGCGCAGACCACCTGGCCCTGCGTCCGGCGGCCACGTTATCGGGCGGTGAGCGTCGACGCGTCGCCATCGCCCGGGCGCTGGCGGTGCGGCCCGACCTGCTGCTGCTCGACGAGCCGCTGGCCGAGTTGGATGGCGAGGGTGTGGTCCAGGTAGCCGCCGCCCTGGCCGATTACGCCGGCACCCTGGTCATCGCTTCGCCAGAGCCGGGGGAGCTGGCCTGTGAACGGGTGCTTCGTCTCGGCGTGCCCTGACCCCATCTGGCGGCGCGGAATCCAGCGCGCCGGACTGGCAGGATTCCCTGTTGACGCTCTGCGTCATTCTGCCACAATCCGACGCCGCTCCGCCGACTGCTCCCGGATCGACATGACTTCTCGACGGCTGATCAAGCGCTACGCCAACCGCAAAATGTACGACACGGAGCGATCCCGCTACGTGACATTGACCGAGGTGGCCGAGCTCGTCCGGGCCGGTGAAGACGTCAAGGTGATCGACAACAAGACCAAGGATGACCTGACCGAGGTCACGCTGACCCAGGCTTTGCTCGACAGCGAGCGGCGCGAACGAGGCAGCGTCTCCTTGACCGGTCTGCGCGACCTCATCGCCACCGGCGGGGACTTCCTGCAGCAGCACATCGCCGAGCCCGTGGTCAAGGTGCGCACGGACGCCGAGCGCACGGTGGGCAAATGGAAGACTGAGGCCGAAAAGACGGTGGAGCACCTGCTGCAGAAGAAGCAGGACCCGTCCGACGAAGAGGCGGACGGCGACCAGACGGCCGAGCAGTCGACCGCAACCGAAGCCGTGGAAGCGCCGGCTGATGCAGAGGAAGCTGACTCCGAAGACGATCGCCCCCAGCGCGCACCGGCCCTGGTCCGACAAACCCAAAAGGCCTACGATGACATCCAGCAGCGGATCGACGAGCGGGTCCGTCTGGTGGTCTCGGCCCTTACCCACAGCTCCCATGCCGAGCGCGAGGTCGTCGCCTTGCGGCAGGAGTTGGGCGCCCTCAGCGAACGGGTCGCCCGACTGGAGCAGGCGCTCGAAAGCGGTGGCGAATAGCCAGCCGTCATCGAGCGTCGTGATGTTCGCGCGGAGGCCACCTTCAACCCCTCGAAGGCCTCCAGGAGAATATCGATGAAACACGCCACACATCTGCCCGCGAGCCGGGGCGTCGTCCTGGTCCTGGCCGCTGTCGCCGCCTTCACCTTCGCCTTCAGCCCGGCCACCGCCCAGGCCGAGAGTGACGACCACGTGCCCGGCGAGGTGATGATCAAGACCAAGTTCCAGTTCGTGAAGTTCACCGTCAACGGTCGCTCCACCTGGGAAAACCACACCTACATCGATCGCCAGAAGACGTTGCACATCTTCGGCCTGGCCCGCGATCGCGACCACACCGTCGTCGTGCAGGTGCGCCAGGAAGGCTACACGCCGATCACGCTCGAGATCGACGCGACCAAGTTCAAGCGCAAGCGCGTCCGTCGAGACGGGGCCCGGATCCTGGTCTACCAGCAGGTCTTCCGACCGAAGTTCAAGAAGGTCGCCAAGGCGCCCGCCAAGGACGAAAAGGCGCCGAGCAAGAAGAAGCGCGGCAAGAAGAAATAGCGCGATGCCCTTCCCAGACGCCAGCGGCCGCTTCGAAAAGATCCTGCGTTTTGCCGCAGACCGCCAGATCTCAGATGTGCACCTCAAGTCCGGCCAGCGCCCCATCTATCGGCGCGCCGGTACGCTGATCAATCGGCGCGAAGAGACGCCATTCATCGACGGAGAGCTGGCCGAGATCGCCCAGGCGGTGCTGTCACCGAACCAGGCCAAGGCATTCAGCAGCGGCGCCGAGGTCAGCTGCATCTACGCCATCGTCGGCACCGGTCGTTTTCGCGTCCACCTCTATCGGCAACGGCAGAGCGTGGCGATCGCCGTGCGGGTGCTCTCCAGCCGGGTGGTGACGCTCCGCGACCTGCGCCTGCCGGCGGCCATGGCTGGCTTCTGCGCTGCCCGCGACGGCCTGGTGTTGCTCTGCGGGGCCCCGGGCAGCGGTGTCACCACGACCTTGATGGCGGTCATCGATACCATCAACACCTCCGCCGGTGGGCCACGCCACGTGGTCACCCTGGAGCGTCCCATCGAGACGCAGCTGGAGGACAAGCTGGCCTTCATCTGCCAGCGCGAGGTGGGCCTGGATACGCCCTCCTGGCCGGCCGGCCTGCGCGGCGCGTTGCGCCAGGATGTGGACGTCATCGCCCTGGCCCGGGTGCCCGATTCCGAGACGCTGTCGCTGGCCTTGGGTGCCGCCGAGTCCGGTGTCCTGGTCTTCGCCTGCATCGAGGCCTCCGACATCGCCCGCGCCCTGCGCCGCCTGATGGCCATGGAGACCGGTCCGGCAGCCGCCGTGGCCCGTCAACGCCTGGCCTCCGTGCTCATCGGCGCCTGCTCGCAGCGGCTGGTGCCGGGCGCCGATGGCCAGAGTCGCTTCCCCGCGGTCGAAGTGCTGATGGCCAACGAGCACAGCTATCGCATCCTCTGCGAGGGCAGCGATCCAGCAGCGCTCTACGACGTGATGCACACCCGCGCGCTGGGTATGCAGACCGTGGACCAGTCCCTGGTCGAGATGGCCCGCGCCGGCGTCGTCAAACCCGACGTGGCCGCCCGCTTCGCCATGCGACCCGCGGCGCTGAAAGGCGGGCGCTAGCGACCGCCATCTTGACCGCCATCGAGCGCCACCTAATGTGTAACTGCGTGCCCTGAACCGGGCAGCGGAGGCAGACCATGAGCGACATCCACACCGATCCCAAGCCCAGGACCCGAGGCTGGGGACCCGCCGTGCAGCGCGCCGGCGCCGTGGCGCCCGCCTGGGGACGCGACGATGCCGTGGTCGCACCCGGCGAGGAAAGCCAGCGCAAGGAGATGGCGCGCATCTTCATGAACCACGTCTTCGGTTGGATGGCCGCAGGCCTGGGCCTGTCGGGCGTCGTCGCCTGGTACGTCATGAGCAGCGAGGCCGCCTGGAACTTCGCTTCCGGTCTCTTCCTGCCGCTGATCATCGGCGAGCTGGTGCTGGTCATCGGCCTGAGCGCCACGCTGCACAAGCTCTCAGCGCGCACCGCGGCGGTCCTCTTCCTGCTCTACGCGGCCATGAACGGGCTCACCCTGGGCGTGGTGGTGGCGATGTACACGGCCACTTCGGTGGCGCGGGTCTTCTTCATCACGGCGGGCACCTACGGCGCCATGGCTTTCATCGGCCTGACGACCAAGCGCGACCTGACGGGCATGGGCTCCTTCCTGATGATGGGCGTCATCGCTCTGATCATCGCCATGGTGGTGAACATGTTCCTGGCCTCGACGGCCCTGGACTGGGCGGTGAGCGTCATCGGCGTGTTGCTCTTTGCCGGCTTGACCGCCTATGACGTGCAGAAGTTCAAGCGTCTTGGCTATCTCGGCTTCAGCACCGCGCGCGAAGCCAGCCAGATGGCCATCGCCGGGGCGCTGAACCTGTACCTCGACTTCATCAATATGTTCTTGTTCCTGCTGCGGCTGTTTGGCGATCGACGCTAGATCGCCATCCCGTACCCGCACCCGCACCCGCACCGCAAAAGTCCTCATGAGGACTTTTGCAAAACACCTTCAATTACAGCCGGTTGACTGGCTGGCAACACGCGGCCACGCCGCCGTTTGGTGGCTACTCCGCAGCCGCGCTAGCGCGCTTGTCCTGGCGTCGCCGCACGTTGTGATCCAGCTCTCGCTTGCGCAGCCGGATCGCCTTGGGCGTGACTTCGACCAGCTCGTTGCGGTCGACGAACTCCAGGCTCTCTTCCAACGTCATGACCCGATGCGGGGTCAGTAGCAGCTTGTCGTCCGAGCCGGCGGCGCGCACGTTGGTCAGCTGCTTGCCCTTGCCGGGATTGACCACCAGGTCGCCCGGACGGCTGTTGATGCCGACCAGCTGGCCGCCGTAGACCTCTGTGCCGGCGCCGACCAGCATCACGCCGCGCTCCTGCAGGTTGAACAGGGAGTAGGCGGTCGAGGTGGCCGATTCCAGCGCCACCATCACGCCCGTGCGGCGCAGGTTGATGGCGCCCCGCCACGGACCGTAGTGCGAGAAGATATGGTGCAGCACGCCGCTGCCTCGGGTGTCGGTGAGGAATTCGGAGCGGTAGCCGATCAGTCCGCGGGCGGGCACGCTCAGCTCCAGACGCGTGGTGCCGTCGCCGCCCACCTGCATGTCGACCAGCTCGCCGCCACGTCGGGCCAGTTTGTCGATCACCGAACCGCTGAAGGGGTCGCCGCATTCGACGGTGACCGACTCGTAGGGTTCCAGGCGCTCGCCTTTTTCGCCGCGGCGCTCGATGACCCGCGGCTGAGAGACCTGCAGCTCGTAGCCTTCCCGTCGCATGGTCTCGATCAGGATCGACAGCGACAGGGTGCCGCGGCCGGCCACTTCGAGCACCTCGGGGCGCTCCGTATCGGAGACTCGCAACGAGACATTGTGCTCGAGCTCGCGGGCCAGGCGGGCGCGGATGTGGCGCGAGGTGACGTAGCGTCCCTCGCGGCCGGCCATGGGCGAGTCGTTGACCATGAACTCCATGGCCAGGGTCGGTGGATCGATGGGGATGGCCGGCAGCGGATCGATGCGCGACTCGGCGCACAGGCTCTCGCCGACGGTGACCTCCGCCACGCCCGCCAGGGCCACGATGTCGCCGGCGAAGGCCTCCTCGATGTCGACTCGACTGGTGCCGCGAAAGCCCATCAACTTGCTGACCCGGAACGGCGCCGTGCTGCCATCGCTGCGTACATGAACCAGGCGGTCGGCGCGCGCGATGCGGCCCCGGTAGATGCGGCCGATGGCGATACGGCCCATGAAGTCGTCGCGATCCAGGGTCGCGACCTGCAGCTGCAGCGGACCCTCGAGATCGAAGTCGCTCGGCGGCACGTGCTCCAGGACCAGGTCCAACAGTGGTGCCAGGTTGGTGCGCTCAGCTTCCGGGTCGGCCGCCGCCCAGCCGTCCCGCCCGCTGGCGTAGATGACCGGGAACTCACACTGCTCCTCGTCGGCGTCCAGGGCGATGAAGAGGTCGAAGACGGCGTCCAGCACGCGGTCGAGGTCGGCGTCGGGGCGGTCGACCTTGTTGATCACCACGATGGGCCGCAGGCCCAGGGCCAGGGACTTGCGCAGAACGAATCTCGTCTGCGGCATGGGCCCTTCGGCCGCGTCCACCAGGAGCAGTACGCAGTCGACCATGCGCAGGATGCGCTCCACCTCGGCGCCGAAGTCGGCGTGGCCGGGCGTATCGACGATGTTGATCAGCTCGTCGCGGTGCACGACCGCGGTGTTCTTGGACAGGATCGTGATGCCGCGCTCGCGCTCCAGGTCATTGGAGTCGAGCAGCTGCTCCCGGCCCACTTCGCCCCGTCGCACCGCGCCGCATTGGGCGAGGATCTGGTCGATCAGCGTCGTCTTGCCGTGGTCAACGTGGGCGATGATGCCGATGTTGCGCACTGCGGGCGCGTGGGCCATGGATCCTCGTCTTTGTTCGGATGGCGGCGTGAGATCGCCGCCGCCGGGATCATCCCGTCAGGAGGCCTCGCGGACGTCGCAGGCACATTGGCGCGGGATGCGGCTCTGGTGCTGGCGGCAGCGCTCGCGGCTGACGCGGCAGCGCGCGGACAGGGAGACCGTCTCGGGGTACTGCTTGCTGAAGTCGCACAGGCGCATGGACAGCGCGCAGCTCTCGATCGCCCGGTTGCACATCTCGTGGCAGAAATCCAAGGCGTCGTCCTGCGAGGCGACGGCCAGGATCTGGTAGCCGATTTGCAACTGGCGGCTGGTGGCGACCTGGACCGCGGTGCGGTCGTCGTCGGACAGGTCGGGCAGCTCGTCGGACTGCGCATCACCGCCGCTGCAAGCAGCGCACGTGACGGCGATCAGCAGGGTCAAGCTGGCGATGAGCGGGGCTTTCCAAGGCATCGAACCTCTCCGGGCACCAGAGGCAACCGCGCGGATCATAGTGGCGGTCTGCGGACCCCGCAAGCGGATGGCCGATATTCGCGGGTTTACATGATGGCAACGGCCCCGCATCATACCGCTCCCGCCTTTGTCGGCCCTCCTTCACACGGTCGGAATGGGCCCCCCGGCGGGTTCCTGCCGCGGCCGTTCACGCGAGGTGTGGCCTCGGCTCGGCGAAGGATGAGGATCGCATGGTGCAGGTCCGCAATCTGGTCGACGTCTTCGAGCAAGCGGTGGCGCGGCGCCCCGGTCGGCCCATGTTGCGCGGCCGGCGCGGCGGCATCTGGCGCAGCGAGACTTTCGCCGACTGGCGAAGTTGTTCAGAGTTGTGGGCGCGCGGCCTGGTCGGACTTGGCCTGAAGCCCGGCGACCGGGTGGCCATCCTGGCCGAGACCTCGCCGGACTGGCTGCGGGCGGACATGGCTGTGCTTATGGCCGGTGGCGTCACCGTACCCATCTACCCCACCACGGTCGGCTCGGAGGTCGCCTGGATCCTCGCCGATTGCGGCGCCCGTTTCGTTTTTGCCGACGATCCCTTCCAGGTGGAGAAGCTGGTCGCCCCCGAACTGCCCGATACGGCGGTGGAGCGCATCTTCTGCTTCGCCACCCTGGGCCACCGCGACCGGCCCCAGCGGGATGGACGCACGCGCCTGTCTCTGCACGAGGTGGTGCCCGACGGTCGCGCAGACGCGGTGATGGATACCCTGGGCCTGGACGCCCACGGCCGGCGGCAGTCCGCCGACGCGCCGGCCCGCCAGCGTGCGGACATCGGCCCCGAAGACTCCTGTACCTGGCTGTACACCTCCGGCACCACCGGCCATCCCAAAGGCGTCATGCTCAGCCACGCCGCCTTCGACTTCGAGACAAGGGCGGTGGTCGATGCACTGGAGGTCGGCGACTCGGACACCATGATGGTGCTGCTGCCGCTGGCCCACGTCTTCGGCCGGCTCGCCGCCTGGGCGGCCATGCGACGCGACGTGGAGATGATCTTCCCCCGCTCGTTGTCGACCCTGCTCGAGGACCTGCGCCAGACGCGGCCGACCATCGTGCCCTGCGTGCCGCGCATCCTGGAGCAGCTGCAGACGGCGCTGGTCCTGGATGTCACCAATACGAGCCCGGTGCACAAACGCGCCTTCGAGTGGGCACTGTCGACGGGTATGGAAGCCAGCGAATTGCGCCTGCTCAGCCGCAAGCCGGGCGGCACGTTGGCGCTGCGGGAGCAGATCGCCGAGCGGGTCATGTTGTCCGGTCTGCGCGCCAGGCTCGGCGGCCGCATCCGCCTGCTGATCTCTGGCGGCGCCGCCTTGCCTCGTGACCTGGCCCACTTCTACCACGCCCTCGGACTGCTGGTCATGGAGGGCTATGGCATGACCGAGAACACCGGCGCGGCCACGTTGAACACGCCAAGCGCCTACAAGATCGGCTCGGTCGGCCGTCCACTGAAGGGCGTGCAGGTGCGCCTGGCCGAAGATGGCGAGGTCTTGCTGGCCGGCCCGAACCTGATGCTCGGCTACCACGGGTTGCCCGAGGATACCGCCACGACCGTCACCGTCGAGGACGACGGCGAGCGCTGGCTGCATACGGGAGATATCGGCGAACTGGACGACGAGGGCTACCTGCGCATCACCGATCGCAAAAAGGACATCATCGTCACCCTGGGCGGCAAGAATGTGGCGCCGCAGAACATCGAAAACCACGTCGGTCGCGACCCCCTGCTCGCCCAGGTGGTGGTCTTCGGCGATGGTCGGCCCTTCCTGAGCGCATTGATCACCCTGGACGAGGCGCGGTTGCGCGCCTGGGCGGCCGAGCACGACATCCCGTGGACCTCCTATGCCGACCTCAGTCAGCATCCCGAGGTGTTCAACCACGTCGAGGGCATCGTGGAGCGATGCAATCGCGCCCTGGCCAGCTACGAGACGATTCGGAAGTTCGCCATCCTGGAGCGGGAGATGAGCCACGAGGAAGGCGAATTGACCCCCACCCTCAAGGTCAGAAGGGACGCCGTGGCAGCGACATATGCCTCGCTGCTGACTTCCTTCTACGAGGAACAGTACTGATGTCACAGAGCGATACCGTCATCTGTCTGCCGACCTACAACGAGGTCGAAAACCTGCCCCTGATGATCACCGCGATCCACGAGGTGGTGCCCCAGGTGCACGTGCTGGTCATCGACGATAACAGTCCCGATGGCACCGGTGCCCTGGCCGACGAGATCGCCGGCGCCGACGAGCGGGTGCATGTCCTGCATCGCCAGGCCAAAGAAGGGCTGGGCCGGGCCTATATCGCCGGCTTCAAGTGGGCGCTCAAGCGGGGCTATGAGCGGATCATGGAGATGGACTGCGACTTCTCCCATCAGCCGCGCTACCTGCCCGACTTCCTGGCCGCATCAGAGCGCTTCGACCTGGTGCTGGGCTCGCGTTATATCCCCGGCGGCGGCACCGATGACTGGTCCTGGTCGCGGCGATTCATCAGCAAGTCCGGCAATACCTACGCCCGCCTCATCCTCGGGCTGCCGTTCAAGGACCTGACCGGTGGCTTCAAGCTCTTCAATCGGCGGGTGCTGGAGACCATCCCGCTGGATGACATCATGGCCGGCGGGTACGTCTTCCAGATCGAGCTGACCTGGCGGGCCGTGCGCCGCGGCTTCACCGTCGGCGAGGTGCCCATCGAGTTCCCCGATCGCACCCGCGGGGCCTCGAAGATGAGCCAGGGCATCGTCATGGAGGCGATGTTGAACGTTTGGCGGTTGCGCTTCATGAAGTAGCAACCGTAGACTCGTCCGACACGGGCCCGGAGCGGCCGGCGGGAGCAAGTTCATGAGCGAAGAAATCAATGCACTGCTGGGCCGCGGCAGCGAGTTTGAGGGCAAGCTGACCTTTCAAGGCACGGTGCGCATCGATGGCCGCTTTGCAGGCGAAATCTACAGCGATGGCACGCTGGTCGTCGGCGAAGGCGCCGAGGTGCAGGCGGAGATCCGGGTCGCCAACGTGATGGTCTACGGCGACGTGACCGGCAACGTGGTGGCCACCGGTGCCGTAGAGCTGCACGCTCCGGCCCAGCTGCGCGGCAACATCACCTCACCCGCATTGCACATCGACAAGGGCGTCTTCTTTGACGGTTCCTGCCAGATGTCCTCCGGCGGCACGCCCACCGACCTGCCCCAAGCGGCTCCGCTACGCAAATCCAGCCCCAAACCGGCGCGCTCGTCGGCCATTGAAGGCAGCGCAGGCACGGGCTCTCCCGTAGGCACCAACTCGGCTGCCGGTCGCATCAGCGGGCTCTACCAGCCCGAGCCCAGCGGTCAGCGCACCGAGCTCAAGCACAACTTCTAGAACGATTCACCTCCCCCGATCGGCCGCCCGACCGGTTCACGAGCGCCATGCCCGGCCCGACGTCCGCCAATGGCTACACCCGCCCCGTCGCCGTCCTGGCGGTGGGCGGCAACGCGCTGGTGGACAAGAGCGACAGCGGCGACCACGACCTGCAGATCGCGCGCGCCGAGAAGGTGGTCGGCGCCATCTGTCACCTGGTGGATCACGGCTACAGGGTCCTGCTCGTGCATGGCAACGGGCCCCAGGTCGGTTATGCGTTGCAGCGCAATGAGCTCGCTTCGGACCGCATCCCGGAGTTGCCCCTGGTGGCCTGCGTGGCATCGACCCAGGGCACGCTTGGCTTCGCCCTGGAGCTGGGTGTACGCAACTGTCGCTGCGACCGCCCAGAGCTCAAGGCCACGACCGTGCTGACCCAGGTGCTGGTGGATCGCAATGATCCGGCCTTCAGCAAGCCCACCAAGCCCATCGGCAGCTTTTACGAGGAAGAGAAGGCCAGGCGGCGCAAGGAGCGCCTGGGCTGGAACATGGTCGAGGACTCCGGCCGTGGCTGGCGGCGTGTGGTCGCCTCGCCCGGTCCGCAGGAGATTACCAACCTGGAGAGCATCGCCGCGGCCCTGGAGCTGCACGACGTGGTCATCGCCGGTGGTGGCGGTGGCATCCCCGTGGCGCGCGACGAAGACGGCATGCTCGTCGGCGTGGACGCCGTCATCGACAAGGATCGCACCGCCGCCCTGCTGGGTGCTCGCCTGGGTGCGCAGCGCCTGATCGTGCTCACCCCGGTCGCCAACCTGGAGGTCGACTTCGGCACGCCAGACGCCCGCCCGCTGGGTCGGCTGAGCGTCACCGAGGCCTGTCAGTATCTCGCCGAGGGCCAGTTTCCGCCCGGCTCCATGGGTCCCAAGGTCCAGGCCGCGGTGGCTTTCTGTCGTCACTCCAGCGGCGGCGTCTCCATCGGCGTCTGGAACGACTTCGCCGGGCTGGTGGATCGCAGCAAGGGCACCCACATCGTGGCGGACGAGTAGGTCGACCCCGCAGCACCACAAGGAGGACATGCATGGCCGCGCGACACTTCCTCAGCGTCTTGGATCTGGCCGCCGACGAGGCGCTCTCGGTGCTGCAGCTGGCCCACGCCATCAAGCGTTCGCCGGCGAACTACCGCGACAAGCTGACCGATCGCACCCTGGCGATGATCTTCCAGAAGCGCTCGACCCGCACCCGCGTCAGCTTCGAGGTCGGCGCTTATGAGCTGGGCGGCCACGCGCTCTTCCTGTCGTCCCAGGACATCCAGATCGGTCGCGGTGAGACCATCGCCGACACCGCCCGCGTGGTCTCTCGCTACTGCGCCGGCATCATGGCGCGGGTGCACGGCCACGACATCCTGGAAGAGATGGCCGCCCATGCCACGGTGCCGGTCATCAATGGTCTCAGCGACCTGCTGCATCCCTGCCAGACGATGGCCGATGCCATGACCATGATCGAGCACTTCACGCCGGGCGATGGCTTCGACGTGCAGACCCTGCAGGGACGCAAGCTGGCCTACGTGGGCGACGCGGCCAACAACATGGCCAACTCGCTGCTGTTGACCGGCGCACTGCTGGGCATGGACGTGGTGGTGGTCGGACCCGACGGCTACCAGCCCAACGAAGACATGGTGCAGCGTGCCCGCGCGGTGGCCGAGAAGTCCGGCGCCAGCATCCACGTGACCGCGGACCTGGACGGCGTCGTTGGTGCCCACAGCGTGTACACCGATGTGTGGACCTCCATGGGTCAGGAGGCCGAGAAGGAGCGCCGCCTTGCGGACCTGGCCGACTACCAGGTCGACGCCGCCCTGATGGCCCGCGCCGCGCCCGATGCCGTGTTCATGCACTGCCTGCCCGCCCATCGCGGCGAGGAGGTGAGCGCCGAGGTCTGCGATGGCCCGCAGTCCATCATCTTCGACCAGGCGGAGAATCGGTTGCACGCCCAGAAGGCCTTGATGGTCCACTTGATGGCATGAGGATGCGCGCCCCGGCCCTGTGCCTGTCTGTCCTCGTTGCGCTGGCAACGAGCGGCTGCAAAGACAAGACCGTGGCCCCTCCAACGGAGACTCGCAGACCGGTCGCTGCAGTGCCGCCGGCGAAGGCGGACCCCGTCGTGGCCCGCATCGACCTCAGCGATGTACACGCCAGCGCGGTGCGCGCCCGATTGGCGTTGGCCGGGCCGTCCAAGGACCCCAAGGTGGTGGTCGAGGCCATGTTGATGGCCGCATCGGACGCCCTGGTGCTGCGCGAGCTGGCCGGGTTGGGCCACCATGCAAAGGCTGGAGAGACGGCGCACGCTGCTGCCGAGCGCTTCCTGGCCGGCATCTGGCGGGCCGATGATGGCTGCCCGAACATCGAGCCGGCCGCCCTGCGCCAGGCCTGGATGGCCAGTCGCGGCCGCCTGCATCACCCCCGCCGCAGCACCATCTGGGAGGGGCAGTTCGTCTGCTGCACGTCGCCCGACACCTGTGTTCCTGCCGATGCGGTGGCCTGCAAGCGGCGGATGCATCCCCACGCGAGCGGTCTACGCAAACGAATCGCGCAGGCGTTGCCCGCGGCAACCGGACTGCCATCGGGCACCACGGTCGTGGCCATGGCCGACAGTCCCCTGGTGCAGAGTCACGGGCCGGTGGTCGAAGAGGCCATCGCGACCCTCGCTGCCCAGGTCACCGAACTCCGCTTGCGTCGCTATACCTTCGACCACACCGACGAGCCCGGTTTCCCCGGCGCCGCTGCCCGGGCGACGAACCCGGAGGTGGCCGGCGCCGCCAGCGCCGCCGCCCTGGGCGATGTGCTCGGCCCGGTGGAGACCCCTTGGGGCTGGAGTGTCTCGGTTCTGGTCGCCCGCGAAGCCACCCGTCGTACGTCTTTCAAGGCACCGGCCACCCAGGCCCGGCTGCGGCGCATGGTCTGTTCGGAGCGGGTCGCTACCGAGCGACAGGCGTATCGCGGTCGCTTGCTGAAGGGCGCTCGCCTGCTCTGGCAACGGCCGGCCATCGAGGCGGCCTTCGGCAAGGCGGTGGTGCAGGCGCTGACCCCGGACGCCGGGGATCGCGTGCCGCCGCACGTTCCCGGTGCCACGCCCTGAGGCGCGTCTGCCAAAACTGTGTTTGTGCGCCGCCCCGGCATCGCCCACAATGCCGTCCGGCCAGCCCGGGAGACCCACTGACGATGAACCGACATCCCTTCATAGCGTTGCCCGCCCTGTTGCTGCTCGTCCTCGCCTGCGGCCAGACAGATGACGGCGACGAGCCGACCCCAGACCCGCTGGACGCGCCCTCGACGTTGCACGAAAAGCCGGCCTGGCAGGGCACCCCATGGCAGCCCTCGAAGGTGCTCCAGCCGGTGACCACGCCGACCCGCCGCGGTCTGCTGGATCTGCGCGGATTGATCCACGCCCACAGCCCCTACTCCCACGACGCATGCGACGGCAAACCATTCGATGACGAGGGCAAGATCAACCAGCCCTGCTACGAGGACTTCCGCAACGACCTGTGCAAGGTGCGGCACAACTTCGCCATGCTCACCGATCACCCGACCCACTTCCGCGACCACCCCTTTCCCGACGTGCTGCTCTACCAGAAGCACAAGGGTGACAAGCTGATCCAGCGCGACGGCGGGCCGGTGGCCAACAGGGTCCTCTGCGGCGACGGTTTCGAGCAATTGCTCATGGCCGGCACCGAGACCTCGTCCAACATGCCGGTTGGCCTGGAGGGTCACGTGCCCGGTGGCGTGAAGGTGCGCGGCGCGGCCTACAGCGACGAGACCGAGGAGGCCGCCAACAAGCTCAAGAAGCAGAACGCCGTGCTCCTGGTCGCCCACACCGAAGATCACAGCGTCGATGAGCTGGTCGAACGGCCGCTGGACGGCTTCGAGATGTTCAACCTGCACGCCAACATGGTCGCCAAGATGGCCGAGGCGGCGCAGCTGCTCAGCCTGGCCATCGGCAAGGACAAGGACAAGGCCCCCCACCCCGACCTGGCCGTGTTGCCCCTGCTGCACGAGGATCCCGAGTACACCAGTCGCTGGGGCAGCGTCCTGGCGCGCGGCGTCAGGCGCGTGACCACCATGGGCACCGACTGCCACCGCAATACGCTGCCCATCAAGCTGGCCGACGGCGAGCGGGTCGACAGCTATCGGCGCATGATGATCTGGTTTTCCAACCACCTCCTGGTCAAACCCAAGGACGACGGCAGCTGGGACGATCGCTCCCTCAAAGACGCCCTGCGCGCCGGCCGCCTGTATGGCGTCTTCGAAGTCTTCGGCTATGCCGAAGGCTTCGACTTCGTGGCGCTCACAGGCGCCAGCGGCGATGAGAAGATTCACGAGATGGGCAGCGACCTGAAGCTGGCCGACAAGCCAACATTGCGGCTGCGCATGCCCACCATCGCCCACCTGGACGACAAGGCCACGCCCCCGGAGCTGACAGCGCGACTGCTGCGCGCCAAAGAGGGCGGCTGGGATGAGGTCGCCAGCGGTTCAGGCGACTTGAGCCACGTACCCGACAAGGCGGGCGCCTATCGCGCCGAAGTTCGCATCCGACCGCACCACCTGGAGAAGCTCATGGGCGGCATGGTGGACGTGAGCGGACAGGACTTCGCCTGGGTGTACAGCAACGCGATCTACGTGACCGACAAGAATGGTCTCCACGCGGTCAAAGACTGACGAACGGCCTCAGAATTCGCCGCGAAGCCCCAAACTTGGGATGATCGGCAGACCCGTTTGCGGCGTCTGCAACGTGGCGTCGTAGTTGTACCGAATCCCCTCCACATTGGCCTGGTTGTACACATTCTGCACGTCCAGGTAGACGCCCAGCATCCAGGTATCCCAGACCCACTTGCGATCGAGGCGCAGGTCGAACTGGTGAAACGCCGGCAGCCTGGCGCAGCGAATGCAACTCGAGGCGATGCGATTGTAGTTGTCGTCATCCTCGTCATAGACCGCCGTGGCGACTTCGGTGAAGGGGTTGCCGGTGACGACGCGGAAGCGGCCGCTGACCTCGAAATTCCAGGGCAGCTTGTACGAGGCCACGGCGGTGAGGATGTGGGTCTGATCCCACTCCATGGGGCGCGAGGGATCGCCGGGGTGGGGCGTCTCCTCGGCGCGCATGAGCGTGTAGGCGATCCAGCCGAAGAAGCGGCCCACCGGCTTGTGGCGGGCGAGCAATTCCAGGCCGTAGATGCGGCCCGCGCCTTCGTTGACCACCAGCACCGTGGGGAAGAACTCGGCCGGCTGCACCGGCAGGTCGTAGAGCACCTTGTAGAAGCCCTGCAGGTCCACAGTCACACGATCCCAGAGCGAGAGTTCGAAGCCCGCCGCGGTCTCGAAGCCACCGGCCGGGAGCAGGTCCGGGTTGCCGAAGCGGGGCACCAGGTACTGAAATGACGGCGGCTGCGCGGTCTGGCCGATGGCCGCCTTGACGGTCCACTGCTCATCGATGCGCCAGCGCGTATTCAGCCGGCCCAAGATGGCGCGGCCGTTGGCGTTGCCGCCGTAGAGATCGACCCGAAGGCCGGGTACCACCTCCAAGTCGGGGTGCATCTTGAATACCGCATCCAGCCAGAGCGAAGGGGAGCTGAAGGTCTCGTCGTAGGCCCAGAAGCGCAGGCGGCTGTCGGCGTCCTCTCCTTTGCCCTCTTCTGCACCCACCTGGGGCAGCAGCACGTTGATGTCGTAGGGCGTGGCCAGCATGTCGAAGCCGGCGCGCAGCTGCACCGGTCCCTCGCCGAAGGTTACGTCCTGGCGCAGGGTGATGTCGGCGGCGCTGATGTCCACGTCCAGTGCCTGCGTGCCGACGCCGAAGGTGACCGCGCCGTCGACGTAGCCCAGGGTCGTGCGGGCGGTCCAGCCGGTGCCGGAGAAGCGCAGCAAACCGATCGCGCCGTGGAAGACGGTGCCGAAATGCAGCCCGCCCTCGGCTTCGCTGAAGCCCGCCGGCGGCCGGTCGATGACCAGCTCCAGGGCGTCGTCACTGCCCAGCACCAGCAGGGTGGCGTTGAAGTGGCGGCTGAAGATGTGGTCGACCTTGACCTGATAGTCGTAGTAGCGCGGCGCCACGGTGAAGGGCAGCACCCCGTCGGGCACCACCGCGTTGAGCACCCAGTCGATGTAGGAGCGTCGGCCCGCCAACGTGAACGACGTGTCGCCCCAGTTGCCGCCCAACAGGAAGCCGGTGTGGAAGACGTTGCTCTCGACGTAGCCGTGCCAGGGCTCGTCCGCTTTGGGCAGCTTGAGCCGCGCCTGCAACAGGCCGCCGGTCTTGCGGCCGTAGCGCACGGGGTAGGAGCCGGGAAAGAAGTCGATGCCCTCCAGGATGTCGGTATTGACCACCGAGTAGACGCCGCCGAAGTGGTACAGCAGGGGCACGCTGACGCCTTCGATCATCACCTGGGTGTCGCCGGGCGCCGAGCCGCGCACGATGATCTGGCCGCCGAGTCCGGGCACGCGGGCGACGCCGGGCAGGTTCTGGACCACCTTGAAGGCGTCGCCATAGACGCCGGGGATGCGCTGGATCTCCTCGACGCTGAGCTCTCGCCGAGACATCTCGCCCGGCTCGGGCGGCGCCGTCACAGAAGCCCTGTACAGGGTGTAGGAGTCGCGTTCGGGGCGCAGCACCCTGTCTGTGGTCGCCCCTTTTCGGACCCGCACCTTGCTTCGATAGGCCTTGTGGCCCGCTGCCTGCACCTGGACCGTGTGTCGACCCGACGGCAACAAGCCAAACGCGAAGCCGCCGTCGGCGTCGGTGACCGTCTCTTTGCCCAGTTTTGGCAGCAGCACCAGGGCGCTCACCACCGGTCGGCGCGTGCCCCGCTGCAGCACCTGGCCGCGGAAGCTGGAGAACCCCGCCGGCGCCAGCACCGGTCCCCGGCGGCCGTAGCGACCGGGCCCGCGAGAGGGGCCCCTGCGGGCGGCCGCCACCTCCATCTTGAAGCGATAGCGGAATCGGATTCGCACCGGCGTGGCCTTGCCGCCCACCGTGGCTGGCTTGAAGAGCAGTCTGGCTCCGGCCACTTTCGCCGCGGCGTCGAAATCCGGCCCGGCGGACTTGAAGACTGCGACCTTGCCCACCGTGCCGTCGACGCCGATGTCCAGCTCGAGCACCACCTCGCCCCGCAGCCCACGCGCTCGCAGCGCCTCGGGGTAGACGGCCTTGACGTAGGTGATCAGCTTGGGCGGTTCGACCTTGGGCGGCGCCTTGTTTTGGGCGAGCGCAGCACCAGGAGCGCCGGCCAGCGCCACCGCTCCCAGCATAACCAGCAGCGCCATACACGCCTGCCGGGGGATGGTCCGACCGATGGCGATCACTTCTGGCAGCCCTCCAGGGTTCCATCAAGCGCGCAGAGCGGGCCGTCGTCGCCTACGAGCGGCGTACCCACCTTGACCTTCCGCTCCAGCCAGTCGACGCCGCCACGTCCGTCACGGACCACGACCCAGATGCGCACCTCGCCGTCGGGATTATCGGCCAGCGGTGCCGCCCGGAAACGGGTGTCGGGGGCCTTGTCCGACGAGCGGCCATAGGAGAAACGGCCGGCGGTGGACAGCCAGGAGAACACGATCCGCTCGGTCGGATCGGCCAGCCCCGGCTCCTTGCTCTTGTAGAGCACCTCGATGCTGTCTTCGGAGAGCTTGGGGATCAGCTCGACACCGCGCTTGTCGCTGTCGGGCGGCCCGGCGGTCACGGTGTCGTCTTCCTTGACCGGCGCCAATGTGGGGACCAGGCCCTGCGGCCAGTCCACACCCTCCATGGTGATGCCGACCAACTTCGGGTTGGCGTGCAAGGCGAAGCTGTCCGGCAGGATGCTGGTCTTGCAGTCCTTGGTCACTTGCTTGAGCGCGATGCGCATGACCTTGAAGCCGCCGACGCAGTGTTTCCGGTCGGTGCAGGCTGGCGCCAGCATGGCCAGCGGGTCGGTCGGGCAGGTGCCGCCAAACTCGCTCGCCGCGGCGACCTTGAAGTAGATGGGGAACTCGTTGAAGTCGAGTGGCTTCTCGCCATCTTCCGGACATTGCTTTTCGTCCGGCTTGTCCTGCGCCAGCTGATCTTCGGGCGGGTTCAGGCCCAGCTTCTCCATGACCTTGCCGACGTTGCCGAAGGTCTCCATGACCTGGGCGAAGGTCACGGTGGCCTCGGGCGCGACGCCCAATGGCACGAGCAGGTCATCGTCCAGGCAGCTCAGATTGTCCGTCTGCTGCAGGGCGCCCATCAGGCAGAACGCCCAGGCGTGGCAGAGCGGCTCGTCGCCCTCGAAGGTGACCACCTTCATGGACAACTGCGACTTGCCGCCGAATCCCAGGGCCGGCGGTTCGGCGCGCACCGCCAGCACCCGCATGCGATTGACCAGGGTGCGAGGTTCGAACTCGACCCGGTCGCAAGCGCCACCGACAAGCAGGCAGAGCAGCAGCGCCGGCGCGATGAACACCGACCGAATCGATGGCTCAGCCACGGACCCGCTCTACTCGGTGGACGAAATCCAGGCGGCCCAAGGCCTCCAGAACCTGCTCCAGCTGCGCCCGATCGGTGACCTCGAGCTCGAACTCGTTCACCGCCCGGTTGGCGTGCGTGGCCCGGCAGTGGGCCTGCAGGATGTTGACCCCGACGATATGGAACTTCTCGGTCATCTCCGCGAGCATGCCCGGACTGTTGCCCGTATGCACCCGCACCATCACCGTCGCCGCCGAGCCGCGGCTGACGTCCCAGTCGCAGTCGATCTGGCGCATGGGGTCGGAGTCGATGGCGCGCGGGCAGTTGCGCACGTGCACCGTGATGCCGCGCCCGCGGGTGACGAAGCCGACGATGTCATCGCCGGGCACCGGCGAGCAGCACTTGGCCATGCGCACGACCACGTCGTTGATGCCGTCCACCACGATGCCGGCCTGGCCATCGCGACGCCTGCGCGGCCGCTTGACCTCGACCTCTTCTTCGGGCTCCTTGCCGCGCGCTTCGGGCAGCAGGTGCTCGACGATGTCGCTGGCGTTGGTCTTGCCGTAGCCCACCAGGATGTTCAGCTCGGGCAGCGTCTGGCAGCGGAAGTGCGACAGCGTCTTGGCGAAGCCGTCGTGCTTCTTGACCCGGGTCATCGAGTACTTCTGGCGCCGGAAGGCCTTCTCGAGCAGGTCCTCGCCGACCTGCATGGCTCGCGCCCGCTGTTCGGCCCGGATGTAGGCGCGGATGCGCGTCTTGGCCCGCGCCGTGACGACGAATTCGAGCCAGTCCTGGTTCGGTCGCGCGTCCGACCGGGTCAGGATCTCGACCACGTCGCCGTTCTTGATGTGGGTGTTCAGGGTCACCATGACGCCGTTGATCCGGGCACCCAGGGCGTGTTCGCCGACCTTGGAGTGGATCGAGTAGGCGAAATCCACCGGCGTGGCGTCGCGCGGGAAGACCTTGACGTCGCCGGCGGGCGTGAACGCGTAGACCTCGTCATTGAAGAGGTCGATGCGCATGTTCTCGAGGAACTCGTCGTTGTCGGTGACCGTGTCGTTGAGTTCGATGAGCTCGCGCAGCCACAGGAAGCGCTGTTCATCCTTGGCCTTGAGCGGCGCCGACTGCTCCTTGTAGCGCCAGTGGGCGGCGACGCCGTTTTCGGCGATCTGGTGCATCTCGCGGGTGCGGATCTGGATCTCGATCTGCCGGTTCTCCGGGCCCATCACAGAGGTGTGCAGGCTCTGGTAGTTGTTGGCCTTGGTCAGGGCGATGTAGTCCTTGAAGCGACCCGGGATCGGCGTGAAGCGGTTGTGCACCACGCCGAGCGACTGGTAGCACTGCTCCACCGAGTCGATGAGCACGCGAAAGCCCTGGGCGTCGTAGATCTGGTCGTAGGGCAGGCCCTGCCGCTGCATCTTGCGGTAGATGCTGAACAGGTGTTTGGACCGGCCGTAGATGTGGGCGTCGGGCAAGCCGGCGCCGGACATCTCGGCGTCGAGCAGTGCGACCACGTTGTCGATGTAGGCCTGTCGTTCGCGCTCCTTGCGGCCCACCTTCTCCTTCAAGGCGGCGTGGTCGGCCGGGTAGAGATACTTGAAGCAGTAGTCCTCCAGCAGGGACTTCATCCAGTTGATGCCCAGGCGATTGGCCAGCGGGGCGTAGATCTCGATCGTCTCGACGGCGATGCGCTTCTGTTTGTCGGCGCGCATGTGCTCGAGCGTGGCCATATTGTGCAGGCGATCGGCGAGCTTGATCAGCAGCACGCGGATGTCCTTGCTCATGGCCACGAGCATCTTGCGGAAGTTCTCCGCCTGCTTCTGCTCGCGGCGGGTAAACGGAATCTTGTCCAGCTTGGTGACGCCGTCGACGATGTGGCCGATGTCCTCGTTGAAGGCCTCGGTGATCTCCTCCAAGGAGACGTCGCAATCCTCCACCACGTCGTGCAGCAGCCCGGCGCAGACGCTGGCTTCATCCAGGCGCAGCTTCATGATCAGCCGCGCTACCTGGACCGGGTGGCCGAAGTAGGGCTCGCCGCTCTTTCGCTTCTGACCGAAGTGCTTGTTGGCCGCAAAATCGTAGGCCCGCCGCACCAGGTCGCCGTCTGCATCGGGCAGGTAGGTGCCCATCTCGGCGACCACGTCTTCGGCGGTTGGCACCCCCCAGCGGGCGAGCTCGGCCAGCACCGGATCGTCGATCCGCTGCTGCCGCTTCCGTCGCCCCGTCGGGCTGGTGGTCCTCGCTGTCGCCATCTCCGCCGCCATGGTTCGCGCTGCGTGTCCGCAGCGAGCCGCCATGCTGACATGGTTGGGCCCGCCTTCCTCTCACCTTAACGATTTCGCCGAGATGATGCTTCGCGGGCCTCCAATCAGGCGCATGGCGTGCGGTCGGAGCGCGCGCTTGGAAGCGACACGGGAGCCCGGCGCCCGCTCGCCAGCTTGCATCCGATCAGGTGGACTGTCACGATTCGCGCGCCGCTGGTCGCGCATCCAATGCCCGAGGATGGACGCAGCGTGGCGGCGAAGGCTCTTTCTACCCCGCTCGGACCGCCGGTACAGGTCCATGGGCAGCGGGTTAGCGGGCACCACCCCCGACTTCCATCCCGGTGAACCCAACCATGATCGTCGAACAACTCTCGAACGTGCTGGACCGCCTTGGCGCAGAGTGGATTCTCTACCTGCTCATTGGCCTGTCCGTGCTCTCGGTGGCGGTGGTGATCGAGCGCCTGCTCTTCCTTCGTCGCAATCGTGTGCCGGTGGACGAGCTGCAGCCGAAGCTGCTCAAGGCGCTCGAATCGAGCACCGACGAGGCCGACAAGGTGCTGGCGCCCTACGATGGCATGGAGGCCACGGTCGTGCGCGCGGGCGTCCAGGAGATGGATCGCGGCGTGGCCGCCGTCGAGGAGATCATGAGCGCCCGCGAGGGCACAGAGAAGCTGCGTTATGAGCGCTACCTGGGCTTCCTGGGTTCCTTGGGCGCCAACGCCCCCTTCATCGGCCTGCTCGGCACGGTGATCGGAATCATGGGCGCCTTCGCAGACTTGAAAGTGTCCATGGCCGAGGCTGCGGACGCCAACCGCACCCAGGCGATCATGGGCAGCATCGCCGAGGCGTTGGTGGCTACCGCCGTCGGCCTGATCGTCGCCATCCCGGCGGTGTGGGCCTACAACCAGTTCCGCGGCAAGGTGAAGCAGGTTCAGGCCAACACAGGGTCGTTGGCGGGCATTCTGCTGGCCCACATGAAGACCGAAAATGGCAGTGGGTCTGGTGCGGGCGGCGAGGAGAAGGCCGATGGGTAGCAAGATTGGTGGCGACGAGGAGATCCTCGCCGATATCAACGTCACGCCCCTGGTCGACATCATGCTGGTGCTGCTGATCATCTTCATGCTCACCAGCGAGTCGGTCGCCGAGAAGGTCAAGAAGCCCGTTATCGACGTGGACCTGCCCCAGGCCGCCAGCAGCCAGGACAAACCCGGAACGCCCCTGAGCGTGGTGATCAACAAAGATGGTGACCTGTTCATGAACGGCGAACCCGCCACGGTCGCCGACCTGCGGCAGGAGGTGCGCCGTCGGGTCATCAGCGCCGGCCAGGGCAAAGCCGAGGCGATCCTGAGCGCCGATCGCCGGGTCACCCACGGTGCCGTGGTGCGCATCATCGACATGATCCGCTTGCTGGGCATCGAAAACGTGGCGATCAACACCAAGGAGCAGGAGATCGAGTAGGTGCACAGGGACCTCCAAATCGGCCTCGTCTGCGCCATCCTGTTGCATGGAGCGCTGCACGCGGCGGCCGCCTCCTTGCCCTCGCCCCAGGCCGAGGAGCGGGTCGAGATGATGCTCGCCCGGGCGGTGCAGCAGGACATCGAGCTGCCCAAGCCCCCGCCCCCGCCGCCCCCGCCCCCGCCCCCGCCCAAGGTCGAGGAGAAGCCCAAACCCGAGGCCAAGAAGGCGCCCAAACCCAAGGCGAAGGGCCAGCCCAAACGCAAGCCCAAAAAGCGCAAGAAGAAGACCGAAAAGGCCCCGGCCAACGACGAGCCGGCGCCCCTGGTGCTCTCCCATACCTACTCGGGCGGCAGCGGGGATGGTGGCGTCTTCGTGCAGACCGGCGAGGAAGACATCCTCGGCGACCCGGAGATCGAGGCCAACGAGCGCAATACCCGGTCGCGTGAGCGGGTGCAGGAGGAGGCGCCCGTCGCCGCCGCGCCGGGACCGGAGGGCGAAGAGGAGCCCAAGGTGGTGATCGTGCACGCGATCCCCAAATCTCGCTGCACCGTGCGCTGGCCTCCCGAAGCCCCCGCCCTGCGTCGCATCGTCGAGGTCACCCTGCAGCTGACCATCAACCGCAAGGGCAGGGTGACCCGCACCCGCGTGCTGCGCTCGGCGGGCGAACCCTTCGACAGCGCGGCGCGCAAGGCGTTGAAGGCCTGCGCCTTCATTCCTGGGCGGCGGAACGGCAAAGCGTTTGTCGATCGGGTGCCCTTCGTGGTGGAATTCAAGCCCGGCGCCGACTCCTGAGTCATGCGGTCGCGAGCACAACTATCCATGCCCTCTCCTATCCGCCATCGACGCCTCTTCGCTGTGCCCGCGCTGCTGGCTGGTTGCCTGGCCGTGTGCCTGTCGGGCCTGGCGGGCTGTGGCACGGAGTACGACCCGCCGTCGTTGATCAACAAGCTGCGCATCATCGCCGTGCGGGCCGAGCCGCCCTTCATCTCTTTTGGCAAGTCGCCGAAGGTGGAGATGAAGGTCATCGGTCACGACCCGGAAGAGCCCCTCTGCCACGCCTGGGCCGCCTGCCTGCTGGCTGTTCCCCTGGACGGCAATTACCGCTGCTTCGACCCGCGCCTGCAGGTGGACCTGGGCACCGCGCCCACGGCCAAAGTGGGCATGGCGCAGCTGCTCAAGATGATTCAGAAGCTGCCCGAAGTGGCCAAGGACAATGGCCTCGACGTGGGCAACTTCGGCGGCGACTCGGCCAAACCCGATGACTGCCCCACCGAAGCGCCCGAGTTGCCGGTCAGCAGGATCACGCTCCTGTTCAAGGTCGCCGAGGCGGGCGAGTTCGGCGGTACCTGTCCCACGGACGCAAGCAAGATGCTCGACGAGGTCTGCGCCGATCGCAGCCGGTGCCTGGCCGGCTACAAGGCCATCGACGTGGCCATCGACTTCGAGATCAAGGACTGCCAGCCGGTCCCCGTATCCGCCAAGGCCAAGGAGCATCAGAATCCGGAGATGACCGGTTTGAAGCTGGCCGGCGTGGCCTGGCCCGAGGCGGTCACCCCGGTGGTGCGCGCATTCATCCCGCGCGAAAGCGTGGTCGACCTGGACAACGTGGCCCTGGATTTCGAGGAGGGCGAGCACCAGCAGGAACTCACGCCTACGTGGACCCCTGAGAGCATCGAGGTCAAGGGCAAGAGTCCCGATCCGAACAAGGGAGACGTCATGGAGACGTTGCTCTTTTCGTGGTTTTCCGATGCCGGTGAATTCAAGAAACAACGCTCCTGGGATGAGATCCCGGAGAACCTGTTCCGCGGCTCCGATCCCGACGACGCCAAGGGCCAGACGGTGCGCCTTTGGGTTGTGGTGCGCGACGGTCGCGGTGGCACCGACTGGCTGGAGCGACGGCTGGTGGTGCGCAACGACGCCCAGACGACCAAGAACCCCATCTGTCACCAGGACGGCGATCTGCCCGGCTGCGATTGATCGACCGGTTCCACTTTCACGCCGATCCTGTGCCATGGCATGTGCCACGGCATATGCCGCGTCCTCATGGCCGCCCATACGCTGCATGACAAGTGTTTGATTTCAAGCAGTTGTCTGGTCGCCTTCTCGGCACATGCTTTGCACCTCCTCGCCGCCCGGCAAAGGAGGTTCATCATGCATTGCCCACACTGCGACTATCCCACCCTGCCCCTGTCCGTGCCCCACCCGGTGATCTGCCGGCCGGCGACGAGACGCGGCTTCATCACTCTGTTCACGGCCTTGCTCAGCGCCTCGGTGGTGCTCGGCCTGGCGAGTGTCTCGGAGGCCGCCCCGTGCGCCCTGCCAGGGGCTGACGTGGCCGCCATCGAACGCACGCTCGACCGCCTCGCGCGGCCGCCGGCGTTGGACTCCCCTTCCCCCTGGCGTCGCCTGGGTGCCCTGTTGCCCCGTCGGCTGGCCTGGACGTCGCGTGACGGAATCAGCGACGGCGCTGGCTGGTACGCCGGCCTCAGCGGTGGCGTCAGCGAACGGGCCCTGTGGGGTTCCTCGTCCGGCTGGAGCCTGCGCCTGATCTGGGATCTGCGTCCGTTGTGGTTGCCCACACCGCAGCCAGCGCCTTCGCGGTGGCGCGATCCGCTGCATCGAGCAGAGCAGCTGGAGCGGTTGGGCGCGCGCCTGGCCACCCGGCTGAAGACCCTGGCGCGACTGGCGCGACGAGCGCTGGATCCGGAATTGGACGCCGCCGCCTGTCGGCTGTTGCGGCAACAGGCAAGGGCGTCATTGCTGGTGATCGCGGCCGCGTTATCGGCCGCAGATCAAAACTGGCTGCGGGAAGCGGGGGCTGCGCCTACTGCCGATCGGGCAAGCCGTCGGCGCCGGACATCCGCGCCGCCTTCTCGGCCTGTTGCAGGGCTTCCACCACTGGATCCAGCCCGCCCTCGATCACCGAATCCAGGGCGTGCAGGGTCAGCCCGATCCGGTGGTCGGTGACTCGATTCTGCGGGAAGTTGTAGGTGCGGATGCGCTCGCTGCGATCGCCGCTGCCCACCTGCGCCTTCCGGTCGGCGGCATGTTGGCTGTTGATGCGCTGCTGTTCCAGGTCGAACAGGCGCGCCCGTAGCAAGGTCATGGCTCGGGCTTTGTTCTTGTGTTGGCTGCGCTCATCCTGGCATTGCACCACCACGCCCGAAGGCATGTGGGTGATGCGGATGGCGGAGTCTGTTCGGTTGACGTGCTGGCCGCCGGCGCCGCTGGCACGGTAGGTGTCGATGCGCAGATCGGCGGGGTTGATGTCCACATCGACCTCGGCCACTTCCGGCAACACAGCCACCGTGCAGGCCGAGGTGTGGATCCGGCCCTGCGACTCCGTCACCGGGATGCGCTGCACGCGGTGGGTGCCCGATTCGTGCTTGAGGTGCGAGTACGCGCCCTTGCCAGAGACGAGCACGATGACCTCCTTGATACCCCCCTGGGAGGAGTCGGAGATCGAGACCTGTTCGAACTTGAAGCGGCGGCGCTCGGCGAAGCGGTTGTACATGCGCAGCAGGTCGCCGGCGAAGAGGGCCGCCTCCTCGCCGCCGGTGCCGGCGCGGATCTCGAGCACCACGTTGGCGTCGTCCCGCGGGTCCTTGGGCACGAGCAGCTCGCGCAAGGTGGCCTCGATGGCTTCCTTGGTCGTCTTGGCCTGGGCCAGCTCTTCACGGGCCAGGGCGCGCATCTCCGGATCGGACTCCTCGCGCGCCATCTCGGCCAGTTCGTCGGTCTCGGCGACGGCTTCCTTCCACTTGCGAAATGTGGTCACCGTCTCTTCGATCTCGGCGCGCTCGCGCATGAGCGCGGTGGACCGGGTCGGGTCGACGGCGATCTCGGGCGTCGACAGGGCGGCGTCGATCTCGTCCAGGCGCGCGGCCACGTTTTCCAGACGCTCGAACATGACCGTCGCTCCGATGGCGTTCAGGGCCCGCCCCTCGCGGTGCCGCCGTCTCGCTGTGTACCCCGGTCGCGGGCCTCGTTGCAATCGATGACAAGCGGCGGTACAGCTTCGCCAATGGACGCGACGCGCACCCCCGATCGCCTCTTTTCCGCCCCGGACCCCACGCTGGGCAGCAAACCGCGCTGCTTCCTCAACGGCCTGCAGTCGGCATTTGCGGGCGTGGCGTTCACCTTCCGCCATGGCCGGATGCTGGGCTGGATGGCCGCCGCCGTGGCCCTCTACCTGCTGATCTGGGTGGCGGTGCTGTGGGCGGCTGCCGCCTGGGACGATGACTTCGCCCAGACCCTGCTCTGGGTACGCGGTCCGTCCTGGTGGGAGTCGGCCCTATGGCAGATCTCGCGCGTGCTCATCTATATCGTCTTCTGGATCATCGCCTTGCTGCTGGCCTTTTCCATCGCCCTGCCGCTCATGGCGCCCATGTTCACCCTGCTCTCGGAGATGGTCGAACGCAGCTTCTATGGCGACATCGCAGGTGCCACCGGCACGCCCGCGGTCCTGGCCAGGGAGCTGATCAACAGCCTGGCTCGTTCGTTGTTGCTGTCGACCCTGAACATCCTGGGCGCGGCCACGATCTGGGGCATCGGCTTGCTGCTGGGCTTGATCTTCCCGCCCCTGGGCACCGTCTTTGGCGTGGCCGTCGGCGGCGGCTGGAGCGCGCTCTGGTTCGTCTTCATCGGCATGACCTACGTGTTGGAGAACAACCGCACCAGCTTGAGCCAGCAAGTCCGCCTGCCGGGTCGCCACACGGCGCTGCTGCTGGGCTTCGGCACGGTGGCCCAGGTCATGGCGTGGCTGCCGCCCACGGTGCCGATGATCATCGTCTCCGCGACCGTGCTCTGCTGTCGGCTCAATCGACACGGCCACATTCCCATGCCGATTCGCGACGAGTGGGAGGCCTCGCTCGGGCCCGAGAGCCCGTGAAGGATGTTCGCTTGACCAGCCCCATGCCCGTGCCCAAGAATGCGCGTCCGTCCAGGCACCGATATGGCTGATGTTGACGATATGAAGAACCTGCTCGACCGCACCATTCTGCTCGTGACCGGCAAGGGTGGCGTGGGCAAGAGCACGGTCGCCGCCACCCTGGCCCGCCGGGCCGCCCGCGATGGCAAGAAGGTGCTGCTCATCGAGCTCGAGTCCGTGTCGCGCGCCGCGCCCCTGTTCGGTGTCGCCGATGCCGGGCCGGAGGCACAGCTGGTCGACCACAACATCTGGCTGATGGGGGTCGATGCGCTGAGCTCGTTGCGCTACTTCGCCCTGCAGCAGTTGAAGTTGGAGACCGTGGTCAAGCTCGCGCTGCGCAACAAGGCGGTACGTGGCTTCTTCATGGCCATGCCCGGCATCAAGTCGATCCTCTTCCTGTACCACCTGTGGCGGTTGGAGTCCGAGCATGGTCCGGCAGGCGACGGTCGCTGGGACCTGATCGTCTGCGACCTGCCCACCTCCGGATATGTCATCGGTCTGTACGGCGTGCCGACCACGATCAGTCAGATCTTCCGCATGGGTCCGCTGGCCAACTACGCACGTGGCATGGCCGACATGCTCTTCGACCCCAAGCGCGCCGGACTGGTTCTGGTGACCCTGCCCGAAGAGATGCCGGTGGTGGAGACGGTGGAGTTGATCGAACGCCTGCGAGCCCGCAACGGCGTCGAGGCTGCGGCTGTGTTCGTCAATGGCATCTACCCGGAACTGGTCGCGCCGACGGAGATCGAAGCCCTGGTGGCGGCTGCCCGGTCGTCGGGGGAGACCCCGCCACATGAGCTGGAGGGTATGCTCTGGGCCGCCGAGCTGCTGGCCGGCCGCAACGCCCGCGCCGAGCGCCTGCTGCCCCTGCTTCGCAATGAGGTGGGCGATCGGATGATAGAGTTGCCCCACCTGTTTCGGCGCCACATGCACCTGGCCGCGATCGACGAACTGGCGGCCATCGTCGGAACGCGACTGGCCGAGGCCTGAGCCATGGTCGATGGTCCCGGCGACAACCCGCTGCTCGCCACCCTGGACCACAGCAAGCTGCTGATCTGCGTCGGCAGTGGCGGCGTGGGCAAGACCACCAGTTCGGCCGCCCTGGCCCTGCTGGCCTGTCTGCGCGGCCGCAAGGTGCTGGTGTTGACCATCGACCCGGCCCGCCGCCTGTTGCAGGCGCTGGGTCTGGACCAGGGCGACATCCCCGCCAACACGCCCATCGAGGTCCTGCCCCGCATGTCCGGCAGCTTGCAGATGGAAGTGCCGGAGGGCGCACACCTGCACGCCATGATGCTCGATCCGGAGCTGGGTGCCTCGCAGACCATCGAGCGCCTGCTGCCCGACCCCTCCTTGCGCGAGGAGGTGCTGGGCAACCGCATCTACCAGGCCTTGCTGCCCATCTTCTCCGCGGCGCCGGACTATGTCGCCCTGGAGTTGATCGCCGACATCCACGCCGAGCAGGGCTACGACCTCATCGTGCTCGACACCCCGCCGACCCATAACGCGATGGACTTTCTGAACGCCGGGCGCACGTTATCCAGCTTCATCAACGAGCGGGTGTTGAAGTGGTTTGCGCGAATCCCCCAGGCGGACTCCGGCCAGAAGAGCCCCGGCTGGTGGCGGCGCGGCAGCTCGGTGGCCATGGCCGTCTTGGGCAGGCTCTTCGGCTCGGATGTGCTGCCGGATATCGCCGCCTTCTTCCAGTCCTTCCGCGATGTGCTGCCGGCCCTGCGCGCCCGTTCCGAGCAGACGGACGCCTTGATGCGCTCGCCGGTGACCCGCTTCATCGCCGTCACCGCGCCCGGTGAGACCTCCCTGCGCGAGGCCCGCCACCTGCGCAACCTGATGGCCGAGCAGGGGCTGCCCTTCGCCGGCTTCGTGATCAACCGCGTGGTGCGCGCCCCCGCCAGCCTGGGCGACGCCGATCGGGTCCGCCAGGTGGCCGACGACCTGCGCAAGCAGCTGGTCGACTCCGGTCATGGGCCGCAGGTGGCCGCGGGGCTGGCGGAGCGACTTCGCCTGGGCGCCGAGCGGCTCACATTCATGGATCGCGCGGACCGCGATCACGTCGAGAGTCTGCGACGCATGGGCGGGACACGGGACTTCTGTGCGGTAGCTCCGCAACTGGAGCACGATATTCATGTCTTGTCCGAGCTCAGAGACCTCGGACAGCGTTTGGTGGACGGCGTGCTGCCGGTGGTTGACGATGACGGTCTCTGACGATGACGGTCCCGGGTCGAGCCGGCCGTGACAGGGGCGGGGCTGGACAGGGACCACGATGGTCGGTCAGAATCGCGCAACGTCTCTTCGAAGAGGGGGATCGGGCCGTGATCATGCGAGATGACTTGATGCGCCGGGCCGCAGCCTGCCTGGCCCTGGCGGTGGGTTTGCTGGTGGGTGTTCCCAGCGGCGACCTCGTCAGCGAAGCCGAAGCGGCACCGCTGAAGCTCACGCTGACGGAGTTCTTCGACCCGGATCGCCTGGCGACAGAGCAGACGGACAACAAGGCCTACGGCTCGCTGATGAACGAGCTGAGTCTGGCCATGGGTCCACGCATGGTCGGACCGGCCGCCTCGCTCGGCGGGCTGGGCATCGAAGCGGCGTACGAGTTCAGCTTTGTTCAGATCAACGCCAGCAACCAGTACTGGGTCGACGCGGCGGATGGACCCGAATCCACCCTGACGACCGGCCAACTGCGCGTCCGCAAGGGCATGCCCTACGGCATCCAGCTGGGCGGCTCGCTGACCCACATCACCGAGTCGAATCTGTGGGCCATCGGGGTCGAGTTCAACGCTTCCCTGGTCGACGGCTTCGTCAACGTGCCCGACGTGGCCTTGCACACCTCCATCAGCACGGTGCTGGGCAACGCCGACCTGTCCATGATGATCGTCGGCGCCGACCTCGTGGCATCCAAATCATTCGGCATCGCCGGGCTCTTCGCCCTGCAGCCCTGGGCCGGCTACTCGTTCGTCTTTACATACGTACAACCGCACCAGATCGATGTGTACGTCGGCGAGACCGACGTGGAGACGGCGACCATGCGGTTGAGTCAGCTGCAGCAGGTCACGCACAGGGCCGCGTTTGGCCTGCGCGTCGTGGTCACGCGCGTGTCCATCGGTGGCGAGTTCATGCGCTCGTTTACCGATGACCTGAACGTCATCACGGCCAAGCTGGGCGTCGACTTCTGAGCCCAAGCGACCTCAACATGGACCCGAAGGCTACCGCCCGGGCCGTCGTCGCTGGCGATGTGCGCGTCGCCGCCCGCGTGATGCGTGCGCTGGACGACGGCTCGCCAGATGCGATCGATGTGCTGGCCGCCCTCTATCCACACACCGGCAAGGCCCACGTGGTCGGCATCACCGGCAACCCGGGATCCGGCAAGTCCACGCTGGTATCGGCCCTGATCGGCGCCCTGCGGCGTCGGGGCCAGACCGTGGGCGTGCTGGCGATCGACCCCAGCAGCCCCTTTTCGGGGGGCGCATTGCTCGGCGACCGCGTGCGCATGATGGAGCACGCCGCCGATGAAGGCGTGTTCATCCGGTCGCTGGCCACGCGAGGCGCCCTCGGCGGGCTGAGTCGCTCCACCGGCGACATGGTGCATGTGCTCGATGCCATGGGCCTGGACGTGATCCTGGTCGAGACGGTCGGGGTCGGCCAGGACGAGATCGACGTGGTGCGCATGGCGCGCACAACGGTGGTGGTCCTGGTGCCCGGCATGGGCGACGACATCCAGGCGATCAAGGCGGGCATCCTGGAGATCGCCGACCTCTTCGTGATCAACAAGGCCGACCGTCCGGGCGCGGACCGCACGGCCGCCGACCTTGGCGCCATGCAATCGCTGGCCGCGCACCTGCCGGGCTGGCAGCCGCCGATTCTGCGCGCGGTAGCTACTCGCGGCGAGGGCGTCGACGCGCTGCTGGACACCATCGCAAAGCACCACTCCGAGGGCCTCGCGGACGCCCCCGAACAGCTGCGACAGCGGGCGCAATTCGCCATCGAGACACGCATCCGGGACCACTGGGGGGGCGCTGCATCGCGCTGGCTGCAACAGACCGACGAAGGCACCTCGCTGGTCGCTGATGTAGCCGCCAGGCGGCTCGATCCATACACCGCCGTCAGGCGCACATCGGCGGCCCTGCAGCCGGGGCCGGATCGCGACACGCAAACCGGGTCGTAACCTACCTGTGCGAACCAATCGCTGCTATTCTCCGGGCCCGCGAGGGTCGAGGCGCGCATGACGGATGTCTGATAAGCGAAGAAAACGGCGCAGGCGCCAGAACACGTCAGGCTACTCGATCACCGGGTCGAGGCGTTCGCCCGCGCCCGATTTGGGCGCGCCAACGCCTGCGCCCCCAGTCCCGCCGCAACATCGCGACGAGCCGCCGCCCCGCTTCCCGGAGTTCACACCAAGCACTCCCGACGATTCTGCCGCTCCCCCACCCGCTCCCCCTCCCGCTCCCGCTCCCGCTCCCGAACCTCTGAAGCCCGAACCCGCGGATTCCGAGCCGGCCACGACGGTCGAGAAGCTGCCGTGGGAAGAGACCCTCGACTCGCGGCCGACGCCGTCTTCGATGGTGGAGTTCTCCCGTGGAGACTCCCGCAAGCCGCAGCTCTCAGCCACGGTGAGCGCGCCCCTGTCGGATCTGCAGCGGCGGCGCAGCTCTGGCAGCCGCCCCTCGGCCGTGGTTCGCCCCGATGAGATCCCTCCGGGTTTGCGCGCTCCTGCCGAGACACCTGCTGCCCGCCACGCATCCAGTGTGCCGCGGGCGGTGCAGAAACTGCGCGCCACGGACGCCTTCTTCGACGAGCAGTCCGTCACTGTAGAGACGGACGACAGCCGACCCTTGGACCTGCGCTGGCTCCTGGGCGCCGCCGCCGGCTTGTGTGCGCTGGCGCTCGTGCTCCCGGCGGGTGTGGGCGACGCCGACCAGCCGGTCTGGCGGGCCGTCAGCGAGGCCTTGCCCGTTCCATGGTCAGCCGCCCTGACAGGGACCGTATGGGCCTGCCTGCTGGCGCTTTTGGGCGGCGCGGTCTTGTGGGCCACCGGCCAGTGGTCGGCCGAACCCAAAGGAGAGCGCGCGGACCATGTCGCCGTTGTCACGCTGCTGTTGGCCCTGGTGGCCCTGCTCTTGCGCGGTGCCAGCGATCCGGAGTTGATGCGCCCGGCCATGTGGCCCATGCGTTCGGGCCTGCTCGGTTTGCCCATCGCGGCCTGGAGCGGGCTCGCTGCGGCCGGACTCGTGGCCATGACCCAGAGCGGCCAACATCGGCTGGCCCGCATGGTCGCCGGCACAGGTGCCGCGGTCCTGTTCGCCGCCTGGTGGATGCCCATCGGCTGGATCGGTCAGAGCCGATTGCCCATCAGCGCTGCGCTGTCCGTGTGGACCTCGCCCCCGGTGGCACCCGGTGCGGACATGGTCACCGGACCCATGATGAGCGCGCCGGGCCTGGTGGTGCTCAGCGCCCTGGCAGCGCCCGCCCTGCTGGCCCTGCTCGCCTGGCCGAAGGCGCCGGGTCGCTGGCTGCTGCGCGGCGCCGCCGTCGCCATCCTGCTTCTGGGCTCCATCACGCCACTGGTCGCTGGCGAAGGGGCCTTCGACGCGGCCCTCGGCGCGGTGCTGATGAGCCTCGGGCTGGGCTGCCTGGTGGTCGCGGTGATCAGCGGCGTGCTGGCACGTATGGACCACGTGGTGGATGACGACTTCGCCGTCGTCGCCGAACGCGCCGCGGTGACGGCCATCCTGGCCTGTTTCGTCATCTTGAAGATCAACGGGATGCGCTACTCGGCCACCGACGAGGGCATCTACTTCTATGCCGCCAAGGCGTGGGCTGAAGGCACCTGGCCGTACCATGACTTCTTCTTCTCCCACCCGCCGCTGCACATCGGCGTGCCCGCAGCGCTCTTCGCCCTGGTGGGCTTCTCATTCACCCTGGCCAAGGGGCTCTCCGCCCTGGCGGCGGCGGTGACGGGCATCGCCGTCTGGCGCATCGCGCGCCGCTACTACGATCCCATGATCGGCGTCGCGGCCATGGCCCTCTTCCTGCTCGCCGCCGCGGTGCTCAAAGCCTCGACGAACCTCACGGGCGTCAACCTGACCACCATGTGGATGATGCTGGCCGCCTGGGCCCTGCTCTCTCGCAAGGACTTCGCCGCCGGCCTGCTCTTTGGCGCCGCGGTCTGCACCGGCATCTACGCCGCCGGCGTCTTTCTGGCCCTCTTCGTCCTGCTGCTCTTCGCGCCGAGGCTGGTCGGCGGGCGCGCCCGCTCCCTGCCAGCGCGCATCATGAGCCTGCCCCTGGTCCAACTCTCGCTGGGCTTCATCACCGTTTTTGGCACGGTCGCCTTGCTCGGGCACCTGCTGGCCGGTGACGCCTATTACGAAGGCGTCTACCACTACCACTTCCTCAAGCGCGCCAAGACGCCTGGGTTCGTTCCCTTGAGCGAGGGCCTGCACGCGATCCCAAACAACGTCTCCGCCATGCTCGGCAGCCGGGACTTCTCGGTCAGCCTCTACTATCACGCCGCCCACTACTGGCTCGCCCTCCTGGCGCCCGCCGGCGTGGCCATCGGCATCGCGATGCGTCGATTCGACCGCACGCGGCGCGGTGAATCCGCCCCGGATCGTGGTCCCCGCCGCACGCCATCCGGCTTTGCCGCGCCGGACGTGCTGGACGCCGCCAGCTGGGACCTGCTCTGGCATCCCCGTCGCTGGTGGCTGCACATGCGTTCTGGCGGTCTGACGATGATCATGACCTTTGTGGCCGTGACCCTGCTGGTGGAGTTCGCTCAGTTCAAGGAGCGCTACGACTTCTATTACACCTTGCTTTTGCCGGTCATCGCGTTGCTCGCCGCTGGCTGGCTGCACGCCCTGGCCCGAATGGGTCGAACCGCGCTCGGCTGCGGTTGGGCCTGGCGACCCGATGAGGACGGCGTGTCTTCCACGGGTGCGTTCACGCCCGCTGTCGGTTGGATCCGGGGCGTAGCTGCGGGCGCCCTGGTGCTGAGTCTGCTCTGGGTGCCGGTCAATATGTGGGCGAACCAGCGGGTCTTCCCCAGCGAATTCACCGCCCGAAAGGGCACCCGTGGTGCTGGCGAGCGATTGGAATTCGACTGGTTGAAGGCGCCCGGACCCGAGGCTGTGAGCTCCCTGACGCGCCACTTCTTCTGGAAGACCCATCGCCTGCGCGGCAACATCGAGTCGGCCACCCATCACTACCTGTGGAGCAAGAAGCGTTGGTACTCCACCGCGGAGGAGATCGCCGCTTATATCCGCGACAACAGCGAGCGCTCCGACACCATCACCGGCTCCAGCACCCACGCCCCGACCGTGGCCCTGCTCGCCGATCGGAGGATGGCCGCCGACCACGTGGACACCAACGCCAAGACGTTCAAGACCGGCGTGGTCTCCGAGGCCGACTTCTGGAACAAGGTCTGCCAGGACAAGGTGAAGTTCATCGTCGCCGGGCCGCGCTCGTGGTTCTCGCCCCGCTACATCGCTCGCAAGCCGACCATACGCAAACATTTCCGGCTGGTGCGGGAGTTCCACGACCCCCATCTCAAGCACTGGCGCTCCGTCCGCCTGCAACTCTGGCAGCGCATCCAACCCTACGGCCGGCCGACAACCTGTGCCTGGGTGCCGCCAGGCGCCGACGCCACCCCACCGGCGGTGGACGCGGGCGCCACCCGATCCCGACGATGACGCCCGCAGCCCGAACCCCGGTGGATGAGGCGCAGTTCCGCGACGCGCTGAACAACCTGGCCGATCGCGGTCGGCGCGCCGGCTGCGCCCTGATTGCGAGCGGTCGCACAGCCCTGTGGGTTCGTGGCCTGCCGGGTCAGCCGCGGTTGCTGGAGGTGATCGCCGACGGCGCCCCTATCGGGCACGTGGACGCCCGGGAGCTCGTTGGCGGCGGCTGGACCTGGGATGAGGATGGCGTCATCGTGCGCTGGATTCAGCGGAGCGACCACTACGCGCCCCTGTTCGATGCGGCGGCGGCGAGCGCCGAGGCCGTGCCCGACTGGCCGCTACCCGCGGTGCATGTGCCCTTGATAGGGGCCACGTTACTCGCCGGCCGCGGTCCGGAGGATGCCGCGGTGATCGTCGCACTGATCGTGGCCGGTCACCTGGACGTGGAGGAGCTGCGGGCCGTCGTCTTGCAGTGGCTGGGCCCCTACGCGCTGGACGAACTGCACACCCTGGTGCAGGAAGCCGAGTGGCGGGTCATGAAGCAACGCTACGAAGACGGCCAGGATCCACACTGACATTTGGGGGCCGGGGCTCGGCCCCAGGCCGGAAAAAGTGTCATTTCTCCGGCCTTCCCACTGCATACAGGCCTTCGGCCCTCTGAGTTCTGCGCGGCGGTGGCTCGGCCCGTCCGGAATCAGGGGCAGGTGGCTACGAAGACCGGCTGATCGCGCTCGATGCGGCAATCGTCTTTTTCGCAGCGATGGGCGACGCCGTTGAGCGCCTCGAGGAACTGGGCGTAGGTCGCGGACTCGGGCACCGCCACCACGATCGAGGTGGTCTGCCGCTCGGCCCATACCGACAGGCGATCGCCCTCACCGTGGCCGGCTGCTCCTTCTGCGTCGCGCAGCTTGCCGTCTGAAGCGAGCTTGCCGGTCCACACCTTGTCGCCGCCATGCCAGACGGCGGGTGAGAAGCCCTTGGCCTCGAAGGTCTGGTTGCCGATCACGCCCCATGCGCGGCATTTGCGGGTCTTCTTGGTGGCCGGATCCTTGAGCTTGAAGACGACCGCCTTGTCGTCGGCCAGGACCGTCAGCAGGTACCCGGTTCGACGGTTGGAGCCGTCGGCGCGACGTCGGCCGACCACCATCACCGTCGGCCACTCCTTGGCGTGCTCGCCGATGGCGGTGGCACGCAGCGCGGCGCCGATATACGAGATCGGCACATCGGCCCGGGTGATCAGCAATACGGTGCTCTGGTTGTACTGCGAGATGGTGGACGAGCGCACATCCTCGACCAGGAGCGAGATCTGTCGCTCCAACTCCTTGTCACGCGCCCAGGTGCCCTCCCATGCCGGGCCGAGCTCCTTTTCGACGCCCTTTTCGGTGATCTCCTTTGGAATCTTGCCCTTCCTGCGGAGCACATTCTGCATCAACGCCACACCATCTTCCTCGATGTAGAGCACAGCGTTGCCGCCCACCGGCGCCGCCACGGTCGAGCGAATCGGCGCCAGCACGGGCTTCTCGACCCACTTCGGGACCCTGGCTTCGGCCAGGCGATACTGCTCGGCGATCCGGTCCAGGAATGCGTTCCAGGGGCTCTGCGGGAACTGCTTCTTATAGGCGCCGATGTTCTCGATGACCTTGTTGTAGTAGGGCTTCATCACCTGGAAGGACTGCAGCTCCATGGGGATGTCCTTGCAGAATTCGCCCAGCTTGGTCTTGCAGAGTTTGTTCGTCTCCTCCTGGAAGAGCGCGGTCTTGGCCGTGAAGTCGAACGCCAGGCGCCAGAACGTGAAGTAGTGCGTGACCCGGTCATCCTCCGGCCCGCGGCTCTCGCTGAACATGTCGTGTGTCCGGGCGACCTGCGCGGCATGGAAGAAGATGCGCTCGAACTCCAGGTCCTGCGCCCACGGGCGGTCCTTGGACGAACGGGCGGCGATGGCCAGGTCGCGGTAGTACTCCCGGGGTGACATCTTGGCGTCGCGGAAGTAGCGCTTCTGCGCCTGCAGCCAGGTCGCCAGGTGCTCGCCTGCCGTCGCGATGTCGCTGCCGCGGGCCAGCACGGCGACCTTGCGGAATTCGGACTTGGACTGGCTGCCGGCGAACTTCTTGACCCAGGCCAGCCATGGATGCTCTTCGGCGTCGCCCTTGACGTCGGCGGTCGGCAGCTTGGCCAGCAGCCGCTTGCGGCGCGCCTCCATGACCTCTTTGAGCTTGGCCTCGCCCTGTTCGGCGCGCACTTCCTTCTTCTTCTTCTTCGGTCCGCAGCCGGCGGCCAGGGGGATGGCCATGGCGGCGACGAGGAGGAGATTGAGGGCGACGGGGAGGCGATGGCCGATCATGGTCGTACTCCGTGCAGAGGCTCGCCCGCGTGGCGGGCTGGCGACGGTAGCAGGGCGTGGCCGTTGGCGGCAAGACGGGTGGAGGCCCCCGGTTGCCGCACTGCTGGCGGCCGTCTACCATGCCGCCAGCGTCCACCGAGGAGCAGATCCGATGGGAAACCGCATCGCCGCCCGCGACGAATCGTTGTCCAACCACCTTTGGAGTCGTGCGCTCCTGCCCATGCTGTTGGTAGGAGCGGGCCTCGCGGTCGGCTGCGGTCCCAGCAACCTCAACGCCTTCCTGGCCGAGGGGGAGCTGCCCTACGCCAAGGCATGCACCAAGCACCTGGCCGACCAGACCAAGGCGGTCGAGGACCTGCGCTACAACCACGTCGACCTGGAGGTCCATCGCTGGACGAAGACCCTGCCCGGCGGCAAGTACGCCATCCTGCGCGACGATAAGTTCGTCGACGCATTGGTTCGCGGCGACGCGAGCAACGTGCTTGTGGTGGCCCGAGGCGGTGTTGGCAAGAGCACCCTGGCCCGCGCCATCGAATCCTGGTCCTGCCAACGCATCCCCGTCTTCCGAGTGGACCTGAACGCCGACGTGGCCGCCAATCTGGGCCGCCTGAAGGCCGGCGAAAACGCCATCATCAATCAGTGCATCCGCCAGCTGAAGCTGACCAGCCGAGTTTCCGATCGCGAGACCTTCCTGGAGCTGCTCGGCCATCACCGCTTCGTGGTCCTGCTCGACTCGCTCGACGAGGTGCCCTACGGCAAGCGCAAGAAGGTCATCGCCCAGATCGACGGCCTGCGAACCCGCTACCCGAAGACCGCCCAGTCGGTGATCTTCGCCCGACCCGGCATCTACAGCGACGACTACGGCCTCACGGGGCTCGACGGCAAGCTGGAGATCCCGGCGCTGAACTGCTCGCGCGTCCGCTCGACCCTGGCCTGGACCGCAAAAGACGACAACGCCAAGGCGACAGCGCAGTCCTTCGTGCGCATGTACCACCTCGATCGGCAGAGCAAGCTGCGCGATCGCTGCTACCACCCCTACATGGCCACCTATCGCGACATCCAGGTGATCCACCGGATGGCCGAGAAGTTCGAGCCGAAGACCGACGTGGGCGGCCTGACGGCGAACCTGAGCCAGGTCCACGAGCGCATCGTCGCCGAGCGCCTGCGCAAGGAGCTGGCGGCGCTCAAGTGGGACCAGACCAAGGTGCTGGCGGCCGTGGATGGGATGCTCAAGGTCAAGGGCCGCGACGGTGGTCAGTGGAACCTGGAGTTCACTGTTAAGCGCTGTCTGACGAGCCTGCGAATGGCCGGCGGCAAGGGCGCCGAGAATCGCTACGTCTGCGAGAAGATCCTGCAGTCCGCCCTGTTCGAGCGGATCGCCGGCGTCCGGGAGTGGCGCTTCGGTCATCGCAATGTATCGGACCTCTTCCTGGCTCGATGGCTGGATCGTGAGGTCGCCAAGGGTGGCTGCGCGGCGGTAGATGCCAATGCCGCCTGGCTCGGTTCCAAGGAAGTGGTCGGCTACCTCGTCGGCCAGCCCAAGGGCGGCGGATGTCTGTTCCAGGTCGCCACGGCCATGTGCAAGGCGCACGGCTATGAGCGACATGATGTGGACCTGCTCTATCGCGGTTTGCCGCTGGCCGCCGCCCGGGCGCCGCTGATCAAGACCGCCCGCAAAGCGTCCAAGGCGGCGGGCAAGGCCACGCCGGAGTTGGCCTGCGCCCACAAGATCATCAACTCGCTCTAGACCCTCCAACCGGCAGCCTGACCGCCCTTCGACTCCCTTGTCGATCGGCGATCGAGCGTGCTAGCTTGCACGCAGATTCAGACCCGCAAGCCCGTGCTTCGTTCGACCTTCGAAGTTCGCCGGGCCACCAGTGTTGGGGACGCAACAAATCGTGAACCATTTCCGCTTCATGAAACGATTCGCCGTGGCGGCATCAGCCCTGCTATTCGTCGCCGCAATGTCCACCCAGGCCTCCGCCCAGATCGGCGCTTCAACGCGCGCGGTGGGTGCTCAGTCGCCGCCCTCGGGCGCGCCGGCTGACTGCCCGCCCTGGATTTGCAAGAAGGCCGCACCCAAACCCAAGGCTGCTCCTGCCAAGGCCGCTCCTGCCAAAGCTGCACCTGCCAAGGCTGCGCCGGCACCCACCTTGCCGGGGCCGACCGCATCGATTGGCAAGTCGGCAGCCCCGGAAGTGAAGAAGAAGAAGCCCAAGAAGAAGCGCGGTGAGCGCCGCTTCATCGAAGGCGAGCTGGCCAATGTCGGCTCCATTGGCCTGACGCCCTGGGAGAATCGCTTCGGTATCGTCATGGGCGCCGAGCGCCTGGGCTTCATCTACTACGGCCTGATCCGGCCCGAGATCAACTACACACGCGACCTCTGGAAGCGCGAGCTATCCCTCTCCTTCGCGATCCCGCTGCGGCTCGAAATCCTCGACACCCGGCCCGAACGCCCGGTCGAAGTGGACGGCAAGACGAAGACGGTCGGCCGCTTCAGCAAGGCCGGCCAGTTCCGCAAGGCGGATTGGAATGAGGTGACCGACTACGCTCAGATCATCCGGTACATCAACTTCGGCGGCAAGGAGGAGCACTTCTACCTGGACATCAACGCCTTCAAGGCCAGCTCGATCGGCCACGGCACGGTGCTCAAGCGCTACAACCCCAACCTCGATCTCAACCGCCGTCGGGTCAGCTTCGAGCTCGATGCGTTCAGCGATTACGTCGGCTTCGAGAGCTACCTCAACTCCATCGCCGGGCCGGAGATTCTGGGCGGGCTGCTCTTCGTCAAGCCGCTGAGCCTCATCGATCGCAAGAACTACATGCTCCGCTCCTTCTCCATCGGCGCCAGCTTCGCGGCCGACATCGACGCGCCCATGCGCAACCTGCTCGACTTCGACGACGAGGATGATGACGGCCGCCACGAGCGCGAGATCGCCATCGACCAGGAGACCTTCCAGCCGAAGTACCTGGCCACGGAGGTGATCTCCTACGGCCTGAGCACCGAGATCAAGCTGGTCGACACCCCGAAGGTCGACTGGAAGACCTACTTCGACACCAGCTTCATCGAAACCGGCGTACCCACCGACGACGAGAACCAGCCCACCTGGGAGAACGTGCCCACCAAGGCGATCCGCTCGTCCGGGATGATCTGGGGTAACTTGCTCCGCCTGAACTTCGATCGCCCGACGCCCGAGTCCGAGCCGCTGCACGCCTTGCGAATCCGCACCGAGCTGCGCCGCTACGACAACAACTACCTGCCCAGCTACTTCGACACCATGTACGAGGTCCAGCGGGTGCAGTACCTCACGGGCGCCAGCGGCATGGACCTGGCCAATGGCACCAAGCTGCAGCGCGTGCTGGGCCGAAATCCCACCAGCGACCCGGTGCACGGCCTCTACTTCGAGGCCAGCTGGAAGATGGGCAACTACCTGGCCATGGCCTTCGCCATCGAGGTCAACGATCGCGAGGATCCCAGCGCCAAGGAGGGCCAGAAGAGCGGCGACAACAACTTCTTCTTCCACATGGAGATCCCGCACATCGGCAACTGGCAATTCCTGGCCACCTATCACCGCCGCACGGCGAAGTCCCTGGCCGATATGTTCTCGGCCGAGTGGCGCGACAACGACATCATCATCCTGAAGACGCGCTACCGCCTGGCCGACGCCATCCACTTCAACATGGAGGCGATCACGCCCTTCGGCATCGGACCGGACAGCCTGTTCCGCAACACGATCAATCTCAACTTCAACGCCGAGTTCGGCTTCTCCTACGGCGACCGCAACAAATGAACAGAGCAACCACCACAGCCATCGTGTCGGCCATCTGCCTCGGACTCCTTCTGGGCGGCTGCAACCTGTTCAAGTCCGCCGGAGAGATCACTTTGGGCCAGAAGGAGAAGATCCCTCGGGTCACCGAGAAGATCGACTGGCCCGACATCGACGAATTGACCGGCTCCGACCTCAACAAGCAGGTGGGCGCCACGGGGCCCGACGGCAAACCGCTCATCAGCGGCATCCCCAAGTCGCTCAAGAAGGGCACGCTGGCGCACGTTCAGGGCCTGCTCTCCCTGGCCGGCGACTGTCGGCGCGAGATCAAGGGCGCCATCACCGCGCCAGATCCCAACGATCCGGTGGCTGTGAAGAAGGCCGAGTCCAGCCCGATCAAGGACATCACCATCAATATCACCAACTGCTCGGGTGATGCCCGCTGCGACTGGGTGTGCGGCGACTTCCAGGGCATTCAGCTCTCGGCCGAGGTGGAGTTGGAGATCCTCTCCGAAAAGAAGGCTCAGAATCTGAAGAAGGAGCTGGCCGCGGCGAATCCCGAGAACGCCGCCGACGGCATCGTCCAGCTGCGCCTGCAGTTCTTCAAACTCGACCTGTACCAGGCCAGCGAAGAGGACGACAAGAAGACCGAGATCACCACCGGCTACCTGGACACCTTCGACCTGGTCCTCAACGACGCCTGGGGGGACATCCCCAACGAAGATGGGCTCGAGACGGTGGTGCTCAAAGGCGACGACATTCAGTCCATTGACGAAGTGCAAGGCACGCGCTTCGAGGTCGATCCGGCCTCGGAGTTCATCGCCAGCATCAAGCAGCGGGTCATCAACGGTGAGGCCACGCGATTCCGCATCATCTTGCGGCTGCGCGTGCTCAAGCCGGACCTGTACGAGATGCGTTTTGACGGGGCGGGGGTCGAGATCGACGCCCAGCCCGAGGTGGTTGTGAGCGTGCTCGATGTGGTCGGCCTCTAGGCGACAGCAAGCCGACTGGCAGGAAGGGAATCATGGTGCCGGAGAGAAGGATGCAAACGATACGTGGCCTGCGGGCGAAACGTGACCTGCGGGCGAAGCGTGGCCTGCGGGCCGGTCTCGTGGTCGGGTTGGCAGCGGTGGCGCTGCTGACGGGCTGCGAGGAACACTTCACCAACACCGGCCCCGACGTGGTCACCGTGGACGGGGAGGCCATCCCGCAGTTCAACGGCGTCGGAATTGCCGCGACCTGCGACGAGGACATCACCTGTCGACCCGGGCTCGTCTGCACCAAGGCCAAGTGCGTCCTGCCGTGTCCGACCGACAAGGACTGCGACGACAAGCAGGCCAAAAAGGCCGACGACTCCTGCCTGCTCAGCGGCGAATGCGGCAAGGGTCTGCACTGCGGCTTCCTGGGCTTCTGCGTGCCCTCGGGCACCGGCGTGCTCTTTGGCGAGTGCACCTCGGCGAGCGATTGCGTCAAGGGCATGTTCTGCGATCTCAAGGGCATCAGCGGCTACTGCGCCGAGGTGGGCAAGGCGCCCAAGGACATCGGCCAGGAGTGTGGCGGTCCGGCGGACTGCCTGCCCGGTTTGAACTGCTCCTCGCCGCCTCAGCCCGGCGTCGCCGACAAGGACAAGGAGAAGCCCCAATGCATGCCCGGCAGCGTGACCCTGAATCCGCACCTCTTCCCCGGCGTGGCCTGTCCGGTGCTCTACGAGGAGAAGATCCTGCCCTTCCAGGCGCGCACCATCGTGCCCGGCGAGGCGCTGGCCGAGATCACCGAGGAGCAGCTCGAGGAGGTCAACGTGGATGAACGTGACCGCCTGGTCGAAAACCAGAAGGTGCACGACTTCTACAGCACGCCCTTCCCCAGCGACCTGCGTCGCAAAGGCACCAAGGTGGACATCAGCGCCCACCCCACGCCCGGTCAGGGCATCGTCGGCATCGACCTGGTCAAGAACGTGCTCGACGCCATCAACGACTCCATGGACGGCTTCAGCATCCAGCCGACCATCTACTTCCGATTCACCCGTCCGGTCGACGAAAAGACCGTCAAGCCGGCCAAGTCCTCGTCCACCAAGGACGCCAACGTGGTCCTGGTGAACCTGGACACGAAGAAGATCGTCGAGGTCACCGCGGCCTTCAAGACGGGGCGCAACAAGTACATCTGCAGCAACCACCTGGCCGTTCACCCGCTCTGGTCCGAGGCGCTCGAACCGTCGACCACCTATGGCGCCTACGTGACCAATGGCATCCGCGCAGAGATAGAAGGTGCCGATGCGGCCGACCTGATACCCGTGCAGGGCGATCACCTGGCGGCCCTGCTGGGGGAGAAGAAGCCCACAGGCAAGAACATGGCCGCTGCGTGGACGTCCTACGCCAAGCTGCGCGCCTACCTGAAGTCCAAGAAGTCCAACGTCAAGAACGTGATCGCTGCGACCGTGTTCACGACCATGGATCCCACCCGCCACATGCGCGAGCTGCGCGCCGTGGCCCTGGACGCCAGCAAACCCAAGCTGGTCGGCCCGGCGGTGCTCTGCGACGGCAAACCCAAGACCATCTCGCCGTGCGCCACCATCGAGTGGAAGGACGCCAAGAAGACCGACCCGCGCCAGTGCCCCAAACAGCCGTCGGCGAACTACCACGAGATCCACACGCGCATCCGCCTGCCGGTCTACCAGGAGGGCTTCGTCGAATGGTTCGACAGCAAGACGAGCAAGACCAAAGCCGGCGTCAAGACGTCCAAGGCGCCCTACCTGCTGGGTGAGGGCGGCGGCCTGGCCCTGGACAAGGCCGGCAAGCCCAAAGTGGTCGGCTACGAGGATGTCTGCGTGGCCATCGCCATCCCCAAAGGCACCTGGAAGGATAAATCCAAGGTCAAGATGCCAGCCAGCGGCTGGCCGGTGGTGCTCTACGCCCACGGCACGGGCGGCTCCCTGCGCAGCGGCATGAGCCAGGCGGCCAACGCCATGAGCCGGCTGACCGATCACAAGGGCAAGAAGGTGGCCACGGCGGTGCTCTCGCTGGATCAGCCCATGCACGGCACCCGGCGCGGTCCGCCGCCGCTGGGTCTGTTGGATCCGGGCCCGCTCTTCTACAACTTCGCCAACCCGCAGGCGGCCAAGGGCAACCTCTACCAGGGCGCCGCCGACAGCTACCAGCTGGTGATGCTCGCCAAGACCGCCAGCGTGTCCAACTTCGCCGGCACCGGCAAACTGAAGTTCGACCCCAACCAGATCTACTTCATGGGCCACTCCCAGGGCGGCACCACGGGACCGCTGGGCCTGGCCTATGAGCCCGCCATCCGCGGCATGGTGTTCTCGGGCACGGGCGGCTCGCTGGTCAACTCGCTGCTCAACAAGAAGTCGCCCCAGGATGCGACCGTGGGGGTGCAGATCGCCCTGCAGGAGGTCGACCTGGACGAGCACCACCCGGTGCTGGCCCTGATGCAGTACTACTTCGACGAGGTCGATCCGCTGGTCTATGGGCCGCTCTACTTCGACGACGTCAACAAGCGCTGCGGCCCCAAGGGCTGCGGCAAGACCGACCCCGGCCTGCCCAAACACGTGCTGGCCACCTTCGGCCAGGGCGACACCTATACGCCGCCCGAGACCTCGCGTGTCTTCTCGGCCTCCACCCACGGGCTGATGCTCAAGCCCAAGGACGCCGGCAAGTGGTTCGATGACATCAAGGATCTGAAGATGAACACCTCAGTGCACAGCAAGGACATCCGCGGCAACCTCAAGCCGAAGGACGCCAAGGGCAAGGTGCATGTGACCACCGGCGCCATCGTGCAGCACCTGAACGACCCCAAGAAGTCCATCAACTGCGTCACCCAGGAGAAGGACTGCAGCGCCAAGTACGACGGCCACTTCGTCGCCTTCCGGCACTACCTCTGCAACCGCCAGGTGAACGTCTTCCTGGCCACCTTGCAGACCGACGTCGCCGGCGTGCCCACCATCGTCTACAAGTAGCGCGGCCTCCGCCTCTGCCGGGCAGGTCCGACCGGTGTTCCAAGCCGGCGGGCTTTGGTCCATACTCGCCCCTCGATGAGGGACTTTCTGCTGCGAATGATGGCGCTCGGGCGAGAGGATCGGCGGGTCCTGCTGATCGTCGGTCCGCTCTTTTTCGTGGCCACCGCCTCCAGCGTGTTGGTGGCGAGCTTCTCCAAGGCGCTCTTCCTGTCGGCCAACGAGATCTCGGCCCTGCCGTGGATGTTCCTTGGATCTTCAGGCTTTACGGTCGTCGCCTCGCTGGCATATGTGACCGCCATGGAGCGCATGGCCATGCACCGGCGCTTCACCGCCCTGCTGGCCCTGGCGGTCGGTTCCTTCGCCCTGCTGCGCCTGGCCTACCCGCTGCACCCCAAGGCCATGTCCCTGGCCATCTACGTCTGGTGCACGGGCATCGGTCACCTCATCTTGATCCAGATGTGGAACATGACCTCGGGCCTGCTGCCCGCCCGCCAGGGCAAGCGGTTGTTCCCCATCTTCGCCGCTATCGCGACCCTGGGCGCCTCCGCAGGCGGCGGCCTGGTGCAGGCCTGTCTGCGCATGTCGGTCAGCGCCAACGACCTGGTCTGGGTCTCGGTGGTGCTGCTGACGATCCCGTTGTTCAGCGTCCGTCGGGTCATTCGCGAGCTCGCCGGCGCCTTGCCCACCGTGGGCGTCGAGCGCAACCCGGTGCAGTCCAAGTCCACCAAGACGCCTGGACTGGGCCGCATGAAGGGTGGCTCCGAGGTGGCCAAAGGCTTCCGCAGCCTGGTCGAGTCGCCGCTGCTCAGTCGCCTGGCGATCTTTGTCTTCCTGATGCAGCTGGCGTCCGTGCTGGTGGACTACCAGTTCTCCGGCTCTCTCAAGGCCCATTTCGCCGAGACGGGCGCCCGCGAGCAGATGGCCGGCTTCCTGGGCGCTTACTACGGCGTCTCCAACCTGATGGCCTTCTTCTTCGCCCTGGTGGCCTCCAGCCGCATGGTGCGGGTGGTGGGCATCGGTCTGGCTGTGGCCTCGAGCGCCATCGTCATCGCCCTGGGCAGCGCGACGTTCCTGGCGGCGACCTACGGCGCGTTTTTGGCGCCCTTCTGGGCCATCGCGGCATGCTCGTTCATGGAGCGCATCGCCAGCTTCGCCCTGAGCCGCAACGCCATGCAGATGCTGGTCACGCCCATCGAGACCCGAAAGGGCGAGCGCGCCAAGACCCTCATCGACGGCGTGGTCTACCGCTTCGCGACCATTTTCGTCTCTGTGGTGCTGCTGATCCTGGTGCCGACGGTGGACCAGATGCACTGGCTGTCGCCGGCTGCGATCATCGCCTCGGTGGCGGTGGTGTTGGTCGCATTGCGCATCGGGCCGCATTATCGCCGGACCCTGTTCGAGGCCCTGCGAGCCCGCCGCCTGGACACCAGCGGCGATCCCAAGCTGCGCGAATGGGTGGCCCAGACGGCCATCGCCGAGGTCAAACAGCGCCTGCGTTCGGAGGATAGCGACGATATCCTCAAGGCGTTGGATTTGATCCGCGACCTGCGCCTGGCCATGGACGGAGAGGCCCTGGAACACCTGGTGCGGCACGAGGACAGCGAGGTGGTGCGCCGGGTCCTGGAGACCATGACCCTGCTGGGCCAGAAGGCGCCGCGCGAGGACCTGCTGCGCATGCTGCGGCCGGACGAGGAGCCGGTGGTTTTGCGCGAAGCCCTGCGCATGATGGAGCTCTACCCGGATGACGACCTCATCTCGGTGATCCGGCCCTACGCCCGCCACGAGGATGCGGGCGTGGCGTCGCTGGCGATCGTCTGGCTGAAGAAGGTGGCCGGCTACAAGAGCACCATGGATATCCACATGGATCTCATGCAGAACATCCGCAGCGATGATGACGATCGCCGCGCGCGGGCTGCAGAGATGGCGGGCATGACCGGCTGGGTCCAGGCCACCCACGACCTGCCCCTGATGATCGACGATCCCCACCTGCAGGTGCGGCGCAACGCGGTCGAGGCCATGGGCCAGGTGGGCATCCCGCAGTATATCGACCCGCTGATCGTCGCCCTGGGCCGTGGCGATCTCAGCGACAGGGCGCGCCAGGCCCTGCTTCGCTACGGGCCGCCCTTGATCGACGAGATCGAGACTCGGCTGGAGGGCGGTCAGCTGAACCTGGCCACGCGCATTCGGCTGATCGGTGTCGTCGAAGGTCTGGCCACCGGCGAGGCGCTGGACCTGCTGATGAAGTGCGTCGATTCGCCTGACCTGGCGATCCGCAACCAGAGCGTGCTCTCCATGTGGCGAATGGGCCGCGATCCCATGGCGCCGACGCCGCTGGAAGGCTGGGTACGGCGCGAGATGCTGCGCGAGATCGCCCTGCTCGATCGCTACATGCAGGTGCACGCCCTGGCCACGGGCGACACCGTGCGCCGGAAGTTCTTCCTCGACGAGGTGGCTGCCCTGCAGCTGCAATGCGAGACGCGCGCCTTCCGCCTGCTGGGCCTGATCTACTCGCGCGCGGCCATGCATCGCGCCTATTTGAACTATCGCTCCGTGGCGCGCAGGACCCGCTCCAACGCCATCGAGCTGCTCGACCAGCACATTCGCGATCCAGACATCCGCGACTTTGTGGCGATCATCGAGCGTGGTCTGGAGGGCGAGCAGCAATCGGCAAGCTCGGGTACGCTGGACGACAGCGATGCAGAGGTGGCAAAGTTGCTCGGCCCTGCGGCGCCTTGGCTCGACCGATGTTGGGAATGGGCGATCGCTGAAGCTGAGATGCCGCGCATTGGCGCGTTGACGGGAGAGTTCTTGGCGCACGACCCCATGGACATGGTGTTTCTGCTCAAGAGCGTGCCCCTGTTCACGGGCTTGAGCGGCGAGCAGCTGCTGCCGGTGGCCGACATCGTGCAGCGCGTCACCTTCGAGCGCGGCGACGTGGTCTTCGAGGAAGGTCAGCCCGGCCTGCACGTCTACCTGATCCTGGAGGGTGAGGTGGAGGTGATCCACGAGGGCGAGCAGGTGGCCACGCTGGAGATCAAGGAGTGCTTCGGCGAGATGGCGCTGCTCGACCAGAGCGAGCGTTCGGCGTCGATCCGCTGCCTGCAGGATGTGGTGCTGCTCGCCATCTCCCGCGACGACTTCCAGGATCTCCTGGACCTGCACCCGGCCCTGGCCAAGGGCGTCATCCGGGTGCTCACGCGGCGACTGCGCGAGGCCAACGAAGAGATCGAAGAGGCCAAGTCTGCGGTGATTACCTGAGCATTGGCTCAATCGCTGTCAGTTACCGTCTCCACAGCCTCCAACTCGCGCAGCCAGCCACTCGGTAGCCCCCAATGTCGGGCGCCGGCGATGATCAGCGCCAGGTAGCTCTCCTTGGGTCGGACGAAGGGGATCTTGCGGGCCACCTCGTAGGTCTGCACCTCGAGCAGGGAGCCGGCGCGGGGGCCATCGGCGACTTCTACCTGCCGGTCGATGCGACGATAGGCGTCCTCGCCCGGCCGATGTCCCTCGAGCCGGTCCAGGGTGTCGATATGTTCGGCCGTGACCCGCCAGACGACGCCCCACACCCGATCGGAAGGGCTGGCCACGATGTCGGCCACGCCGCATCGTCGCACCGGCGAGTCGCGCGTGAAATCCAGCTTGTGATGGGCCAGCGTCGCCCGGCAGACGAACGCTGCGCCAGGACAACGGGCCGCCATCTGCCCGGGGTTCATGTTGGAGCCGTAGGCGAAGTAGAGCAGCGGGCCGTTCACTTCTTCGATTTGCGCTTCGATTTGCTCTTGGCGGGCGCTTTGGCCGGGGCCTTTTCGGGCGCCTTGACCGGGTCCTTGACCGCAGCCGCCGGCAGGGTCTTTTCGGCGGCCTTGTAGAGCCGATCCAGCGTCGCGCCGACGCAGAGATGGGGTTCGAGCAGGCCTTCGATGCCGTTCTGGGCGTCGTCGATGAGCTGCATTCGGGCCTTGCCGGTCGGCAGCCCCTGGTCCAGCTGTTCGAAATTATGCTGGGCGTAGCCGCCGCGCTTGCAGAGCTGGTTGGTGATGTCCACCAGGCATTTACGACCCCAGTGCAGGCCAACCAGGAAGCCGGCCACCTCGTTGGACTCGAACAGGTCGCTGCGCTCGGTGATCACCTTGCAGGCCGCCCCCTTGGGTTTGGCGGCCATCTGGGCGTGGGTCCAGCGGGCCAGGAAGAGGTCGTAGATGCTCTGGTTCTTGAGCCGCCAGCGACCCGTCTGGGAGGCGCGCTCGAACAACGAAGACTGCAGCAGACGCTCGCAGACGGCCTTGCGCTTTTCCTGCGGTACGGCGGTCGTCGCCGCCAGGCAGTCGTCGGCGTGGAAGTCGATGTTTCGTTCGCCTGCGCCGGGATTGCGGGTGGCCAGCATCTTGTCCACGGTCTTCATCGCATCTTCGGCGACCAGGCCGATGCCCTGCAGATCCTTGACCAGCGAGACCCGCAGGTAGAACTCGTAGAGCTGCGAACGATTGCTCTCGAAGCTCTTGACCATGCCAGCGGCGTCGGGCGTGGCGTGGCTCTTGGCCAGCTTGCGGACCACGAAGAAGTCTCGGAATGTAGCCAGGTGGGGGTAGTAGCAGCGACCGCGCGGCGTGATCACCTTGCGGTCGAGAGCGTATCGGCTGGCGAAAGTGTCGAACCCGGCGGTCTCCGCCTTGGGCAGCAGCCGCTTGCGCACCATGGCCGTGCGCTCGCAGGACAGCATGGGCAGCTCCACCAGGGCGTCGATGGGCTCGAGGCCATAGTTGCCGGTGTAGACCGGCGGACGGGTCAGCACGACCGCGTTCAGGCCCGGGTTGCCGGCGATGGCGGCGTTGATGTGGGCGACGACCTTGGGTCGCTCCTCGAGGGAGACCTCGTCCAGCGAATCCAGGAGCAGCAACATGCTGCCCTTGCCGATCGCCGAGGCCACCGTCCGCTGAGCGTCTTCCTTGGCCGAGGCGCCCAGCCGGCTGGCAATCACGCGCAGCAGGGGGTTCTCGCCGGGCGCAGCAGCGGCCATGGTACGGGCCACCTCCCACTGCAGATCGACCCGGAATGTGGGCGTGACAGCACAGATCTGCGCCTCGACGGACCAGGCGAGTTTCGACTTGCCGGTGCCGCCGCGGGCGATCAACAGGGCGATACGTGAACCCTTGCTGCGCAGCAGCTCGACGAAACGCTCTTCTGATATGGACTGGTACAGGCCTGTGGGCGCGCCGGCGGGTTTGCCGGGCGTCTTCGGCCAGCGATGAATCAGCAACTCAGCGGGGATGTACTTGTTCTCCCGCACGGCCAGGCGCTGTTCCGTATTCAACGCCAGGCAGCGGTTGGCGTACTTGCCACCAGCGGCGAAGGGTCCGGGCGGCTCGGGCGCAGGCTCGGGCGCGCCACAGCCGATGGCGGAGATGATCAACGCGGCGCCCAACACGGCGCTGGTCGCGCGCCGCCATCGGCGGCGAAGCTTTGGGGTGAGGTCCGAAAACGACGTTTTTCGGGCCGAGGGGGCTTCCGGAAGCCCCCTAGATTCTGATGAGTCGCCCACCGGCACCGCGGACAGCGCCGGATGAAACAGGCGACTCATTCGCGGCCGGCGGGAGCCGGTC
>CAYTLW010000017.1:87242-91580 GCA_964438735.1 uncultured Enterobacteriaceae bacterium | reverse complement strand
GAATCTGGCTCTCGCTTCGTCTCATCTGGTCGCCATCGCTCGCTTATCGAGCTCCCCGAGCCTAGCCATTATCGCGCAAGTTCGCCAAGTTGATCGCATCGTCCTGTCATCGCGGCCGCTGCCCAGGCGGTCGGTTCAACAGAAGTTCTGGGTCACGTGGATCGCCCCGGCGCCGTCGATATAGACGCCGATCGCCTCGCTGCGCCAGGCGGGCTTGAGGAGGTTGTCGCGATGCTCCGGGCTGTTCAGCCAGCCGACCACGACCCGGTCGGCCAGTGCAGCCAGGGTGTTGTAGTGCCACGCCTGCTTTGTTCCGTTGGAGAAGATCTTCCAGGTTCGCACCTTGTGGCCGCTGAAGATGTTCTCGCCAGCGGTCAGGAAGCGACGACCGCCGATCGGCACGCGGCATTTGTGGCCGCCGCGCAGGTAGCGCTCGTGGGGGCCCTCGCCGTCGGGATTGACGTGCGCAAAGTAGCGCCTGACCGACATGTCCCGACTGTGGCGGTAGGCGATAGGCGAAAGGGATGGGTTCCAGCTCAACTTGGACAGCCCATGCTCGTGACGAGCCCGATTGACCTCCCGGTGCACACTGCGGGCCAATTGGGAGGCGGTGAAGGTCACCGGGCGATCGGAGATGGCGGCCGAACCCACCACTCGGTGGCTGTACGAGGGACCGCAGGCCGCGGTCGTCAGCGACGCCGCCAACAGCCAGGCGAGCGTGCTCCAAGGGCGCCCGCTCACGACAGCTCCATGGTTGTGTGTAGCGTCAGGCCCGGGCTCTGTTCGGCGATGTACTCAGCGCGGAAGCGGGTCTCGGTGAGCAGGCAGAGATGGCCTCGCTCGTCGCGGAACAGGTCGCCGGCGTAGCGGGCTTCGAACGCGTCGACGTCGAACTCTTCTTCGAACATCGGCCAGCGGCAGAAGCGCAAGCGGGAGCCTTCAAATACAGCGTCCACGGAGTACTCGTCGCGCAGCCGCGCGGCGATGACTTCGAACTGCAACTGTCCCAGCGCGCCGATGATCCAGTCCGCGCCAATCAACGGTCGGAAGAGCTGGGCGGCGCCCTCTTCGCAGATCTGTTGCAGTCCCTTGGCCATGGCTTTCTGCCGCATGGGATCGCGCAGATGGCAACGCCGGAAGAGCTCGGGGGCGAACTTCGGCAGGGAGGTGAACTCCAGCTTCTCGCCTTCGGTGAAGGTGTCGGCGATGCGAATGGTGCCGTGGTTGGGGATGCCGATGATGTCGCCGGGCCAGGCCTGCTGAACGATGTCGCGATCGCGGCCCAGGAAGGTCATGGCGTTGCGTACCACCACCGATTTGCCCAGGCGCACGTGGTGCAGGCGCATGCCGCGCGTGAAGCGGCCGGAGCAGATGCGGATGAAGGCCATGCGATCGCGATGGCGCGGGTCCATATTCGCCTGGATCTTGAACACAAAGCCCGAGAACTTGTCCTCGCTGGCCTCGACGATGCGCGACCGCGTGGCGCGGGCCTGAGGTGGCGGCGCCAGTTCGCAGAAGGCGTCCAGCAGTTCGCGCACGCCGAAATTGTTGAGCGCCGAGCCGAAGAATACCGGTGTCAGGCGGCCGTGTTCGAAGGCGGTCGCGTCCCACTGGGCGGCTGCGACCTGGATCAGCTCGACCTCTTCACGTAGCACGTCGGCGTCGCTCTCGAGCAGCTCGTCGACGACCGGCGCGTCGAGATCGTCGAGCAGCTTTCGCTCGCCGATGCGGCCGCGCTCCGCCTTGTCGTAGACCACCAGCTGCCGCTCGCGCAGGTCGTAGACGCCCTTGAAGTGCGGGCCACTGCCGATGGGCCAGGTGAAGGGGCAGGGCGCCATGCCCAGTTCGATCTCCAGCTCGTCGAGCAGGGCCAGCGGCTCCTGGGCGTCGAGATCGAGCTTGTTGACGAAGGTGATGACCGGCGTGCGTTGGCGCCTGCAGACCTCGAGCAGTTTGCGGGTCTGGGTCTCCACCCCTTTGGCGGCGTCGATGACCATCAGCACAGCATCCACCGCCGTCAGCGTGCGATAGGTATCCTCGCTGAAGTCATTGTGACCAGGGGTGTCGAGCAGGTTCAGCGCCAGGTCGCGATACTCGAAGCTCATCACCGACGTGGACACCGAGATGCCGCGCTCCTGCTCGACCGAGATCCAGTCGCTGCGGGCCGAGCGCTGGGCCTTCTTGGCCTTGACGGCGCCGGCCAGCTGGATGGCCCCGCCGAAGAGCAGCAGCTTCTCGGTGATGGTGGTCTTGCCTGCATCGGGGTGGCTGATGATGGCAAAAGCTCGCCGTCGGGCCAGTTCGCGCTGGCCTTCGCGATCGAGGGGCTTGGGTTGTGCGCTCGCGCGGCTCATGATCTGCCTTCCCGACGAGGGGCGGGGAAGCTAGAGGCGCGGCGGTTGTGGGTCAAGCGCAGCGCCTCGTCCGCGCTGGGGATCGCGGCGTCGTGGGCGGCCTGTCGGTCAGAACAGGAATGTCCAGCCGACGCCCATCGATGGCACCGCCCGCGTCTGGCGGAAGCCCAACTTGCGATAGAGCAGGTCGACTTCGGTGTAGACCGTCAAGAAGTTGCGATAGGACAATCGCACCCGCGCTTCCGCCCACCACGTGGCGATGGGGCCAACCTCGCTGCTGCGGGGCACGACCAGCACGCCGAGACTGGTGCCGGTGCCCACGTTGATCCGGTGCCCCCGCACGAAGACGCCAGAGCGCATCCCGGCGCGCAGATGCGTCTCACCATTGGTCCTCGCACCGACGTACCCGCCCAGGTAGACGTGTCGTTTGTGCACCTTGCCGACCATCAGGCTCAGCTGTGAGAAGGCGTCGCCGCCTGGGGTCCAACCAACCGCCGGCCGGACGCCCACCAGCCAGGCGGGCTCGGCGTCGAAGAAGGTGTGTCGATCGACCGAAAAGCGAAGCTCCCCGTCGGCGTGGGCCGGGGCGGACCACAGGCTGGCCGTCCCCACCAGGACGATGCTGCATACGAGGCGTCGCGACATCAAAGCTCCCGACCGCGACGCGGTCCAGCTCGTGCGAGATAAGGGCACTACGCCCGAGACAACCGCCGACGAGCGGGATTATTCCCCGGCGCGGGCGGGCATTGATCAAGTGCAACCCGACGGAACCTACGCGAGATCCAAGAGGTGTATTCCGCCGGCGCCGCGCGCGTTGCACCCGGCCGCTGGTCCGGCCAAGATCGTAGGCCCATCGGGACATCTACCTGCGATTCGGAATCACGTTCGTGCATCATCGGTCAGCCAGCTTCAATCCGGGCCGTTCGGGTATGGCGCTCGCCTGCGCCGCGATGCTGCTGATCAGCTGCCTGGTCGCAAAAAACGCACTGTCAGCCGGCGACGAGCAGATCTCCAGGCCGGCCATGGCGGCCCTGGAGCTGGCTCGACACCACTACAAGAATCGCAACTACAAAGAAGCGGCGCGCCTCTTTCACCAGGCGTTCGGCATCCAGCCGCTGCCTGCATTCCTGTTCAACGCCGCGCGTGCCGAACAGCGGGACTTCGAATTCGACGCCGCAGAGCGTGACTTCAAGCGTCTGCTTGAGATCAAGGCGGTGGATGAAGCCACCGCGCGGCGAGCGAAGGTGCACCTGCAGGAGATCTCCGAGACGCGGCAACGGTTGGAATCGGCCAAGAAGAAGGCCGCCGTGAAGGCGGCACCGAAACCCGCTCCGAAGCCGAAAGCGAAGCCGGCCCAACCAGCCAGGGCACTACAAGTCGCCGCGGCGGCGCCCTCCTCCTGGCGTACGCCCGTAGCCTGGGGCGCACTCGCCGTCGGTGGCGTCGCGTTGCTCACAGGCGGTGCGATGTGGGTCATGGTCGAATCAGAGCAGGCGGATCTGGACGCGTTGACCGGCGCGCGCAACGCCGCCGATCGCGTCGACGGCATCGACTACGGTCACTACAAGCAGCAGCAGGATGACCTGAACAGCAGGCGCAAGCTCTGGGCGATCACACGGGTGCCGGGCTCGCCGTGGCCACTGTGGGGGGCGGCTTGTTGGCGACCGCTCCACATGCTCCGGCCGTCTCGGTCGCGCCGACCTCAGGAGGGCTCGCGTGGGCGTTGTCGCTGCGATTCTAGCGCCGAGTTCGCGCCGCCGTCGGCGACCCCAGGTGCACGTCTCATGGGCGTTCGCCGCGGCGTTGTCAATCCTGGGCTGCGACCGCGAATTGCTGGATCCCACGGTCTTCGAATCCGAACACGCAGGCGACGCCAAACAGGACGTGGCGGTCTCCGACACGGACACAGTCGCCGTCACGGACACGGTCACGGACACGGGCACGGCCGCCCGAGCCGACGCGGGCGAGAAATAAAAAACACCCA
>CAYTLW010000017.1:84940-87232 GCA_964438735.1 uncultured Enterobacteriaceae bacterium | reverse complement strand
CCGCCCCCCGGGCGCGCGCGCGCCCCCCCCCCCCCCCCCCCCCCCCCCACGGGGGTGATATTTCATCACCCCCGGAGGTGGTCACGGACACGGTCCCGGACACAGACACGGTCCCGGACACGGACACGGACACGGACACAGACACGGTCCCGGACACGGACACGGACACGGACACGGTCTCGGACTCGGACGCCGACGCGGTCGACGACGCCAACGATGCCACCGCCACGGCGGTCGATATCGTGCCGACAGGCTGCAAGACCAACCTCGAATGCCCCGACAAGAACTTCTGCACGCCAGGTCACTGCGACAAGGCCACCGGCAAGTGCCTCCAGACCGCCACCAAGGACGGCAGCGCTTGCGATGACGGCGACCTCTGTACTGGCGGCGATTCCTGCCAGGCCGGCCAATGCGTCGGCACGAACAAGAAGTGCGACGACGGCAACGCTTGCACCACCGATGCCTGTGCCAAGGAGTCGGGCTGCGTGCCGACCCCGGTGCCCGGGTCTTGCGATGACGGCGAGATCTGCACGGTGGGCGACACCTGCGCAAACGGCGTCTGCAAGGCCGGCAAGAGCAAGGACTGCAGTGACGACAACAAGTGTACGACCAACGAGGCCTGCGTGCTGGCCAAGGGCTGCACCGCGACAGTGCTGTCCGATGGTGACTTCTGCGCTACGGGCAAGGCGTGCGCGGCCGGCAAATGCCTGCCCGATTGTTCGGCGCTGCTCGACGGCACCGCCTGCGACGATGGCGACGCCTGCACGGGCAAGGACGTCTGCAAGTCGGGCAAGTGCGTGGTGTCGGACGCCTATGTAGTCAAGACCCTCATCGCCGCGCCCGGCTTTGCCAACGGCGCCAAGGGCCACGGGAAGCTGACGGCTCCACAAGGGCTCGCGCGAGGGGGCGGCGGATTCATCTACATCGCGGACGCGCTCGCCCACAGCATTCGCCTGCTGGCCCCGGACGGCACGTTGACCACGGCGGCAGGCGATGGAATCGAGGGATTCAAGGATGGACAGGCCAACAAGGCCAGGTTCAACCGTCCCCACGACGTGGCTGTCGATACGGCAGGATCGGTGGCCGTTGCGGATACCTACAACCATCGCGTGCGCATCGTTCAGGCTGGCGGCGTCGTTGCCACGGTTGCGGGCAATAAGAAGGGCTTCGTAGACGGCAAGGGGTTGAACGCCTCCTTCGGCCAGCTCAGCGGCATCGCCCTGGCTGCCGGCGCCGTCATCTGGGTGGCGGACCGGGACAATCACGCCCTGCGCCGGGTCGACAAGTCCGGTGTGGTGACCACGATCGCTGGCGGCAAGGCCGGCAACGTAGACGGCAAGGGCACGTCCGCATCATTTGGCCAACTCGGCAGGATTGCCGTGGGGCCGAAGGGCCAGATCTGGCTCGCCGACGTCACCAACAACACGATCCGTCGCGTGGGCGTGGACGGCACCGTGGTGACCGTCGCTGGCGGTGGCAAAGGGACTGGGGACGGTAAGGGCAGCGCCGCGGCGTTCTTCCAACCGATGGGCATTGACGTGGACGCCGCGGGCATCGTCTTCGTGGCCGAGCATGGCGGCCGTCGGATTCGCCGGATCGCCACCGATGGGCAGGTCACCACCCTCGCCGGCGACGGCAGCGCAGGACTGGTCGATGGGCCGGGCAAGGACGCGCGCTTCGACATGCCTGTGGACATCGCCGTCGGCGCGTTTGGCCAGCTGGTCGTGGCCGAATTGCACAATCACAGCGTGCGCCGGCTCGTGGGGGGGCTGCAGGACTGCGATGACCACAATCCCTGCACCGTGGACGCCTGTGATATCGCCAAGGGCTGCCAGAGTGCTCCGGCGTCGCCGAAGTCGGCCTGCGAGGATGGCGACCTGTGCACCCAATCCGACAAATGTGATGGCAAGGGCGCATGCCAGCCGGGCCAGGCGTTGAGCTGCGCCGTCGCAGCGGCCTGCGCTTCCACCGCCTGCGATCCCAAGACCGGCTGCTCCTGGCTCGCGCTGGCCAACGGCAAGGCTTGCGGCAACGGCGCCGCCTGCTCAGAGGGCACGTGCATGGCCACCAACTGTCTCGGCAAGGCAGATGGCGTGGCCTGTGATGCCAAGGACTCGTGCGTATTGGCAGCGAGTTGTCAGTCCGGCATCTGCAAGCCATCGAGCGGCACGGCGGTCACGACCTGGGCTGGCGACGGCCAGCCCGGTCTGAAGGGCGGCCATCGCCTCGTCGCTCGATTCCACTGGCCCAACGACATGGCGTTGGGCGACGACGGCTCCGTCTATCTGACCC
>CAYTLW010000017.1:65806-84930 GCA_964438735.1 uncultured Enterobacteriaceae bacterium | reverse complement strand
GGGGGGTGCGGGGCGCCCGGCCCGGGGGGCGCCTATCCCCGGCCCCCCCGGACTGGCGGGGGGGCGACGACGGCTCCGTCTATCTGACCGAGGCGGCCACATCACGCATCCGGCGTATCGCACCCGATGGCGAAGTCCATGTGTTCGCCGGCTCGCCGCTGTCGGGATTCAAAGATGCCATAGGCGAGCAGGCGCGCTTTGCCAATCCGACGGGCATCGCGATGGTGGGGGGACAGCTGCTGGTCGCGGATTTGGCCAACCACCGAATCCGTCGGATCGACGCCAAAGGCAAGGTCAGCACTCTCGCTGGCTTCGGGACGCCGGGATGGTCTGACGGCAACGGCAGCAAAGCGCACTTTCACTCGCCCGCCGGAGTCGATGTGGATGGCAAGGGCGACCTCATCCTCGTGGAGATAGGCAACCACGCAGTGCGTCGTGTGACCCAAGCGGGCGCCGTCACCACCATCGCCGGCAACGGCGTCGCGGGATACAAGGATGGCCCCGCCGCCCAGGCCCGATTCCACGCACCATGGGGCATCGCGGTGGCCAAGTCCGGCGCAATCTACGTCAGCGAGCAGTCCAACCACCGGATTCGGCGCATCAGCCCGGTGGGCCAGGTGGTCACCATCGCTGGTACGGGCAAGGCCGGTTTCGCCAATGGCGTGGGTACAGCCGCCGCCCTGTCGCAGCCCTGGGGGCTGGCCATCGATCCGGCCGGCAACCTATTCGTCGCCGACTACGGCAATTCCTGGATTCGCAAGATCACCCCCGCTGGCGCGGTGACCACCTTCGCTGGCGGCGCGAGCGGCCTGACGAACGGGCCCTTGGCCAAGGCGAGCTTCTCCGGGTTGTCCGCGCTCCTCTTCGACCCCTTGGGGCGCCTGCTGGTCGCCGACCGCGGCAACCATGTCATCCGGCGCATCACCCCGCCTCAACGCTCCTGTGACGACGGCAATGCGTGCACCAAGGACACCTGCGGCGCGGCGGACGGCACCTGCACCCACGCACCGGACGTCAACGCCAAACCCGGCGGCACCTGCACCACCCAGGGCGGCTGTGCCATCGGCCAACCCACCTGCGCCGGCGGCAAACTGGCTTGCTCGGCGCCAGTCGCCGACCCGGCCATGGTCGGCAAGCCGTGCGATGACGGAGACGTCTGCACCGTCACGGACACCTGCGCGGGCGGCAAATGCACTGCGCCCGAGACCTGGCATATGGATACCCTGGTCGGCGGTACGCATGGCTTCCACGACGGCGGCCCGAAAGAAGCCCGGATGCAGTCGCCGGTGGGCCTGGCCGCAGATCCCACGGGATTCATCTACGTGGCTGACTGGGGCAATCGCGCGGTGCGGCGCGTGTCGCCAGAAGGGTTCGTCACCACCCTGGCCGGCACCGGCGGCATCTGGGATCAGGTCGGACCACCGGGCAAGGGCGGCTTCGTACGACCCTGGGGCATCGCCTGGCATCCCGGCGGCTTCCTCCTGGTCAGCGACATGGCGAGCCACCGGGTGCGCAAGCTGACGACCGATGGCGTCATCTCCGCCTGGGCGGGCAATGGCCAGCCCGACCACGCCGACGGCCCGGCGCTGAAGGCGCGCCTCAACGGTCCATCAGGGATGGCGATCGACGCCAAAGGCGCGACCTGGCTGGCCGACCGGCACAACCAGCGCATCCGCAAAATCGCCGCCGATGGCAGCACGGTCAGCACCATCGCCGGCAGCGGCGCCCAGGGCGCCAAGGATGGCCCGGCGCTCTCGGCCACATTCAAGCAACCGGTCGACGTGGCCATCGACGCAAAGGGCGCCATCTACGTTGCCGACTGGTCCAACCACCGGATCCGCCGGATCGCCGCCGGGCAGGTCATCACCGTAGCCGGCGGCGCCATCGGCTACGCCGACGGCAAGGGAGCTGCGGCCAGATTCTCCCATCCCAACGGCCTCGCATGGGCACCCGACGGCACACTCACCCTGGCCGACACATCCAACAGCAAGCTCCGCTCCATCAAGGAAGATGGCAGCGTCACGACCCTGGCGGGCGGGCCCACAGGTTTCGTCGACGGTCCGCTGTCGAAGGCGCGCTTCGACGGGCCCATCGGAATCCTCTGGCGCAATGGCACCCTCTGGACCGCCGAGTGGGGCAACCACGCCTTGCGCAGGATGCGCGTCCTGACGGCGAACTGCGATGACGCCAACGGCTGCACCGCCGACTCCTGCGTCCCCGCCAAGGGCTGCGCCCACAAAACGGTCGCCGGGGGCACGCCCTGCGAAGACGGCAGCGTCTGCACCATGGGCGATTCCTGCGTCGGCGGCGCGTCCTGCAAGGCCGGCGTGGCCAGCAACTGCGACGACGGCAACCCGTGCACCAAGGATGACTGCCACCCGACCAAGGGCTGTGGAAACGTGGTCCTGGCCAACGGCACCGGTTGCGCGGCGAACGCCAAGTGCGACGTGGGAATCTGCGTGGCTTCGTCATGCACTGGCAAGGCCGATGGCTTCGCCTGCGACGAAGGTAGCGCGTGTTCGCTGTCGTCCCACTGCGCGGGCGGCCAATGCACGACCGCGGCCAACGGCTGGATCGACACGGTCGCTGGCGGCGGGCCACCTGGCTACCGCGACGGCCACGGTCCAAACGCCCTCTTCGGCTCGACCGATGACATCGAGGTCTGTCCTGATGGCCGGATCTTCGTCGCCGACGGGGGCCGTCGGATCCGCCAGATTCATGCCGATGGGACCGTCTCCACCTTTGCCGGCAGCGGCCTCGAGGCCAGCACCGATGGCAAGGGCCTGGCGGCGTCCTTCATCTACCCCTCCGGCCTCACCTGCGACGCGGCTGGCCACCTGTACGTCGTCACGGGCTATCGCATCCGGCGCGTGACCAAAGAGGGCGTCTCGACCGTGCTCGCTGGAGAGGGCGCCTACGGCCATGTGGACGGCAAAGGCAAGGCTGCACGCTTCGCCAGCGTGATCGACGCCGCCCTCGCTCCGGATGGCGCGTTGATCGTAGCCCAGACCGGGATTCCGGCGATTCGACGCGTCACCCTCGACGGCGTGGTGACGACCATCGCGGGCGGCGGCCCCAAGGGCTCGGCCAACGGTCTCGGCATCGCCGCCTCCTTCGGTGGCCCCGAAGGCGTCGCAGTGGCGGCCGATGGCACCATCTACTTCTCCGACTGGGACTCCCACGCCATCCGTCGCATTTCTCCGGGCGGCTACGTCAGCCTGTTCGCTGGCAGCGGCGTCGCCGGCAGCGCCGACGGACTCGGCACTGCCGCTTCCTTCGGCGGCCCCCAACGGCTCGCCATGGGGCCGGATGGCGCAATCTACGTCGCCGGCATCGGCAACGGCCGGCTCGCCCGGGTCACCGCCGCCGGTCAGGTCACCACCGTGGCCATGGGCGCCGGCTCGACCGACGGCGCGGTCGGCAAGGCCTCGGTCGGCTCGGTTCGCGGCCTGGACTTCGCCGCCGACGGGACCCTCTGGATGACCACCGGCACTGAACGGCGCATCCGCCGCCTGGTGCCGGCGGTGAATCCATGCGACGACGCCAACGCCTGCACCAAGGACAGTTGCGACGCCAAGACCGGTTGCGCCCATACAAAACTGGTCGACGGGGCCGCCTGCGGCGTCAGCGGCACCTGCAAAGCCGGGCTCTGCAAGCCGGCGATCGCCCGCATCACCGCCGGCGCCGGCCACGCCTGCGCGCTCACCGGTCAGGGCACGGTGTGGTGCTGGGGCAAGAACAACGATGGCCAGCTGGGCGATGGCAGCCAGGTCGATCGCCACGAGCCGGTGCAGGTCAAGGGGCTGCCTACGGTCAAGTCCGTGGGCACCTCGTGGGATCACAGCTGCGCCCTGGCTGGCGATGGCAGGTTGTGGTGCTGGGGCAGCACGGTCTACGGCCAGTTGGGATCCTTCGGCAGCAAGTCCACCAAACCCGTCCAGCTGGCCGCTCCGCTCGACGTGGTCGCCTACGACGGCGGCGGTCACTTCGGCTGTGCGCTGGACGCCAAGGGCGCCGTCTGGTGTTGGGGCCTCGGGGGTCACGGCGAGTTGGGAGATGGCGCCGACTCGAAGTCCGCCAAGCCGTTGCAGGTGCAAGGCGTGCCGGCGATGTCCAGCCTCGGTGTCGGCGTGGGCCATGTCTGTGCGCTCGCCAAGTCGGGCGGCGGCGCCTGGTGCTGGGGCCGCAACAGCAGCGGCGAGCTGGGTGGCGGAAGCAAGTCCGCGATGGCCAAGCCGCTGCAGGTCAAGGGCCTGAGCGACCTGATCTCCATCGCCGCCGGGGGCGCCACCACCTGCGTTGCGAAGAAGGACGGCAGCGCCTGGTGCTGGGGCGATGGTGGCAAGGGACAGCTGGGCGATGGCGGCACAAGCAACAGCCTGGTGCCGGTGGCCGTCAAGGGGCTTGGTGGCGCGCTGGAAGTCGGCGTGGGCGGCGCCTTCGCCTGCGCCCGACGAAACGACGGTAGCGCCTGGTGCTGGGGGCATAACGCCATGGGCACACTCGGTCAGGACTCGATTCTGGGCACCAACCTTGCCAAACCCGTGGCCGGCGCCACCAGCGTGGTGGCCCTGGGCATCGGCCCCGATCACGGTCGGTTCGTCGACGACCAGGGCAAGGTCTGGAGTTGGGGCCGAAACCGTACCGGCGTCTTGGGAATCGGCGCCGGGGAAGTGTCCTGGACGCCGACCCCGGTGGCCATGACCGGCGCGCCGAAGGCCATCAGCGCCGGCCGCACCCATAGCTGCGCCATCCTGGCCGACGACAAGGTGAGCTGTTGGGGCGTCAACCACATGAGCTCGCTCGGCAACGGCACCAGCGACTACGCGATCTGGTCGGCGCCGGGTCCGTTGTCCAAGATGCCATCGGCCAAGGCGGTGGCTGCCGGCTACAGCCAGACCTGCGCTATCGATGCCACGGGCGCGGTCTGGTGTTGGGGCGGGCACGACTTCGTGGCCGGCCAGTTCGCCGGGCCCGGTCACGGCAAGCCGGAGCAGTCGGACAAGCCGGTCAAGCTGCAGGGCGTGGCGGGCGCCACCCAACTGGCGACCGGCAAGAACCACACCTGCGCGTTGGCCCAAGGCGGCAAGGTGCACTGTTGGGGTCATAACGAGTTCGGGCAGCTGGGCGACGGCAGCAAGAAGACGGCCCAGGCGCCGGTGGCCACCAAGCCGATTCACGGCGTGACTCCGGTTATCAACATCGCTGCGGGCGATGGCTTCACCTGCGCGCGAGTGGGTGCAGGCGTCGTGAAGTGTTGGGGACAGGGCGGGCTGGGCCAGCTGGGCGACGGCAACAAGACCGACAGCCTCGCGCCGGTCACGGTCGCATCCCTGCCCAACCTGGCCTTGTCGCCGGGGACCTTGGCGGCAGGCAGGCGGCATGCCTGCACCCTCACCGTGGTCGGCGACGTTCTCTGTTGGGGCGCCAACGACTCCGGACAGCTCGGCGACGGCACAACGACGCTGCGCGCCAAACCAGTGGCGGTGATCGGCGTGGGCGGCGCCCTGGCCATCGGCGCTGGCGACACCCATACCTGCGCGCTGGTCAAAGGCGGCGCGGTCTGGTGCTGGGGCGATGGCGGTATCGGCCAGCTGGGCGACGGCAAGACCAACTTCTCGACCAAACCCGTGCAGGCCCAAGGGTTGACCGCCAGCGCGCTCTCGGTGGGTCGCCACCACGCCTGCGCCATCGCCAACGACAAGCGCGCCTGGTGCTGGGGCGCCGGCGACTATGGCCAGCTTGGCAACGGCTTGGGCTGGTCCCGCAAGCCCTTGCGTACCAGCGTCTTCTAGCCCTGTCGTTTGCGGCCGCCACACAATCCGTGGCACAAGGCGCCTTCCCCACCGGGCCTACGGAGGCGCATTGAGCGACGCCATTTCCGCATCGACCTCCGTCTCCGAAGACGCCTTCCCGCAGCCGAATCTGACCGCGCCGCAGTTCACCGTCCGCGCCATCGCCACCGGCATGTTGCTAGGCGCCCTGTTGTCGTTGTGCAACATCTACACGGGGTTGAAGATCGGCTGGGGCTTCAACATGTCGATCACCGCGGCCCTGCTCAGCTACGCCTTCTGGCGTTCGCTGGAGGGGCTGTTCAAGACCCGCAATTGGGGCATGTTGGAGAACAACATCAACCAGACGGCGGCCTCCTCTGGCGCCTCGATCTCGTCAGCCGGCCTGGTTGCCCCCATCCCTGCGCTCACCATGATCACCGGCCAGCAGTTGGGCTGGGGGGCGCTGGCGCTATGGGTCTTCGCGGTCAGCCTGGTGGGCATTATCGTCGCCGTCGGGTTAAGGCGGCAGATGTTGCTGGTGGATCGGCTGCCTTTCCCCCATGGCATCGCCACAGCCGAGACCATCAAGGAGATGTACGCCGTGGGCGCCGAGGCCATGGCCCGGGTGCGGGTCCTGCTGACGGGCGCTGTCGTCGCCGGCGGCTGGAAGGCCATCACCGAACTGATCAAACTCGGCAAGTTGACCCTGCCAGGATCCCTGAGCACCGCCCCGGGCGGCGTGCTGGCGGGCAAGGGCATCACCAAGCTGAGCCTGAAGAACCTCACCTTCGCCTTCGACCCGACCTTCATGATGGTCGCCCTGGGCGCGCTGATCGGCTTCCGATCGGCCGCCTCCATGCTCCTTGGCGCTGTGATCGCATGGGGTTTCGTCGGGCCCTGGGCCCTGGAGATGGGCTGGGCCACACCCGGCAAGGTGGCCCCCGAGGCCATGTGGTATCGAGCCATGTTGAAGTGGCTGCTCTGGCCCGGGGTGGCCATGATGGTCACCGCGTCCTTGACCTCGTTTGCGTTCTCCTGGCGCTCGGTGCTGGCGGCCGTGCGACCGCGCAGCGCAGCGAAAACACCCGAGTCCGCTGGCGTCGGCCCGACGGCGCCCGTCCGGGCCGACGAGGTACCCCGAAAGTGGTTCGTGCGCGGGCTCGTGGTCGCCCTGCTGCTGGCCGTCTTCTGCCAGTGGCAGTTCTACGATATCGCCATCTGGATCGGCACCTTGGGCGTCCTGATGACCTTCCTCCTGGCCGTGGTCGCCGCGCGGGTCTCCGGCGAGACCGGGCTGACGCCGGTGGGTGCGATGGGCAAGGTCACCCAGTTGATGTTTGGCGTCCTGGCGCCGGGCCAGGCGGCCGCCAACCTGATGGCCGCCAACGTTACCGGCGGCGCCTCGTCCCAGGCCGCTGATCTGCTCCACGACATGAAGACCGGCTTGTTGATCGGCGCCTCGCCGCGATTGCAGACCCTGGCCCAGGTCTTCGGCGTGCTGGCCGGCTCGCTGGCTGGCAGCGCGGCGTACCTGATTCTGATCCCCGACCCGAGCAGCATGTTGCTCACGCCGCAGTGGCCCGCACCTGCAGTGGCCGCATGGAAGGCGGTCGCCGAGATCTTCGCCATCGGGCTCGACGCCATGCCCCCGGGGGCGATCACCGCGATGATCGTCGGCGGCGCGATTGGCATCGTCAGCGGCGTTGCGGAGAAGACCCTGCCCAAGTCCATCGTCCGCTTCCTGCCTTCGGGCTCGGCCGTGGGGCTGGCCTTCACCATCCCCGGCTATTATCCGATCAGCTTGTTCATCGGCGGCCTCGCGGCGGTGATCGCCACCCGCTACGCCCGCAACTGGGCCGATCGATTCCTGATCGTGCTGGCCGCCGGCGTCGTTGCCGGCGAGAGCTTGACCGGCGTGGCGCTGGCGATCCACAAGGTCCTGGCTGGCTGATCGCGCCGCTGCAGTCTCGCGGTGGGAGCCAGACCGGAGACGTCATGACCCAGCTGACCGTACCCACCGAGCCGCGCGACGCGGCCGATCACTACATCCGCTTCCTCGGCGACGCGGTAACCCCCTTTCACGCCGTGGTCGAGTGCGAAAACCGCCTGCGCACGGCCGGCTTCTCCCCTCGTCGTCTGGACGAGGACCTGACCATCGCCCCCGGTGAGCGTTGCTACGTGGTGCATCCCGACGGCAAGTCGGTGATCGCCATCCACGCCGGCAGCCGCACGCCCGTGGAGACCGGCTACGCCATCTTCGGCGCCCATACGGACAGCCCAGACCTGCGCCTGCGCCTCAACCCGCTCGACGAGCAGGCTGGTTGCGTACTGCTCACCACCCAACTGCATGGTGGACTGATTCGGCGGACCTGGTTCGATCGCCCGCTCGCTCTGGCGGGCTCCGTCTTCCAACTGGCCCGCAACAAGCAGGGCAAGCCGGTGTTCAGTCCGATCACGGGCCAGCCCGTGATGACCCGCACGCTGGTGCGCATCGACCGACCTCTGGGCCTGATCCCGGAGCTGGCCATCCACCTCGATCGCGAAAAGAACGACGGCGGCGCGGTCAACGCCCACACGCAGCTCAACGCGGTCTTCGCCACCGGCACGGACTCCGAAGGCGCCATGAAGGCCCTCTCTCTGGCCGCTGGCGTGCCCCTGGGCGACATCGACGGCTTCGACCTGCACCTGATGCCGCACGGCCGGCCCACCCGCGCCGGCGTCGACAACTCCCTGGTGGTCGGCGCCCGACATGATGACCTGGCCATGGTCTTCGCCGGCGTGACCGGCCTCATCGAGGCCGCCACCGCCCATCCCGAGCCCGCTCACACCCTGGTTGGCGCGTTCCTGGACGCCGAGGAGACCGGCTCGCAGTCGGCTTCGGGTGCCGCCTCCAGCTTCCTGCGCGACGTGCTGATCCGCATGGCCCGCCAGCATCCGGAGACACCCGCTGGGGCCGACATCGAGCGCGCCTTGACCGCGTCCATGGTCATCAGCGGCGACATGGTGCACGCCCTGCATCCCGCCCATGAAGACAAGCACGACAAGCACCACGCGCCGCTGGTCAACCAGGGCATGGTGGTCAAGCTGAACACCAACGATCGCTACGCCACCACGGGCGAGACGGCGGCCATCTTCAAGGCGATCTGCGAGGCTGCCGAGGTGCCGTTGCAGGCGTTTATCAATCGTCAGGACCTGGCCTGTGGCACCACCATCGGGCCGATCACCGCGGCCCGCCTGGGCGCTCGTACCGTGGATATCGGTGCGCCCATGTGGGGCATGCACTCCTGCGCCGAGACCATGGGAGCCAGCGACATGGTCAGCGCGGTGGCCGTGGCGCGCACCTTCTTCAGCGGCGGCGTGCGTCGTTGAAGATCAGCGGCATGGAGCGTTGATCTTCAGCGCTTCTTCTTCTTCTTTCGTTTGGCTTGCGCCGGCGCGGCCGCTTCGGCGTCCAGTCGCGCCTGCTCCTGGTCCCACCAGGGCGTGGGCTCGGGGATGTCGTCCTTGGGCTCGCGGATCGCCTTGACGAGCATCCACACGCCGATAGCCACCGGCAGGATGCTCAGGTACTGGCCCATGGTCAGCGCCAGACCTTCACCGGCCTTCTGCGCCTCGAGCGCGCCCTCAGCGAGCGAGTCGACCTGGAATTCCTTGAAGAACTCGACGATGAATCGGAACGAGAAATACAAGATCAGGAAGATGCCCGAGACGAGCCCGCTGCCCGCCCGTCGCCAGTCCTGCCGAATCACCCACATGAGCACGGCGAAGGTGATGAAGCCCATCAGGACCTCGTAGAACGCCGTCGGGTGGCGGGCGATCGCCGGGTCGATGCCCATCATCTTGTCGTAGCGGGTGAAGATGACCGCCCAGGGGCCATCCCAGGCGCGACCGACGATCTCGGAGTTGAAGAAGTTGCCGATGCGCACGCCACCCGCGGCGAAGGCGATGCCCGGCAGCACGCAATCGGCCACGAAGCGGAATCGGACGCGGTTGCGACGGGCGAAGAGCCAGAGGATGAAGAAGATGCCAGCGGTGGCGCCGTGCGAGGCCAGCCCGCCCTTCCAGAAGTAGAGGATCTCGATCGGATTGCTGAGGTAGTGCTCCGGTTCGTAGAACAGGCAGTGACCCAGCCGCGCGCCGCCGATGATGCCGGCGACGCCGTACCACAGAAAAACTTCGGCGTACTCGGGCGATTTGCCGTTGCGCAGCGACTGCTGGCGGAAGATCCAGAACGCGGCGTAGATGGTCAGGGCGAACATCACGCCGTAGTAGCGGATCTGGATGGCCCCGAAATCGAACAGGATCGGGTCCAGATCCCAGGTGATGGCGGCGAGCGATGGCAGCATGTTCACTGCTCCTTGGTGGACCCGCTCAGGCGAGCACGGCCTGTACGGTGAGTGCGGGACCCCGCTCGCTGGCGGCGATCTCCAGGGTCTGGTCGCGGGACAACGCCGCTGATGCGCCGGGCTTGAGCGCCTTGCCGTCCAGGCGCACCTGACCCTTATCAGCCACGGCATGCACCTGGATTTCCAGCGCCACGCCGTCGTCCTCGTTGCGGCCCCGCACCTGGACCTCGACGCTCAGCTGGTAGGGCTCGGTGCGCACCCGATAGAAGTTGCCACGATCGGTACCGTCGACCACCAAGAGGGCGGCGTTGACGGGAAATCCGCTGCTGTGGCTGTTCAGGCTGACGCCGCGCTTGGGAGCCGACGCATCGCCGGGCAGCGCGTGGGGTACGAAGATCCAATCGCGACCGGCCCAAGTGACCCGGGCGCCGTCCTCCACCTTCGTCCACGTGCCTGCGCGTAGCTGCCGCGCACCCGGCAATACGAACGCCGTGGGCCCGAAGCCCTGCCAACTCAACGCTACGATGTCGCCAACGAACTTCAAATTGACTCCACAGTCGCGCAACTCGTGGTGTCCCTGGTCGACCGCGTAGTCCAGCGGTCGGGCGACGTTCTGCTCGAGCACGAAGAGGCGGCTCAGCACCGGTTTTTCGGGTTGCGCCATGGCGACCTCCGCGAGAGCGCGGCGACTCTACCGAGCGGTGGTTGTAGCGTCCAGTGGCGCGATTCGCAGCGGCGCGCGCCGCCGATCAGAACTCCGCCTTCAAACCAAGCGACGGGATGATCGGCAGGCCGGTGAAGTACTCCTGCTGCGTGGCGTCGAAGTTGTAGCGGATGCCGGTGGGGCTCATGTAGTTGTAGATGTTCTGCACATCCAGGTAGGCGTCGAGCATCCAGGTGTCGAAGACCCACTTCTTGTCGAAGCGGAAGTCCAGCTGGTGGAAGGGCGGCATTCGTTTGCTGTTGATGGCCGTCGAGCGAACCCGCGTATAGCTGTCGGTCTGCTCGTTCCAGACCGCCGTGGACAGGGGCGTGTAGGGGTTGCCCGAGGTCAGTCGCCAGCGCATACCCACCTCCATATTCCAGGGCAGCTTGTAGGAGCCCAGGGCGGTGAGGATGTGGGTCTGATCCCATCCGAAGAGGCGTGCCGGATCGCCGGGATGATCGACCCGCTCGGCGCGCTGCAGGGTGTAGGCGATCCAGCCGAAGAAGTTGTTGGCCAGCTTGTGGCGTAGCAGGAACTCCATGCCGATGATGCGGCCGGTGCCGTCGTTGTTGTAGGGCACGCTGGCCAGCGCTGCGGGACTGGAGTCGGTGACGATCACGTCCCAGAGCCGCTTGTAGAAGCCCTGCAAATCCAGGTCGAGGTAGTCGGTGAAGCGGTACTCGAAGCCGCCGGCGATCTCCAAGGAGCGCTGCGGTACCAGGGCCGGATTGCCCACCGGCGGCGCCATCAACTGGGGCGGCTGGGCCTGCTGCGATGTGGTGCCGACGGCGGCCTTCAGGGTCAACTCCTTGCTCCAGTCGAAACGGCTGTTGATGCGCGGCGTGATGGTCTCGCCATTGCCCAGGTCGCGGAACAGGTCGACGCGCACGCCGGGCACCACCTCCAGGTCATCGCGCAGCTTGAAGACGGTGTCGAGCCACATGGCTGGCAGCAGCTGCGAGCCTTCCATGGTCAGGAAGACGCGCTCGGAGTCGGTCGGCGGGTTGCCGCTACCTGTTCCGCGCTCCCCGGTGGCCGAGAACTGGGGCAGCAGCGCCTCGACCTCGAACGGCGTCCAGTAGAAGTCCAGCCCCGCCCGAAGCTGCACCGGCCCCTCGCCCAGCGTGACGTCCTGGCGCACGGTCACCTCGGTGCCGATCAGGTCGAAGCGGAAGGCCTCGCCCAGAGCCAGGTTGGCGGTGGCGACCATGGTGCCCAGGGTGGTGCGCGCCTTCCACCCCTTGCCCTGGTGGCGCAGCAGGGCGATGCCGGTGACGAAATTCGACGCTGTCTCCAGGTCGCCATGGGCGTCTGGGAAGGCCGCCGGTGGCTGGTCCACCAGGGCTGCGACCGTGTCATTGCTGCCCAGGACGAAGAGGGTGCCCGAGGTGCGCTTGCCGAAGCGATGATCGAGCTTGATCTGCCAGTCGTAGTAGCGCGGCGCCTGCGAGAAGGGCAGCACGCCCTCGGGCACCACCGCGTCCAGGATCAGGTCGACGTAGGAGCGCCGCCCGGCCAGCGTCAGGTGGGTGTCGTCGGTGATCGGTCCCTGGACGAAGGCGCCGGTGTGAAAGACGTTGCTCTCCACGTAGCCGCGCCAGCGGGCGTCGCTGCGCGGCAGCGCCAGGCGCGAAGAGAGCACGCCGCCCAGACCGCGGCCGTAGCGCAGTGGGTAGCCGCCGGGCATGAAGTCCACGCCCGCCAGCAGGTCTGTATTGACGACCGAGTAGAGCCCACCAAAGTGATAGAAGAGGGGGATCCGCACCCCCTCCATGAACATCTGGGTATCCTGTGGCGCCGAACCGCGCACCACCAGCAGGCCGCCGCCCACCCGGGCCACGCCGGGCAGGTTCTGCACGACTTTGAAGCTGTCGCCGTAGACGCCCGGGATCTTCTGGATCTCTTCGGCGGCCAGGGAGCGTCGTGCCATCTCGCCAGGCTGAGGTGGAGCGACGGCAGTGGCCCGGTAGACCAGGTAGCTGCGGCGCTCGGCGCGCAGGGTCAGCTTCGTCGTGCGGCCATTCTTGATGGTGACCCTGCGTCGCAAGGGCTTGTGATCGGCCCCGGGTACGTACAGGCGATGTTTGCCCGCCGGCAGGATGCCAAAGCGGAAGGTGCCATCCGATTCGCTCACCGCCTCCTTGTTCAACTTGGGCAGGACCAGCAGGGCACCCTGGATCGGCCGGCCCGTGCCGCGTTCGAGCAGCGTGCCGGCCAGGCTGGCGAAACCGGCCGGGGCCATGACCGGGCCGCGGCGCTGGTAGCGCGACATGCCGCCGGCCCGACCGCGGCGTTTGGCCGCCACCTCCGGCTTGAAGACGTAGCGGAAGCGGATGGCCACAGCGATGGCCTTGCCGCCCTGGGTCGCGGGCGTGAAGACCAGCTTCTGTGCCGCCGCCACCGCCGCGGCGTCGAAGTCCGGTCCGGCCGACTGGAAGACCTTCGCCTTGCGCACCTTGCCGTCCAGGCCCAAGTGCAATTCGACGACCACCGTGCCGCGCAGCCCGCGCTCGAACAGCGCCTTGGGATAGGCCGCCTTGACGTAGGTGACCAGCTTCGGCGGTACGATAGGCGGCGGCTTTGGGGCGGCCAGCAGCGTGGGTGCGACGCCCAACCCAACGACCAGCAGGGTCGCAAGTGCGCCTCTGCAGGCGCAGCGCACCGAGTGCATCACGCGGCCCCTGTCGAGCCGAACCCACCGGTCCCTCGCTCGGTGTCGTCGAGCGTGTCCACGAGCGCAAAGGTCGCCTGCGCCACCGGCGCCACCACCAGCTGGGCGATGCGATCGCCACGGTGGATGGTCAACGCCTCGCGGCCCAGGTTGATCACCAGTACGCGCACCTCGCCGCGGTAGTCGCTGTCGATGGTGCCAGGCGCGTTGACGACGGTCAGTCCCTGGCGGATCGCCGCCCCCGAACGGGGCCGCACCTGTCCCTCCCAACCAGGCGGCAGCGCCATGGCCAGGCCGGTTGGCACCGCCGCACGCTCCAGGGATTGCAGGCGTAGCGGCTGCTCCACCGCGGCGACCAGATCGCAGCCGGCGGCGCCCTCGCTCATGTAGCGCGGCAGCGCCAGGTCGGCATCCCGCTTCGGATGCAGGCGCTGCAGGCGGATGAAGGGGAAGGGGGCGTGGGGCATGGGATCTCGCGTGGGGTTCGCTCCCGGCAGCCCATGGTGTATAGCCCTGTCGTCTCGCAGCGGCAACGGAGGGGCCATGAACACGGTGGAGATCGGTGGGTCCCTGGGCATCGAGGCAGCGCTGCAGGTTGCCCATGGCGCGGCGGAAGTGGTCTTTGATGAGGGGGCCCGTGCGCGCGTTGCCGAGGCCAGGCAGGTGATCGAGGCTGCGGTCGCCGATGAGGGCGTGGCTCACTACGGCATCAACACAGGCTTTGGTGCCTTGGCCGAGGTCTCGATCCCCGCCGATCGCCTCCGCCAACTCCAGGTCAATCTGGTGCGCTCACACGCCGCCGGCGTCGGTCCCGTCCTTCCGCGGCCGGTCGTTCGCCTGATGATGCTGCTGCGCGCCCGGGTGCTGGCTGCCGGCCACTCCGGCGTGCGCCCCGAGGTCGTCGACTGTCTCTGCCAGCTGCTCCGGCATCGCATCCACCCTGTGATCCCGGCCCAGGGCTCCGTCGGCGCATCGGGTGATCTGGCGCCCCTGGCCCACCTGGCCCTGGCCTTGATCGGCGAGGGTGAGGTGGAGGTGCAGGGCGACATCGTGCCCGCCGCCGATGCCCTTCAGCGTGCTGGGATCGCGCCCTTGGAGTTGCACGCCAAGGAAGGCCTGTCGCTGATCAACGGCACCCAGGCCATGACGGCCATCGCCACGGTCGCCTTGGAGCGGGCCGAGCGACTGGTCCGGGCCGCCGACATCAGCGGCGCTTTGACCATCGAAGGCATGCTCGGCTCCGTGCGCGCCTTCGATCCACGCATCCAGCGCCTGCGCCCCTACACGGGCCAGGCCAACGCCGCTGCCAATCTGCGCAACCTGTGCATTGACAGCCCCCTGGTGGAGTCTCATCGCGACTGCGGCCGGGTCCAGGACCCCTACTCGATGCGCTGCATGCCCCAGGTTCACGGCGCCGTGCGTGACGCCCTGGCCCACGTGCGCAGCGTGCTCGAGGTGGAGTTGAACGCGGTCACAGACAACCCCCTCGTCTTCCCGGGCGATACCGACGGCGCCGTGCCGGAGGGCAGCGTCATCAGCGGCGGCAACTTCCACGGCCAGCCCGTGTCCATGGCCAGCGACTTTGGCTGCATCGCCATCACAACCCTGGCCAACATCGCCGAGCGGCGGGTCGAACAGCTGGTCAACCCCCACCTGAACAACGGCCTGCCCGCCTTCCTGACCCTCGACAGTGGCCTGAACAGCGGCTTGATGATCGCCCAGGTCACCGCCACCGCCCTGGTCAGCGAATGCAAGGGCCTGTCCATGCCCGCTTCGGTGGATTCCATCCCGTCGAGCGCCAGCCGCGAAGATCACGTCTCCATGGGGCCCATCGCCGCGCGTCGATTCACCGACGTGATCGAAAACGCCGAACGCGTCATCGCCATCGAGTTGATGGCCGCGGCCCAGAGCGTCGATCTGCGCACGCCACTCACGCCTGGTATCGGCACCTCCGCGGCCTGGCATAAGGTGCGCGAACTGGTGCCTACATTGCGCGAGGACAGGGTGCTCTATCGCGAGATCGAGACGCTGGCGGAGCTGGTTCGAAGCGGTGAACTGGAGAGCGCCGTGCGCGATGCGTTGGCGCCAGTGGAGCTGATCTAGGCGTTGGCGGGCAGGGTCACGGACGCTGGCGAGGACGCCCGCCAGCCGCCGGCGAGGACGCAGGCGCTCCTTTTGCGGCCACCAGACCCCAATCGCCTCACCGTTCCAGGTCTGCTACAACCACCAGCCAGCATCAGCAGCGGGAGCGAGCCATGAGCGCGACGGGCAAGAAGGGCGGGGGTTCTGGCGACAAGAAGGCAGCCAAGCCGAAGACCAGGCGAAAGACGAAGAACGCCGCGGCCAAGAAGAAGGGCGCCGCCAAGCGCAAACGCAAGCCCGGCCCCGTGGTCGCCGAGCACGATCCCGACTCGGTTGTCGCCGAGCAGACCCCAGCCGAGGCCGCGTCCGAGGCGCCCGCCGCTGATACCGCTACCGGCGCCGCCAATGATCCCGGCGCCGAGGGTGCGGGCGACGTGCTGCTGCAGGACTGGTCGCCGCTGAGCCAATGCCTGGACTGGAAGCTCGGCCGCATCGCCTGGGCCATCTCCGCCGACCAGCTCTTCGACGACGGCCGTGTGCCCAACCTGACCCATGACAGCGGCACCCTGTCGTTGCGCAACGCCCGCGTGCTGGCCGCCTGGTGCGCAGAGCAGGCGGCGGCCGATGCCCTGCCCGATGAGATCGTGGTGGTTGAGGTGGGCATGGGCACAGGCCTGCACCTGCGCTACCTGCTCGACCACTTTCAGAAGATCAGCAGCGACGGCGGCCAGGACTGGTACGATCGCCTGCGCGTCTACGCCACCGATGTGAGCCCTGCGCTGCTGACCAAGGCGGCCGAACGGGGCCTGTTCGAGCCCCACGCTGAGCGGGTCCGCATGGGCTATATCGATCTGGCCAGCCCGGGCCTCTACATCGAACCCGACGGCGGTGAGCAGGTCGATCTGCGCGGCGGCATCCACCTGCTATGCGCCAACTACGTACTCGACCTGCTGCCCATCGATGTCTTCCGACGCAGCCGGGTCAGCGACAATGGCGCCGCACGTACCACTCGCTGGGAGGCCCTGCTGGCCCGCACCTGGCTGCGCGCCGTGGAGCGCTTGCCGGCCTATACCGACCTGACCTTGGAGCAGATCCAAACCCTGGCCGCCAGCGAAGACCCGCAGGCCTGGCGTGCGCTGACCTCCTTGTACAGCCTGCTGCAGCTGCAGCTGCGCACCTTCGAGGTGCCCATCGCCGCCCACCCTGACCTGGACGAGCTGGTCCGTCTGGCCAACCGGCAAGAAGCGGCCTTGGGCGATGGCCATGAGCTGCTGGCCAGTGGCACGATCGTCTATCACAGCGGCGGCGCCCTGCGGGTGGCCACCGAACTGGGCATGATCCTGGCCGACAATGGCTACGCGACCCTGCGCGACATCGGCCTGACCTCTGCCGAACTGGCCGCCGTGCCACGCATTCACCAGCACTTCGGCACCACCGTCGCCGCCGGCGTCAACATGGTTCAGCTCGACGACTGGCTGGCCGAAGATCGCTCGGGCAGCGGTGTGCGCGCGGTGGCGCCGGCCAACGACGGCACCGACAATCACGCCGCGCGCCTGTTGACCCGCGGCAGCCTGCCGGCGACCGAGTCGGCGTTTGCCGAGCATTTTGACGGCGAGGCCATGTCCCTGGTCGGCCGTACGGTCTGGGCCGCCCGCCAGGAGAGCGACACCACCACGGCCATGGAGCACTACCGCGAGGCGTTGCTGCTGGAGCCGGCCAACTGGCTGCTTCTGGGCGAAGCCGCTGCCTGTTCATTGTCTGGTGGCCAGGCCCCGGACCTGGCCATGACCATTGCCCGGCAGGGGCTCGAGGTGAATCCCGGCTACAACGCCGACCTGTGGAACATCTACGGCGACTCGTTGTGGGCCGCCGGAGATGGCGCCAACGCCCTGCTGGCCTATCAATACGCGCTGCAGACCAATCCCCGTCACCCGCGCAGCCACTACTGTCTGGCCTATGTCGAGGCCGAGCGTGGCCGTTTCGAGGAGGCCTTCCGGCACATCGGAGAGGCCCTCGCCCTGGATGCTTCCGGCGTGGTGCGCGGCGAGGTGCTGCAGCTGTTGGATGCCTGCCTGCGCGGGCAGCGCCTGGCCTGGGAAGCGGAGCAGGAGCGCCTGGCCACGCGGGCGGCGCGTTGATTGGCAAGGTCGTGCGCTGATTGACAAAGACGCGCGCTGATTCAATCGGCATACGCTCGACGCAGGCTGCCTCTCATTCCACAGACTCGCCGAGCAGCGCCAGCGCGCGGGAGACGACGTTGTCGGCCGTGAAGCCGAAGCGCTCGGCCAGGACCTCGGCGGGTGCCGACGCGCCGAAGCGGTCGATGCCGATGCTATCGCCGTCGCGTCCAACATACCTGGACCAGCCCCGGGTGATTCCGGCCTCGATGCTCAACTTCGCGGCGCCTGCCGGCAGGAGCTGGCGTCGATACTCCCGGCTCTGGCTGTCGAAGAGTTCGCAGCAGGGCATGGAGACCACACGGGTGCCGAAGCCACGCGCTTCGAGCTGCTCGCGCGCCTTGATGGCGACTTTCACTTCCGAGCCTGTGCCAATCAGCACCATGCGCAGCGGGTGGGCGGCGTCTCGCACGGTGTAGGCGCCACGCATGACGCCCTCGTCCACAGTGACCACGTTGTCGCGGTCCAACTCCGGCAGCCCCTGCCGCGTCAGGCAGAGCGCGGTCGGGCCGTCGCGATTGAGCAGCGCGACTCGCCAGGCGGCCGCGGTTTCGGCCAGGTCTGCGGGTCGCAGGGTGAGCAGATTGGGCACTCCGCGAAGGGCCTGCAGGGTCTCCACCGGCTGGTGGGTGGGACCGTCTTCGCCAAGGAAGACGGAGTCATGGGTATAGACGTAGACCACCTGCTGACGCATCAACGCCGACAGGCGCACCGCCGGCCGCATGTAGTCGTGGAAGATCAGGAATGTGCCGACAAAGGGCAGGTGACCACCGTGCAGCGCCATGCCGTTGGCTGTGGCCGCCATGGCATGCTCGCGAACGCCAAAATGCACGTTCCGCGGCCGGTGATCCCTGGCCGAGATGTGGCCCGAACCGCCGATGATCGTGCCGTTGCTGCCGGCCAGATCGGCGCTGCCGCCAATCAATCCCGGCAGCGCTGCGGCCATGGCCTGGATGCATCGCTGGCTGGCCTTGCGCGTCGCCAGGCTGCTGCCGACGGCCTGCACGGGCCAGTCGATCAGATCGCCGATTCGCTCCAGGTCCGGCTGCAGTCTCTGCAGCAGCGCACGGCCCTCAGGGGATGCCATGCGGCCACGCCACGCCTCGTTCGCCGCCCGCAGCGCCGGGTTGCGGGCTCGCAAGCGCTCGTAGACATCGGCCGGGATGTCGAATGTGCGCGTCGGATCCAGCCCCATGGCCTGCTTGGTCAAGGCGACTTCGACCTCGCCCATGGGCGAGCCGTGCGACTTGTTGCTGCCGGACAGGTTGGGCGAGGGGCGGCCGATGGTGGTGCGACATGCGATCAGCGAAGGCCGCTCGTCTTCGGCCAGGGCTGCGGCAATGCAGCCCGCGACCGCTTCCCGGTCGT
>CAYTLW010000017.1:2886-65796 GCA_964438735.1 uncultured Enterobacteriaceae bacterium | reverse complement strand
GGGGTGGGGGGGGGGGGGGGGGGGGGGGGGGGGGGGGTCGCGGGCGCGGGGGGGGGGGGGCGGCCGGCCCCCCCCCCCCCCCCCCCGCGACCGCTTCCCGGTCGTGACCATCCACACTCTGAACGTGCCAGCCAAACGCCGCGAACCGACCCTTGACGTCCTCGGAGAAGCTCAGGTCTGTGCCGCCATCGATAGTGATCTCGTTGTCGTCGTAGAGCACCGCCAGGCGACCGAGCCCCAGGTGGCCGGCCAACGAGGCGGCTTCGCTGGACACGCCCTCCATCAGGCAGCCGTCGCCCGCGAACGCATACGTGCGGTGATCCACAAGGTGCAGGCCGTAATCAGCCCCTAGACGCGACTCCGCCAGGGCCATGCCCACGGCCATGGCGAATCCCTGGCCCAGCGGTCCCGTGGTGCATTCGACACCGGGCGTCTCGTCCACCTCGGGATGGCCCGGCGTGCGGCTCCCCCACTGTCGGAACTGGCGCAAATCCTCCAGCGTCAGGTCGTGCCCGGTCAGGTGCAGCAGGCTGTAGAGCAGCATCGAACCGTGGCCGGCGCTGAGTACGAATCGGTCCCGATCGGCCCAATTGGGGTCGCCCGCATCGAACTTCAGGAAGCGCGTCCACAGGACAAACGCCGCATCGGCCATGCCCAATGGCATGCCGGGGTGCCCCGAGTTCGCCTTCTGGATGGCGTCCAGGGCCAGCGCCCGGATCGTCGACACACACAACTCGTCTCGAGCGTGGTCGTTCATGACAAATCCTCGCCGCCAGGGGTCGCATTGACCGCAGCCCGTGGCCGATGCCAGTCTACGAGTCCGCAGGATGCGGACGCGGTGGCGAGATAGCACAACTGGCGGCAGAGATCGATGACGGTCAGGCATCCCGGATGGTCCGCGAGAGCGCCGCTGGCTCGCCTGCAGGCGTGGCCGCTGATTGCCGCCTTGATGTTGAGCCTGGTGCCGATGGCAGCTGACGCCGCCAGGCCGATGAAGATGCGCTGGCACGCACAGCTGCAGTCCCAATTCCACCTGGCACCGGCGTTTGACGATGCGGCGACCGACATCGATGAGTCCGCCGACGAACGGACCATCGGCTTCCGCGCGCGGCGCGTACGCATCTGGCTCGACGCCCGCCGCGGCCCGTGGAAGGCCCGCGCCAAGGTAGCCCTGGACGGCGGCGGCTATAGCTGGGCCCTGGTCGGCACCCCGGTTCTGGGCAGCACCGCCGAGGCCAAACCGGTGCGCTTGTTATCCGCCTGGGCGCAGCGCGAGCTGCCGTGGGGTTTGCGCGTCAGGGCGGGCCAGTTCAAGCGTCGGCTGTCGCAGGATTACCTGGTCACCTCCACCGACCTTCGTCTCATCGAGCGATCCATCGCGTCCGAAGAGGTCGGCAGTAAGCGGGACATCGGCGCCATGTTGCGCGGCGACTGGTGGCGTCGTCGCCTGGTCATGCAGCTGCTGGTGCTCAACGGCAACGGTCCCAATAAGCTGCGCAACGACAACGGCAACATGCGCCTGGAAGGGCGGCTGCACATCGATCCCATCGGTCGTATGAACCTGGAGAAGGCAAGAATCGGCCGCAAACCCAAGCTTCGCTTCGGCGGGGCGGTGGCCACCTGGCGGTCCAACAAGCGGCGCAAGACCAACGGCTATCTGCTGACCGACTTCGATGAACAATCGGCGGCATCGGCCCTGCTGGCGGCCAGCTGGCAAGGAGTTGAACTGCGGGCCGAGGTGTTCTGGCGCTGGGCGAGCCCCGTCGACGCCGAAGATCCGCAGCGAAAGGAACTCGGCTACAGCGACGGCGCCCACCAGACCGCGCTTGACGAACAAGCGCGGCGCCGTCGTGGCTGGTATGCCCAGATCGCCTGGCGCACGCCCTGGTGGCGCAAGCTGGAGGTGGCCGCGAGGGCCCAGCAGTGGTGGCCAGATCACAGAAAGCCAGACACCGGCAGTGAAGCGGTCGACCTCGGTCTGACCTGGCGCCAGGACGGTGACCGCGTCAAGTTGCAGACGGGGTGGATGGCGTTGCGGCAGCATCGTCAGGATCAGGCAGATCTGGACGCATGGCTGTGGATCACGCAGCTGCAATTGTTCTTCTAGGATTTGCCGCGGACGAAGCGATGGCCAAGATTCGACTGCGCGATGCCAGCGGCGAACGAGAGGTCGACCAGACCCAACTCTTCGCCGCCATGACCGCAGGCCGCGCGGACATCCAGGGGCAGGTGCAGCAGGTCGAGGGCGGCCCCTGGATCTCCGCAGGCGCCTGGTATTTGGACAGTTCAACCATCGCCCCGCCCGGCGACACGGACGGGCGACGCTACCTCGACAGCCACGTGGTACGCGGCCTGGATGTCGGCTCCGTCCTGTCCTTTCTGGGCGTGCCGCCGGCGGTGGCCGGTGTCCTCACGCCGGTCCAGCGCAGCGCCGAGGCCATCGTCCTGCCGGCCTGGGCGGACTCGAGCTGGGGCCGGGAACATGTCGTGCACGGCATCGATCTGCCGCCCTGGCATCCCGATCCGACCGGGGAGATCGCCGCCTCGATCCACGTGCCATCCTGGGGTGCGCCCTTTGCCCTGCCGGTCGTGGATGACATCGTCATTCCGCGCTGGCGCGACCCGGCGGAGGAGGGGTATTTCGAGCTGCCGCCGACACAGAAGGTGGTCTGGCGCCGACTGTCCATTGACACCGACATCCCCGAGCCGCCAAAGACCCAACGGGCGTCGGCCCATGCCCAGCTGCGCGATCGCCACAAGCCGCGTCGACGAAAGGTCGCCGATTCGAGGCGGTCGCCAGCCAAACGGACGCGACAACGAACCCCAGTGCAACCCACGGAGCCGACCCGAGCGCCGGCGCCCCCCGTGAGCGAGCCGGTCGCCACGCGAACGCCGGTCGAGCCGCGCCCATCCCGCTCCATGCCGGCTCCAACTGAGCAAGCGGCGGACGTGGCGAAGCCCGCCGCGACGGTCACCAAGGGCCTGGGACTGTTTGGCTGCGTGGGCCAGGTTGTCGGCCTGCTCGGTTTGATGCTGGTCGTCGCCCTGTTCGTCGACCTGGGACTGCAGCGGGTGGTGTCCGAGCTGCGCGACTTGGACATTGGCGCCCGGGTGGCCGCTCATAAGGTCGCGGTCCGACGAGAGCTGCCGCCGATGCTTACCGAAGGCCCGTCGGACAGTTGGCTGCACGTGGTGATGGCCGCCGACCTGGGACAGGCCGCAGATGTACGTGCCGTGGGTCGCCTGCTGGCCCGCCTCGAAGCGGCCGCGGCAGAGCAATCCCTGCCGGACGGTCAACCGCCCCGCCTGGTTTTCCTGCCGGTCATCGGCGACACGCCCGAATCGGCAGCGTTGGCCACGGCCATCCTGGCCCTGTCCCGGCAGGCTGCGTTCTGGCCCTGGTTGCGCCGGGTCGCGGCGGACGGAGAGGCGGTGAAGGTCGCAGACATCGAAGCCGGGCTCGCGTCCATGGACGTGGATCCGGATCGTTGGCGGGCCGACCGCGCCGGCCCGGATACGGCCTTGCGCAGCCGCACCTGGTCGACCATGGCCGCGGGTCTGCGGCTGTCGAGCGGCACCGCGGCCATCAATGGTCGGCTGCTGGCCGGCCAACAACTGGCCAGCGATGCGGCGGTCGACGGTGCGCTCTACGCTGCACTGCACGCCGTGCGGGAAGCGCGGCGAGACAACGATGACGAGCGGGCGGCGGTCCACGCGGCCCTGCTGGCCGATCTGCCCGATCGCACTGCGCAGCGCTGGCAGCAGTGGATCGTGCGCGGCGAGCGTGTGCCGACGAGACCCCTGCCAACATCACAGGTCGCCGCCAGGGACCCCGCAGCCCAGGCCCCGGTCAAGCGGGTCGACATCCAGGTCCCCAGCGGCGCCGCCACGATGGGCTCGCCCAAGGCGCCCGTGACGGTGCTGGTCTTCATCGACTTCCACTGTCCGTATAGTCGTCGCCACGCCAAGACGTACATGAAGCTGATCAAGGAGTTTGGCGCCGACATCCGCCTGGCGGTGGCGCACTTCCCCATCACCGCGCTGCACGCTGACGCAGAGAAGGCGGCCACGCTGGCCATCGGCGCCCAATTCCAGGGCCTGTTCTGGCCGACCCACGACCTTCTCTTCGAACGCGCAGACCGCGACTGGAGCGACCGAGCCACGGTGGACGAACTGGCCGAACTGGCCAAGGGCGCCGGCATGCGCGTTCGACGCGCCAGACTGCGAACCCATCGCAAGCGGCGGGCCGCACGCATCGTGGCCGCCCATCGCAAACTCGGCCGCAAGCACGGCGTCAACGGCACGCCCTACACCTTCATCAACGGCCGGCCGCTGCGCGGTGCGGTGGCCTACGACAAGCTTCACGCCCTGGTGACCGCGGAGCTGGCTGCGGCGACCACTGACCAGGACCCGCCTGCCGCGGCTGACGAACCAGTCAAGGACTCGCCGTGAGCGAATCGCGCGACGAGTCCTCGCGGCGATGGCCCGCGGTCGACGTCTTGGAAGATCTGGTCAGCGACGCCCGCCTCGCCCGTCTGGACGGGGTGCTCGACCAGCGCCTGGCCTCGGTCACCGCCGTGTTCGAAAACGTCTGGGATCCCCACAACGTGGCCGCCTGCATGCGCAGCTGCGAGGGATTCGGCCTGCAGGACGTGCACATCATCACCGAGCTGCACGGCTATCGCCCGCCGACCGGTATCACCATGAGCGCCGATCGCTGGCTGACGACGCATCGCCACAAGACCACCGCCGGCGCCATCGAGCAACTCCGCGCTGCCGGCTTCGCCCTGTGGGTGAGCGATTTGGAGGCCACGCAGACCCTGGATGAACTGCCGGTGGAGGGCCCCATCGCGCTGGTGGTGGGCAACGAGGTCGAAGGCGTCACAGACGGCATGCGACAGGCCGCCGATCAGCGCTTCATCCTGCCCATGGCGGGCATGGTGCAATCGTTCAATCTTTCCGTCGCCCTGGCCCTGTGTCTGCACGCGGTGGTTCCGCCACGTCGCAAAGAGCTCGGCGGCCGCGGCGACGTGCCCCTGGATCGACAGTGGCGTCTACGTCGCCGGTGGCTGGAGTACGGGATCCGCAATGCCCGCGCCGTGCGCCGCGAATATGGCGACCTGGCCGACGAATCCGGGTCCCACCGCAAGACCGACTGAGCGTTGCGGGCAAGCCAAGCGAGGCCCTACGGGGACGCGAGCGCGCCAAGGATTCGTTCGGCCAACAGCACCCAGCCCGGCGCCCCAGCAGGCGCCAGCCAGCGGGGCCAGGCCGCGATGGCTCCCAGGTCTTCGGGCTGAGCCGCCAGGCCGACGGTCAATCCGAACCGACCGGGGGTCCACAACCCTGCGTCGTTGGGCGAGTCGCCCACCGTAGCGACCGCCTGGCCGTCGAGATTGGATCGGCCAGCCAGCTCCAGGACCGCGATGCCCTTGTCGGGCACCACCTCGCTGAAATGGATATGGACCGACGACCACACCATCTCGATGCCTTCGGCGGCGGCCTCTTGCTGCATGATCAGCAGGCTCGTCTCGTCACGACCGTCGCGGCGGAAGGCCACGTCCACCAGTCGGGCAAAGTGATCCCCGGTGGCCTGCAACGGCGGCCCTGAGCGCGCCACTTGTCTGCCGAAGCGCAACAATCGCTGCCGATCGGCGTTCGGCCACAGTCGCTCGAAGTGTTCTTCGGGTTCGACCAGCACAGCTCCGTTCTCGGCGATAGCGCGACGGACGCCTGGCAGGTAGCGGGCCAGGGCGTGCGCCTCGGCGGCGGGCCTGCCAGTGGTGGGTACCACCTCGACGCCTGCCGTTGTCAGCGCTGTCACGGCCGCCACAACGGACGCCGGGATCTCGTGCGCGACGGTCATGCTGCCATCCACATCGGTGGCCAGCATGCGGATGCCTTGCAGCGCTTCATCGGGCGCGTGGAGCAGCGAGCGGGGCCGACTGCCACGGCTCGATCCGTTGTTCATGGGGCTCCGCGTTCAGCTGCCGGCGATCTGTCGCAGGCGACGGCGGATTCGCACGCCATCTTCGAATCGACGAGACCTGATCTTCAGGAATCGACGATACATCACCGCCGCCTCTGGCTTCTTGCCAGTGGCGTCCAGCACCTCGCCGAGCGCCAACACGGCGACCGCGTTATCCGGCTCCAATTCGATGGCCGTGTACAGGGATTCCAGGGCTGCAGGCACATCCTTGCTGGCCAATAGCGCGCGGCCCAGCACCACATGCGACTCGGCCATGGGCCGGATCTTCTCCAGGTCCGACCGGGCCGCCGCGAGCGCCTCCGGCAGCCGGCCGAGCGACTGCAAGCATGCCACCCTCAAGGCTCGGCCAAGGGCGAATCCGGGCCGATACATCAGCGCCTCTTCGAGCAGCGCGAGCGCCTTCTTATGCCGATGCCGCAGGTGATGGGCCAGGGCCAGATTGTACATCATGGTGGCGTGCCCGGGCGTCGCCTTGAGCGCGGTGGCGTAGTGCTTGACCGCCTCCGCCCACCGGCCCCGACGGGCCATCACGTTGCCCAGGTTCGTGTTCACTCGACCATCTTCCGGGGCCACCCGGGCGGCCTGCAACAGCGCCCGCAAGGCCGCGATCTCCTCGCCGTTGCGCAGATACAGCACCCCGAGATTGCCGGAAGCACCGAATAGCATCGGATCCAGCTTCCTGGCCTGGCTGAGGTGATGCCGCGCCGGCTCGAAGCGATCCTCGTCCATGTGGATCAGGCCCAGGTGGTAGTGGGCCAAGGCCGAGTCGGGTTTGGTCTTCAAATGGGCGTGCAACTTCTTGGTGGCGGCGTCCAGGTCGCCCTTGCGAAGGTGCACCATCGCTTCGATCAGCTGTCCACGCAGCGGCTCCCTCGCCACGCCAGGCAGGATGGGTCGATCGGTCAGCCCCCGATCGCGATCGAGCAGCAGCTTGCGATCGCCGCCGCAACTCAGGGCCACCGCCACCAGGAGCGGTACAACAAGCAGTTGTCGATGCATCAGTCGCCAGACTCGCCAAGCAGGGCGAGCATCTGGCCGCCCTGTTTGCATATCGTCTCGCACAGCTTCTCGTGTCGTGCCTGCAGCACCTGCAGACGAGCCAGGGCGGCCTTCTGCTCATCGCCCGACTGTGCCAGCGCCGCTTCCAACTCGGCGATACGTGCAGCGTCGGCGGGTGCGGAACCGCTGGCCGCTTGGGGGCCGTCGCCCTCGGCCGTCGCTGCAGTCTCGGTGGATTCGCCTCCGCCAGGTGAGGAGCTCGACGTGCGAGCGCGAGAACGATCCCGGATCGCCTTCCTGGCGCCCTGGATCGTGTAGCCCTCTTCGTGCAGCAATCTGCGGATCAGCGCGATGTGCTCGACGGTCGTTCGCGTATAGAGGAATCGACCGGAGCGCGAACGCTCAGGCCGGATGGAGGGAAACTCCTTCTGCCAGAAGCGCACGACGTGGGGCCTGAGATCGAGCGCCCGCGCCACTTCGCCGATGCGAAAGTAGACCTTGTCCGGAAGATCGATTGTTTGTCGGCCGGCCATCATGTTCGTTGGCCTGCGACCCTGCGCAGGGCTGGACGACATGGGAACACGGCTCGCAACAGGACGCAAGACCCCCCGAAGGCCGCGCCGTGGCCGGCGTGGGTGGGTCTGCTGAGGGCCGCGCAAACTGCGCGCTGACCGCTCAGTTGTTCAGGGTCTGCTTGAGAACCTGCGAGGGCTTGAACGTCAGGACGTGCCGCGCCGAGATCTCGATCGGATCGTCGGTCTGCGGATTGCGGCCCATGCGGGCCTTCTTCTCGCGCACGACGAAGTTGCCGAAGCCACTGATCTTGACCTTCTCGCCACTGGCCAGCGTCTCCTTCAGGGTCTCAAAAACCAGCTCGACGATCTCGGCTGCTTCGCGCTTGCTGAAGCCGCCCAGCTTCTCGTAGACACTCTCAACGATATCGGCCTTGGTCATCCCATCACTCCAATTGTCGGTTCGTATGTTGCGTATAGCGTCGCTTTTCAAGCCGCCGGGCGGACCTTGTCCACCACTGCCTTGAACCCGTCGAAATCCTTCAGCGCCATCTCGGCCAGGACCTTGCGATCCAGGCCCACATCCGCCTTGCGCAGCCAGTGGGTCAGCACGGAATACTTGGTTCCGAGCGCCCGGGCGCTGGCGTTGATGCGCACGATCCAAAGGGCGCGGAACTGGCGCTTCTTACGCCGACGCTCCTTGTAGGCGATCTTCAGGCCACGCAGGACCTGCTCGCGCGCCGTACGGTACAGACGCGAACGTCCGCCGCGCATTCCCTTGGCCATCTTGAGGAACTTCTTGTGGCGTCTGTGGCCAGTGAAGCCTCTGCGTACTCTGGGCATGGCTCTTCTCCTTCCTTGGCTCAGCCGTAGGGCAGCTGGCGGCGAACCGCAGCGGCGTCTGCACGGGCGAGGTGGCTGGTCAAGCGCAGCTTGCGCTTGAGCTTGCGTCCCTTGTGCTCGAGCAGGTGCCGGCGATAGGCCCGACCGCTCTTGATCTTGCCGCTTTTGCGGATCAGGAAGCGCTTCTTGGCTCCTCTGCGGGTCTTCATCTTGGGCATCGTGATTCTCCGATCCGCGACGTCACGTTGGCTCGCCGCTCTTCCTGCCGCCGGGCCGCTCGGGGTGATCCGGGCGGCTCGCTACTCGTTCTCTTCCCTCTTCGCCTCGCTCTTCGCCTTGTCCCTGGCCGCCTTCTCGGCTGCTCCACGCCTGGGATTGAGCATCATACTCATGGTCCGTCCTTCCATCTTCGGTGGGACGTCGACCTGGGCGATTTCGTTGAGGGTCTCTGCGATCTCCAGCAGCCTGTGACGCTGCGTCTCCGTGTAGGCCAGCTCGCGGCCGCGGAACATGATGGTGACCTTGACCCGGTTGCCAGCGCTCAAGAAGCGCATGGCCCGGTTCATCTTGGTCTCGAAGTCATGCTTTTCGGTCTTGGGCCGGAACTTGACCTCTTTGACCTCCACATGTGTCGAGCTGCGCTTGGCCTCCTGCTTCTGCTTCTTCTGCTTGTACTTGAACTTGCCGTAGTCCATCAGCCGGCAGACCGGCGGTCGCGCCTGCGGCGCCACCTCGACCAGATCGACTCCGTTCTCCTCGGCCAGTCGCATGGCCGTCTCGACGGATACGATCCCCAGCTGTTCGGCATCTACGCCGACAAGTCTGACCTCCGGCACGCGGATTCGATGGTTGATCCTGGGCTCGCGTGTGCGGCCTCGTTCATCTCCCCTGGAGCCACGAAATCTCATTCAGAAAGCGACCTCATTCTACAATCGGCGTGACAGGGAAATCCCGGAAAGCACACCCTTTGGTAGGCACGAGCGGACTTGAACCGCTGACCCCCACGATGTCAACGTGGTGCTCTAACCAAACTGAGCTACGCGCCTGTCGAGCCCTGGCTCCCGTCGACGACCCCTGCTGGGGAGGCGTTCGGGCGCCACGCTGTTTAGGTGTTTTTGCTTTCCTTGTCAACGCATACGTCACCGAAACCCCCTGTGGGCGCCGGCGTTTTCCCAATCGCCTGACGCTGGTCGCCGGGTGGTCGGGCGCCCCGTGCCGCACAGGCCGGGGCAAGGCGGGGGAAATAAGGGTCACGCGGGACTTTGTCAAGCATCATTTGCCATTGGCGGTCGATACCATAACCTCGTTGTCAGGCGCGCCGGAGCCACCACGCGAGCGGGTCCGTCGCTGCCCTGGGAGTCCACCTGCACCTCCGTCGACCAGTATCGCCTCCGACCCGGGCTGCGGCCGCGCTGATCTGCGCCTGCATTCTGTGGGCCCCTGCGGCTTCGGAAGCGGTCTGGAAGCATCCGCGCTCGATCGCTCAAGGAACCGCCCAGGTGCTCGAGCGCGGCGAGATTCGCGTCGGCCTGACCTCTCCGGTGGCGTATGGAATCCTCGACTCGTTGACCATCGAGACCCACCCGATCTTCGACCTCTTGCTCCTGCCGAACGTCAACGCCCGCTTGCGCTTGGTGGACGAGTCATACGGCATGATTTCGCTCTTTGGCGGCTACAAGCAGGGCCTGTTCAGCGAGACCCAGGACCACCTGCCGGGCCTCCAGGTGGGCGAGTTCCATCTGGGCGTCATGGGCAGCCTCTTTCTCATGGACCGCCTGGTGCTGACCGCCGGCGCGGGTCTGGCCGGGCACATCGTATCCGGGGCGACTTCGGGCGATCGCGACGTGGCGGGAGGCGTCGCGCTGACCACCTCCGCGCACCTGCTGGTCAGCGAGCGCGACCTGGTCGCGATCAACACCTATCTGCGTTGGAGTGCCGGCGGGCTCGGTCTCGATACGCCGGTGGTCACCGTGGCCTGGGATACGGACCTGGAGAGTTGGGAGGCCTGGCATTTCCGCATCGGCCTGAGCATCGGCGATTTCGGCTTCCGCAGCGTCACCGGCGAGACCGACGCGCAGCCCTTTTCCTCACCCGTGATGCCGACGCTCGATCTCTGGCGACGCATCTGAGGGTCGCGCGGGGGCGGCATGGCAACCGAGCAGTCGGTCATCGGCGAATTCGAGGCGCGGCGCGTGCGGCGGATGCTCGACCGCCTCTACGCCGGACACATGCGGCCCGACGAGACGATCAACGTCAGCGGATGGCGTAGCGGCAACTGGCTGAGCATAAGGTGGGAGCTGGCGCGCGCTGATCGCAGCCATGTCTATGGCGTGGAGTGTCGTCTGGACTTGACCATCGACGGACTGGCGGTCGCACGTGCGCGCGACATCATCTACGACTTCCTCGGCCACTTCTTCGCCAGGTACCTGGAGGACGGCAGGGAACCCTTCACCGGACAGCGCTGGGAAGAAGTCTCATTTTCCGATCACGTACTCCACCTGCGCGGCGTCGAGCGCAACGAGCTCGCTGAACAAGCCGCAGATGCCTTGCTGGCAGAGGGCGCGGCAGACACCGGCGAACCCGAGCCGGCTACCGGTTGATCCACATTACGCGGACCCGTGACCGCCCTTGACACGCCTGATCGCCAGGGCTTTGATGCCACGGTTCCCGCCCTGAGAGCGGGCTTCTGCCCTCACTCACCACCAGGCACGAGGTTGCCATGACCACTCCCATGAATGTCGCCGTGACCGGCGCCGCCGGCCAGATTTGCTACAGCCTGCTCTTCCGACTCGCTTCCGGAGAGACTTTCGGACCCGACGTCCCGGTTCATCTGCGTCTTCTCGATCTGCCGATCGACGAGGTTCAGAAGGCCGCTGGCGGCGTGGCGATGGAGTTGATGGATTGCGGCTTCGACACCCTGGTGGACATCACTGTCACCGGTGACGAGAACGTGGCCTTTGACGGCGCCAACTGGGCCGTCCTGGTGGGCGCCAAGCCCCGTGGCCCCGGCATGCTCCGCGGTGACCTGATCCGCGGCAACGGACCGATCTTTGTCGGTCAGGGCAAGGCGTTGGAGCGCGGCGCCGACGACCTGCGCGTCGTCGTTGTCGGCAACCCCTGCAATACGAACACCTTGATCGCCGCCGCCAACTGCCCCGGCGTGCCCGGCGAGCGCTTCGCGGCCCTGACCCGGCTCGATCAGAATCGCGCCATCGCCCAACTGGCCACCAAAGCCGGTGTCGAGAACAAGGACATCAGCCACGTGACCATCTGGGGCAACCACAGCGCGACCCAGTACCCCGATTTCGAGAACGCCCGCATCAAGGGCCAGCCCGTATCCGACGTGATCGGCGACCTGGACTGGCTGCGCGGCGATTTCGTCACCCGCGTGCAGAAGCGCGGCGCCGAGATCATCGGCGCCCGTGGCAAGTCCAGCGCGGCGTCCGCCGCCAACGCGACCATCGACCACATCCGTTCGTTCCAGGCCGAGACGCCTGCCGGCGACTGGTTCTCCGCCGCCGTCTTGTCCGATGGCTCCTACGGCGTGCCAGAAGGCCTCTACTTCTCGTTCCCGGTGCGCTCCGACGGCGCCGGTGGCTACGAGATCGTCCAGGGACTGACCTGGTCGGATTGGGCCCGCGGCAAGGTCGACGCCACCGTGGCCGAGTTGTGCAACGAGCGGGATACGGTCGCCGACCTGTTGTAGGGTCGGTTGTCAGCCGGGGATCGCCCGGGGGAGTTCGAGCATGAGCAGTACAGCCACGGCGGCCGTGCGGCCGTCCGTAGTGGCGCGTTTTCTGTCGACGACGGTCGGCCTGAAGATGCTGATGGCGGTCACCGGGTTCATCTGGGTCGGCTTCGTGGTCGGCCACATGATCGGCAACCTGCAGATCTTCCTGCCCATGCCCGAAGCTGCTGAGCCCCACCAGCTCAACCGCTACGCGCACTTTCTGCAGAGCATGGGCGGCTTGTTGTGGATCGTGCGCGGGGTGCTGCTGGCAGCCTTCGTCTCCCATGTCGTCGCCGCAGCGCGCCTCAACGCCCTGAACCGGGCCGCGAGGCCGGTGGACTACCGGCTGAAGAAGAACCTGCAGGCGCCGAAGACCTCGTACTACATGCTGCTCAGCGGCCTGGTCCTGCTGGCCTTCCTGATCTACCACGTGGCCCACCTGACCCTGTGCATCACCGATCCACAGATGGCCACCCTCGACCACGTGCACGGGCTGGACGACGTCTACGGCAAGATGATGCTCACCTTCAAACGGCCCGAGATCGTCGGCATGTATGTGGTGGCCAACATCTTCGTCGGCCTGCACCTTCACCACGCTGTCTCCAGCATGGTCCAGACCCTGGGCCTGCGTACGCCGTCCCTGGCCAACTACGTAGACAAGCTCGGGCCCGCCGTGGGCGGCATCGTCATCGTCGGCAACCTCTCGATCCCGCTCGCCATCTGGCTGGGCGTCATCGGCGCATAGGGGCGCCTGAACAGGGGGCGTCGAGGCCCCCGCGCGGAGCAAGCAGATGGCTCTCGACTCCCAAGTACCTGGCGGCCCCATCGAGAAGGCGTGGGATAAGCACCGCTTCGAGATGAAGCTGGTCAACCCGGCCAACAAGCGGAAGTTCAACGTAATCGTCGTGGGCTCCGGCCTCGCCGGTGCGTCCGCCGCGGCGACCATGGCCGAGCTCGGCTACGACGTCACCTGCCTGTGCTACCAGGACAGCGCCCGTCGCGCCCACAGCATCGCGGCCCAGGGCGGCATCAACGCGGCCAAGAACTACCAGAACGATGGCGACAGCATCTGGCGCTTGTTCTATGACACGGTCAAGGGCGGCGACTATCGATCCCGCGAGGCCAATGTCTATCGGCTCTCCCAGGTCAGCGTGAACATCATCGACCAGTGCGTCGCTCAGGGCGTGCCTTTCGCCCGGGAATACGGCGGCTTGCTCGACAACCGTTCATTCGGTGGCGCCCAGGTCTCACGCACCTTCTACGCCCGCGGCCAGACCGGTCAGCAGCTGCTGCTGGGTGCCTACCAGGCCCTCGCCCGACAGGTCGCTCGGGGCAAGGTCAAGATGGTGCCACGCACCGAGATGCTCGACCTGGTGGTCGTCGACGGCCACGCCCGTGGTGTCATCTCCCGCAACCTGGTCGACGGCCGCATCGAACGCTGGGCCGGCGACGCGGTGGTCCTGGCCACCGGTGGCTACGCCAACGTCTTCTACCTGTCGACCAACGCCATGGGCTGCAACGTCACCGCCGCCTACCGCGCCTACAAGCGCGGCGCCTGGTTCGCCAACCCCTGCTACACCCAGATTCACCCGACGTGCATCCCGGTCAAGGGCGACTACCAGTCCAAGCTCACCCTGATGAGCGAGTCCCTGCGCAACGACGGTCGCGTCTGGGTGCCCAAGAACGTCGGCGAGAGTCGGGCGGCCAACGACATCCCCGAAGGCGAGCGCGACTACTATCTCGAGCGTCGCTACCCCAGCTTCGGCAACCTCGTGCCCCGCGACGTCGCCTCGCGCAACGCCAAGTACGTCTGTGACGAAGGGCGGGGCGTCGAGGGGGGGCAGGCTGTGTTCCTGGATTTCGCCGACGCCATCGCCCGCGACGGTCGCGCCACCATCGAGGCGAAGTACGGCAACCTCTTCGACATGTACCACCACATCACCGATGAGGATCCCTACCAGGTGCCCATGCGCATCTTCCCGGCACCGCACTACACCATGGGCGGCACCTGGGTCGACTACAACCTGATGAGCACGGTGCCCGGCTTGCATGTCATCGGCGAGGCCAACTTCTCCGACCACGGCGCCAACCGCCTGGGCGCCAGCGCGCTCATGCAGGGCCTGGCCGACGGCTACTTCGTGCTGCCCTATACCATCGGCAACTACCTGGCCACAGCGAAGCAGCCCAAGGTCACCACCGACCACGCCGACTTCGACCGCATCGAGACCGAGGTCAAGACGCGCATCGACAAGCTGATCGCCAACGACGGCAACGAGACTGTCGACTCCTTCCACCGCAAGTTGGGCCGCATCATGTGGAATAACTGCGGCATGTCGCGGACCGCCGAAGGTTTGAGCGGCGCCATCGAGGAGATCCGTGAGCTGCGGCAGAAGTACTGGGCCAATGTCTCGGTGACAGGCAGCGCCGGCACGTTCAACCAGGTGCTCGAAAGGGCCGGCCGCGTGGCCGACTTCCTGGAGTTTGGCGAGCTGATGTGCCGCGACGCGTTGGAGCGCAACGAGTCCTGCGGGGGCCACTTCCGCGAGGAGTCCCAGACCGACGAAGGCGAAGCCCTGCGCGACGACGAGAACTTCAAGAATGTGGCCGCGTGGGAGTACAAGGGCGACGACGAAGCGCCCGTGAACAACATCGAGCCGCTGGACTTCGAACACGTGCCGCTGACGCAGCGGAGCTACAAGTAGCGGATCGACGCCGCACGGGCCGATCCGTACCGGGTCATCGAGGAGCGAATCCATGAACCTCACGCTGCACGTCTGGCGCCAGGATGGCCCGCAGGCCCAAGGCCGTTTCGAGACCTACGATGCCAACGACATCAGCGAGCACATGTCCTTTCCGGAGATGCTCGACGTGGTCAACGAGGGGCTGGAGTCGAAGGGCCAGGAGCCGATCGCTTTTGATCACGACTGCCGCGAGGGCATCTGCGGCATGTGCTCCTTGATGATCAACGGCGAACCGCACGGCCCTGGCACCGGCAAGACGACCTGTCAGCTGCACATGCGCACGTTCAGCGACGGCGACTCGATCACCATCGAGCCCTGGCGAGCCGAGGCGTTTCCCGTGATCCGCGACCTGGTCGTCGATCGCACGCCATTGGATCGCATCATCGAGGCGGGTGGCTACATCTCGGTGAACACCGGCACGGCGCCGGACGCACACGCGCTGCCGGTGCCGAAGCCCGACGCCGATCACGCCATGGACTTCGCCGCTTGCATCGGCTGCGGCGCCTGTGTGGCCGCCTGCAAGAACGCCTCGGCGAGCCTCTTCACGGCCGCCAAGGTCGCCCACCTCGCCCGCCTGCCGCAGGGCCAGGCCGAGCGCGACGAGAGGGTGCTGGCCATGGTCGCGCAGATGGACGCCGAGAATTTCGGCAGCTGCACCAACCAGTACGAATGCGAAGCCGCCTGTCCCAAGGAGATCAGCGTGCAGGCCATCGCCCAAATGAATCGCGACTACCTGCGCGCCAGCTTCCGTACCGGTTGATCCATGACCAGCCGCGCCTTCCGATGCCAGGTTCGGCTGGCGCTGAACGACATTGATCGGCACGTCTACGAGCAGAAGACGGTGGTGCTGGCCCAGCAGCCCGACGAGCCGGACGAGCACATCCTGCTTCGCTTCCTGGCCTTCGTATTCTTCTTCCACGAGCGCATGGAAGACGCCCACGGTTGGCTCGAAGCGTCGCGTCCGGACCTGGAGGTTCGCGACCTGATCGGCGAGTTGGAGATGTGGGTGGAGTGCGGTACGCCGCCCATCAAGCGTGTCACCCGGGCGCTGGGTCGCTACAAGCAGGCGCGTTTCGTGGCCCTGTTCGTCGACCCCGAAGAGGCCGCGCAGTTTCGCTCCGACGTGCGCTCCCATCGCGCGCGCAACGCCGATCGCATGGAGATCTTCCTGGTCGATCCCGACTTCATGGAGCGACTGGAGAACGTCGCTGGTCGGTCCATGCAGTGGAGCGCGACCATCAACGAGGGGCTGCTCTACCTGGAGTGCGACGGCGAGATGCTCGAGGGGTCGCTGATCCCGTCATCGCCGTAAGGGCCTCCATGGAGAAGAACGTGACCACGCAAGACGACGACCGGACGCTCTCGATCCTGAGCGCGTGGCTGGACCACCGCGAACAGGCGCTCTTCGACCGCCTGCGCGATCTGGTGAATATCAATACAGGTCTGGACAACCCCGAGGGGCGCCTGGAGTGCCTGGCCGCGGTCGAGCGCGTCTGGAAGATGCTGGGCTTTCAGACCGAACGAATCGAGCGTCCCGGGGACCTGGTCCACATGGTCGGCCGCCGACCGGCCCGAGGCGATGCCGCGGACACCGCGCCGCGCCTGCTCCTGCTGGGCCACATAGACACCGTCTTCGACCGGGATACGACCTTCCTGTCTTTCAGCCGCCAGGGCCCCTGGGCCAGCGGGCCGGGCGTCGGCGACATGAAGGGCGGCATCGTCGTGGCTCAGGCAGCGATGGAGGCCCTGGCACATATCGGCCGGCTCGATGACTTCGACATCATCGTGGTGCACAACGCCGACGAGGAGGTGCAATCTCCCACCTCGCGCGATCTGATCGAGTCCCTGGCGGCCGACCGGGATATCTGCCTGGACTTCGAGGTCGGGCGCGCCAGCGGTGCCATCGTGCGCTCCAGGGCCGGTGTGGGTCGTTACTTCATCAAGTCCGCGGGCACAGCCGCCCACGCGGGTATGCATCACGCCGACGGAGCCAACGCCATCGTCGCGCTCGCAGACGTGGTCGGACGATTGGCTGACCTGACCGACTACGATCGCGGCACCACGGTGAACGTCGGCGTATTCCGCGGCGGTACGCGGCGCAACGTGGTGCCGGACGAGGCCCGCATCGCGGTGGATGTGAGGGTGCGCGACAGCGCCGAAGGCGTTCGGGTGGATGCCGCCATCCGCGCCATCTGTGACGCCAGCGTCGTGCCCGGCACCGCCCTCTCACTCGATGGTGGGATCGGCCGCCCGCCGTGGCGCCGCTGGGATGGCAGCGAACGCCTGGTCGCGCACTTCCAGTCCGTCGCCGAAGAGCTGGGCATGTCGCTCACAGCCGAAGACACCGGCGGCGGCAGCGACGCCAACCTGGTCGCGGCCCTCGGGGTGCCCTGCGTCGACGGGCTGGGCCCGGTCGGCGAAGGTGTGCACACCGAACGTGAGCGCATCCGCGTGGAGACGTTGATCCAGCGCGCTCGCCTGGTGGCCGTCGCCTTGATGCGCTGGCGTCGCCAGGCGGATGTGGAGGCTTGAGTTGCCCACCCGCTACCTGAACTGAACGGTCGGCGTGCCCAGGAAGAGCATCATCAGGTCGTTGTCGGTGAAGGTCAGACCGGCGCCGAAGAACAGGTCTCGACTCTGGCCGACCAGCAGGTCGTCGCCGCCCACCTGCACGAACGCCCAGGGCAGGAAGCGCCACAACAACGTGGTGCGAAGTCGCGGCCGGATGCCGTCGGTCAGGCGGAAGAGGTCGACGCCGAAGCTGACGCGATCGTTGAAGGCGAACAGGTCCAATCCAAAGCCGGCGAGCGACTCGATGATGCCGCCACGCAGGGCCAGCGGTCCCCAGCGGCGCACATATTGAAAGCCGAACTTGACGTTATCGGTGGACTCGATGACCTGCTCATCGAGCTTGGAGGGGCCGACGCCGTCGGTCGTGGATACGGTGGTCCGACCCAGGGGCTGGTTGTAGATGTCGCTGCTGACATGCAGCAGGTAATACTTCTGCTTGTTGGGCTGGATGCGCAGGCTGAGCTGTGAGCGCCAGGGCGTGATGGCCGGGCTGTCGCTGGCCAGGCCGGCGTAGTAGGCGGTGCGGAAGTCGATGCCCGTCTCGGAAGCGGTGAAGCGGGACATGAGGTTGCTGGCCTTGGACATGGCATCTTCGGCCTCGCGGGCCAGGGTGTCGTCGGTGAGCAGCCGGCCGATGGTGCCCTGCCCCTCGGCGGTCTTGACGGCGACCTTCTCGATGGTGGCCAGCGTTCGATCCAGCCGGGCCAGGGTGCCCTCCAGGCGAGTCAGGGTGGAGCGAAGGTCGCCCACCGTATCTTCGACGCCGGCCTTGTTCCGGCCGACGATCTCGCGCACCGACTTGGTGACCTGCTCGACGTTGCCGAGGCTGCGCATGGCGCTGGCGGTGGCCACATCCATGGACTTGCCGGCGCGCGCGGCGATGAGATTGGCGGTGTCGGTGAACGTCTTGAGGCCGACCACCGTCTCGTCCAACTCTCCACCGGCGGCCAAGGGTCCGCGGTCCAGTCGTTGACGCAGCGTGCGCGTGGCGCGCGACAGGTCCTTGCTGGTCTTGACCATGTTGCGTGAGATCTCGTCGAAACGCGTGGCGCCTTCGTCGCCACCAAAGACCTGGGCGGCGTTGGCGGTCACCTTGGCCACGTCACCTGCGATACTGTCGATCTTGGGGATGATTTTGGCCGCCGTCTCCAGCCGATCCAGCGTCGCCTGAATGGCGGTGGTGGTGATCACGATGGGGATCTGATCACCCTCCTTCAGCTCCTTGCCGCTCGCCCCCGGGGTCAACTCCAGGTAGTAGTCGCCCAGCAGGGAAGCCTGCAATCGGGTCAGGGTGGCCGCGTTCAGGAGCTCTTCGTCCTCCGACTTGCGGGTGCCCGAATACAGTTGCACGCCCTTACGAAGACGCAGGGCGACGTGCACCACCGCACCACGAAGTCGGATCTCGTTCACCTCGCCCACGGGATACCCGGCGATGGTCACCTTGGTGCCCTGGGCGATACCGGTGGCATCGTCGAAGAGGGCGTAGACCGAGAACGTATCCTCCACGCCGCCAATGCCGCGATTGCTGTTCAGCACGCCCAAGATCACCAACCCGACGCTCATCACCGCCAGGAGGCCGACCAGTACCGTGGCGCGCAGTTCTTTCACGCCCTCACCTCCGGCGACCGAACCAGCGGTCCCGTGCCGCTGACGTGGATGAACTCGCGCACTCGGTCGTCTTGGAGGTGCTGGATGTCGTCGGGCGTGCCATGGGCGATGATGCGGCCGCGATGGAGCATGGCCACGTAGTGTGCGATGCGGAACGTGCTCGCCATGTCGTGGGAGATGACCACCGAGGTGACCTTCAGGCGTTCGGCGGTCTCGGCGATCATGTCATCGACCTGCTTGATCATGATGGGATCAAGGCCGGTCGTCGGCTCGTCGTAGAGGATGATCTCCGGCTGCAGGATCGTCGCCCGAGCCAGCGCCACCCGCTTGCGCATTCCGCCGCTGAGCTCGGCGGGGTATTTATGCTCGACGTTGTACAGATTCAGCGCCTGCAGGCTCTCCATCACCAGCTCGCGCTCTTCCGATCGCGGCAATGAGCGACGGTGCTCGCGCAGCGGGAAGGCGATGTTCTCGTACACGTTCATGGAGTCGAAGAGCGCGGCATTCTGGAACAACATGCCAAATCGACCGCGCACGCCCAGCACCTCTCGCGGGCTCATGGCGAAGATGTCCCGTCCATGGAAGAGCACCTGCCCATGGTCGGGTCGCATCAAGGCGATCAGGTGCTTGAGCAGCACGCTCTTGCCGCTGCCGGAGCCGCCGATGATGACCGTGGTGCGGCCCGTGGCGATGCGCAGGTCGATCCCCCTGAGTACCTGCTGAGCGCCGAACGCTTTGTGAAGATCGCGGACCTCGATGATCGAGTCCTCTGCGGCGCCGTGGTGGCGCTTGGTCGCTTCGGTACTCGGGTCCATGCCGTCGTTCATCCCAGGCCCGTCTCATCGCGTACCAGCCTGTGGGCACGAGATCGACGAACTGCGGGCCGATCTCCACGATCCTAGAGCATCGTCGCGAGGGGAAAAGAAAATCGCTGCTGATCGACGGCCCGACGTCGTCTACGGCACCGTCAACGCAGACTTGATGATGGTCCTGTCAGCAGGCATGATCGAGGTTCGACCGAGGCTGCACCGTCCGATGGCAGCCTGACCTTCGCCAAGCGAGGCAGCCTTGCGCCAGGTTCATCATTCGCTGCACAGCCTCAACGGTGAACACGCCGGCCAGGTCTTCCCGGTCAGCGAGCAGCTGGTGGTCGGTCGCTCGACAAATTGCAGCCTCTTCGTGCCCGACCGACGCATGAGTCGGCGGCATGCGCGCTTCTACGCCGAAGGCCCCAACCTCTTCATCGAGGATCTGGACAGTCACAACGGCAGCTATGTCAACGGCAAGCGGATCAGCCGCATGCAGCTGTTCCGCGGCGATGTCGTCCGGGTCGGCACGACCCAGTTTGAGGTGGATAGCAGTCGCGACGGCGAGTCTGGCGCTGTGGAGTTGGTCGGCGATAGCAACAAGATGACCGCTCACCTGGTCAAGCCGGTCGACCCCGAGTCGGCACCGAGCCTGGGCAGGATGGGGGTGGAGGACTACATCGAAGCCCTTGGATTGTTCGACAGCGGCCGTCACAAGGCCGTCGACATGGAGCAGGTGTCGATCCTCGCCCAACAGACGCGAAACTTCGCGATCCTCCACGAAATCAGTCGCACGATTCAGCAGTACGCCACCCTGGACGAGATGCTCGGCGCCGTGGTCGAGGTCGTGCTCAAGGTCACCAAGGCCGATCGCGGCTTCGTCGTGCTGATCGATGAAGATGGCAGCCTGGTCCCGCGGCTCGTGCTCTACCGCGACACCGCAAACACGCCGTCGCAGCCCAGCCGGGTGGCGATGAGCGAGACCGTCGCCGAGCAGGTGCTGACCAATCGATGCGGCATCATCACGTCGGACGCTCTGACGGACGATCGCTTCTCCAGCGCCGAGTCGGTGGTGTTGAACGACATCCGCTCATTGCTGGCGGTGCCGATCATCGTCGGCACCCGCGTGCTGGGTCTGGTCGAGCTGGAGAACAATCACAAGGTCACGGGCTTCAATGAGAACGACCTTGACCTGCTGAGCATCGTCGCCTCGATGATGGGGCAGGCGATCGAGAACCTGACACTCGCCGAGCAGCGAGAGCAGACCATCAACAAGCTGAAAGAGGCACAGGAACAGCTCCTCCAAGCTCAGGATCGATTGATCAAGAACGAGCAGATCGCGGTCATCGGGCGCCTGTCGAGCGGCATCGCTCACGAGGTGAAGAACCACCTCAGCCCGTTCATGCTCGCCGACATGATCGCTCGCTCCTATCCAGACGACGAGGACATTCAGGAAGCGTCGGAGCTGATGCTCGAGGCCCATCGTCGGATTCTCGGCCTCGTCAGCGAGATCAGCCAGTTCGCCAGCGGCTCCAAAGCTGAGTACCAGATCGGTACCCACGACATGGGCCGGGTGATGGAGGGCGTGGTTCGGTTCGTGCGCTGCGACGCCCGGGTCAAGGCGAGCGATCTGAAGCTGATCATCCGCGATCGGCCCGTGGTCGACATGGATGCCAACCGCTTCCGCCAGGTGATCATCAACCTGATTCGCAACGCCGCGGACGCGGTCAAACCCGGTGAAGGCGTCATCCGGGTTCGCCTGCGCGAGCAGGATGGCTACGTGATTATCGAGGTGCAGGACAACGGCAGCGGCATCCGCCCCGAGGATGGCGAGCGCCTGTTCGAGCCCTTCTACACGACCAAGGGAGAGAAGGGGCTCGGCCTCGGCCTGGATATTTCCCGCAACATCGTCGTTTCCCACGGCGGTTCGCTGACGTTCGAGTCCGTCGTCGGCGAGGGCACCACATTCCGGGCCGTGATGCCGCTGACCCAGCCCCTTCCGGATGCGACTCCGGACAAGAACGGCGACGACAAGGACTGAACCCTACAAACACGCCGACGCGGTCTCTGGCGGACCGACCGGCGCGACAGCCTCGACGACCCGAAGCGAGAGTGCTCATGGAATCGGGACATCGCGTGGGCGAGGCCGTCAAGCTCAAGCGCGTCGTGGTCGTGCGCAAGACCACCGTGTTGGAACGGCAAGAAGACCGGCCCGACCACAAGCTCGCCGCCGTGCTCGCCAGTGGTGGCTACCTGGCCGATCGAATCGCTGCCGCGCATGCCGAACATGTGGCGACGTTTCGTCAAGTCGCCGCCGCCCTGCAGAATGGCCGGCTGCACTTTCGAGTCGTTGCCCGACTCACTCGACGCCAGGCCCGCTGGGCCGACCTGGTGGTCACGGTCGGTGGCGACGGCACATTCTTGAGGGCTTCGCACTGCATCGACGCCGATCGCGCAGGTGACGGTACGCCCATGCTCGGCGTCAACAGCGCCACGAGCAGTTCGCTGGGCTTCTTCTGCGCGGCCACGGGTGCCACATTTGCCGGCTTCGTCGAGCGCATGTTGGCGGGCGAGGTGGCCAGCCGTGGTCTTTGGCGAATGCGGGTGCAACTCAATGACCGGCCAGTGCCGGATCTGGCCCTGAACGATGTATTGTTCGCCCACCGGGTGCCCGCCGAGACCACGCGCTATGGACTGACCGTGGACGGTCGCGAACAGATCCAGGCGTCATCGGGGCTATGGGTGGCCACTTCGGCGGGCTCGACGGCCGCCATCCGCTCGGCCGGCGGCGACGTGAACCCGCTGTCGGATCGTCGACTTCAGTACCGCGTTCGGGAGTTGCTGCCCCTGGCCGTGCCCGGGTCACCGCCGCTCATCGGCGGCATGGTGGACGAGGGCATCGAGGTGACGTGCCAGGTTCCTCGCGGCGTCCTCTATCTCGACGGCGCGCACCACAGTCTGGCGGTCGGATTCGGCGACCGGATCACCCTCAAGCCCAGCGGCCGGCCCATGCCCTGGATCGCCGCCGACGACGCAGACGAACGACGCGAGGCCGTCTCAGCCAGTACGGGCGTGGCGCTGGCGGCGGCCGGCTATCACAAAGTCAACGGGTTGGATCACTGAGTGCCGTTGTCGGCGTGGGAATCGGCCACGTCGGAGAGCGCCGGAATGCGACCCATGGGACCGGGTCGGCGCCCGGCCAGTGACAACCGTCGTCGTCGACGGATTTCGTAGCCCGGCGTCACCGAATGACCTTCGGGGCAGCGATCTTCCAGCACAAGCACCCGCCGGGACCCGCGCGGCGAGGTCGTCTCCGCGATCGGCGTGATCCGATCGCCCTGCCGCCAGCTTTGGGCCAGCTCCAATGCCTGCCCCTCATCCAGGTAACCGAGCCTGCGGCGGCGCAGCCAGGCCCCGCATCGACTGCAGACCGGTTCCTCTGCCAGGTGGGCCAGGGCCCTGCTCAACCAGATGGCGATCAGGGCCGCCTGGAGGGCGTAGAAGAGGGCGTGGGCCCACAACGGGAGCGGCACCACGCGCACCCGCCCGGCGACGGCCTGGATGCGAAGGCCGCGCTGCAAGAGGAGTCGGGCGGCACCGATGATGCCGTCGGCCCCCGTCTCTGCCAGCAGCGCGGCATCGGTCAACTCTTCCGGGTCGTCGCTGTCGTGGAGGACGGCGTGATCAGCCAACAACAGGCCATGGGTGTCGATGGCGCCCACCTGCTCCCAGCGGAAGAGCCAGGCCTCGGCGCCGTGATGGGCCACCAGCCATGCGATGGCAGTGACGGTGGCCAGTCCGATGAGCGACCAGCGACTGCGGATTTGCAACAGGTGCGCGCAGGCGACGGCAATGAATGCCAGGGAGAGGCCGGCCGCGACCTCGTACAATCCGATCACGTGCAACGTTCGGCTGGCCAGCCCGCTGGCCAACCCGACGGCGACGCCGGCCAGGATCATGGCGGCGGCGGCTGAGAACAGTCTGGTGGCCAGGCGACCGGCACGCATTGCGCGGCTCCAACGATGCGCTACGACGCACCGCAGGCGGTGGTCGCTACGCGCTCATGATCGCGAGTATGCGGCCCGAGACTCAGGCCTGCTTGTACTGCTCTGCTACCGCCAGGCAGAGGTCGACGAACTCGACCACCTGGGCCGGCTCGCTGACCAGGAACCACGTGGTGGTCACGCAGACGCCGTCATGGACCCGGACATCGACCGGGTCGAACTCGCGGATCTGGAAACCCACGTCGCCGGACAGCAATTCCTCGGCCGAGGTGCCTTCGCTCAGGCGCAACTTGTAGCCCTCGGGCAGCCGTCCGTCTTCCACTTCTGGTGCGTCCAGGTCGGGCAGCTCCAGACCGGTGGGCGGAGCGAGCGGGCCAAAACGCACCACTGTGTCGCCATCCACGCCGCTGAGCACATGCACCCGGATGTACTTATCACCACGTCCTGCCTCGGGGGCGCTGGACTCGATACGCAGGTCGCGGCCCTTGTATGTGCCCGTCAATTCGGTGCTGCGTCGCCCCTGCTTGACCTCCAGGCCGAGGTCTCCGGCGCTCAGCGCGACGGGATCGAGACGACGGCGACCGGAGCGGTACAGGCCCATCGCCAGGAAGAAGAGCAGCACGACGCTCAGCGTGACGCCGGCGGTCTTGAGTGGGTCATAGCGGGCCGGCGGCAGGCGGTCTGTGCACTTGTCGATCTCGTAGGCCTGAATCTCTTCCTTGTTGGCCTTGATGATGCAGTGGTCGATGATGTCCGCCGACAGGTCCAGGTAGCGATGCTCGAACTTGTCGATCTCGATCTCGCGCTGCTTGTCCCACAGACGCTTGAAGCGGGCCTCGCTGGCCAACGGGACCGCGTCATCGTATTTGTCCGGGTTTTCTCCGTTGGCGATGGCCTCGGTCTTGCGCTTCTGCTGGTAGGCCGCCAGGACGTTGATGAACTCCTTCTCAGCCCGCAGCTCGGCCAGCCGCTCGGCAGCCTCCGGTGTCGTCTTGGGAATCTCCGCGCAACCGAAGGCCACCAGGATGACCAGAGACGACAGGGCCGCCACGCGTGACGCGCCGGACCGGCTGGAATGAATTGCTCGAGCGCCCATGCTGCTTGCTCCTTCAGCCTCGGTTCGGCCGCACTTACGCCAAATTCCCGAACAATCCGCGATGCACGTCGATGTTTCGTGGAGCGCAAGTCCCTGACTACGCCGAATCGTAGCACGCGCTCGTGCCGACCGCAACGCACCCTCAACGCCATACTGAACGGTCATGACGCGGCCTGGGAACCCTCGTTTGACGGGCCCTCCGAGCGCTCAGATCCAGCGCACGGGTCGCGCGTCTATGCCCATGAGAGGATTGGCAGCAATCTCTCCTGTCTGGCAGGCTTCGATGCCCGCGCCATGCGTGGCTGCGGGACGGGGTGAAATGGCCGTGCGGATCGCACAGAGAGCATCTACGAGGTGGCTCGGCCTCGCGGCCCTGTCGTGCCTGCTGCTCGAGCCGGCCACCGTCTCCGGTCATCGACTGCGTCTGCGTGCCCGCACGTCCATCCAACTCAACGCGACCAATGCCGCCGCTCGGCAGGAGGTGGTCGTCGGCGGCCGACTGCTGGACGCCCGAGGCCGCGGCGTGTCCGGACAGGTGGTCCAGCTGACGATCCGCTGGCTCGAGTCCGGTCGGGGGGGCGGGGCGCCGGTGGTCGCGGGCGATGGCGATGCGCGGCCCTCAAGGCCGGGACCCGGGCTGCAGCGCGAAGCCCGCACCGGGCCGACCGGGCTGTTCCGCAGCAAATTGCGCAGGGCGGAGCTCCCATTGCGACAAGGCCGCCTGCAAGTGGTGGCGAGCTACTTTGGTAACGACAGCCACGCCAGCGTCCAGCAGACCGATGCATTCGACCTTGGGCAGGCCCGTGGAGAAGTTCGGATCGATCTGCAGCCCCTGCGTTTGAGCACCGACCTGGACACGCTGAAGGTGGCCGCATTTGCCGGCGTGGATAGCCAGCCCCTCGCTGATCGCGCGCTGCGGCTGGAGGTGGACGGCCGCCTGCAGACCATCGTGCGCAGCGGCGCGGACGGCTGGGCGGAGACGCTGCTGCCGGTTTCAGCGCTCCTGCCGCCGGGTATGCACAAGGTCGCTGCGCAGATGTCCGACAGCCGCGACATCCGCGCTGCTCGGGCCGAGACCACCCTGCAAGTGGTCGTGGCTGTCGATGTGGAGCTCGCCATCCGCAAACAGGACTGCCCCGAGGGGCGCGTCTGCCTGGAAGGGGCCGTGGCCGCACATCGCGGTGATGGACAGACGGAGCCGGTCTCTCCGGCGACGGTGATGATCGACGCGGAGCGGATCCGGCTGGGGCATGTTCCGGTGCGCGCCGATGGCCGATTCGCGGCCAGCCTCAAGTTGGAGGCCTTGACCGAGCGCTTCGGTCCGGGTCCGTTGGCCGTGGTTGCGGTAGCCGAAGTGCCGAGGGCCTATCACCTGACCGGCCTCAGCGAAGTGGTGGCCGTGGATGTGCCGCCGCCGCCAGCTTTGTCGCCTTGGCTGTACGTGGCACTCCTGGTCATCCTCGGCCTGGCCCTGGCCTGGCGGCGATGGATGGACCGTCGCCGGGAGCGCAGCCTGGCGGACGAACTTGCTGCTGCGGCTGCCGGGCTGCCCATCCACGCTGTTCGCCGGGTCGGTGCCGGCGGATTGGACCTGTTCACGCTGCGTGGTCGGGTGATCCACGGCGAGACCGGCCGGCCAACGGCCGCTCACCTGGTGCTTGAGTCGACCGACAAGGCCTCCACAGGGCCATCGAGCGGGCACGACTTGCGCACCGACAAGCAGGATGGGGCGTTCGAGATCGGCCCCCTGGATCGGGGTCGCTGGCAATTGACCCTTTCCTGCGAGGAGCACGAGCCGCTCACGTTGGAGATCGAGGTCCCACACGATGGAGTCTTCGACGGCTGCGAGCTGTTGCCCAGGAGTTGTCGCGCCCTGGCGCGCAACGCCTTCGGTCGCGCGGTGCGGGCCAGGAGCAGGGCCGTGGACTGGCGTAGGGAGACGCCGCGGGACGTCGAGCCCCGCTGGCGCGCCGCCATGCGCCGCGGGCATCGAGAGATCCGTTCCGCCGTAGCCGCGGTCGAACGTGCTGTGTACGGCCGCTGGACGCAGCCGGACGACCTGAACAAGGTGCGCGCCGCCATCGACGGTGTCGACGAGGCCCAGTGATGAGCGCAACAAACCGCCGATCATGGCGTCGCCGGACCGTCCTTGTGGTGGCTTGCGTGTTGCTGGCGTCGGGCCCCATCCAGGCCGAAGAGGGCGGCGACTTCGGACCTGATGTCACCGATTGGAATGGTCTGTCCTATCTGCGCACCACGGCAGCGGAAGCCAGCGTCGACCTGGTGGTTCGCGACCGCCTGGACTGGGCCGAAGTGGATGAGCACCAGGTGCTGGTATTGATCGCGCCCAAGATCCCGCTGGACGGCCCCTCGCGGGAGCAGTTGATGGCCTTTGTCGGCGCCGGAGGTCGCCTGGTGGTCGCCGACGACTTCCGCGCTGGCGACAGCTGGGTGCGGCCCTTTGGCATCCACTTCTCCGATCGGCCCGGGCCCGCGGGTTCGCACGATGCCGACCGTCGCTACCTGCCGATTCTGGATTCGCTGGAGGAACCCGAGCTGGCCAATCGGCTGCCGCCCTTGAACCGCTTCCTGGGCTTCGAGGTGCCGCATGTTGTGCTGAACCACCCGGCCGCCATGATTCGCGCCTCTTCGGCGCCCGACGGCTGGACGCTGCAGGTCCGTGGCGCCTATCTCGACGGCGTGCGCGCCTGGTTGATCGAGGCCCGCGCGGCGGCTGGCCGCATGCTGGCGATCGCCGACTCGAGCGTGTTCATCAACGGCATGCTGACGCGATACCGCGGCAACAAGCAGTTCGCCGCCAACGTGCTGCGCTACTACTGCTACGAGGGGCGGCCCTGTCGCGTCATCTTGTTGCCCAATCTCGAACAGGTCAGCGGCATCTTCCGAGCCAAGGGCGGCGGAGATGTCCCAGGCCTGCGCGACGATGGCGATCTGCGTGGCCTGTTCGGGCGGATCCTGGATCGCATGGCGGAGATCGCCCGCTCCCCATTCATGCTGCCGTTGTGGTGGATCCTGGTCCTGGTGGGTCTGGCCGTACCCATTCTGTTGGCCGCCCGCGCATCGGCGCCGCTGCTGCCGCCGCGGGTCGATAACGCGGGCGTCACCAGCGTGCTGTTCGAGACCGTGCGCGCCTGGCTCGCCCGACCTGGGGCCGACTATCGGCGCCCGGCTCGCCAACTGGCCCTGCACCTGTCGCGCATGGTGGCCATCGCCGACCGGCGGGCCAACCCGTCGGACGATCCCGTCGGCGTCACCCCAACCCTGGTCGAGCTCCCCGATGCCATCGCTTCGCTGGTGGAGCGCGGCCTGTTGAGCGCCCAGGCCGGCAAGCGACTCAACGACGTCGTCCTGGTGCTGCGCCAGGTGGCGGGCGGCGAGCTCGCCGAGGTCGATCGCATCCGCTTCACCCAGCTGGCCGCCGAGGTGGAGTGGGCTGAACATGTATTGAGTCATACCGGACGAACGGAGTAGCCTGTTCGCCCACCTGGAGAAGGCATGGATTCCACCGCCGCCACCAAGGGCAGCGAAACAAGCGGCGCCCCCACCCCCGAGAGCGCGTCCGACGGTCTCGAGTCGGTCGAACTCGACCACGCTCGCCTGGCCGCCGCCGTGGACCTGCGCGCTCGGGTGATCGCCGAGGTCGAGCGAGTCTACATCGGCGAACCCTCCGACGTGACGTTGATTCTCGCTGCCTTGCTGGCGGGTGGACACGTCCTGCTGGAAGGCGTGCCGGGGCTTGCCAAGACCACCCTGGCCAAGGCGGTGGCCCAGTGCCTGGGCTGCGATTTTCGGCGGGTGCAGTTCACGCCCGACCTGCTGCCGGCGGACATCACCGGCACCTACGTCTTCAACCAGCGGTCCCAGCAATTCGATCTGCACCATGGCCCCGTCTTTGCCCAGATCGTGCTCGCCGACGAGATCAACCGCGCGCCGGCCAAGACGCAATCTGCCCTGCTGGAAGCGATGCAGGAGCGCCAGGTCACGATCGAAGGTCGGACCATGCCGCTGCCCAACCCATTCCTGGTCCTGGCGACTCAGAACCCGGTCGAGCAGGAGGGCGTCTACATGCTGCCGGAGGCGCAGATCGATCGCTTTCTGATTCGACTGCGCCTGGACTACCCGGAGACGGCTGCGGAGCTGCGCATGCTGCAGACCTATACCCGGGCTCCGCCGCCGGTTCGGGCGGTCAGCAGCGGCGCCGAGTTGCTCTCCTTCGCCGGTAGCGTCGACCACGTGCACGTGGAGGAGCGTGTACTGGCCTACGCCGTGCGCCTGGCCCAGGCCACGCGCGAGCACGGTCGGGTCGCCCTGGGCGCCTCGCCTCGCGCCACCCTGGGCCTGGTTCGCATGGCTCGTTCGTGGGCGCTGCTGGCTGGGCGGGATTACGTCAGCCCGGACGACCTGCGTAGCCTGCTGCCGGCTGTACTCGGCCACCGCGTCATGGTCACCACGGACGCTGCGATCGAAGGCACCACGCCCGATGATGTCATCGTCGACGTGGCCCGCCGCACGCAGCTTCAGGATGCCGAGGCCGAGCCTTCTGGCCGGAAGGGTCTGCCGGCCCAGCCCACTGTCACCGTGCACAATCCCGGTCAGCCCGACAGTGTGACCTCTCTGCCCGCCGCGCTCCCTGCCGCGCCCGCCCTGGCGGATCGTGACCGCGACGGGCGACGCTGAGCGAAGATGCTCGACCTTCGCGGCCAGCTGCTGCTCGGTTGTGGCCTCGGCCTGACCGCCGCGGGATTGATCTTGACCCTGCCGGCCGCCGTTCTCGTCGGCGTCCTGCTTCTGGCCGGACTTCTTCAGGAGTGTCTGCGCCTGCGCCTGGGCCTGGCGCGCGGTCGGGCGCCTTGGGGGGTGCGGGCTGAGATCGAACCACCGCCTGGCCGAGCCAGCACCAAGTTTCTCGACGTGCGGACTCAGCGGGTCGGCCAGCGACTGCCCCTGCGTCTCGAGTTCACCATGCAGGGCTCCTACGATGGCCTGTTGTTATTCGTCGACGGCTGGGAATGCACCGCCGGCCTCGAAGTGGACTGTCCGCAACGCGTGATCGGTGTACAGCGGGGGCGGGCCTCCCACCTTCAGTTGACCGTCTCAGCGCGTACCGCTGCGGTGCATCGTATCTTCGGCATCCGCTGTCAGATCGTCGACGTCATGGGTGTGATGTCGGCCGACGTCTTCCTGCCATGTGCCCACGAGGTGGCCGTACTTCCGCGATCGCTGCCGCTGGACATGCGCAACCTCGCAGAGACCAGGCGTCGTGTGGCGCGGGCGGTCTCCGGGCAGCGTCCCGACACCGTGCATGGCCACGGAGACGAGCTGCGCGAGCTTCGTGAACACCATCCGGGTGACCCCTTCAAGCACATCGCGTGGAAGGCATCCGCACGGCGCGGCCGCCTCATGAGTCGCGTCTTCGAGCGCGAACGGGCTCGTGCATTGCATGTGGTCCTGGATACCGGCGCCACCATGCGAGACGGTCGACTTGGCGCCGGACCCCTCGATCAGGCGGCAGACCTGGTCCACTCCCTGGCTGAAAGCAGCACCCGGCAGAACCTGCCATTTGGTTTGATCACCATCGACGGCAAGGTGCTCGCCCGACAAGGCGTCCGCGAGGGTCTGGCCGCCCTTCGCGAGGCCGATCGCACGTTGCTGGACGTCCGCCGAACGGTGGCAGAGGACCTGGCGCCGATGGCCGATGAGGGTTTGCTCGATCGGGTGGCCGCATACCTGCGCTCGGTGGAGCGTGTACGCCTGCCTGCGGGCGAGCAGGGCGGCGCGGCGTGGGTGCGCTTTCGGCAACGGACGGTGATGGCTGCGCTGGCGCGATTGCCGGAACGCGAGCGGTTGCCGGCGTTGCGCGGGGCCGAGCCGAGTCCACGCGCCGACCTGTCGATCCTGCGCCGCTTCTGTCGCGCCAAAGACATCGCGCTGCCCTATCGACGACCGCTGTCCCCGGAGGCCCGGGTCGAGGGGCTGGTCGCCGGGCTGGCGGCGGCGATGTCGGCGAGAAAGGGGCCGTTTGTCATTGTGATCATCAGCGACTTCCGAGGCATGAGAGGGACCACGGCGCCGCTTTGGCAGGCCTGCGCGCGGGCCCGACGCCAGGGCCATCGCGCGGTGGTGATCGCGGTGCGCGAGGTTGGCGTGGGCGACGTGATCGACGCGGTCACCCACGTGGATGACCTCGACACGGCACGCGGACTCGCGCGCGCAGACGCCGCTGCGCGGCAACAATTGTTGGAAGAATTCGACGACCAGAGCCGGCGCGCGGGCGCCACCTTCCTGGCCGATCCGGACCCGCACCAGTTGGTCGCTCTGTGGGCTGCCGTCCGGGCGTGAAGTTTGCGACCGACCGGGCCAGCCGGCTATAGTCTGCTGCCCCCGGGGTCCCCGAGCGGGTAGCGCAGATTGGATCGGGCGGTCGACGTACGCCGCGAGGTCGCGACATGGCATGGACGAGTTGCATCCCTGACTGTCGGATCACGCTGGTCGTCGGCATGGTTTTGGCGCTCGGCATGGCGTCGTGCTCGGATAAATCCGTCAGCGCTCCAGGCAAGAAGGACGATGGCGGCGCCACAGCCGATGCGGTCGACGCCGTCACTACCGAAGACGCTGTTGGCCCGCTGGACGTCGGACCGCCCAAGGATGTCTTTCAGCGTGTGGGCAAATGCACTGCAGGCCCCGAAGCCTGCGACGACGACAACCCCTGCACCATCGATGGCTGCGACCCCAATGTGGGCTGCTCGTCGACCCCGCGCGATTGCTCAGATTCCGACCCCTGCACGCTGGATACCTGCAACCTCGCCAACGGCGACTGCCAGCATCTCGAGGAGAAATGCGACGACGGCAACCAGTGCACCGAAGGCAAATGTCTGCCCGATGAAGGCTGCGTTTTCGACGGCAAGGACTGCTCCGATGGAGACGCCTGCACCTCGGATGGTTGCAGCCCACAGACGGGTTGCGTCATCAAGCCGCTCGACTGCGATGATGGCGAGGATTGCACCCAGGACAGCTGCGACAAGGCCATCGGATGCGTGCACGACAAGCCCATTGGCGCCAAGTGCTGCAACCTCGTCGGCGACTGCGAAGATGACAACGTGTGCACCGTTCACGCCTGCACCTCGGGCATCTGCGTGACCGCTCCGGTGTTCAACTGCTGCCAGACCGACAAGGACTGCGACGATGGCGACAGCTGCACCCTGGACAATTGCGACAAGAGCGCCGGCGCATGCGCCAATATCTTCAAGTCGGGACCGGGATGTTGCCTGAACGACTCCGACTGCAATGACAACGATAACTGCACCCTGGATCGCTGCATCAAGTCGGCCTGCGGGCACGAGACCACGTGCTGCAAGCAGGCCAGCGATTGCCAGCCCGGCGGCGCCGTGGGCCTCTGCGACGACGCTACCTGCACGGCCGCCGGTTGCGGCTTCAGCCACAAGTCCGCCTCGGGCTGCTGCCCCGATAAACTGGTCGCCAAGACCGGCTTCGAGGCCGGCGATGCCTGGCCCAACAAGCTGATCCCGTCGACCAAAGGCATCTGGAAGATCGACGACCAGGCCTCGGTGGCGAAGAACACCGCCAAAGCGGGCACGGTGGCGTTGATCTACACCGCCACCATGGACGTCATTCCGGGTGGCCAGTCGGTGGGACGCGCGATCCTGGACACGATCGAGTTGCCGGCCGCGGCCGGCGCCAACTTGAGCTTCTGGGTCCGGGCCCAGCTGCGGTACCGCTCCAATGGTTAGGTCTTCTCCCTGCGCGCGGAGACCGCCGTGGGCAGCTGGCGCATCTGGACGGCCAAGGGCTCCATACCAAGTTGGAAGAAGATCGAGGTCGACCTGAGCGGATTTGCCGCCCGACCCGCGACCCGCAAAGTGCGCCTGGTCTTCGAGTTCGTGCCGACCAAGATCAAGATCGCCACCAGTTGGGTGCGCGTGGACGTGATCGAAGTGCAGAGCACCTGCATGGCCGGCTCTTGCAACGTCGACAGCGACTGTGACGACGGGCTCGCGGCGACGTTGGAGGTCTGTTCGGAAGGGGTTTGTGTCTACAAGACCCAGCCGGAGTACTGCGAGTCCAACGGGGCCTGCAACGACAAGAATCCCTGCACCACCGACACCTGCAAGGACCTGGTCTGCCAGCACATCGACAAGCCGAATTGCTGCACCAACAGCGACCAGTGCAAGGACGAGAACCCGTGTACCACCGACTACTGCAGCGGCCTGACCTGCAAGCACATCATCCCGGCAAGCAAGGTGCCACCGAAGTGTTGCCACATCCCCGGTGACTGTGACGACGGCAATCCCTGCACGCTGGATACCTGTCCCGTGGTCGGCATGGCCTGCGCCTACACCAAGACATCGGCCGACTGCTGCGTGTCGGATGTAGATTGCGACGATGGCAACAAGTGCAGCCTCGACCTGTGCAGTAAGAACAAGTGCAGCCACAAGAACCAGTGCTGCAAGACCGACGTGGACTGCGACGACAAGGACGCCCTGTGCACGGCGGATAAGTGCGAAGCCAACGGCATCTGCAGTTGGACGCCCACGGGTGCGGCCGGCTGCTGTGAGGAGTCGATGCTCAAGATCGACTTCGAAGATGGCACGACCGGCGGCCTGGCGCTCAAGAACAGCGCGCCGGCGACGTCGAAATGGCAGCCGGTCAAAGGCAAGAAGGCCAAGACGGGCAAGGGCAGCCTCTACTATGGCAATCTCGCCAAGGGGAACTTCGACGATGGCGCCACCAACGGCACCGTCACCAGCCAGCCCATGGAGATCGCCAAGGGCGAAAAGACGGTCCTGGCATTCTCGCTCTACATGGATACAGAGTCAGGCACCACGTACGACAAGTTCGAGGTGACGCTGATCATCGGCGCCAAGAAGTACGTCGTCTGGACCAAGAAGGCGGAGGGTTTCAAGGTCAAGGCATGGGTCGATTACAAGGTCGACCTGAGCGCCTTCGGCGGCCAGAAGGCGGCCATCGAGTTCCTGTTCAACACCACCGATGGCATCGCCAACAACGGTGAAGGTGTCTATCTCGATGACATCACGCTGAACCGTACCTGCGAGGCGCGAACCTGCAACCTGGCCACCGAATGCGATGACGGTCAGGCCGTGTCTACAGACCTGTGCAAAGATGGTCTGTGCTCGTACGTGCTCAAGTAGGCCGTTAGAACTGATAACCAGCTGAATTCACGTAGCTAAAGCCGGTGAGTTCCACTTCTTGATAGACGTGGTGACCGCTTGACTCCGCAGTGACGCACGGTGATCCTCGCGGGTCCGGAGCGTACGCTCCGTGGAGTCCCATGCGCTACTGTCCACGCTGCGGCGAGAACACCGACGCCAGGGTTTGTCCCACGCATGGGATTCCCACGGTTCGTCGAGCCGCGCCGGGCGAAGGTCAGTTGCCGGAAGGGCAGATCATTGGCGGGCGTTATCGTGTTGTCGGCGTCATCGGCCGCGGTGGATTCGGCACGGTCTACGAAGCCGCCCACATGACCACCGGGCACGCGGTAGCTGTCAAGGTGCTGACGCAGCGAACGGGATCAGAGGGTGAGGAGGCATCGCGGCGCTTCTTCCAGGAGGCGGCCACAACGTCGCGTCTGTCGCACCCGAATACGGTGCGGGTCTTCGACTTTGGCCAGATCGACGCCGGCAACCTGTTCCTGACCATGGAGCGACTGGTTGGCGAGAGCCTCCAGGATACGCTCTATCGCAACTCCCGCGAGGAGCGCACCGTCAGCGAGATGCAGACCGTCGACATCGGCACCGCGGTACTGCGCAGTCTCGGTGAAGCTCACGCTCACGGCCTCGTGCACAGGGATCTGAAGCCGGCCAACATCTTTCTGCATCAGGTCGCCGGCGGTGATTCCATCGTCAAGGTGCTGGATTTCGGCATCGTCAAAGACACCGATACCCGCATGACCCAGGCGGGCAAGGCCCTGGGCACGCCGACCCATATGAGCCCTGAACAGGCCATGGGCAAACCCATCGACGCCCGCAGTGATCTCTACGCGCTCGGCGTCGTGCTGTTCGAGTGCCTCACCGGCAGCTTGCCATTCACCGGCGACAATCCGCTCGCGGTGGTCATGCAGCACGTCACCGAACCCTGCGAGCCCATTCTGGTCCGTGCCCCGGGTGTGGCCCGTCCGGCGGTCGCCGCGGTGATCGAGCGTGCGCTCGAGAAGCACCCAGATCGCCGTTGGGCGGACGCGTCGGCCATGCGGATAGCGCTCCAGGACGCCCTGGGTCAGCTGCCGTCGGGTGCTTTCCCCATCGTCGGCGCTGCGACTCGTGCCCCGGCGATCTCCGGCACGCAGACGAAAAATGAGTCTCCGGCGGCATCGTCGGCCCAGGTCTCGGTCCGCGACGGGGATGGGTCCAGGCGCGCACCGACCCCGCTGGAATCGCAGGAGACCATGGTCTCGGATGCGTTTGCAGCGCTGGACGCTCACGTGCCCGACCCACGCTTGCGTCGACCGGCCGGCACGCCGTCGGGCGGTTCCGCAGGTGAGCCGGCAGCCCCTTCTGAGGGCGGCAGTCGCCTGGTCAAGGTCAACCTGCCCAAAGCGGACGCATCCCCGGCACCGCGGCCGGCAGCGCGTGCATCCAGTCCCGAGCGTCGACAGGCGCGCCCGTCCAGCCCCAGCCGGCGGCCGGTACGCCCGTCGAGCCCGCAGCGACCTACGGCCCGTCCATCGAGCCCGGAGCGGCCCAGGGCCCGCCCGTCGAGTCCAGAACGGCCCAGGGCCCGACCGTCGAGCCCGGCTCGCCAGCCCACTCCCCCGCCGCCGCCTGCACCCCAGGCTGAGGCCAGACGCGAGGCGGAGAAGCCGCCCTCACCAATCGTCGACCCCGCGCCGGCGCCCGGAACGCCGGCGTTCGCCGAACGTCCTACGGTGACGTTGGACGCGGTCAGCAAGCCGCTCGACCCGATCGACCCAGTCCAGAACGACCCACCAGCCGCGGCCGAGAGCCAAGCAGACGATGAGTTCCCCCAGGACATCACCGCCGTATCGGTGCAGTCCATGGCGGCCCCCGAGGGTCCGGCGCCCCTGCCTGTGTCTCTGCCCCGGGAGCCGGTTCCGCAACCTGCCGCCGAACCTACCTCGTCGGATGATGAAATATCATCCGCCTCGGGTCGCTCCGCTCCCCCCGTCGCCACTACCGACGCCGCGTCCGTGACCGAGCCCGTGCCCGAGCCTGAGCCTGAGCCCGAGCCCGAGCCCGAGCCCGAGCCAGAGCCCGAAGCCGTGTCTGTGTCCGAGCCCGAGCCCGACCCCTCTGCCACCGAGTTGGATGAAGGACTCATCGCCGTCATCGGAGTCGACGAAGAATACGAAGCAGAAGCCGAAGCCGAACCCGAAGCCGACGACGAACCCGAAGCCGACGACGAACCCGCCGCTGAGGTCATCGTCGCGCCCCCGCCGCCCAGGCCTCCGCCGCCGCCCCCACCGGCTCCGCGCGAGCGCCCCTCGCCGCCGCCGTCGCCGCTGGCGGGCATCCCTCGTAATCCATTTGCCAGTCTGCAGGAGCGCATGGGCGGCGGGACTGACCAGGCTGGCCCCGGTGCTCCTCGGGGTGCTCAGGCCATGTTGTCTCGGGGCTTGCAGAACCTGACCCGCGAACTGGAGCGACGCAGCCGTCGGCGCGTCACGCGTGCAGCCGATAGCGTGTCAGCCATGTGGATGGGTGCCGACGCCTGCACCGTGCTCTACGGCGACAACGGCGGCGATCTTCGCATGGTCCACTTCAGCGAGATCGTGGAGTTGCCCGCTCGCCTGCTCGACGCCGCCGAGAGCATCGACATTGGCAATCACACGTCCATGATCTGCGCCGTGGCGGCGGACCCGGATGGCCGACTCGTCGCCAGCGCATGTGTCGAAGGCTGGTTGCGGCTCTGGGATCCGACAGACGGTACCCAGATGGCCGAGCGTCGCCTCGATTCCAGGGCGTTGTCCCTGGCCATTTCCAACGATGGTCGCCTGCTGGTCGCCGGCTGCGACGATGGCAGTGCCCACCTGTTGCGTTTGCCGGGTCTGGAGGTCCGTCGCTCCTTGCGCGGTCATAACGGCTCAGTCAACGCGGTCGCAGCGACCGGCTCCAGGCGACTGCTGGCCACGGCAGGAGAGGATGGCACGGTGCGGACCTGGGATCCCGTCGGTGGCGGCGCCCGCCTGACCTCGCGCGAGCACGAAGGCGCGGTGGCCAGCGTGGCCCTGTCGCGCGATGCCCGATGGGTGGTTTCCGGCGGTTGGGACGGTCGGATCCTGGTCTGGTCCGCCCGGGATGGCAGCACGCGGCACGACATCGATGGTCACGCTGACATCGTCGCTGGGGTCGCTATCAGCCCCGATGGCGCGTTCATCGCCAGCGCGTCGGATGACCGTACCGCGCGAATCTGGAGCATGGAGACCGGCAAGCTGGTGGCCGAACGCGACGACTTCAAGACCGGCGCCAAGCACCTGCACTTCGCGGCAGATAGTCGTTGCGTCTACATCGGCGCCTGGGATGGCACCTGCCGGCGTCTGTCCGCCGTCGGGCCGCTCTAGGACGGCTCAGAGGTCCAGATTGCGGACCTGAAGCGCGTTGGCGGTGATGAATTCCCGCCTGGGCTCGACCTGGTCGCCCATCAATACCGAGAAGATCTCGTTGGCATTCTGACCGCTCTCGACTCGAACCTGCAGGATGGTGCGCTTGTCCGGGTCCATTGTGGTCTCCCACAGCTGCTCCGGATTCATCTCGCCCAGGCCCTTGAAGCGATTGAGCTGCACGCCGCGCATGCCGTAGCCCAGGATCAACTCCAGCAGGTCCTCGAAATCTTCGATCTCCTCGACCTGGTCGCCCCGGCTGACCACGTAGGGCGCCTGGCCGACGAGCCCGGCGATGTCGTCGATGCGCTGCCGCAACAGGCGGTGATCGGCGCCCAGCACCATGCGACCGCCGATGAGCGTGCGCCGGTCCACGCCGCTGATGCGCGACTGGACGTTGATGCGGTACTTCCCCTGACCGGGTCGCGCCGCATCCTCTTCCAGCGCTTCGACCTCCATGCGCGGCTGGACGGCCGCCGGATGTCGGCGCGCCATCCACTCGCCGGCGTCGCCCACAGCGCCGTTCAGCGCCGCGGGATCGTCCAGCATCTCCGCCGACAGCGCAGCGCCCTTGACGAACGCCCGCACGATTCGTTCATCCGTCGCCGGTCCCAGTCGTGCGGACATGCGGGACAGTACGCGCTGGAACTCGATGATACGGCGCAGCAGGCGCTTGAGATCCTCGCCGCTCACCTCCTGACCGTCCCGCCCGGCGACGGTGACCTTCTCCGTGCCGGCGTCGATGAGGTATGCCTCGCGCGCCTCGTCATCGAGCAGATACTTCTCCTTGCGACCCTTCTTGGCCCGATACAGGGGCGGCTGGGCGATGTAGAGATAGCCGCGATCGATGATCTCGGGGAATTGCCGGTAGAAGAAGGTCAACAGCAGCGTTCTGATGTGCAGACCGTCCACATCCGCGTCGGTCATGATGATGACGCGGTGGTATCGCAGCTTGTCGATGTCGAAGCTCTCCGGCCCGATGCCGGTGCCGAGCGCGGTGATCAGGACCATGATCTCGTCGCTGTTCAGCATCCGATCGAAGCGTGCGCGCTCGACATTCAGGATCTTGCCGCGCAAAGGCAGGATCGCCTGGTACTTGCGCTCGCGACCGCCCTTGGCCGAGCCGCCGGCGGACTCGCCCTCGACGATGAAGATTTCGCAGTTTTCCGGATTCCTCTCCTGGCAGTCGGCCAGCTTTCCGGGCAGCGAGAGGCTCTCCAGGGCGCCCTTGCGCCGGACCAGGTCGCGGGCTTTGCGGGCGGCATCGCGGGCGCGTGCCGAATCGACCGCCTTGCCGACGATGCGGCGCGCGTCGTCGGGATTCTCCACCAGGTAATCGCCCAGGTGCTCCGCGACCACCGATGAAACCAGCGGCGTGACCTCGGAACTGACCAGCTTGTCCTTGGTCTGCGAGGAGAACTTCGGGTCGGGCAACTTCACCGAGATCACCGCGACGATGCCCTCGCGGATGTCGTCGCCGCTGAGCGTCCCTTTGAACTTCTTGAGCATGCCCTCTTTGTCGGCGTACTCGTTGACGATGCGGGTCACCGCCAGGCGGAAGCCGGTCAGGTGGGTGCCACCGTCGCGGTTGCGGATGTTGTTGGTGAAGCAGACCACCTGCTCGCTGTAGGCATCCGTCCACTGCAGGGCCAACTCGACGTCGATGCGTCGATCTTCGCCGATATCCCGTCCCGCGGAGAGGTAGATCGGGTTGGGGTGAAGCGCCGTCCTCCCCTTGCTGAGGTACTGCACGAAGGACGCGATGCCGCCTTCGAAGTGGAAGATGGATTCGCGCTCATCTCGTTCGTCGCGCAGCTCGATGCGCAGCCCACGATTCAGGTAGGCCATCTCACGCAGTCGAGAAGAGAGCGAGTCGAACGAAAACTCCGTCATGGAGAAGATGTCGGTGTCCGGCTTGAAGTGCACCACCGTGCCCGTGCCCTCAGCCTCGCCGAGTTTGCGAATCGGGCCGGTGACCTGGCCGTGGTCGAACTCCAGGCGCCAGAGCCAGCCATCGCGGCGTACCTCGAGGTGCAGCCATTCACTCAACGCGTTGACCACCGACACGCCGACACCGTGCAAGCCGCCTGAGACCTTGTACGAGTTCTGGTCGAACTTGCCGCCGGCGTGTAGCTCGGTGAGCACCACCTCAGCAGCCGAGCGACCATCTTCGTGGTCGCCCACCGGGATGCCACGGCCGTTGTCGACGACGGTGCACGAGCCGTCCAGGTGCAGGGTCACCGTGATGGTGTCGCAGATGCCGGCCAACGCTTCGTCGACGGAGTTGTCGACCACCTCGAACACCATATGGTGCAGGCCGGACCCGTCGTCTGTGTCGCCGATATACATGCCCGGGCGCTTGCGAACCGCCTCCAGGCCCTTGAGAACCTTGATGGAGTCGACGTTGTACTCGTCGCCACCTTCGGCTGCGTTGAGGAGGTCTTCGATCTCGGCCATGCGGTCGTTCCTGAGGGCGTGTTGTTTGTTGTTGGAATTGTTCCGGTTTTTCCACCCCGGAGAGGCTGGAAAGACTACCATGAATTGGGCCCTTGAGCAAGGCGATCCTCCCTTTGTGATCGGCGGATTGCGCCCGTCTCAGACCGTTGCCTGGCGCTCGGTTTCGGCGGCTGCCCCGACCTTGAGTTCGGCAGCGTCTTGCGGCACCGTTGGGAACGCCTCCACTACCGGGCGCAGTCCCTTGGGAATGTGATGAGCCGATCGCCCCTGCACGACACGGTCGACCACCTTCAGCGCATCGCCGGCGCCGCGGCCGGGCAGATCATCGAGGTCGCCCGCGACGGCGGCGGTGAGACCGTGCACGGTCTGTGGGAAGAAGTCGTGGAGGCTGCGGCCGATGTGCGAGCGCTCCTGGCCGCGCCCGATTGGCGGACCTCGAGCGCGGAGCTGGATCGTCGCGTGGGCATCCTGCTCGACAGCAAGAACCTCAATCAGTTCGGCGTCGACCCCTTTGGCTTCAGCCCGGAGTATGTGCGCGGCCTGGCGCGAGTCATCGAGTTCATCTACCGGGTCTGGTTCCGAGCCGAGGTCTTTGACATCGAGCGGGTGCCCGACGATGGCCGCTGCCTGCTGATCGGTAACCACAGCGGCCAGTTGCCCCTGGACGGCGTGGTGATCGGGGCGTCCATGCTGCTGGAGCGCGACCCGCCGCGCATGATCCGCTCCATGGTCGAGAAGTTCGCCACCAAGCTGCCCTTCTTCGGCACGTTCTGCATCCGCTGTGGCCAGGTGACGGGATTGCCCGACAACTGCCGCCGCCTGCTGGAGAATGAAGAGTGCGTGATGGTCTTTCCCGAAGGCGCCCGGGGCATCAGCAAGCCATTCTCCCGCCGCTACCAGATGGCCCAGTTCGGCCACGGTTTCATGCGTCTGGCGTTGGAGACGGGCAGTCCCATCGTACCCGTGGGCATCGTCGGCGGCGAAGAACAGATCATCAATGTGGGCAACGTGGAGTTCCTGGCCCGTCTGTTCAACGCGCCCTCCTTCCCGCTGCCGCCGCTGGCCCTGCTGGTCGGTCCGTTGGCCATGTGTCCCATGCCGGTGAAGTACCGCCTGTACTACGGCGAGCCCATGTACTTCGAGGGTGATGCCAACGACGATGACGCGGTGATCGCCGCCAAGGTCAAGCAGGTCCGTGACGCCATCGACCTGCTCATCCAGCGCGGACTGAAAGAGCGCAAGGGCGTGTTCATCTAGCGCCGAGAGCGCGTTTGCCAAGAGGTGAGAGCGAGATGACCACACCCAGGCCGAAGCGTCGCCGCAAGCGCAAGACCCGGGTGCTGATCACCGGCATCAGCGGTCGCCTGGGTCAGCTGCTCACGCGCCGACTGCACCGGGAGCCCGACACCGAGGTGGTGGGCATCGACCGGCGGGCCTTCCACCGCAAGCCGGTGGACGTGGAGCATCTGCGCATCGACATCCGCCGCAAGGCCTGCGAGGACGTCTTCCGGACGCGCCGCATCGACGTGATCTATCACCTGGGTCTGATGCACGACCCACGGCAAGGCAGCGGTGAACACCACAGCTGGAACCTCATCGGCACCCAGCGAGTGATGGATTTCGCCCAGCGCTACAACGTGCCAAAGGTGATCTTGCTCTCCAGCGGTGACGTTTACGGTCCCAACAGCGACAACCCCGCATTCATCGGCGAGGACGCGCCGCTCATGGGGGCACAACGCTTCTCGCAGATCCGCGACCTGATCAGCGTGGACATGTTCGCACAGAGCTTCTTCTGGAAGGCGCCCGAGATCGAGACCGTGGTGCTGCGACCGGCCCAGATCCTCGGTGGGGTTCGCAACGCCCTGTCCAAATACCTGCGCGCATCCATCGTGCCGGTCATCCTGGGTTTCGACCCCATGATTCAGGTGCTGCACGAGGAAGACGTGATCAGCGTCGTCGTCGCCGCCGCCCGACCCGGCGTGCGGGGGGTCTACAACGTCGTCGGCCCGGACGCGTTGCCGCTTCGCAAGTTGGTCGAGCTCACCGGCAAGCGCGTCGTGGAAGTTCCCCACCCGATCGCCCCGCAGCTCGTCAAGCGTCTGTATGCCATGCACCTGACCGACATGCCGGCGGCGGAGCTCGACTACCTGCGCTTCGCCGTCACGCTCGATGGCAGTCGAGCGCGCTCTGAGTTGGGTTTCGCCCATCGCTACGACGTGGAGGATGCTGTGCGGGCGGCTCTGCGTACGGATATCTTCGACGGCGGCGTCTCCGCGAGCGCTTGAGAGAGCGAGTCGCGGCCACCTGGCGTCACTCCTGGTCCGACTCCATTGCCCGTTATCAGCGCTGTGATCGCCACAGCCAGCCCAGGCCCAGGCCGAACAGAATCACACCGAGGCCGCCGAAGAGCAGCGGCGGTGGTGGCAATTCGAAGGGATCGCGCAGCGAATCGGGTGTGGGTTTCGTCGGCCGTTCACCCGGGCGCCTGCCCGCCGATGCCTTGCGACCTGCTCGCAGCCGGGTCAGCAGCTTGCGGGCCTTGCGCACTTTGCCGCTGAACTGGAGCCGCCCCGGCGTCGAGGCGAGCGCCAGGTAGCGCTCCAGATTGGCGATGGCCATGTCTGGCTGCCGTGCCTGCGTGATGCGAGCCAGCGTGAACCAGGCCTCGGGATCTTCGGGCGCCAGGTCCCGCGCTTGTATCGCCAACGTTCTTGCCTGTGCCTCGTCGCCCTGCCAATAGCGGACCATGGCCAGATAGATCAACGGCCTGGAGGACCCTGGCCTGCGCTTGTGCACCGCCTTCATCGCCGCCGCCGCCCGCTCGAATTGACCCCGACGATAAGCGATCGCGCCCGCCACGAAACGCGCTACCAGGTCGTTCGGATCCGCCGCAGCGCGGGCCTCGAACTCCTTGGCCACCCGACGGCGCGCCGCCTCCGAGCCATCGCCATGGTGGGCCACTCGTCCCATGTCGGCCTGGATGCCATCTACCCGCGCCAGGATCCCCGGGGTGTTGGGGGCCAGGCTGGCCAACTTGCCCATCGCCGACAACGCCTCGACATGTTCCTTCAGCCGAAACAGCGCGGTGGCCAGCGCTTCGTGCAGCGCAGCGGACCCGGGCCAGTGGGCCAATGCGGCCCGGGCCACGCGGACCTCTGCTTCACCATCATCGTGGCGAGAAGCCAGGCCGATGCGGGCCAGGAACATGGCCTCGTCGGGACGTTGAAGGCCCCGCATTTCGTCGTCGAGCAGTTTGGAGGCCGCTTCCCAGTCGCCGCCCAATTCGAGCACGTCAGCCAAGGGGCCGGCGCGGCAGCGCTGCGCGCCGCGATGCTGAGCCCAGCAGGTTTGAAGCACGGCTGTGGCCGCTTCCACCTGACCGACGGCCGCGCGTGCGGCGGCGATCCGCTCGCTGGTGATTGTGGCCGTGCCGGGCAAGCTTGCGGTGCCCATTGTGGCCGCGCGAGGCAGGTCGGCCAGCGCCGCCCGATAGAGCGGCATGGCGGCCAGACGGCCGCGGTCCCGCCACGTCGCCGTGGCTGTGTCGACCTGACCAGCGATGTCCGGCAGGAGGCGCGACGCCACCGGACACTCGGCGCGGATCGAGCCCGGCGCGATCATGAGCCAGGACGCGACAACAACGGCGACGAGATGACGTCGCGGGCCGGGTCTTGTCGCGGGCGGCGGCATGGGCTTCCTCATCCGTTCATCACCGGCCGTTGCCTTTGCGCCGAGGCGTCGGGCCACCGCTCGGCGGGAGTTTGAATGCCCGCGGCTGAAAGACCTTCGCCCCCGGCATGGAACCGGCGTCGAATCGGCAGTCGATCTGGTCGCGGGGTTGCAGCGACAGGCAGCTCCACAATCCTTCGCCCGAGCTACGGGGCAGCGCGACGGAGACCCGTTTCAGTGCGCCCCCCTGCCAGCGCCAGCCGGCGTAACCTGCGCCGGTCCAGACGTCGACTCCGGGGGGCCGTCGCGTCGCCACGGCGACCAGCTGGAGCCAGAGCGCCCCGCCAGGAGCTGGCCCCGCCACCTCCCACAAACCCACGCCTTGCACCGGCTCGGCGGCGCCATCGCTGGCCAGCGGCCGCAGTCTTGATTCGCCGCTTCGGCGGGCCGCGGCCGCTCGCCGTTCCGTGGAGGTGGCCGCCACCGGGCCCGCGAACAACAGGCCGCTCGGCCGACCGATGGGCCCGAATCGAATGGCGGCGCGAAGTGAGCGAATCGGCATCTGCCGGCCGCCTGGCCGCACGCCCGGCAAACGCTCCCACGTGCCTGTCGGCCATCGGGCCTCTGGCAGCCACTGCACCTGCGCCAGCCAGCCGTTGTCGGGCGTCTGCAACAGCCACGCAAAGGCGCCTCGCAAGGTCGCCGGGCGCAACGGCCAGGCTGGCATCGCCCTCTTGGCTTGTCGGCTCTTTTGGGCGCGCGGTGGCCGCAGCACCAGGCTGAGGCCGGTGGCCGCCTGGATCGCACCTTGACTGTCCGTCTGCAGCAGCAGTCGGCTGCGGCGCAGGTTGGCCCCGTGCCGACAACTCACCGCCAGGTGCAACAGATGTTCGCCAGTCGACGCCACACGCACGACGTGAATCTGCGACTTGACGCCACCTTGAGGCGCCCGGTCGCGCCCGGCTCTGCAGGCCAGCCAGTTGAGCGATGGTCGGCGGGCTCCAGGCGTCTCACCACCCAGAGAGGCGAGCACACGCACGTGCAGGTCGACGTCTGCCAGCGGGTTGGTGCCGCGCGCCACCGTTCCGGACGCTCCCAACACTTCGTCGAGCCGGCGGCGCCAGTCGTTCAACCATGGCGTCCGCCTGGCTGCTGTCGCGGCGCGCTTGTCGCGGCGGCGAAATGCGTCCGGGTCGCCGGCCAGAAAGCGCACTCGCATGGCCGCGGCGGGGTCCGCGCCGGGTCGTACGACGGTCTTCTTGCGTTTGATCACTCCGACGGCGTGAGCCTGGGCAGCCGTAACCGAACCGGCCAGCGTCAGCATTGCCGTGACGACCAGCGGGCCAACCGCTGGCGCTCTCATGCCGGCGTCGAGCCCGTCATTCGGCGGCGCCAGGCCAGCACGAGCAGGCAGAGCAATACCGCCAGTCCGCCGGCTGGACGTGGGCCGCCCGCCTGGCAGGTGCTGGCGGAGCCAGCCATATGGGTCATGGGGACCGCTGTGCTGGCGTCAGCGGCGTTGCCGTCGATCGGTGGCTGCCCGGCGTCGGCGATCGCGGCTGTATCGGCTCCGACGCTTGTGCCGTCGCCACCGATGGCCGTCGCGTCTGGCGACGCTGCCGAATCCGCTGCCGCCGCCGAATCCGCCGCTCCATCGCCATCGGCCGCCGCACCGCTGCACTGGCCCTGGGGCGTGCAGGAGTCACCGCTGAGGCAGTAGCCACATGTGCCGCCGCAGCCATCCGGTCCGCAGACCTTGCCGCTGCACATGGGCAGGCAACCGCCGCCATCTGCTTTCGGCACATCCGCGCTGCCCTGATCGGGCGTGCTGGTATCCTTGGGCGTCACGCACTGGCCTGCTGATGTGCACACCTGGCCGGCCGGGCAGCTTCCGCAGGTGCCGCCGCAGCCGTCGTCGCCGCAGCTTTTGCCGGCACACATGGGCGCGCAGCCGGCGTCCTTGGTATCGCTCGTGTCTTTGCTGCCGCCAGCGTCGATGGGCTCGCACACTCCCGAGTTGCAACTGTTCCACAAGGGACATTGCCCGCAGCTGCCGCCGCATCCGTCCGATCCGCACGCCTTGCCAGCGCATTGGGGCGTGCAGCCGCTGTCCTTGGCGCCTGCATCCGTGCTGCCGGCGTCCTTGTCGCATTGTGCGTTCATGGGGTTGCCGCCCTTGTCGCACAGCTCCTTGTAGTCGCTGCAGCAATCGTTGTAGTCGCTGCACTGGTCGTCGCACTGGCAGGGGGCGTTCTTGTCGTAGCTGCCGCACTTGTTGACACAGGAATTCGGCTTGACGTTGCCCGCGTAGCACTTCTGCTTGGGGTCGATCTTGCATCCGCCCTTGGGCACGTTGATGCCATCGGTGCTGCAGTCGGCGTCGTCTATGCACGCCGCGCCGTTGGCGCACTTGCCGTGGCAGACGTTGCAGTCGCACTTCCACTTGGGCCCGTAACAATCCTTGCCCTGGCTGCACGCCTGCACCGTGCCGCCAGACACGCCCCCGCACTTGCCGCCGGTGCATTTGCCGTCGGCGATGGCTTTGGCCACCTTGCCCTGCGGGACGGTGCGCGTGATGCAGTGAATCGCGCCCGACCAGAGCGCGATGGTATCGGCGCGCAGGCCCACGTGTTTGTAGCCGGGCATCGCCTTCTGCCACTGCGCCTGGGCCTGATTGGTCAACGCCACCTTCAGCGGATCCTTGCTGCACTGCAGACCAGCGCCGCACTTGACCAGCTCGTCGCAGCCGCTGGCCGCCGGACCCTTGGTGCAGCGCGCCGAAGCGCAATGCTGGCCGTTGCCGCAGTCGGCATCCTTCATGCAGATCTTGCCCTTGGGATCCCGGCAACTGCTGGTCGCGTAGGAGGGGTAGACGTTGACGCCGTTGGTGAAGGTGGAGTTGATGAATGTGCGCGGCAGGTCGCCGTAGTCGTCCTTGAAGCGGGTCATCATCGACAACCGCAAGACCTTGTACTTGCTGCCCTTGGCGCTGTTGACGCAACCGAACAGGGCGGCGTCATCGTCCATGCGCTTCTTGTTCAGTTCGTACGTCTTGGCGTAGTCCGAAGCCACCTTGCCGGGCATGGGCAGGGTCTCCATCTTGCCGTCGCCATTGTAGTCCAGGGTGATGCTGTCCTCGTATTTACCCAGCAGCACCGTGTCCACGCTGACCCACTTGAAGAACATGTCGATGTGGCCGGTGCCATCATCGGTAATGTCCTTGATGATCAATGTCTTATCGCAGCCTACATAGTCGGCAAGCATATGTCGGACCTTCAAGCCCGAGTAGCCGGTGTTTTGCAGCGCGCGTGTAGTGGTCGCGCAGGTGCCCACGCCATCGGCCTGGATGTTGCCACCCTCGAAGGGGAAGGGCGTGCGATACACCGTCGCCTTGTAGTAGCTGTTCGCCAGCCGGGTGGGCAGCGCGTCGTCGTAGATGCGCGCCTTGTAGTAGATCCAGTCGGCGAAGGCGACCAGGCCGGTCTTCTTGTCCACCAGCGGGAATCCCGAGTAGTCGATGTGCCAGATGGTGTTGTTCTGCAGCTTGACGTACTGAACGTGCTTCTTTTCCGACGCCGTGATGCCGTACTCGTCGAGCGCCTTCATGAAGTCGTTGCCGGCGTAGTCTCCACCGACCACCGCCCGGGCCGCCACGACGGGCTGGGAGTGGCGCACAAAGGCGATGGTCTGCTCGGCGAACATGCGCCGCACAGCCTTGGTATTGACCATGCCGTTGGTATAGGTGGTCCACACCGTGGACATCGGCTCCCACTCGGCGAAGGGGCGGAAACGCCCGGGCTCGGGCGGCTCTGTCTGGGCAAACCACTGCTTGTTCTGAATGCGGTAGTCGTCGTTGCTGTCGAACTTACCCCGCGTCGCCCGCTCCGCCGCTGTCTCATAAGCCGGCAGAATGCCGCCGGGGCGGGTCATCATCGCCGGCGATGGCGACAACGTGGCGACCCCATGGCCTGACTTCGACGGATGATGAGCCGGGTCCAGACCCGAATTGCAGGCGCAACAGGTGCTGAGCCAAATGACGGCAAGAGCGAACGCCTTGCGGCCCATCACGCCTCCATGCGGCGACGCCAGGCGACCAGGCCGAGCGCTGCCAACAGCAGGGCAAGCAGCCCGCCGGCCGTACCCGAACCCGCAGGCCCGGCGGTGCAGCCATCATCCTTCGGCGGCGGCGGAGTGGGTTTTGCCGTTCCGGCATCCTGCTGCGTGTCGCCATTGACGGGGCCGGAGTCGGCGGCGGTGCCGGAGTCCGTGGCCGGACCGGCATCTTCCTTGCCCGCGTCGGCGCCACCGCTGTCGGTTCCGCCGGCATCCGGTTTGGGCACGTTGCCGCAGTGCTTCTCGGGATCGTCGATCCCGGCGCCGGCGCAGGCGGCGACCGAGCCGGACTCATCACAGGTCTTGCCCGTGCCGCAATGGCTCCACTTCCGCTTCAAGCAGCCGCCCTCGTCGACGCATTCCCACAGGTGGGTACCCAGCGCCGAGCAGCCCTTGTCGCCCGCCTTGGCGCACTCGGCTACGCAGCTGCCGCAGAGCTTGGAGCTCAGGCACGTGTAGGAGGCCTCGCTGTCGGACCAGCCACAGCAACCGCTAGAGGAGCACTTGACCTTCTTCGGCACACCGGACTTGCTGCAGTAGTTGATCAGCTTGTCGTTGCAGGTGCCTTCCCAAGCCAGGCCACCGCAGCCGTCGGCGCTGCCCTTGCCGTAGCAGCTCTGGCCGGGATCGATCTTGCAGGAGCCGTCCACCACGGTCTTGCCGTCGAGCGAGCAGTCGGCGTCATCGGTGCACTTGCCGCCATCGGCGCAGAAGCCGGCGCACTTGCGGCAGTCACACATCCAGGTCGGACCGAAGCAGTCGGCGTTGGCCGTGCAGGTGTTCTTGGCGCCGCCCTCGACGCAGGCGCACGTTCCACCGATGCAGGTGGCGTTGTCGATGGCCGGCTCGTACTTGCCCTTGGGCACGGTACGGGTGATGCAGTGGATGGCGCCCGACCACAACGCGATGGTATCGGCGCGCAGGCCAACGTGCTTCCACTCGGGCATGGCGGCTTCCCATTCCTTCTGCGCCAGGGCGGTGAGGGCGATCTTGAGCGGGTCGTCGGCGCACTCCTGGCCGCCGCCGCAGGTGACGATCTCGTCGCAGCCACGCGGGGTCGACAGGGTGACTTGACCCTGGCTGTTCTTGCTGAAGGGCGTGCACTTGCCGGCGGCGCAGAACTCCTGGTTGGCGCACTCCTTGTCCTGCATGCACTTGGCACCCTTGGGGTTGCGACACGACTTGGTGGTGTAGCTCGGGTACATGTTGACGCCGTTGGTGAACGTCGAGTTGATAAAGGTTCGCGGCAGGTTGCCGTAGTTGTCACGCAGCCGGGTCATCATCGCCAGGCGGTGCACCTTGAAGGGTTTGCCATTGGTCGCCTTGATGCTGGCGAACAACTTGGCGTTGTCGTCCATGCGCTGCTGGTTGAGGTTGAACGTGTTGGCGTAATCCGAGGCCACCTTGCCTGGCATATCCAGGGTCTCCTCTTTGCCGTCGCCGTCGTAGTCCAGGGTGATCGTGTCGTCGTAACGACCGAACATCACCTCGTCCTCGGCGGACCACTTGAAGAACATGTCGATGTGACCGGTGCCGTCGTCGGTGATGTCCTTGACGATGACGGTCTCTTCACACGCGTTCCAGCGACGCAGCAGGTTGCGCACCTTGAGCGGGCTGTAGCCCGTATTGGAGAGCGCTCTGGTGGTGGTGGCGCACATTCGCTTGCCATCAGCCTGGATGTTGCCGCCCTCGAAGGAGAATGGCATCCGGTAGGTGGTGAGCTTCTTGGGGTAGACGTCGCCGATGGCGATGCGCGTGGGGATCGCGTCGTCGATCATGCGTGGCTGGTAGTAGTTGTAGTCGGTGAACGCCACCACGCCGGTCTTCTTGTCCACCAGCGGGAAGGGACCGTAGTCGATATGCCAGATGGTCTGGTTGGCCAGGCCCACCATGACGATATGGCTCTTCTCTTGCGGCGTGATGCCGTACTGGTCGACCGCCTTGAGGAAGTCGTTCTGGGTGTTGCCGGAGTTGACGATGACGTAGGCCTTCACCTTGGGCTGGCTGTGCCGGATGAAGCCGATGGTCTGCTCGGCGAACATGCGTCGCACCGGCGCCGTGCCGGGCATGCCGTTGGAGTAGGTGGTCCAGACACCCGTCATCTCCTCCCACTCGGCGAAGGGCCGGAATCGACCTTCCTCGGGCGGCTCGGTGATGGCGAACCACTCCTTGTGATCCCATCGATAATCATCTGCCGCGTCCCGCTTGCCGACCGAAGCGCGCTCGGCGGCGGTCTCGTAGGCCGGCAGGATGGTCGGCGCCGTCGTCGGCTCCACGAGCGGATCGATAATGATCGTCTGTACCACCGGTTTCGCCTCGGGAGGCGGCGTCGTCTCGACGACGCCAAAGTCGCAACCGACCCCGATCAGCGCGATGGTTGCGATCAGCGCAAGGCGGGCCGCGGCGAGACGAATCGATACATTCATGAGGTCTTCTCCAGACGTTGCGTTCAGCTTCGGTCGACGCCGGCGTGGCGGGCAGGCGGCGCATTGTCCACGCTCCGCGCGGCGCGGTCCAGGGGTTTGGCGCTACTTCAGGTTGCCGCGCAGGTAGGCATAGCCTTCTTCGTTGGCCACATCCTTGATAGCCAGCTCGAGCTTGGTGTCCTTCGGGATGGACGGCGAGATGGAGGACAGGTCGATGGCCGGCAACGGGAAGCTGCCCAGCGAGCTGCCCAGACCATCCATCAGCTTGGGCATCATCACGTCCTTGATCAGCTGCACGAAGAGCCCCTGCAGGTTCTTGGCCTCGTCGTTGATCTTGTCGATCTCCAGCTCCACGAAGTCGATCTCCTTGAGCGCGAATCCGATCTCGGTCTCGCCGGTCTTGGGGTTCTTGACCGCGTTGATCTCCACCGTCGCCTGCATGGTCACGAACAGCCAGACATCCACCGGCTTGCCGCTGAGCGACAGCTTGGCGTGCAGGTGCAGATCGCCCACCTGCAGCTTCACCGTGTCGCCAGCGACGCAAGAGGTGAACACCGGCGGCAGCATGAAGTCGGTCTCCACGGTCAGGTCCTTGACGCCGAACTGGCTCAGGTCGACGCTGCCCAGCTGCTCTTCGCCGATGGCCAGCTTGAGCAGGCCGCCGTTCCAGATGGAGAACAGCAACTCGTTGACGAAGTCGTCGGCGAGGCCGATCTCGAGCGGGAACTTCTGTCCGGGATTGAAGACCTCGACCTTGCCAGGCTCCAGGCAGCCGGCCCGCGCGAGCGTACCCAGGGTCTTGAAGTCGACCTTGGTCTCCGACGTCACCGAGGCGTCCATGCCGAAGAGGATGCCGCCGTTCTGCACCTTGGTCGGGAAGAACTTCAGCTGCCCTACCTTGGACTTGATCTTCACCTTCACCGGCTCGCCCTCGCCGATCAGCGGCGGGATCTCCATCTCCTGGTTCAGCGCCAGCGCGCTCAGCGCTGCGCCAAGCTGCTCGGACAGGACCTTCTTGAGCTGATCCTTGAGCACGGTTTCGAAGAGCGGCGTCAGGATTGGCTGGATCGCCTTCAGCAGCCAGTTGGACAGGAAGCCCAACACGCCCTTGAGCTTGATCTCCATCTTGACGAAGTTGACGTCCACATCCTTGGCTTCCGCCTTCACGGTGCCGGTCTTCTCATCGATGGTCAGCATCATGTCGAAGGAGATCTCGATGGACTTCGCCGACACGGTGGCGGTCTGCTTCGGGATCGGCGCCTTCGGCAGCGCGCCGATGCCCAGCTTGCCCTCGATGCCCACATCCATGGAGAAGTTGTGGATCTTGGCGACCATATGCATGCCGCCCTCGATGACCGTGATCGACACCTCCGGGTAGCCGTTGTTGAAGTTCTTGTCGCCCATCTTCAGGTTCTCGAAGGTCGCCTTGCCCTCGAAGCCACCCTGGTTGATGGGCATGCCCTGACCGATCAGCGCCGACAGGTCCATCGTGCCGATGAAGATCTCGATCACCGTCGCCAGGTCGTGCGGCGCCTTGTGGTCGTGTGGCGGGTTGTCGATCATCGCCTGCGACATCCAGAAGCCGATGCCGTCGTTGACGAACGCCTTCTCCGGCGCGGCGTAGTCCATGTCGTACCACTTGGTGGAGTAGTAGTAGGTCTGCACGCCGGCGCGCTCGTTATCCCACTCGTCCGCAGCCTTCCAGATAAGCGGGTTCATGGCGTGTTTGGCCTCCATCTCGAAGGCGAAGCTGCCGTCACCGCCAATGGTCACGGCCTGCTTGTTGATGACGAAGGACTTCACGCCGCTCAACTCGTCTACCACGCTGCCCTTGACCGTCACCTTGGCGACGCCATCTCGCGTCGATGCGCGCTTGGGATCGGTGATAAGCACCAGCGGGCCGGTGGAGTCGACGAGCAGCTCGACAGACTTGCTGCCCATATCCGGCCAGTCGGCCAGGGAGGCGGTGAAGGTGTAGACACCGTCCACGTCCATCGTATAGCTCTTGACCACCGGATCGCCGTTGGGCGTCACGCCCTCCTTGGGTGTCCACGTGGCCGGCGGATTGATCGGGATGTTCTTGACTTCGTTATCGTACTTATCCTTGCCGAGACCATAGAGCTTGACCGTGTCGCCAGCCTTGTAGACGAACTTGCCGGGTTTCGGCTCCTTCTTCGGCTTGGGCACCAGGGCCCAGGACACGGGCGCGGCGGGCAGCACCTTCACCTCGGTCTCGGTCTGCTCGGTATCGCCCGACTTGTGCTTGCAGCGAATCTCCCACGTGCCGGCCTTGGTGGTGGTCACGGTCATCGCCTGGGCTTCCAACTCGCTGTCGGTGGCCAGGGTGAAGTCCAGGTCGGTGGCGCTGAGCACGTTGCCGGCCACGTCCTCGACGGTGCAGGTGACCTTGGCGCTGCCGCCGGCGACGAACTCCGCCGGGTCCACCGTCGCGACAGTCTTGTGGGGCTTGCCCGGGATGACCTCCAGGTCCGCGCCTTCGCGGGTGGCCTCCGGGTCGGCGTTGCTGAAGTTGCAGGTGACCTTGCCCTTGCCAGCTTTGGCGCCGGTGATCTCCAGCGCGTCGATGGTGCCCAGCTCGGAGGGCTCCACCTCAGCGCTCCAATCCCCTTCACCCGCCGACACATCGTTGCCGAACGCGTCGGTGCCGCCGCAGGTGATGGTGGCCTTGTCGCCGGCGCCGATCTTGGCCGGCTCCACGGTGGTCGTGATGGCCACTGCCTCTGCGGGCACCACCAGCAGGTGGGCGGGCGTATCGTCGATGACGTTGTTGGTCTTGATGGTGCACGCGACGGTGTAGGCGCCCGTCTTCTCGATGGTCATCGAGCCACCTTCGAGCGTGGCCAACTGCTCCGGCTTCACCTCGAATGTGGGATTGGGGATGACCACGTCGCCCGGCGTGCCGACGCAGGATACTTGCACGGCGACTCCGGCAGGCGTCTTCTCGGCGCTCAACGCGGTCTCGACCGACTGCAAAGCGATGAGGTTGCTGGAGGGCAGGCCGTAGTCGTGTGTGTTGCCGGTGTTGGTGCCGGCGGGCGAATTGCCGCAACCGAGGGCGAGCAATGTGCCCAGCAGGATCAGCGTGGACCTGCGGTAACGGGTACCAGACATGGGGAAGACCTCCATCATCGCGCCGGGGGGCGGGGGCGCGCAGTGTAGCAGGAACCCCGACGCGCTGCCATGAACACCGACGCTGCGGGGCCTGCCGACCCCGGCACCAGCGACAACGATGTTCAGACGGCCGTTTGGCGCTTCTACGAGGTCGAAATCGCCTGAATCTCGGGCCAGGATCTGCCCTCCTGCGCGCTGGCCGCCGACGGCAGGCCCAGCAGGGACCATCCTGGAAGGATCGGCCGGCCATATCCGTCGCGCTGTCCACTCCACCCGGCGGCGCAGTCGGCCAGACCGTCGATGCCGTTCATGGCCAGCAGTTCACATGCCTGCCGGGATCTCCCGCCAACCTTGCAGCCCACCACCAGCATGGGCTGACCTTGCTCGCGCTTTTGCCCCAGAGTGTCGGCCAGCGCCTGCACACTCTGCACGAAGCCGCTGTTGAAGGAGGGGGCTCCGGTCCGCGGGTCGGCGTCCATCAAGGGCACGTGGTAGGCCCCCTCCGGATGGCCGGCGGCAAACTCGGCGGTGGTGCGGACGTCGATGTAGATGGCGTCACCCGCTCCCATGGCCTGCCAGGCTGCTTGGGGCGTGATGGTTTCGAACATGGCGGCCTCCTGTACCGACGGGACTGGCAGAGCATGCCCCCGAGCGTGACGATCGGCCAACCCGGCGGCCGCAATGGACTGGAGATCACGGGCAGATCGCTCGGACTCAAGACAACGCCACGAGCACGATCCCGGCGAAGACCACAGCGTTCCACAAGCCGTGCAGGATGATCGCCGCCCAGAGCGAGCCGACCCACTCGAATACGAGGCCGAATACCAGGCCCAACATGGCGTAGGGCACCAGCTGGGTCGGCGCCATATGCAGCAATGCAAAAAGCGCAGAGGTGATCGCCAGGGCTCGCCCCACACCCAGCCGCTGGCGCAGCGCCCGATAGAGGAAGCCGCGGAACAGCAATTCCTCACCGATCGGGGTGACCACGACCACGGCGAGGCCCAGCGCGGCCAGCTGAATGGCTTCGGGACCATCGATCAGCATCTCGACCACCGGATGCCCTTCCGGCTCGCCGCCGCCGAGGGCCTGCGAAATCAGGATGGCCGGCAGCATCAGCGGCAGCAGGGCGCAGTAGCTCCACAGAGATGCCGTGCTGGCCCGCCAGGCCCCCACCTCGCTGCCGCCCAGGAATCGAGCCGCGTCGATGGGCGGATCGACCCTGGAGAATGCGCTGATCACCGCCCACGCGAGCATGACGCCGGCGGTGCTCTGGAACAGCACCGCCAGGCCGCCCGGCGCCCGAGCAGCCGGCATGAGGGAGACCAGCGTGCCCGCCAGCAGGTAGCCGACCAGCCATGAGGCAAACCCGAGTACCGGTACCAGCAGATCGGGGTGGTAGGCCTTCTGGTTGCCAAGTCCCGGGTAGCGGGCTCGCAGCCAGCCCAGCCTGGGGCCCGAGCCTGCCGGCCTGGCCAGGGCGCGCACCGCGATCGCCACGCAGCTGAACAGTCCGAAGAGTCCGGCGAAGAGCAGCGCCAGCCACAGCGTCCGAGCGATGGACAGGACGGTATCCTCACTGGCGTGCAGGCGGCCGTGCACTTCCCGGGAGCGGTCGAGTCGGCCGGCTGTGATGTGCAGTCGGGCCCGAATCCGGTCTCGGGTGAAGGGACTCCACGCCTCGCCATAGCGGCTGGAGGCGGCCGTCTCGGAGGCGGCGAGCAGCTTGCGTTTCTGCTCCGGGGTGGGCGGGTCTGCCAGCTCGGTGGCCGACGACATGGCCACCCGAAGATCGGCGGATGGGTTGTCCTGGCGGGCGAAGAGCTCCCGGGCCAGCTTGTCCTGTTCTGTGGCCAGTGCGTGGGCGATCACCAACTCGGTGGCGTTGGCCGTCCGCGGCGACACGGGCTTCGCTGTCGTCGCTTCGCTCTCCAACGCGCGCTCGTAGAGCTGCTTGATGGCTTCCTGGTGTCCGAGCCGGGTCTCTTCGTAGAGCTTGCGGCCGGCCTGGCGCGACTCCGCTGCGCTCGACGTGCCGCCCGGCTCGGTCAGCAGCGTCGCCCGCGTAAGACGCCAGACCAGGTTGAGCTTGCGCGTCTCAAAGTCGATGGCGGCCGCGGTGGGTGGCTGGTCGGCCATGCCGCGCGCGAGCAGCAGTCCCAGCGGCAAACAGATGGCCAGCGCCGCCACCGTCCACCACAGCGTGCGCGGTCCAGGCAGCAACAACCTGGCGTTGTCGGCGGGGTCGTGATTCAACGCACTCGCTCGCGATCCAGGGAGCGGAGTCCCGCCTCGCAGGTCTCGGTCGGCACGCGGGCGGTGCGTTCATGCCAGCGATCGCATTGCATGGGTTCGCAGCCAGGGGTGGCACAGAGGCGGTTGGCCAGCTCTTCGCACGGATTGGAACAGCCCCAGACGCACGCCAGCAGCGCCAGCGTGGCCAGACAACGCAGTAGACGCATCACATGGGCGACCATCGGGTCTCCAACACCGTCACCGGCGATCGCCCGGATGGGCGTCGGGCCGCGACACGGCCCATGATCACCGACGTCGTCGGCGTGGTCAACGAGGCCGCCGCCAGAGCATCGACAGGCGGCCACGTTGCTGTTCCAGTTCTTCGGCCAGCGCCCGGGCGGCAGCGGTCGCATCACCGCTGGCGCAGATGACACCGCGGAACGTTGGAGACCGCTGGTTGTAGCTCAGCGGGTTGCCGGCCAGGTCGGCACTCCAACCGCCCGCCTCGGCGACTATCAGGTCGCCAGCCGCCGCGTCCCACTCACTTCGGCGCCACGGCGTCACCGTGGCATCGGCCAGGCCGTCTGCCACCTGCACCATCTTCCACGCCAGTCCGCTCAACGGCTCGATCGTCATGTCCTCGGCCACGCCCTGCCACATGCCGCGTCCATGCTCACTGCGCGACACGAGCAGACGAGGCGCCGATGCGGTCGACCGCTTCGCAACCTGGAGGCGTCGCCCGCTGTTGTGCCAGGCGCCTTCGCCGACGACAGCCCGGTAGAGATCGCCCGTGCTCGGATTGGCGATGATCGCGAGCACCGGCCGATGGTCGGCAACCAGCGCCACCGAGATGCAGTATTCCGGCAGGCCGCTCATCAGCGCTCGGGTGCCGTCGATGGGATCCACCACCCAGAGCCGTCGCGCGTTCAGACGCGACGGATCGTCAGCGGTCTCCTCGCTCATCCAGCTGATATCGGGCGCCAACGCGCCCAGGGATCGTCGCAGCAGGGCGTCGACGGCAAGGTCGATCGCGGTGACCGGAGATCGATCCTGCTTGGACCAGCTCTCCAACGGGCGCTGCATCATCTTCTTGATGAGGTCGCACGCCTCTTCCGCCGAGGCCAGCGCCCCGGGCAGCAACTCGGCGGGATCGAATGAGTCAGTCGGCGGCATCGTCGGGCACCACCCGATGCCACTGGATATGCTCGCGCAGACCGGCGGCGAGGCGGCTCTGCTCCGAGTCCGGGTAGCCGCACCAGTCGGCCATGCGCCGGGCCAGCTCCGGGATCGCCGCCAGCAGCCGATCGCCGGCATGCAGGTACAGCGGCAGGCGGCGGACAGCCACGTCGACCAGGTCCATGGCCATCTCTTCCTCGACCGCCCAGCGGACCTCTCCCCACCGTACGCCGAGCCCTGGCACGACCGGCTGCATGCCACCTTCCGTGCGCCGGCAGACGGCCAGGACGGCGTCGGCATCGCTGCCGTGGGCCAGCACGAGCCGACTGGCCAGGGCCTCGCTACAACCCTGCCTGCGGGCCAGGTCGGCGGTGAACTCCTCGAGCGGATTGCGGCCCCGGGGCAAGCGATCTGCGCCGGGCAACGGCAGCGTCGCGGTGGGCGACTCCACCAACCCTTCCAGGCGACGGGCCGGCAACAACTTGATCGCCTCGTCCACGGTCTCCTCAGCCATGACGCGATAGGTGGTCAACTTACCGCCCGCGATCAGCACCATGCCGCGGGGGTCGGACTGGACCACGTGCTCGCGAGAGGTCTGGTAGGTCCCGCCAACGTCGTCACGTGTGCCCACCGCCAGCGGCCGAATGCCCGCCCAGGTGCTCAGCACATCGTCCACTCGCAAGGCGCCGCCATTCGCATCGAGGTGGGCGTTGGCTGTGTCGACCAGGTAGCGGGCGTCCGAGAAGCTCACCTGCGGCTTGCCCAGGTCGCCCTCGAAGACCGTATCGGTGGTGCCGATCACCGACACATTGGGCCAGGGCAGGGCGAAGACCACGCGGCCGTCGCTGGCGGTCATCACCACCGCATGGCTGAGCGGCAGGCGGGAACGCGGTACGACGATATGCACGCCCTTGGAGGGCCGGATCATCGGCCGGGCCGGTGCTCTGCCAAGCCAACGCTCCAGCACCTCATCTGACCAGGGGCCGGCAGCCAGTACGATGACGCGAGCCGACGCCTTGAACTCCTCGCCGCTGACCGTGTCCCGGAGCATGGCTCCCTGCACGGCGCCGCGTTCGGGGAATGGAGCCATGAACTCCATACGCGACAGGCACGTGGCGCCCACCCGGCTGGCGTGGCGAACGTTGGCCAGTACCAAGCGGCCGTCGTTGGTCTGGGCGTCGAAGTAACGCACGCCGCCGCGCAGGCCACCCTTGCGCAGCAGGGGTTCCTGCCGCAGCAGGGCGTCGCGTCGGAAGGCACGGTGACGGAGCACGCCGGAGCCGGCGGCCAGCGTGTCGTAGATGGTCAGGCCGAGATCCAGGATCAGCACGCCATGTTTGCTGTGCACGAAGACCGGTACAACGAATGACAGCGGGCGTGCCAGGTGGGGGGCCAGCTTCAGCAGGCGTTGGCGCTCACGCACGGCTTCGAAAACCAGCCCCACGTCGCCCTGTTCCAGGTAGCGCAGGCCGCCGTGGATCAGCTTCGAGGAGCGCGAGGAGGTGCCTTCAGCAAAGTCCCCACGCTCCGCCAAGGCCACGTCCAATCCACGCAGGGCGGCGTCCCGCGCGATGCCCGCACCGGTAATACCGCCGCCGACGACCAGCAGGTCGTAGTGCGACTCCTTCAGGCGGCGGACCAGGCCGGGGCGCTGGTGCACGGACATGGACATGTCGGCCTCGAGGGGCAGGGACAGCGATCAGCTCGGCGGGCTGGATCCCCGCGGCACTGCGGGCGGTGATTTGCCACCCTCCGGTCCCAACAGGCGCTCCAGCGCGCTCGTCAGGGCGGTGTGATCGAAGAGGTTGTCGAGGTAGTGCAGGCGCTCGGTCTCGATGACCATGGTCGGACCCAGATCGTAGCGCTCGTGCCACTTCTCGTAGGCTTGGTGGAGCTTCTTGAGGTAGCTGCTGTCGAGCTCCTGCTCCTCGGGACGGCCGCGAGCCTTGATCCGCCGGCGGATGCCTCTGAGGCTGCAGCGCAGGTAGATCAGCAGGTCCGGCCGCGGCAAAGTCTCCCGAATTGCCTCGTACATCTCCATGTAGACCCGGTGATCCCGCACCGACATGATGCGCTTGCTGCGCAGCGTATTGCAGAAGATCTCCGCGTCTTCGTAGATGGTGCGATCCTGTACGAAGACCGCCATCGGGTTGTCTTCGAGCGCCTTCTTCAGCTGCAGGTGGGCGCGGAACTTGGCCGCCAGGAAGTACATCTGGCTGTGGAAGGCGAAGCGTTCCATATCGCCGTAGAAGTCGCCCAGGTACGGGTTGGCGTCGTTGGGTTCGTAAAAAGGCTGGATGCCAAATCGCGACTCGAGAAAGGCCGTCATCGTCGACTTGCCGGCGCCGATATTGCCTGCGATTGCCACAAATCTCGCCGGCTGACGCTCCACGTCACCGCCGCTCACCCCGTTGCCCGATCGGACTTCGAGACTCGGTCCCACGTCAACCCCCGCAAGGCTCGCCGGCAGGGTGCCAGAGATGCGCCGGCTCCCGCCTGACTGTGCTTGGCCGAGCCGTAGCACCGAAGTGAGCGCATCGCAAGGCCCACGTCACACCGCACGCGTTCCTGGCTCCGGCTTGACTACCGCTGCAGGTCGTGCCACGCAGCAACCATGCGATCCTTGGGCAACCACAGCCGGCAGCGCACCCCTGGCCTCCCCCTGGCTGCTTTGATCGCCCTGGCCCTGGCGGCGTCCACCGCTGGCTGTCGGGAGGAGCCCCAGGTCGTCATCGAGGCCGCTCGAGACGCTCTGAAGCAGAAGGATAATGACACCTTCCTGGCTCTGCTCACGCCCCGATCGGCGGACTTCCTGCGCAACGCGGAGCAAGTCGGCAAGAAATCCGGCCGCGCGTTCAAGGTGCTGCGCTCTGGGCGTCCGACGAAGTCCCTTCTGCCCAAAGGGGCGCTCGAGGAGCCCGTGATCGACGGTCAACTCTGCACGGTCATGGCCAAGAAGGGGTCGGCACGACAGCCGGTGATCATGCGCCTGGTCCGCGGGAAATGGCGCATAGATCTGCTCGAGATGTCCGAGTTGCAAAGCGAGATGGCCCCCATGGAGCCCTGAGAGCGGTCGAGCGCATGAAGAAGATCATCATCATCCTGTTGCTGCTCGTCCTCATCGCTGGAGCGGTCTTTCTCTATATGCGCTTCTTGCACGTAGAGGACCCCTCCAAGTCCTACCTGCGCACCGTCTCGGCGGCCATGTTGGGTGACGACGAGCTCTTCCTGGATGGCTTCACCGAGGAGTCCCGCCCGCTGGTGTCGGGATTGCTGGCCCTGGCCCGTGGCATGGATCCGCGGACCAACAGCCATCCCTACTACTATCTCGTCACCGAGAACGTAGAGTCGGTGGATGTGGGTGATGACGAGTGCTGGTTGACGTTGAAGCGGTCCGGCGATCGCGGCAATCGCACGGCCTATGACCTGCGTCTGGTCAAGGTCGAAGGCACGTGGAAGATCGATGCCCTGTCGTTTACGGGCAAACGCCGCAAGGTCGACCGCGCGCGCTAGGTCGCGGCCCGGGAGAGAAGATGCTGGGGTCGTTCGTCGACGAGCATGCCGCGCGACTGGACCTGGCACGCACCGCGCGCGACATCTGGCAGCGAGGCCTTGGGGCCGCCGGTGATGGCAACCTCAGTATTCGGGTCTCCGAACGACGCATCGTCGCCACGCCCGGCGGCTGTCATAAGGGCCGGCTGGAAGGCCGCGATATGGTCGCCGTCGATCTCGAGGGTCGCAGTCGGGGCAGCGGTCGACCGTCCAGTGAATTGCAATTGCACCTGGCCGCCTATCGGCAGCGCCCGGACATTCGCGCGGTCATCCACGCCCATCCGCCCATGGCGCTGGCCCTGAACATGGCCGGCGGGCGGCTCAGCGACGTGCTCGTCTCCGAGGTGGTCTTCGCTTTCGGACAGGCGGCCACGGCGCCCTATACGACACCGACGACCGGCGATGTGCCGGATACCCTGGCGCCCTACCTGGCCTGCTACGACGCCATTCTGATGGAGCGCCACGGCTCCATCACCTTGGGCACGACGCTGGAACAGGCGTTCATCCGCCTGGACGCCCTGGAGCACTCGGCACGGATCGCCAGCTATGCCCGCCTGATGGGCGGGGCGCCGGAGATTCCCGCCGCCGAGGTCGAGCGTCTGTACGAGGTGGCGCGTGGCGATGATCCGCCAGCCTGGCGCCGCGAAGGCCAGGCCTGTCCGCCCTTGGAGCCCGGCGTTCCTTCCGCTGAGATGCCCCGCGACGAGCGTCTGATCGAGGCTGTGCTCGCCCGCTTGCGCGGGGGTGATCGGTGAGGCCTGGCGATGCCGGCAGCGATTGGCTCGTTCAGGTGACGGACTGGGGCCAGGTCTCGCTGGTCGAAGCGGGGCCCGGCAGCGCCCCAGAGGTCGTGCAGACCCTCTTCGTCGGCTCGGGCGACGGATCGACAGCGGTGGCCCTTGCCCGCCGTTGGCGCGACCTGCGCGAGCCCTGCATCCTCGGTTTGAACGAGGCAGCCGGCACCGCCAGCGGTCCGGCCGGGGGCTCTGCGATCAAGCTGCACAGAGAGGCGCCCCGTGGCAGCACTTTGGAGGAGGTTCTGGCCGGGCATGGCCCGCTCAACGAGGCCATGGTCGCCGCGCTCTTCGCCGACTTGCTGCCCTGTCTGCAGCGATGCCACAAGGACGGACTGATCCTGGGCAGCCTGAGCCCCGATCGCCTGTACCTTTGCCCACCTGCGCTGGATCAGGTGCCCGCGGTGCGCTGCCATGACGTGGCCCTGCTGCCGCTCGTGCTCCTGGCCGGACAGCCCATGCCTGCGCCCGAGCAGAGCGCCTGGCAACAGGTCCTCGGCGCCGCCGAGGTGATCGCGCCCGAGGTGGCCAACGGCATGGAGCCTGCGGCGGCAAGCGATGTGTACTCATTGTGCGCGATCATGTCCTGGGCTCTGCTCGGCCGCCACGTGCACGGCGGCGCTACCCCTCTCCTGATCCGACATGCCGCACGCGACGGTCCTGGTACGGCTGCCGTTGCCGACCTCTCCCGTTGTGCTCCGACCCTGGCCGAGCCGCTGTTGAGGGGTCTGTCGGCCAACGCATGGCTGCGATCGGGTGTGCCCTCCGATTTGCTGACCGCGATGGCCAGCGTGCTTGGGCAACCCCAGTGGCGACGGATCTCCGTGGCTGCGGGTGGCGGCCCCTGGGCCATCGGCTCGCCGCTGATTCCACTGGCGGCCTACGCGGGCGCCACATCCTATGCCGACCGTTTTGCGACCGCCGACGAGCGCAGGACGCGCGGTCGACGGTCCAGCCGTTCTGCAGTGCTTGGTGCACAGCCCGGCGCGAACGTGGGCGCAGATGCGGCTCCCACCGATGCGCCGGGTCCCTCGGTCGAACGTGTGCGCAAGGCACGGCTGGACGCCGCGCTCTCGGAGCTGGATACGCGTCGCGCCCTGGCCGACCATCGCGGCGTGGGTCGCAAGGTAACCGTCGCCAAGCTGGTCATCGTGCTGGTCACCATGGCGGTCTGCGCGGTCATCGTATGGGTCGGAATGCGGCGCACGCAGGTCATCGCCGGCTCGCCGGCCCCGAACATCCAGACCGCCCCCCCCAAGCCCATGGTGATTCCCAAGCCGCGCTCGACGCCGGTCACCGATCCGATCGATTGAAGCCGGCACAGCGTCGTCGCCCAAGGCGTTGATCAATCCCCTGCACGCCACTTGCTGGGCACACTTGCGCGCGGCGAGCAACTGTGACAGATGGCGTGGAGCCACAGGACTTGAACCCAAGGGCGTTGACCGGATAGCGCAGGTCGCCAGCCAGACCCGGAGAAGGCGTTTGACCGAGCCATCGGCCGATCCGACACTGCCCAGCAAGGCGGCGATCGTTCGCAGCATCGTCTTTACGCTGGCGTTGCTCTACCTCTTCCTGGTGGGCGTCGGCTGTCTCTCCTCGGGCATCAAGGGGCTCGGGTCAGGCGTGATGAACGCCTACATGAGCGCCGACATGAACCCCGTACTGGGGCTGCTGGTCGGCATCCTCGCGACCACCCTGGTGCAGTCTTCTTCGGTGACCACGTCGTTGATCGTCGGCCTGGTGGCCTCCGGCGAGGTCCAGGTCAGCACCGCGGTGCCCATGATCATGGGCGCAAATATCGGCACCACGGTCACCAACACCATCGCCGCCCTGGCCCAGACCAGCGC
>CAYTLW010000017.1:0-2786 GCA_964438735.1 uncultured Enterobacteriaceae bacterium | reverse complement strand
CGATGGCGATCCTGTTGGGCATCTTGGGCCTGGTGGTCATCTTCGCCACCCTGACGCTGATCGTGAAGACCATGAAGACCCTGGTTCTGGCCCGCATGGAACGGTACGTGAACCGCTTCCTGGGCGCCGGCGGCCCCGTCGCCCTATTGGTCGGCATCGTCTTGACCGTCATGGTGCAGTCTTCGTCGATCACCACCTCCGTGCTGGTCCCGCTGGCCGGCGCGGGTGTCGTCACCCTGGCCCAGATCTTCCCCATCACCCTCGGCGCCAACATCGGCACCACCATCACCGCGATGCTGGCGTCGATGGCCGCCTCAGGCGACACGGCCATGGCCGCGCGCCAGATCGCGATCGTGCACCTGACATTCAACCTGGCGGGGATCCTGTTGTGGTACGTGCCTCCGGCGACTCGGAGGCTGCCCCTGTGGGGGGCCGAGCAGCTCGCCGTCGTGGCAACGCGCTCCAAAAAGGTCGCTGTCGGCTACGTGCTGGCTGTATTCTACGGTGCGCCCGCGGTGATATTCTTCCTGTCGCGCGCCCTGGGCGGCGATTGAGCCCAGTCCGACGGCCAAGCGGAGGCCCTCATGTGGATGGAGCTGATCAACATCTTTCGTGGCGGAGACGCCATGACGAACGTCGGCCAGACGTTCATCGAGATGCTCAAGACGACGCACGAGATGGCGCGACTCGTCGAGCCGCACATCTTCGACCATTCGCTCTCCCTGGATGATCGCTCCAAGGTGTACGCGTTGGACGTGAAGGTGAACAAGTTGGAGCGCCGCATTCGGAAGCGGACCGTCGCCCACCTGGCCACCCAGAGCTCCCACACCGTCTATGGCCTGCTGCTGATGATGTTGTCCAAGGACGCCGAGCGCATTGGCGACTACATCAAGAATGTCTCAGAGGTGGGTGAGTTGGGCGGTACCGAAGTGCCAGTGGGGCCGCTGCGCGACGAACTGGCCGCGATCGTCAAGGTCGCCATGGAGCTCTTCGCCGAGGCGCCGATCATCATCGAGGAGCAGGACCGTGACCGAGCGACTGAGCTGCTGCAGGTGGGCCGCAACGCCGGCAAACGCTGCGATCGCCTGGTGGTGAAGCTGGCCGGCAGCGACCTGTCCACCAGTGAGGCCATCTCCATGGTCCTGTTGACCCGCTTCTACAAGCGGATCGGCGCCCACCTGGTCAACATCCTGTCGTCCGTGGTGATGCCCCTGCACAAGGTCGATTTCTTCGACGAGCGCGAATTCAGCGATCGCCTGGGATAGTGCACCCAGAGCGGTGATCAGGCGTCGCTCAGGCCCATTCGATTGCGGATGAGCACCACCCCCAGGCTGCCCGCGGCCAGGGCCGCCGCGCCCATCAGCAGCCACAGGATGGGACCCAGCTCGCCACCACCGGTGGCGTACATCCAGCCGATCAAGGGTTCCTGCACCACCGAGCCGACCGACCCCATGCCGTTGATGATGCCGGCCGCCAGGATCGCGCCGCGTCTGGAACCGATATCCATGGCGCCGGCGCCGGTCATCAACGCGTCCGGGCCGTAGAGCATGAACCCGGTCGCGGCCATGCACGCGGCAAAGATGGGCACTGAGTTGCCGCCAACCGTGGCCAGGCAGGCCGTCGCCCCGAGCATTCCGAGCAACATCAGAAAGGCGACCTTGGCTCGCCGCCCCTTGAACAAGCGATCGCTGATCCAGCCGGCGAAGATCACGCCGCCGACACCGAAGACGTCGAAGAGCGTGGCGATGTAGCCCGAGTCGTCGCCGTCCTGGCCGAAGTTGCGGGTCAGGAAGAATGGCGCCCAACTCCACAACGCGTAGCGGATGAACTTGACGAAGAAGTAGAAGACACCGACCACCAGCACCGTGATCCACGTCTGCCGTGTCCAGCCGGGCGAGCCCCCCTGCGCGCTCGCTCCATCGTCCTCATCGACGACGATGGGTTCCAGGCCCTTGTCTTCGGGGCGGTTGGCCTGGTTGAAGAAGAAGAAGACCACCACCGAGGCCAGCACCAGGGCGCCAGCAAAGAACGCGTAGCGGTAGCCATAGCGGACAAGCACCCAGGCTGCGAGCACGTTGGCGCCGACGCCGCCCACCTGGTAGCAGGTGGCCCAGAAGCCCATCACCGTGCCGCGCTCCCTGCGCCTGAACCAGCTGGCCATGTTGCCTACAGAGCCGCTCCAGCCGGTCGCCTGCCCCAGCCCGTTGGCGACCATCAACAACGCGAACGCGGCCAGCGCTTCGACGAATCCGAAGCTGATCCCGGCGATCAGCGAGACGGCCATGCCGCCCAGCAGCAGGCGCCTGGGGCCGATCCGCTGCCCGACCGCGCCGGACAAAAACTGGCCCACTGTGTAGGCGCAGAGGTAGGCGAAGCCGATCCAACCGAGCTGCTGGGCGTCGAATCCCAGGTCCTGGCCGATGGCGCTCTTGGTGATGAAGAAGGGCTTGCGACAGAAGTAGAGCCCGGCGTAGCACAACCACGTGCTCGCAAACACGCGCATTCGCCATGCGCGCTGGGTAGAAAAGCGACTCACTTCCGTCATGCGCTGACCCTACGCGAAGGGAGGGGCGGGTGGCCAGCGGTGAGCGCGGTTGGTGGCGGCGCAGCTAAAAACGCAGAGGGCCCGCGATGCGGGCCCACGTTTAGGTGGAAATGAAGGGAATCGAACCCATGACCTGCTGATTGCGAACCAGCCGCTCTCCCAACTGAGCTACGGCCCCATGGGTAGGCACGACTATATCGGACATCGGGCCGAGATCAAACAGGTTTCTCTCGCTCTTGCA
>CAYTLW010000016.1:0-91670 GCA_964438735.1 uncultured Enterobacteriaceae bacterium | reverse complement strand
TCTGTGGCCGCCGCGACGGCGTCGTGCATGCGGTCGCTCAGCCGCAGGCAGACGCCGCGTGAGTACAAGGCCAGGGCACGTACCGTGTCGTCATCGGCGCGTTCGGCGGCGGCGAGCGCGCGCTCCGCCAGGGCCTGCCCTTCCGGCGCCCGACCCGCGTTGCCGATCAACTCGGCCAGCAGGGCCAGGGCTCGACCTTCCAAGCTGGCGTCGAGCCTCTCACGTTCGGTCTCGGACAGCGCCTCGACCGCCTCCAGCGCCGCGACATACATGCCCTCCAGCAGACCCTGCGGGCCGGTCTCGATCATCAGTGGGTGCAAGACCACGGGCACCCGCAACATGCGCGCTGTGCGCCTGGCAGACGACGGCCCCTCGGCCGCAGCCCGGCGATGGATCACCAGCAGGTTGTCCCGCTCACGGGTCAGCCAGGCCAGCGCCTCCGCGCCATCGTGGGTCAGCGCCTTGTCGGCATGTTCCTGGCCGACCTGCAGTGTCCAACTCGCCTGTCGTTCGGCGGCGGCGGCCAGCTCGATCGTCGCTTCGGATTGCTCCAGGGCGAAGGCGCGCACGCTCTCGAAGCCGCTGTAGCGCACCGGGCTGCCCCGACCAGCGACACGAGAGGTGCGCAGCATGGACTTGTCGCGCAGCGCGCCAAGGATCGCCGCCACGTCGCCTTCGCCGGGCAGGTGAATCACGGATTGGGCGGCCTCCAGGCCAAAGCCGCCGCGGAATACGGTCGACTGGATCAGGGCTCGCTTCTCCAGCGGTTCGAGCATCCGCCACGACCAGTCGATGGCACCGCGCAGGGTCTGCTTGCGCAGCTTGCTGCCTTCACCGCGCAGGGCGCCCAGACCGCTCTCGAGCAGCTCCAGGAGGGCAGCCGGCTCCAGCTCATCCATGCGTGCGGCGGCCAGTTCGATGGCCAATGGGATGCCGTCGAGTCGCTGCACGATGGAGATCATGGCCCGTCGCGCCAGCCGATCCGGCCGCCAGCCGGGCCGCACCCGTCGCGCCCTATCCACGAACAGTTTCACGGCATCGCTCTCGCCCGAGCCGCGCTCTTTTCGGAGTACACCCAGCGGCTGCACGATCATGCCGTGGGCGCCGGCGATCGCCAGACGTCGGCGGCAGGTGGCGACCATGAACAGTGAAGGGGCCGCCTTATGCCACGCCGCCAGCAGACCGGGCGCTTCTGCGGCCAGCAGATCCAGGTCATCGAAGATCACCAGCGCTTCGCCCAGCCGCGCCAGGATCTTGCCGGCAGCGGTCACTGCTTCCTCGTCGGTGCCGGCGCCGGGCAGGGCGCCGCCCATGGCGCTGGCTACTTCCACACAGGCGCCGGCCACCGTGTCGGTCTCGCCCAGCGCGACCCGCCACGCGGTGCCACCTGAGGCGACCCGGCGCAACGCGACCTCCAGGGCGATCCGGCTCTTGCCGATGCCCGCCGCGCCGCGCACCGTCACCAGCTTGTGGCCGCGAACCAGGTGCTGCTCCAGCCTGGCCACCGTGGAGTCGCCACCCACCAGCGCCGTCTCCGGTGCCTGCAGGTTGCTCGACGGGGCCTCCTCCTGCTCGTCATCGATGGCGGCCAGCACGGCGGTCTTTTCCCGCTCGCCGGCGCCGGGCACCGCTTCGGGAGGCGAGGCCACGAACGCCGGCATCTGGCCCGAAGGTCGGGTCGACGGCCGGGTGGGGCAGAGATCCCAGGCATATTCGCGCATCCATGTGGTGACCCGCTCCCCGGAGACCTCGTCCGGTTGGCAGATCAGCCAGCGCTCCAGCGAGTGCGCCAACTGGGCAGCGGAGTCATAACGTTCGCTCGGCGCCCGCGACAGCGCGCGCAGCACGATGGTCTCCAACCCGTCGGCATCCACCAGGCCATCGTCGCCCTCTTCACCGTCATCCTCGACCGGTCGGCCCGCCAGCGGCGAAGGGATCGGTGCCCGCAACACGGCGCGACGGCGCTGGGTGGCGGTCTTGCCGGTGAACAGGCGTCGACCGGTGAGCAGCTCGTGCAGGATCACGCCCAGCGAGAAGAGGTCCGCGCGGTGATCCCAGCTGGCGCCCTGGCAACGTTCCGGCGCCAGGTAGCAGGCGCGCGATGGCGACATGTCGGCGCCCCGGAGCGCGCCTTCGTGGCCGGCGGCGCCAAAGCCGATCAACTTCACCTCGCCATGTCGCGAGAGCACGATATTCGGCGGAGAGAGATCGCCGTGACGAATGCGCAGCGCGTCGTTGGTGAGCGGATCGCGCAGCTCGTGGGCGTGGTGCAAACCCTCGGCGGCGCGGGCCACGACCCAGGCGGCCAGATCCGGCGCGATCGACAGCTTCTGTTCCACACCTCGCCGCATCAGGCGGCCCAGGTCCGGGCCATCCACCATCTCCATGACGACGAAGTGATTGCCGTCAATGCGCCCCAGATCGAGCACCTGCGCGATGTGACGATGCTGCAGGCGAGCGGTCAGCCGAGCCTCGTCGAGGAACTGGCGCACCGCCACCGCGTCGGTGCGAAAACGGGGCAGCAGCCGCTTGACCACGCAGCTGCGCATGAATCCGGCCGCACCATGGCTGCGGGCCAGGAAGATCTCCGCCGTGACGCCCTCAGCGACCTTGCGCAGAAGTTCGTAACGGCCCAGGAGCTCGGTCATGTGTGGATCATGCCACGGCGTGCGAGCGCCGCGAAGGGGGGCACTGCAGGCTACAGTGGAATGTTCCCGTGCTTCTTTGGCGGATTCGTATCGCGCTTGCCATCCAACATGGTCAGCGCATCGATGATCCGCCCACGCGTATCCCCGGGCCGGATCACTTCATCGATATACCCCAACTCCGCGGCCTTGAAGGGATTGGAGAAGAGCTCGCGATAGCGCTCGACGTACTCTGCCTTGGCGGCCACCGGATCATCGGCTTTGGCCAGCTCGTGGCGATACACGATGCTCACCGCCCCGTCGGGGCCCATGACCGCGATCTCGGCGGTGGGCCAGGCGTAGTTGATGTCCGCCCGGATGTGCTTGGACGCCATCACGTCGTAGGCGCCGCCATAGGCCTTGCGGGTGATGATCGTGACCTTGGGCACGGTCGCCTCGGCGAAGGCGTACAGCAACTTGGCGCCGTGGCGGATGATGCCGCCGTACTCCTGGGCCGTGCCCGGCAGGAAGCCCGGCACGTCGACGAAGGTGACCAGCGGGATGTTGAAGCAGTCGCAGAAGCGCACGAATCGGGCGCCCTTGACCGACGCATCGATGTCCAGGCAGCCGGCCAACACCGCCGGCTGGTTGCCCACGATGCCCACAGGTCGACCGTCCATGCGAGCAAAGCCGCAGAGGATGTTGCGCGCCCAGCCGGCGTGGACCTCGAAATAGTCGCCGTCGTCCACCACCGCCCGAATCAACTCGCCCATGTCGTAGGGCTTCATGGGATCGGTGGGCACCAACGTATCCAGGCGCGGATCCCGGCGATCGGCCGGATCCTCGCAGGCGCGACGCGGCGGCGCATCCAGGTTGTTCGAGGGCATGAAGGAGAGCAGCTTGCGCACGGTCGCCAGGGCCTGCTTTTCGTCATCGCAGGCGAAGTGCGACACACCCGAGGTCGACGAGTGCCGGTCAGCGCCGCCCAGCTGCTCCTGGGTGACCTCCTCGTGGGTCACCGTGCGGATCACATCCGGGCCGGTGATGAACATGAACGACGTCTTGCGGACCATGACGATGAAGTCGGTAATGGCCGGACTGTAGACCGCGCCGCCTGCGCAGGGACCCATGATCACGGAGATCTGCGGCACGACGCCCGAGGTCAACGTGTTGCGCAGGAAGATGTCGGCGTAACCCGCCAAGGAGGCCACGCCCTCCTGGATGCGCGCGCCGCCGGAGTCGTTCAGTCCGATCAGGGGCGCGCCATTGCGCACGGCCAGATCCATGACCTTGCAGATCTTGCCGGCGAAGGCCTCGCTGAGGGAGCCGCCGAATACGGTGAAGTCCTGGGCGAAGACAAATACCCGCCGGCCGTCGACGTGTCCGTAGCCGGTGACCACACCGTCGCCCGGAATCTTCTTCTTCTCCATACCGAAGTCGACGCAGCGATGGGTCACCAGGCGATCCAACTCGACGAAGCTATCCGTATCGAGGAAGAGCTCGACGCGTTCACGTGCGGTCAGCTTTCCCTTGGCGTGCTGGGCGGCCTGACGCCGCTCACCGCCGCCGAGGCGGGCCCGCCGCTCCAATTCATCGAGGCGCTCGTGGATTCGATCCCGTCGTTCGTCCATACCCACCCCCTGGAACCGGCCACGGAATCGCTCCATAGCGACCGCTGAGATAGCAGTCCGATCGACGCCTTGCAAGTGACCGAGGCGCTTTCTGACGCGCCGCGTCAAATAACCCCTTGACGCAATGACGCGGCGCGTTATCTTGCCGGTGGATGGCGCACGAAGCGCCGTCGCAAATGACCCGGGCCGCTGGCCGGGGCGAGAGAGAGGGCAGATGACGACTCCCGAAAACACCAACGAAGTGATCGATGTCGAAGCCAAAGACAACGGCCAGACCGAAGAGAACAAAGAGGACTGGGCCTCCCGCGCGCCGTGGACGGCCGCCGTGGCCAAGCAGATCGACGCCGCCCGCGGCCTGATCCAGGACCAGCTCAAGAGTGGCACCGGTCACCTGGGCGACCTCGAGCAGAAGGCCAAGGATCTGGTCGAGACCGTGTCGACCAGCGTCGACAAGGTCGGCGATCGGGTCCGCGAAGAGGGCAAAGGCGCCGCAGGCCGTTTCGAGGCATTTCGTGAGCGCTTCGGCAAGTGGCCGGTCAAGATCGACCTCGAGTCCTGGATCAACCTGCCCGCCGAGGCCCGCGAGGAAGTGCTCGCCGCCCTGGGCATCGCCAGCGACCGCCAGGTGACCGAATTGAAGCTCGCCATCGAGGCCCTTGGCGTCGATATCAAGGCCGCACTGGACGCGCAGACCAAGGCGCTGAAGGCCAAGCCGAGGGCACCCCGCAAGCCGCGCGCCAAGAAGACGGCGGCGACCGCCAAGGCCTGATTCGGAGGCAATCGACCCCCCAGATCCCCCCAGCAGACGGATCGCCCGGCTCCCCCCAAAGATCGCCGCGCGCTCCGCATCGCCCCCGCCCCCCAAGCATTCGGGGCGACACTGCCGGCCCGCCGACCCCATCGACGGAGATGGGGTCGGCGGCTGTCGTTTTAACGCGCACTGCACCCCATTATCGGCCATGGCGCAGGCGCCCGACGTCGTGTACCCTCCCGCCGCAATGAAGAACAGGCTCTGCATTTCAACGTTGATACTGGGCTTGTTCGGCGGCGCCGGACCGGTCCTGGCCCAATCACCCGCAACACAACTGCCGAAGCCGGGGCTGGCCGCCAAGGCCAACCTGGAAGATCGGTTGTTGACCCAATCGGTCTCGCCGGTCGACGTGGGGCGCCCCCTGGCGACCGACGAATCGCGCCTGAATCGTGCCGGCGTGCTGGAGCACAGGCTGCGCGCGGGCGGCGAGTTGGACTGGCACGCCCGGACCGGCTTCCTGCGCCACCTGGGTCTGGCCATCCAGGCCGACGTCTTCGCCGGTCCGCTCTGGCGTAACCACACGCCGGCCTTGCTCGAGCACGACCCGCTCACCGGCCGCAGCGACGATCCGCTCTCCGCCGACCACCACCTGCTGCGCCGCTTCGCCGGCACCGTCACCACCACCATCGGCCGCCTCTCGGTGGGCCGCATGGTGTCCACCTGGGGCTTGGGTCTGCTGGCCCAGTCCGGTGATCACGACGACTTCCAATTCGGCGTCAAGCGCGGTGGCACGGTGGTCGATCGGGCCCAGTTCGCCACCATGCCGGCGGCATGGGGAGGCGATCTGCGCACCGCGTTGCCGCTCTTCCTGGTCCTGGCGGTCGATCGCGTGGTCCAGGATGACCTGGCCGACCTGGCCAATGGCGACTCCGCATCCAACATGGTCGCCGCGTTGCTGTACAAGGATCGGACCACCGCAGCTGGCGTCTACGCCGTGCGTCGCAACCAGGAAGATGAGCGGGGATTGACCATCGACGCCACGGTGGCCGACGTCTTCGTCGCTCATGGCGGCAAGTTGGGCGCCTGGAAAGTTCAAGCGGCGACGGAGTGGCTGGTTATCGCCGGCGAGACCACCTACTTCCGCACGCCGACCAATCCCGATCTGCTGAACCTGCTGCAATACGGCGGCGTGGTGCGCTTGCAGGCCGACCGCAAGCGCTTCGGCGGTCGCCTCGAGGTGGGCCTGGCCAGCGGTGATGATGACCCCTTTGACGACACGGTCGGCAACCTGAAGTTCGCCGCCGATCATCGGGTCGGGCTGGTCCTTTTCGGCGAAGGACTGCGCCGGCTGACCGCCACCGGCGCGGCCAACCTGGCCGATCCACGATTCACCGGCAGTCCGCCGCAGGGTTTTGAGCGGCTGGCCACAGGTGGCGCGGTCAGCCAGGCGCTGTACATCAACCCCGTGGTTCGCTTCGAGCCTTTCACCGACCTTGCGTTGCTGGGCGGCGTGCTCTGGGCCCGCTCGCCGCGCCCCCTGATCGACCCCTACCAGACCGGACTGGCCGGCGGTGCGCTGCGCAACCAGCGCGGCGGCAAGGCGGGCCAGGATCTGGGCATCGAGGTGGACGCTGCCGTGCGCTGGAAGCGGCCCCTGGGCGCCGGGCTGGCCCTGCACCTGCGCCTGGACGCCGGCGTCTGGCTGCCGGGTGAGGCGTTCGACGACGCAGAGGGACGTCCCATGGCCGCGGTAGGCGCCATCGGCGGCCAGGCCCTGCTGACAGGGGAGTGGTAGCATGAAGCAGTTCCACTCGATGCCGATCTCGACCCGTGCCGGCGCGATACCCTTCGGAATGATCGCCGCGTTGTTGTTGATGGTCGGCGGTTGCGCTGCCGAAGACGAGCCCCTGCGCGGCCTGTACGCGACCTATCTCGACGGCCTGGTGGCAGGCCCGGGCGTGGTCTTCGACCCCTTCCACGAGCCCGATCCCGAGATCCCTTTCCCCAACGACCTGGCCACCGCCATCGACGCCGACGGGCAGCGCCACGTGAGCGTCAGCCGCACCGCGCCGACCGCGTTCGAACGCCGCTACCGCCATCACCTCAACGAGGTGCCGGGCTTCTCGGCCATGTCGCCGATTTCGGTCTCCTTCGACGGCCCCATCGACCTGAAGACGGTGAACGCCTACTCGGTGCACGTGATCAACATCGATCCGGACTCCGAGCGCTTCGGCGAGCGCATTCCGCTGGACCTGGGACGCGGCTACTTCCCCCATCGCACCGAGCCGACCAGCTACTTCCCGCACGATGAATTGCGCCACTTCCCGCAGATGGTGCTGCCGCCGGAGAACGTCACCGACATCGATGATGATGGCGTCCCGGACTGGATCTATCACTACGAGATCGCCACCCACACCCTCGACATCCGGCCGCTGCTGCCGCTGGAGGCGGGCACGCAATACGCCGTGATCCTGACCCGCGATATCGAAGGATGGACCGCCGATGGCGTGCGCGGCTCGATCCACAGCCCCTTCGATGCGATCAACCACGACAGCCAGACAGGCGCGCTGGAGCATGCCCTGCCGGCGCTGGCCAAGCTCTCGCCCGCCGTGACCAAGAAGGACATCGCCTTCGCCTGGACCCTGACCACCGGCGACCTGGCCCACACCTTCCGCACCCTGCGCGACGGCTTGTACGGCAAGGGGCCCTTCGGCTGGCTCTCGGATGCCTACCCGCCCGGCATCGATGAGATCTACCCCATGAACATCGACTTCGACGGCCTGGCCAAGGGCGACGAGGGGGCCCATCCGACCCACGACTTCCCCCACGTGGACCGCGATCACGACTACATCCTGCAGGGCGCGTTCACCGACCTGATCTTCGGCCTGGTGGGACAGTTCGCGCCCGAGGTGGGCGGCTCCTTCGAGAACGTTGCCTATACCGTCTTCGGCGAGATGAAGACGCCCAGTTTCCGCGCCCCGCGAGGCGACGATCATCGCCTGCCCGACGTGTGGCAGCTGAACCTGGCCCGCGGCGAGGCGGAGGTGGAGGCCAAGACGGTGCCCTTCATGGTCACCGTGCCCAAGGAGACCGACCACCACAAGCCGCCCTACCCCGTGATCGTCTACGCCCACGCCACCGGCACCAGCCGCATCGAGGCCCTGCTGTTGGCCGATAAATTCGCAAAGGCGGGCATCGCCACCTTCACCATCGACGCGGTCGGTCACGGGCCGGTGCTGGCCAACGCTGCGTCCATGATCCAGGACTTCCTGGGCGGCAACAAGATCGACCCCAAGGCCACCCCGGAAGAGATCGCTATCGAGAAGGCCAAGAAGGACAAGCAGGTCGCCGGCCTGATCCGCAGCATCCTGGGCGCGTTCGTCTACGAGGATCCAGAGACCGAACTGCCCAAGGACCAGAGCCTGGACGAGCTGATCAAGACGCTCGAGAAGAACGGCTTCCTGCAGCAGCTGATGGTCAAGGGGCGCGGCGTCGACGACAACGGCGACTGCGTGGTCAACGGCACGCCGGGCGAGGCGTACTACGCGCCCAATCCCTTCCGCCTGCGCGACTCCATGCGCCAGACCACCCTGGACTACATCGTCGCCGTGCGCATGTTGCGGGCGCTGGGCAAGAACCTGCCGCCGGCCATCGCCGACGTGCGCAACGCGTCCGCCGATCAGCTCCGTCCGAGCCTGCTGGCCGGCGATTTCGACGCCGACGGTCGCCTCGACGTGGGCGGACCGGACGTGCCCTACTTCATGACCGGCATCTCCCTGGGCGGCATCCACACGGCCCTGACCGCGCCCCTGGAGCCTCACATCGTCGCCGCAGCGCCGGTCGTGGCTGGCGCGGGTCTGGTCGACATCTTCGTGCGCACCAAGCTGCACGGCGTGGTCACGCCCCTGATGCACAAGGCCTCCGGGCCCATGGTCATCGGCTGCCCACGGCCGGGCGGCGAGGTCCACCTCAGTTGGAATGACGACTCAGACGACTGCAAACGCGACCTGCGCGAGTCCTGGAAGGCCGATGACGGCAGCTGCCTCAAAGAGCCGCGAATGGTCGACGTGGCCGAGGCCCGCATCCACGTCAAAAAGGGCGATCGCGTGCTGGTCGAGAACCTGGACAACGGCCTGCGCACCGAGGTCAAGGCCGGCAAGGAAGGCAGGTTCGCCGCCGCCATCGCCAGCGACATCGGCGACCGGGTACGCGTGTTCGTGCTAGGCGCGGCCGGTCAGCAACTCGATCTGTCGTTGCCTGGCCAGGCCAAGGCCTTCGCCGTGGACCTCGTCTCGCCCTACGAAGGCGCCGCCAAGACGCGCAATACGCCGGACTTCCGCCACCTGGTGCAGACCAACTCCAACATCCTTGAGGGGGCCGACGCCATCACCGCCGCCGAACGGGTTTTCTTGCGGCCGTCGAAGGGCTATCCGGCCTCACGCTTGCTGATGATGCTCGCGGTGGGCGATCGCACGGTGAACTTCGCCGCCGGCCTCTCCCTGGCCCGCGCCATGGGCTTGTTCGGCAGCGGCAAGTCCTACGTCGACAACTCGCCCTACAAGGTGTGGACCGAGAAGGTCATCGACATGGGCATCCTGGTCGACCAGCCCGGCATCCCGCCGCCGCTGAACGATGCCTTCCCCAAGGGCGGGCCCGGCATGTGCAACGTGGTCAATGGAGTTGGCGGTGTGGAGCACGCCCTGTCCGGCATCTGCCTGGCCAATGTCGGCGGGCGTCACGAGTACATCGCCCAGGCCGACAAGAACGACGCCTTCCCACCCTTCGGCAAGTACAAGCCCACCTACACCGAGTATCACCGCAACATGATCGTCAACTTCTTCCACTCACTCGGCACCGCGGTGAGCCAGGATCCCTGCTGGGGTGACCTGGACTGCATCGCAGACAAGGACCTGGACGCCATCTGGGCTCAGCCGGTGGGCGAGAGGAAGTAGAAGCACTCATCCGGGCCAGGCGCGATTATTCGGCGAGTGGCCTCAGGTGTCGGCGTCGACCGCGCCGGCGTCGTCCTTGTTGAACTCTGCATCCAGCAGCTCGGGATCTTCCAGCAGCTTGGCGATGTCCCGGGCCAGCACTGAGGCCTGGAAGCCGTCGACGATGCGGTGATCCAGGGCGATGCTGATGGGCAACAGGCTCGCCGGCACCACCTTGCCGTCGCGTACGATCGGTCCCTCGTAGGTGCGGCCCACCAGGACCACGCCCAGGCCCTTGGCGGCCGGGAAGAGCGGCGCCCAGGCGTGGCGGATGCCCATCATGCCCACCGAGGTGACCAGGATGGAGCCGAAGGGGTCCACCGGCACGCCGATGGACTTCAGGTTCAGGCCCCAGTCGTGGCTCAGCCAGGTCACCAGGCGCAGCAGCGGCCGCATGATGAAGGGCGGGAAGATCGACAGATTGCGCTTGGTCGAGGCCAGCATCGGATCCTTGCGGGCGCGGATCTTGTCGGCGATGGCCTTGAGCTCCGCGGCGATGGCCGAGGTGGGTTTGGTATCGGCCTTTCGGATGCAGGCGCCGGAGAGATCGGCGCCCTGCAGGTCGCCCTTCTCCTCGGGCGGTACGGCCACCTGCAGGAAGATGTCCACGTCGCGACGCAGCCAGATCTTGCCGCGGCGGATGGTAGCGTTCAGGTTCGGATGATCGCGCAGCACCACGGCGAAGGCGCGCGCCACGGCGTGGGTGACGCTCACCCGCTGGCCGCTGCGCACGCGCACCTTGGCTACATAGTCGGTCAGCTTGTCGGCGACGATCTCGGTCGAGCCGTAGATCGTCGGGTCGCCGGGCGGATCCCAGCTGACCGCCGCCAGCTTGCGAAATGTGGACACCTTGTCGGGGACCAGGAAGCGATCGCTCATGTTGCCATGCTCCGTCTTCTTCCGCTGCGCGGCGCCCTGAAGCGGGCACCGGAAGCCGTGAACTCGCTTGTGGATTCTCTCACCGACCCGGCGACCTTGGCAAACCGCTCGACCCCCGGTAACTTGCGCGCCGATGTCGCGCAGTTGCGGCCCTGCATCGGTCGCTGCGTGGCCAGGAGTCTTCGTCCGTGCTGAACTGGTTCAACAACCTGATCTCCAGCGATCTGGCCATCGACCTCGGCACCGCCTCGACCCTTATCTACATGAAGGGGCGCGGCATCGTCAGCAACGAGCCCTCCGTGGTCGCCGTGCAGACCGATCGTCGCGGCGAGCGGCGCGTGCTCGCGGTGGGCAAAGACGCCAAGGAGATGCTGGGCCGCACGCCCATGGGCATCGAGGCCATCCGGCCCATGCGCGATGGGGTGATCGCCGACTTCGAGATCACCGAGGCGATGCTGCGCTACTTCATCATGAAGGTGCAGCAGCGGCGCACCCTGGTCCGCCCGCGGGTCATCGTCTGTGTGCCATGGGGCATCACCGATGTGGAAAAGCGCGCCGTGCGCGAGAGCGCCGAGTCCACGGGTGCACGCGAGGTCTTCCTCATCGAGGAGCCCATGGCTGCGGCCATCGGCGCCGGCCTGCCCATCACCGAGCCGGCCGGCAACATGATCGTCGACATCGGCGGCGGCACGACAGAGGTGGCGGTCATCTCGCTCGCCGGCATCGTCTTCAGCCAGAGCCTGAAGGTGGGCGGCGACAGCCTCGATACCGCGATCATCGAGCACCTGCGGCGCAAGTACAATCTGCTGGTCGGTGAGCGCACCGCCGAGCAGATCAAGCTCCGCATCGGCAACGCCCATCCCCGCTGCGAGCGCATGGAGATGGAGGTCAAGGGGCGCGACATCACCCACGGCGTGCCCAAGATGGCGGTCATCGACTCGGACGAGGTGCGCGAGGCCCTGACAGAGCCGCTCGGCGAGATCGTGCTCGCCATGCGCGCCGCTCTCGAGGCGACCCCGCCGGAGCTCTCGGCCGATATCGTCGACAAGGGCATCGTACTGGCCGGCGGCGGTGCGTTATTGCGCGATGTGGACGTGCTCTTCCGCGAGGAGACCGGCCTGCCGGTGCTGCTCTGCGACGATCCGGTCAGCGCTGTGGTGATGGGGGCTGGCATGGCCCTGGACAGCCCGGACCTGCTGCGAGAAGTGACGATTCGCTGAAGCGGTCCGGCGCGGGACCCGATCGCGGGATCCGGCACGCGCAACACAACACGACCTGCCGACTTGCGTCGACGGTCTATCAGACGTTGCTTCCATCGTTACCGGACGCCTTGGGGGGAGGCGGTCCAGCGACCGGGCTCAAGCGTTCGCGGCGTCGTCGCTGCTGTCGAAGAGCTCAGGATGGCTGGCCAGGCGCGCGTCCATGGTCAGGAGCGCGTCCGGAACGTCGACGCGGTCGACGTCAAGCCGGCGGGCCAGGGCGCGGGCGACCAGCGTATCCTCTCGCGCGGTGCGCGAGCTGCCGGTGCCGTTGTTGGCCAGGTAGATGGCAAAGTCTCTGCTTTCGGCCACCGGTGCTGCTGCCGCGCCACGGCGACAGACATCCAGGCGCAGGCGCGCCCCGGTGGTGCGATTATCGAGCAGCACGGGCACCGCACCGCGATCGAGCGGCTCGATGCTGGCGATGTGCCAGGCGTCCAGCTGCGAAGCTGGCATGGCCCGTTGCGAACCGGCCAGACGTGTGCCAGCGGTTACCGCTGCCGCACCTGCGACCGAGCTGCCGAGCAGCGACATGAAGTCACGACGAGAAATGGACATGGATTACCCCCAGGAACTGTCCCTGGCTGGAGTCTAGGTGGTGGCTGCGCACACTGTCAAACAGAAAACCCACGAAAACCGTGTGACTGACCGGCTGCCCGCGGGGTTGAGCCGGTCGACGGGCGGAGCGGCGAGCCGCCGCCAGCAGCCGGCGATCCGGCCCACCGAGGTGCTTGCCGGGCGCGGGACCCTGTGGCTTGATGAGCCCATGGCGCTGCCCGACGAATTGCTGCTGCGCTGCCTGCCGGCGACCCCGTGGCCCCATGATGACGACGATCGGCTGCGTCTGCGTGCCCACCTCAGGCGCCACGCGCCGGCGCCGACGGTCATTGGCTGGCAGCTGGGCGAACTCTCCGATACCGAATTGCTGGCCCGTGCCGGCCAGGCTCGCCAACTCGGCCGTGTGGTGGCCGCCGTGCTCCCTGCCGACGCGTTGAACACAGAAGTCATGGAGCGGCTCGATGCGGGCGTGCCCTTGCTGGTCGCGCTGACGCCTCCGAAACACCATGCCCTCGCAGCCTGGCGCAGCGCCCTGGCGACGATCGCCGCATGCCGTTCGGCGACGCTGCGTTTCGCTCCCTGCGGCGCGCCTCCCTGCCACCTGGGAACGTCGCGATTGGACCTGCGGCTACGGCTGCAACCACCGGAGCGGGCGGCGGCCCTGGCCCCGGCATGTGGCGGTTGCGCGCAGCGAGAGGGCTGCGCCGGGCCCGGCACAAGGGGCGCCATCGACGCCGAGGTGACTCCCCTGCCGACGCCCGTCAGCAACCAGTTCGACGTCGTGCAGCAGGACGTGATCCCGTGGCCGGCCGACGCGACAGGGGAGACCCCATGTCCCGTGGCGGCCGGCCTGGTGGGCGCAGGTGAATCGCGAGATACGGTTCTGATCGCCGTCGAAGAGGGGCTGCGTCGATGCCGGGTCGATGCCGACAGCTGGGCGCGCGAGGAGCTCGTGCGGGCGCTGGATCGGCACGGCCAGCTCTACCTGGACGCTTCGGAGAAGGCGCGCCTGGATGACTTCGCCGCCGACCTGCGAGCCCTCCAGCGCGTGCACGCTCCCCACGATGTGGCGGGCGGCCACTGTCCCGGCTTGTGGCGTGTCGCCGACCAGCAGCCATTCGCCGCCGAAGAGGCCGAGTTGCGGTCGGAAATCAGCCAACTGCACGGCACGATTGTCGATGTGGGCGCTGGTCCCATTCGCTACACGGGGGCGTTGGCCGCGGCCATCTCTGCGGGCACTGTGCGGTATCTGGCGGTCGAGCCGGATGCCGTCGCGCTGGCCACAAGCGCAACTGCATTGCCGGGCGGCCACTTCGTACGCGGCGTGGCCGAGTCGCTGCCGGTGGCCGATGGTGTCGCCGACGCTGTCATGCTGCTGCGCTCCTACAATCATCTGCGCGATCTGGCGCGCTCCTTCCACGAGGCGGCCCGCGTACTGCGCCCTGGCGGCACCCTGCTGGTGGTCGACAATGTCACGTTCGGTCTGGCCCGTTCAGCGGCCCAGCTGGCCCGTGCCCGCGCCGTGCCGGCGGCGGCGACGCCCTTCGAACACTTCCGCGACCACAACGCCGACGAGGCGGCGGCCGCGCTGGCCGTTGCGGATGCCTTCGAAATCGAGCGCAGCCTGCCGGTTGGCCCGGGGCGCTCCAACCAGTGGCTGGTCCGGGCGCGGCGGCTGGCAGAGGCGACGTAGTGGGGCCCAGGTTGAAGGTGGCCGGGGACAAGGATACAGTCCATCAGAATCGGAGCCGCGCCCGCGGGGACGCAGGACGCCCGCGCGCACGGGAGCAACGGTGCACCAGCCCATGACCAAGCAGAGCCGCAGGTTGTTCGTGCTCCTCATCGTCTCGGCGACGGTGGGGGTCGGCTGCCTGGAAACCGAATTCATCCCCGCCGCGCCGCTGCCGGGCATCGCGCCGCAGGACGTACCGGATGGCAGCCTCGACACGGCCCCTGACCAGATGTCCGATGGCGTGACTGTCGACGCTGCCGCCGATGGCAAGACAGATGGTCCGGTGGATGTGCCAACATCCGATGTGACCGACGCGGGCGCACCGGTAGATGTGCCGGACGCCGGACCGGCCGATACAGGACCGCCGGGCCTGCCGCTGGGTCACACCTGCACCGACGCCTCCGAATGCGACAGCGGCCTGTGCCTGACCGTCGCCGACAAGGTGCAGGTCTGCACGAAGGGCTGCGACGGCGATTGCCCGGCCGGCATGAGGTGCACCCTCAACCCGCAGACGGGATCGACGAGCATCTACTACTGCATGCCGCTGCCCGGCGACCTCTGCAAACCATGTCAGGCCGACGCGGACTGTCCGACCGGTCTCTGCCAGACGATCAGCAGCGGCGAGACCCTCTGCGGTCTGCCCTGTAGCCAAGCCGCCGGTGGTGCGCTGGCCTGTCCTGCGGGCTTTGTCTGCCAGAGCTTCGTCAAGGGTGAGATCTGCGTTCCTTCGACCGGCAGCTGCACCTGCAACCCGGCCGCCGAGGGCACCAGCTGGGAGTGCGGCATCCAGGGGCCGAAGGGCGAGTGCGTGGGCAGCCAGACCTGCGCCTCGAGCAAGTGGAGCCAGTGTACTGCCAACCTGCCATCGCCGGAGAAATGCGACGGCGCCGACAACGATTGCAACGGCCAGATCGACGAAGGGCTCGGCCTGACCATCGATGGTGTGAAGGTCGCGCTCGGCGGGCCCTGCGGCAAGGGCGTCTGCGCCGGTGGCGTGGTGCTCTGCGGAGCGGGCGACGCGCCGGCGTGTTCGACCGACATCCAGGCCATCCCCAAAGATGTCTGCGGCGACCTGCTCGATAACGACTGCGACGGCGACACCGACGAGGGCTGCCCGCCCAAGGATACCGACGGCGACAAGACGCCCGACCTGGATGATTGCGCGCCCTACGACGCGGCGGTGCATCCCAAGGCCAAAGAGCCCTGCTGCCTGGCCGTGCCGGCGAGCCAGACTGAGGCCCCGGTGGAGGTCAGCGACTCCAGCAAGGCATGCGATCTCAACTGCGACGGCAAGGTCAAGACCTGCCTGCTGACCGACAAGGATGGCGACGGCTTCATCACGCCCGACGACTGCAACGATAACGACCCCAAGATCCACCCGGGCGGCAAGGAGAAATGCGGCGACGGCATCGACCAGGACTGCATTGGCGGCGACAAGATCTGCAACCCAGGCGAGGACGGCGACGGCGACGGCTGGCCGGTGGGGATCGATTGTAATGATTCGGCATCTTTCATCTTTCCCGGGGCGGAAGAGAAGTGCAACTTCATTGACGACGACTGCGATGGCGTGACCGACGACGGCAACCCCGGCGGCTACTGCGCCAAACCCGGCACCGGCGAGCTGATGCCCGATAAGAAGAGCATCAACGAGTGCGCCCTGGCGTTGGGGCAATGGTTCAAGGCCGGCGATAAATGCGGCGAGTCCATCGGTGGCTGCGAGCCCGGCACGCTGGTCTGCACCCATGTCGGACCGCTGGCGCAGGTCACCTGCACCGACGCGCAGGGTCCGCAGCCGGAGCTCTGCAACGGTAAAGACGACAACTGCGACGGCAAGATCGACGAGGACTTTACGGACCTGGGCCAGCCTTGCGACGGCGACGATATCGATGACTGCGAACATGGGGTGTACGTCTGCGGCCCCGATGGCGTGGCGGTGGTCTGCGGCATCGAGTCCAAATTCGACCTCCTGGAGCAGTGCAACGCCGCCGATCCGACCTCCGGCAACGGCAAGGACGAGGACTGCGATGGGCTCTTCGACGAGACCTGTTATGGCGACGATGTCGACGGCGATGGGAGCAAAGCCGCCGACGATTGCAACGACGCGGATGCGGCCTTCCATCCGGGGGCCAAGGAGACGCAGTGTTGCGATCCGGCCCTGCAGTCGAACATGCCGGATGCGCTGGCGAAGTGCGACTACAACTGCGATGGGGCGGTGAAGTGGTGCGACGCGGCCGATCTCGATCTGGACGGCAAGTCGGGCGCCGACGATTGCGACGAGAGCGACCCGACGATACACGTCGGCGCGTTCGAAAAGTGTGACGACACCATCGACCAGGATTGCGACAAGGTCGACCTGGACTGCGTCAAGATCAGCGACAGTGATGGCGACGGCTACGGCCCGGGGCCGGGGGGCGATTGCAATGACGCCAACCCGAACGTGCATCCCAACGCGCCGGAAAAGTGCAACCGTAAGGATGATGACTGCGACGGCGTGACCGATGAGGGCAATCCGGAAGCCCAGCCGGGCCCGTGCGGTTCCAGCGATGGCATCTGCAAGCCCGGCACCGAGGTCTGCGTGCAGCAGAAGTTCAAGGCCGTGCTGCTCTGCGTGCCGGAAGTGCCGGCCACCGCCGAGCTCTGCGACAAGCTGGACAACAACTGCAACGGCAAGACCGACGAGTACTTCCCCGACGTCGGCCAGCCCTGCGACAACCCCAACGACAGCGATCAATGCGCCCATGGCACGTGGCAATGCGCGGGCGACGGCACCAAGGTCGTCTGCGAAAACGAGGTGATCAGCGACATCGTCGAGATCTGCGATGGCATCGACAACGACTGCGACGGCAAGACCGACGAGGGCATGACCTACTTCGGCAAGCCGCTGGACTCCTCATGTACCGGACAGGGCGCCTGTGGCGGCGGCGTGGTCGTCTGCTCACCGGAGCTGCAGGTGGCCGTCTGCTCTACCGACGCCTGGGGCACGACGCCCGAGTCCACGCCGGAATTGTGCGACGGCATCGACAACGACTGCGACGGCTTGACCGACGAGGGGCTGACTTTCGAGGGCAAGGGCATCGGTGAGGCCTGCTTTGGCAACGGCGCCTGCGGCGTGGCCAAAGGCGTCGTGCAATGCGGGGCCGACAAGGCCAGCGCCATCTGCTCGACCATGCTGGGCGGCAAGGACTACAAGGGCACCAAGGAGAAGTGCGATGGCATCGACAACGACTGCGACGGTCACGTCGACGAAGACCTCGCCATCGCCGACAGTGAGTGCCACCTGAGCGGCGTCTGCAACGTCGACAACGTCGGCGCCAAGTGCGTCGGCGGCAAGTGGCAGTGCAACTACGACGCCGTGATCGGCTACCAGCCCGACAAAGAGGTGCTCTGCGACGGTGTCGACAACGACTGCGACGGCAAGACCGACGAGGAGTTCAACGTCGGGCTGCCCTGTGATGGCACCGATACCGACCTGTGCAAGAACGGCGTGGTGAGTTGCTCGGCCGACAAGCTCTTCTCGCTCTGCGGGGCGGAGTCCAAGCTGGATATCGTCGAGATCTGCAACGGCAACGACGATGACTGCGACGGCCAGGTCGACGAGGGCTTCGACATCTTCAAGCCCTGCGACGGTCCCGACACCGATCAATGCGCCAACGGCACCTGGACCTGCACCGCCGACGGCAAGGCGCATGAGTGCGTCAACGAAGCTGCCGAGAACCTGCAGGAGGTCTGCGATGGCGTCGACAACGACTGCGACAGCAAGGTGGATGAAGGCTTCCCGGACCTGGGCGCCATCTGCGATGGGCCCGACGGCGACAAGTGCAAGAATGGCGTCATGGTCTGCGGCGCCGACAAGAAGTCGACCATTTGCGGCAAGGAGAAGGTCGAGAACATCAAGGAAGCCTGCACCGGCAAGGATGACGACTGCGACGGTCAGACGGACGAGGGGCAGGTCTACAAGGGCAAAAAGCTCGGCAAGAGCTGCCAGGGCAAGCACCAGGGCAACGATTGCGGTCCCGGCAAGGTGGTCTGTTCACCGGGCAAGAAGATCGCCACCTGTTCCTCCAATCCGGACGCCTTCCTGGTCTTTGATGGCACCGAGCTCTGTGACCAACTCGACAACGACTGCAACGGCAAGACCGACGAGAACCTGGCCTGGAAGGGCATCAAGCTGGGCGCCAAGTGCGATCCGCCGGGCATCTGCGGCGTCGGCAGCGTGGAATGCAACGACAAGTCCAAGCAGGTGACCTGCTCGACCCTGGTCGACGGCTCCAAACCCCAGGCCAGCAAGGAGGTCTGCGACGGCAAGGATAACGACTGCGATGGCAAGAAGGACGAAGAGCTGGGCATCGCCGACTCGGATTGCAAGGTCAAGGGGTTGTGCTCACCGCTGACGGTGAAAGCGACCTGCGATACAGGTGCCTGGAAGTGCGACTACTCCGCCGTGCAGGGTTACGAGGCGGTCGAGGTCTCCTGCGACGGTATCGACAATGACTGCGACGGCCAGACCGACGAGGGCTTCCAACTGGGCAAAGCCTGCGATGGCAACGACTCCGACCAGTGCAAGAACGGCACCTGGACCTGCGCGCCAGACGGCAAGGGCGCCGTCTGCACCAACGAAAAGATGGTCGACATCCCCGAGGTCTGCGACGGCGTCGACAATGACTGCAACGGCAAAACGGACGAGGTCTTCGACTACAAGGGGCTGCCCCTGGGCTCGGATTGCGACGGCATCGGAGAGTGCGGCAAGGGCAAGGTGATCTGCAGCAAGATCAACCAGCAGGCCGTCTGTTCCACCGACCCCGATGGCACCAACCCGCAGGGCAAGGCCGAGACGTGCAACAACAAGGATGACGACTGCGACGGCAAGACCGACGAGGACTTCACCTACGGCGGCGTGCCCGTGGGCCAGTTCTGCTCGGGGATCGGCGCCTGCGGTCTGGGTAAGGTGGTCTGTTCGACCCAGAAGCCGGTGGCGACCTGCTCCACCAACCCCGATGGCACCGAACCCAAAGCCAAGCCGGAACTCTGCAACCTCAAGGATGATGACTGCAACGGCAAGACTGACGAGAACGTCGATAAGGCGACCACCAACTGCGGCACCAAGGGCGTGTGTGCCAAGGCGTTGACCACAGAGTGTAAGCAGGGTGCGTGGACCTGTGCTTATGCCGGCCACGGCTGGCAGAAGGTCGAGACCAAGTGCGACGACCTGGACAATGATTGCGACGGCGAGGTGGACACCGACATGTTGCCGGACAAGGGCAAGGCCTGCGACGGTCCGGATCCCGACAAGTGCAAGAAGGGCCAGCTTATCTGTGATCCAAGCGGCACCAAATTGATCTGCGGACCGGAGAAGGGCGGCGCCACCAAGGAGATCTGCGACGGCGTCGACAACGACTGCGACGATCAGGTGGACGAGGACTTCCCCGAGCTCGGCCAGGTCTGCGACGGGCCGGACTCCGACAGCTGCGCCAACGGCACCTTCAGCTGCGCGCCGGGCGGCAAGACAGTCCAATGCATCAACGAGTTCCCCAAGGACGTCAAAGAGCTCTGCGATGGCGCCGACAACGACTGCGACGGGCAGACGGATGAAGACTTTGCCATCGGCACGCCGTGCGACGGGCCGGACGCCGACAAGTGCAAGTTCGGCGCGATGATCTGCGGCAAAGATGGCCAGCCGATCTGTGGCCCCGAGTCCAAGGAGAACATCAAGGAGCTGTGCAACAACCTCGACGATGACTGCGATGGGCAGACCGACGAGGGGTTTGCCAACCTGGGTCAGAAGTGCGGCGATCCCAAGGGCGTCGACGATTGCAAGACTGGCAAATGGGCCTGCGGCAAGTCCGGTGTGATGGAGTGCGCCGGCGATTTCGAATGCGCCATCGGCACCGCCTGCCAGACCAGCGCCAATAACAAGACGCCCGACAAGTGCGTCTGCGGTTCGAGCACGCTCTGCTCAGAAGCTCAGGGCGACAATTGCAGTGACGGCAAGTGCACCTGCGGCGGCGGTGGCGTCTGCGGCGGCAACAAGACCTGCCAGTCCGGCTCCTGCAAGTAGCTCAGCGGCTGGCTTTGCCGTCGCCTGATTCCACCAGTCCGCGCAGGTAGAACTCCCCCGCGCGGTAGCTCGAGCGCACCAGCGGACCGCTGGCTGCGTAGCGATAGCCGAGCTCGGAACATCGCACCTGCCAGCGCTCGAAGTCTTCGGGGGTCACGAAGCGCGCGACCTCTGCATGCCAGGGCGATGGGCGCAGGTACTGGCCCAGCGTGATGGCCTCGACGCCCGCTTGCCGAAGGGCCACCAGCGATTCGTCTACCTGCTCGTCGGTCTCGCCCAGGCCCAACATGATCGACGTCTTGACGACCGGATGATCGGGCTGTTTGGCGACGTGGGCGAGCACGTCGACGCTGCGTTGCCAGCCCGCCCGGCGATCGCGGATTCGATCCTGGAGCGCGGCCACGGTCTCGACGTTGTGGGCGAATACGTGTGGCCGGGCCGCTACGACGGTGTCGATGTCATCGACGTCGCCCTCGAAGTCCGGCACCAGGACCTCGACCAAGGTGTCTGGGTTGCGGGCGCGCACCGCCTCGATCGCGGCGGCGAAGTGAGCGGCGCCGCCGTCGTCCAGATCGTCGCGGTTTACGCTGGTCATCACCACGTAGTCCAGGCCCATCAACGCGACCTGCTCAGCGGCTTGATTCGGCTCCTCTGGATCCAGCGGCGGCGGCGTGCGATCGAACTTCACGGCACAGAAGCGGCAGGTGCGCGTGCAGACCTCGCCCATGAGCATCATGGTGGCGGTGCCCTCGTTCCAGCACTCCCCGATGTTGGGGCATTGGGCCTCTTCGCAGACCGTGTGCAGATGGCGATCGCGCAGCGCCGAGTGGATCTTCTTGTAGCGCTCGCCGCCCGGCAGTCGCGCGCGCAGCCAGCCCGGCAGACGTTGTGGGGACTCGCCGGCGGCCTTCTGGCGCTCGCGCATCAAGGTCAGCCTTTCCGCTGGCAGGCGCATCGCCGCTCTCCTGGGTTCGTCGCGCTACTTGCCGCAGATGCCAGCTTGCTGGTCTGCCGGCGGCGCACCGGTGACCAGGCGGCCGGTCGATTCCAGCGCCTTGGTGCCTGTGGCCTGCACATCGGTCACCGTCGTCTGCCCGCCCAGCAGCAGGACGCCGGATGGCAAGGCGACCACGCTCAGTCCGAAGCCGGGGTTGCTCAGCTGGCCCGAGGGCATCAGCGCGTCAAGTGTAACCGTCTCGCCCGACAGGTCGGCAGGCGCTGACAGCAATTGCACATCGTTGATCAGGCATTCGGGCTGGTCGGTACAGGCGTCGACCGTCGATTTTGCGAGCAGGCCGCCGACGAAGAGCGCCTCGCCCGTTGGCAGGCGCGCCGCGCCGGTGCCGATGCCGCCGCGCATGTCGCCGCTGGACAGGGCCAGCACCTTCAGGGTCGCCGTGCCGGCCTTGCGATCGACCTCGACCAGGTAGGCGGGGGCCTTGTCAGCCTGGACGGCCTGGGCGAAGGGCTGCCCACCCGCGGCTACGAACCAGAGCTTGTCGCCCGCCTGGCGGATGACCGCCGCCGCAACGCCATAGGTGGCCAGGTTGGCGTCGCCGGTCAGCGCAGCGGCGCCACCGACCTTCAACTTCTTGCTGGTCTTGGCGCCCTTGTCGATGACCTCGCCCATGTCTGCGGCGTTCTTGGACGTGGCGCCGCCCCACACCACCGTGGCGCCGTCGTCGTAGGCGATCAGGGCCGGTCCAGCTCGCGCATGGGACAGGTCGAAGTTCTCCGAGGTGCCCTTTTCGCCGCTGGCGATTTCGGCCAGCCCGCTGATCCGAGTCACCGTACGGGTGCCCTTGCCGGCTTTGTCGACGCCGCCGACGAAGAGCAGCTGGTCGCCCAGATCGATCGACGCGCTGAGGAAGCGCGCCCCGGTACCGACCGCCACCGGGGAGGTCTTCACGCTGCCGGCCTGGACGCCATCGCCCACGTCGACGAGCTCGGCGGCGATCTTCGGCACCGCGCCGGCGAGGGCTGCAGGGGCCAGCAGCGCGCCGTCGAAGAGGTCGAAGTTCTGCAGGTCCAGGCTACTGACGCCGCCGACCACCAGCACGTGCCGCTCGTCGAGTCCATGAGCGTGGTGCATGGCCCGCTTGTTCTGCAGGGCCGGGCCCTTGCGGAAGAAGCCGGCCTGGTGGGCGTACCAGGCGGTGTCGAACGTGGCCACGCCCTTGCCATCGGCGCCACTCCAGGAGCCCAGGCCGCCGGTGATCACAGCGTCGCCGCCGTCCAACATGGCCGTGCCCGCCAGGCTGACCGGCTGGTAGAGGTGTCCCTGGCCGTCATTGGCCTTCGCGTCCACGCCGCCGGCACAGACGATCTTGGCCACGGGCGCCAGGAAGACGCGCACTGTCGACTCCTTCTGGTCGACCACCGAGGCGCCGTTGCTGCGGCCTGCCCAGGTCACTTTGCCGTCCGCATCGCAGCCGTAGACCTGGACCGCCACATCCGGCGTTGCCTTCAGTCCGCTGATCTCCCAGAAGCCAGCCTTGTTGATCGCGCTGCGGGACTTGCGGTGAGTCGTCGGCTGGCCGCCCTCGGGCTGCAGGACCACCGCCACGGTGTTGACCGCTTCGGGGATGCTGCCCGAGCCGTTGGTGGTATTCGGGCAGGCGTCATCCAACGCGGCGAACATCAGCTGCAGGCCCGGCGGATCGTCCGCCGGAGCGTCGGCGCAGGCCGAGGCGAACATCGCTGGCAGCGCGACCAGGAGCGCCAGCGCGATGGTGGTCGCGCGAAGGCGGTGGGGGGCGGCGGCGAGGCCCTGCGGGGTGGCGCGGTGCATCGATTGCTCCGGGATCGGGAGGTCCTTGCGCGCGCGTCCGCTCATCGAACGCCGTGCGCCGAGGAGTCTACGGCCAGATCAGGGACCTCGCAACGCAATCGCCGGCTACGGGACCTGCCGCTGTCGCCGCGGCGCGGCGGATCCACGGCGTCTGCTGGCCAGCAGCGCCAGCAGCAATCCCAGCCACAACACGGCACCGAACGAGGGCCAGCGACTCGACGTCACGCTGCAGCCACAGCCATCGTCGTCGGCTGGCGGGCCCGGTGCTGGCGGGGCGGCGACATCCAGGGTCGCGCCATCCCAGCCGGTCACGCCGCCATCGGTCGCGTCGGTCGATCGTCGTCCTGCGTCTTCCGGTTCCTCGTCCGCCGTCGCGCTATCGGCTCCCGACCCTGGATCATCGGCCTGTATCACGGGGCAGCTGACGGGTTCGGTGACCACCTGCAGCCACTGGACCAGGCCGTCGACCACCTGCTGTCGCTTGACCTCGGGCCAGACCGTCTCCAATGGGAAGCCGACCAACGCCGTGCGTGCCTGGGCCACGACGTAGCCGGTCGCAGCCACCCCCTTGCCGTCGGCGTATTGCAGCAGCGCCTTGGCGCCTTGCGGAGCGAGCACGTCGGGAAAGTTGACGTCGTAGGCGTGCTGGCTGCCATCGTCGAAGGCCGCCGACAGGCTGGCCAGGGGCGTATCCTTGGCGCCGACGAAGCCGTAAGTCCCCGCGTCATCGTCGGCGTAGGCGGCACCGAACCAGGTGGCCAGCCAGTCGCTGCTGGCCGGCGTGCCTTTGTGGTCCACAGCCCAGGCAATCTCGCCTCCATTGGCCAGCAACGCCCGGCCGGCTCCGCCCTGCAGCCACTGTGCGAGCAGCTTGCGCTCGCCGTCGGTCCAGACCACATCGGCGGTGCTCTGCTCCCCAGCCGCCCAATCGATCAGCCCGTAGGTGCTCATGTCGACGACCTTCCAGTCGGCCAGGGCCTCGCGCTCTACGGCATCGACGCTCAATCCGGCCGCAGCCAGCGCCTGCACATGCTCGGCGGCGTAGTCGAATCGATTCATGCGCCACTGGCGCAGCCGTTGCACCTTGGCCAGGGACCAGGAGCTGAGATCGTCGATGGGCATCAGGGAGGAGTGCAGTCGCGTGAAGCCCTGGACCACCAGCGCCCGGGCGTTGGAGCCGCAGCCCGTGGCAGCACCCAGGACAGCGGAGGGTAGCGAGATGCCGCCCTCGTTCACCGCCAGCACCCGGACGAAGAACGGCGTACCCGGCGCCTCGATCTCCAGGTCGATGGCCGTTGCCGTGACGGGCTGACCATCGCCGAATCCACGACCATCGGTGGATCGTTGCACCAGCCAACTGGTCGCCGGATCGCCATGCACGCCACCGCTGGGGCCGGGTTCCCAGGTCAGGCGCGCTGACGTGGGCCCGGTCACCCGCAATCGCATGCCGCGCGGCGGCTCCGGCAGCAGCTTCACCTCGATCTTGTCGCGGGCGGCGAAGTACCGAACGATGGCCTTGTAGAAGGCGCGCGCCAGCAGGTGGCGAAAGCGGGGCTCACGGAGGAAGTCCGCATCCGCTTTCGTCGAGTGGAAGGCCACCTCGACCAGCGCGGAGGGCATCTCCGGGTTGTGTTTGGGGTTCAACTCGCCGAACCACGCCGATCGCACGCCGCGATCCTTCCATTTCGGGTCGTATACAGCGCGGATGTCCTCGACCAGGGTCTTCTGCAACAGTTTGGCCAGCGCGTCGCTGCCCTTGATGCCGGAGAAGTTGTAGCTGCCGTTGGGTGGATTCGGACCGTAGACATAGGTCGACGTGCCACGCGCCGGATTGGGCGCGTTGGAGTGCCAGGAAACGAAGACCGCATCTTCGCCCTGCTCCCGATGCCAGGCGGCGAATCGGCTGCGTGTGGTCACATCATCGCTGTTGTCGCCGGCGGATGGATTCCACACGGTCGATGGCGCGCCGCTGTACTGGGCGTGATAGCGCGCGCATTCCTCCCAGCGCGGTTTACCCGACGTGGGGCCCTTGACCGGTGGCTTGCCCTTGCCGCGCACGATCAGGCCCTTGCCGCCGCCAAATCGCACCACGTCGGCGACCACGTACTTGCCGTCGGCCTTCAGCAAGGTGTCGTTGTGCAGCAGCACCGCACCACGGCTGGGATCGACACCGGTGTCGAAGTGGTAGTTGCCCAGCCAGGTCCACGTCTGGCCATGACGCGTCATGTCGATCCGGCGATGGCTCACGCCGCCGCTGTGGCGGATTTCGAAGTGGGCATCCCCCGATCGGTTGCCGCCCGCGGTGTAGCCCACGTACACGGCGTAGAGGCCGGACTTGGTGAATGCGGGCAGGAATGTCGCTGTGGCGGTCGGCTTGCCCGTGACCACGGCCGCGGCCCGGTAGCCGCCCAACGCGAACGGATTGGCGCTGCCGCTGTAGGGCGCCTTGCCGTTGGCGAACCCCTTGTCGGTGCCCTTGTCGAAGCCGCCGGTTTCCTGGTAGCCGCCCTCACCGCCGGCCGGGGCCGGGTCGCCATCGTCGACCACCACCATCTCGGCCTGCAGGTCGTGCTCGCGCATGGTGATCACCTGGGCGCCAGCGTTGCGGAGCAAGGGCATCAGGTAGTGATTGACCGCCTCGGAGTTGACCAGATCTTCGACGATGTCGTGCGTATTGCCGCGCTGCGTCGCCCATCGGCCGAGCACATCGGACCAGTACCAGCCGTGGCCGGCGCTGACGTATACCGAACGTCCGATCAGCGCGCCGGTATCGGGCTGCCCGGTCCATCCCTCGCGCGACACGGTGCCGGGTGGCGGCGGTGGCGGGGGTGCCCGGTCTGCCGCTGCGGGCTCCCACGGACGTCTTGGTACCGGTTCTGGCTCGGCCAGCAGCTCGTTCAGCGGTGCCAGCTGACCTCGTCGAATACCCAACAGGGGCAGGTCTCGATCGGCGACGGCCAGCAGGTTGACCGACTTGATCCCCTGCGGCGCCAGCCCCGCCAGGTAGTGCCGGACCAGCCCTTCGACCTCATCTTCCTGCCAGGTGCGCACAGCGGCGGAGACGCCATCAACAACCGCCCGCTCGAGCTCGATCGTGGCCCGCGTGCCTTCGATGCGCCGATCGCGCTCGATCACGGACGTCAGGTCGACGTGTGGCCCGGTGGCCCAGGCGTTCGAGCACAGGAGGCACAACATCAAACCCAACGACAGGTTCGATGCCTGAGTTCGGCGCGCTGACAGCGGCGGGGAATGCGAACAGGAGTTGTGCGGGTTCATGGCATGGCTCCTCTGACCTTCAAACGGCCGGTTTAGCGGAGCCGGTACAGGTCGACAAGGTGCGCGCGGACCAAACTCCCCTATACTGGGCCGCCCGCGGGCATGGCGTCGGCGGAGCGGCGGAGCGCCCGGCATGTTCATCGTCCATTTCCTGCTGCTCCTCGCGCCGCTCATCTTCTTCCATGAACTCGGCCATTTCCTGCTGGCGCGCTGGATGGGCGTGCGGGTTCTGTCGTTCTCCATCGGCTTCGGCCCTGTGGTCTGGGCCTGGCAACGCGGACATACCGAGTACGCCATTCGCGCGCTGCCGCTCGGCGGCTTTGTGCGCATGTACGGCGACGATCCCAGCGTCGCGGCCGAGAGCGACGAACCCCTCGAACCGGATTCATTCGCAGCGAAGGCCATCTGGCGTCGCACCCTGATCATCGCCGCCGGGCCCGTGGCCAACCTCGTGCTGCCCGTCGTCATCCTCTTCTTTGGCTCCTTGATCGCCGACGGCGAGGTGGTGGGCAATCGAATCGGCTCGGTCGATCCGGCCGGACCGGCGGCCACCGCGGGTCTTCGCACCGGCGACCGCATCGTCGAGATCGACGGCGTGTCCATCGCCAACTTCGCCGACCTGCAGCGCGAGATCTCGAGCCGTCCGGGGGTCCGCACCCCCATCGTCTTCGAGCGCCTCGGCGAACCGAAGACCACCGTGCTGCAGCCCGAGCCCTATCGCGACGTGCGCCTGCCGGAGCTTGGCCTGATCGCCACCGTCGGTCGGATCCAGGTGCGCTCACACGCCCAATCGGCCCTCGTCTCGGTGCAACCGGACTCGCCTGCGTGGCGCGCCGGGCTGCGCAGTGGCTGGCTGGTCAAGGGCGTCGACGGCAAGCCGGTGCGTCGCTTCTACGAGTTTGAGACGGCGGTGCTGGACAGGGCCGGCAAGGCCGGCACCACGCTGGAGGTGACGCCGCTGCGATCGCGCCCACCCATGAAGCGCAAGGAGCTCGAAAAGACCGCCGACGACACCCACGAAGAGCGCCCCCGGACCATCCAGTTGGCCGTACCGGCGGGCGCCACTTTTGCCGCGCTCGGCCTGTCGCCAGCCGAGACGGTGGTCGGTTACGTGGAGGCGGGTACGCCGGCAGATGAAGGCGCCGGGCTGCGCGCCGGAGACGAGGTGCTGTCCATCGATGGCAAGGCGGTGACCAGCTTCTTCGGCGTGGTCCAGATCCTGCGCCGTCGCTTCGACGACGCGCGCATCAACCCCGCCAACCGCGGACTGGACGGCGAAGAACTGCTGGCCGTGCTCAAGAGCGCTGTCGCCAGACCGCACACCATCCGCTTTCGGCGGGTCGACCCGACGGCAGCCGCCGGGTTCGTGGTCAAACAGGTGAATGTGAAGGTGCGCGCAAAGCTCGATCGCAATGAACGTCCCGCGCTGTCATTCGGCGCCGGCCCGCTGCAGCGATACGAAGACGCGGAGATGGTGACCAACCACAAGCGGCTGTCTTATGCCTGGGACAAGACCTGGCGCGAGATGGGCCGCGCGGTGAAGGTCACGTTGTTGACCGTCGCGGGCCTGTTCAAGGGCGATGTGCCCATGCGCGAGGTGGGCGGCTTCATCTTCATGGCGCAGCTGGCGGCCAAAACCGCCGACCTGGGATGGGGCTATTTCTTCCACCTGATGGTGTGGATCTCGGTCAACCTGGCCATCCTGAACCTGCTACCCATCCCGCTGGTGGACGGCGGCCACCTGCTCTTCCTGGCCATCGAAGCCATCAAGCGCAAGCCGGTCTCTTTGCGCACCCGGATGATCGCTTCCTACATCGGCATGACCTTCATCGGCCTGCTCTTCGTCGTGGTGATGAAGAACGATATCCAGCGCTGGATCGCCAATACCCTCCAGTAGAAAGGCGCGCACCAACGCCACGGGCGCGGCGCCGGGAGCACAAGCGTGCGCACGCTGGCCCTGACCACATCGAGTTCGTTGCAGGGCATCTGCTTGCGGGTCCCCGGTCGCCCGGATGCCGTCGTACAGGCAGCCCACAAGCGCGGCCAGCCCCGGCAGTTGACCCGCTGGATCTGGCAGGTGCTCGACGACGTGGGCATGCGCCCCGGCGACCTGGATCTGCTGGTTTGTGACGTGGGCCCCGGTTCCTTCACGGGGTTGAGATTGGGCCTGGCGACCGTTCGAGCGCTGGCCTGGGCAGAAGGCCTGGCCACCGTCGGTGTCGGCTCTCTGGACGCCATGCTGGCCGACGCCCGCGATCGCCTGCCCCGCACCCCCTGCCTGGCTGTGGTTCCGGCGCGTCGCGGCGTGATCTATGCCGGGTTGGCCGTCGATGGCGCCGATGCGGCACAGGCCGAAGTACCGTTGGCTGAGTTGGGCGACTGGTTGGATGCCACATCGCCTGCAGGCGCACCGGCCGTCGAAGCGATCGTCGGGCCGCAGAACACGATCGATCTCAGCGTCAGCGCGCTCGGACGCGATCTGCGATCTCTGGAGCTGCCGGCGCCCGAGCCCGAGATCCTGCTGCGCCTGGGTCTCGCCGCACATGCCGCGGGCGCTGGCGGCACCGCTTTTACGCTACAGCCGCGATACCTCGCCGTCAGCGAAGCGGAACGCAACGCCGCCCGCCTCGCAAGCCGCCCGGGTGGTGTCGGGCAATGAGTTGACAATAAAAGGGAAGCTCAGATTTCCTCGGGGTTGTCACCCGGTGGTGCCGGAGGCATAATGCGGCGCTCTTGACGTCATGCCATGTGTGGGGTTTTCCCCGGGCGCATCGCTGACGTTCGGCAGCGGTGTTGATCCTCCACATCAGCGCCGGCAACGCATTCGGGCCGGTTGCGCATGTCCTGCGGCCGGACGGGAGTGAGATGAAGATGGCAGCAGAGTCGGTGCTGAGCCTGCATGCTGGCGCGGCCCATCGGCTGGTCGGTGGCGAGTATTTCATCGTGACGGATGATCGTTCGTTCCACCACGTACATGTGCCCACCGCGGTGACGTTGTTCGGCCGCCTGGTCTCCGGACCGCAGACCATCGGCGACCTTGTGGACACCCTTTTGCAGCAATTCGACGTCGAGCGCTCGGAAGCTGAGCGCGACGTACAGGCCTTCGCAACCACGCTGGTCGAGCGCCGGCTGGCGTTCCAGCCAACGGGAGTCCTTGGCTCCGCCGGGGGCGATTGATGAGCGGACAATGGCGGGACTCAATACTGAGTTTGCGGGTAGTTGCAACGCCGCAGGTTTGCCGGCGCAGTTCGAAGTTGGCAAGGTACGCACATGCGCGCGGGTCTGATAAAGGTCCGCTGACGACACCGATGCACAGGTAACCACCACCCGGAGTCGTCCATCCCGACCGGTCGGCCGTACGAGGCTGACACCAGGAGAGAACAGGCATGAATACGCAACCAACGCGATTCGCTCGCCAGGCCTTGTGGGCCGTCGCCGTCGTGGCATTGCTTTCGTCTTGCTCCGATACGTCCGTCGTCGTCGGGCCACCAGTGGTCGACGCTGGCGCCGATGTGGACGCAGGCGACACCGATATCGAGCAGCCGCCCGCTGCGAAGGTCTCCTTCTCCGTCGAGATCGCCGGTGGCAACGCCCTGGTGGACCCGGTCACCCACGTCGACCTGACGCTGGACAAGGACAAGAACACCGGCGTCAAGGCCTTCCAGGTCAACGTCGTCATCGCCACCGAGAACGTGCCCGACGGCACGATCGTGCAGGTCAAGGTCGACGGCGGCCAGACCACCGAGGCCAAGGTCACGAGCAACGCTGCACGCGTCGACAATGTGGTCCTGCCATGCGCGCCCAAGCAGTCCAATATCACCGTCAGTGCGCAGCTGACCGGCGCCACCGTCGCGCCGGCCATCAAGACCTTCACCCTGCACTGCGACGATCAGTGCGTGGTCGAACTCGGCGCCATCACCGCCTGCCTGACCGCCGACCAGGATCCGGGCACCGTCGGCTTCCAGCAGCCGGTCAAGGTCACCTCCAAGAGCAAGGGCTGTGACACCGTGTGGCTCAAGGTCACCGACATCGACGGCGCGACGACCGACTACAAGGACAAGCCGACGTCGCTGGGCCAGGCCACCGAGGCCACGCTCCAGGCCACGCTGGCGACCAAGGACAGCGGCATCGCCAACAAGCAGGCGACGGTCATCGCCTTCGCCAGCGACAGCCAGCACGCCGATCGTCCAGTCGGGCAGTCCGACCCGCTGGTCGTCAAGATCACCACCGACAAGCCCACCGTCGGCAACCTCCTGCCGGCTGCTGGCACGCTCAGCCTGGCCAACGACGACGACAAGAACCCCGCCAACGGCATCGATATCGTGCTCACCGGCACGGTGGATACCCTGACCCCCGGCGACGCCGACGCCATCGTCATCGAGGCCGACGGCAAAAGCTTCAAGACCAAGATCGACGTCACGGGCAAGTTCAGCCAGGCGCTCAGCTTCACCAAATCTGGCAAGCAGACCGTCAAAGTCACAGCGACCAACTCCTGCGGGCTCGTCGACAGCGCCGAGGTGGTCTACGACGTCTTCGTCGAGGCGGCCTCTCTGGCGATCAGCAAGCCGGCGGCGAAAGCGATCCTGCTGGCCAAGGACGACGGCGACAAGGCCACGGCGACCATCTACGAGACCGACTTCGAGGTCACCCTCACCAGCGGCACCGATGGCTCCACCATCAGCATCTTCTGCCGCAAGAACGAAGCCGCAGCCGTCTTCGGCACCAAGGCCGTGGGCAGCGCCAAGTACAGCGCCGGCGCGGCGACGCTGACCATTGCTGTGGTCCTGGACACCGACGACACGGCCCTGGGCCACGACATCTCCTGCGAGGCCCGCGATGACGCGCCGAACCCGGCCAAGAGCACCGAGGTCGCGTTCAAGGTCGGCCTGCCAGCGCCCTGCCTGAAGTTGACCCAGCCGGCGGCCGATATCGCCACCAAGGCGCAGTCGATCAAGGTGACGGTCCAGGCCAGCGATCTCGAGGACGCCAAACTGATGGCGACGCTGAAGACCTCGGATAAGTTGACCTTTGGCCCCACGCCTATCGGCACCATCGGGCCGTCTGGCTTCTCCGGCGACCTCTCCCTGCTGGTCGGCACGCCGCCCAAGCAGATCCCGGACGGCGTCTACACGCTCACCGTCGACGCCACCGATTCCTACGGCAACCTGGCCTCCGACTCCGCCTGCAGCGCAGGGAGCGCGAAGGTGACGGTCGACACCACCCCGCCGTCGGTGAAGTTCACCGAGCCGGCGTCGCTGATCCTCGATCCGCTGGTGCACCCGGATGCGTCGGCGGCGAAGGGCTACCAGACCGACGTGGTCGTCGAGGTGGTCGATGAGCAGCCCGGTACCGAGGTCGAGGTCTGCCTGGCCGTCGGCAGTCTGAAGATCACGCCCTGCCAGAAGAGCGGCGCCAGCAACAAGGTGAAGTTCCCCGCCGTCACCCTGACGTCGGGCGAGAACAAGCTCGTTCTGACCGCCACCGACCCGGTCGGGAACGTCACGACCACCGATCCCATGACCGTCACGTTGAAGGATAACGCGGTCAAGGTGGAGTGGGTGCAGCCGACCCAGTCCACCTCCGTGGCGACCGATTCGGTCACCCTCAAGGTCAAGGTCAGCGAATCGGACGGCAACAAGCCCATCAGCGGCGCGACCGTCGCCCTGTACGTCAACAAGAGCAATCAGGCCTATGGCAACGTGACCGTCAGCGAGGGCGCCGGTGGCGTGTACACGCTTGCGGTGGCCGGGCTCGCCTCCGGCGCCAATGAAGTGCTGGTCGGCGCCACGCCCAAGGGCAGCAACGTCGAAGGCATCGGCCAGGCGCTGGTGATCACCTACAAGACCAGCAAGCCGACCGTGACGATCGATGCGCCCAAGGATGGCGCCATCTACAACGGCGCGAGCTCCGAATGCCTCGCTGGCGCCAGCGATTGCATCCTGGACGTGGTGGTCAGCACCAAGGACGTCGCCGATGGCTCCGAGGCCGAGTTGTCGATCACCTGCGGAAAGGGCAAGCCCACAACCGCCAAGGCGAACGTCGCTGCGGACAAGGCCACCTTCAAGCAGGTGACCTTGCAGAACAACGAGACCTGCACGCTGTCGGCCAAGGTCACAGACGAGGCCGCGCAGACGGCCAGCTCCGCCGACGTGAAGGTGACGGTCGATCGCTCCGCCCCGGTCTTCGGCGCCCTCAAGGCACCGCAGACCACGCCCGTGCTGGCCGTGTCCGATATCGACGGCAACCCAGACAACGGCATGCAGACCGAGGTCGCCTTGGTTATCGGCGGCCTGCCCGCCACTTCGAAACTCACGCTGAAGATCTTCGACGATGACGGCAAGCTGCACAGCGAGCCCAAGTCGAAGTCGTTCGAGTCCATCAAGGACGGCGCCACCGGTCTGGTGACCTGGGGCGTCATCTCCTTGCCCGACGGCAAGAACATCAAGTTGTCCTTCGAGGCGACCGATCCATTGGGCAACAGCACCAAGAAGGACTTTGTCATCGAGGTGATCAGCGACCAGGCCGAGGTGCGCCTCACGGGTACGGTCTTCGTCGAGGATAAGGCCTGCAGCAGCAGTGCTCCCTGCCCAGTCGGCGTCTGCGCGCCCGACAAGAAGTGCGCCTTGCCCTGGAACGCCAAGGCCACCACCACGCACGGTGTGGCGGTGATCGGCCTGCCAGCGGGCAGCAATGTACGCATCTGCAGCAACGCCTCCACGGCGAAGGGCGACGCTTGCGCCACCGCAGGCTTCAAGGTGATCGCCTCGGACAAGACCGGGCTCGGCAACGTCATATTGAACATCGCCGCCGCGGCCGATGGCACCCATACCTTCGTGGCCGAGGCGGAGAAGCCCGCTTCGGGTCCGGGCAAGTCCACCTGGATCAGCTCCATGGACACCAAGGAGAGCTCCTCGCGCTACCGCAGGATCCTCATCGATCGCGTGGCGCCCGAGGTGAGCAGCTGCCTGCCGCCGGATATCAAGGACGTGCCCGCCGGCTGCCTAAGCGCCGCTTCCAAGACGCCGTCCGGGGCGTTTGCTTTCGCCGTCACCACCAAGGAGGCGGGTGAAGTGGCCACGATCTACGATACGGCGGGCAATACGGCCAAGGGAACAACCGCCGCCAACAAGACCGCCGGCGTCGCCATCAAGCTGCCCGAAGGCAGCGCCACGGTGAACGCGCAGGCGACCGATCTCGTCGGCAACGTCAGCGCCGAAAAGCTGTGCGGCAAACTCGACGTCAACACCATCAAGCCGGAAGGCAAGTTCACCTCGCCGGCCCAGACTCCGCTGCTGGCCGCCGACAAGGATAAGCTCGACGTGGTCGTCAGCAGCCCGAACAGCGACGTCGAGGGCCAGGCGGTGACGTTGAAGGATGGCAACAAGACCATCGGGTCGGTGGCCTTCAAGAGCGGTGTGGTGACGTTCGCTCACTCGCTGTACAAGGCGCTTGCCGATGGCGAACACACCTTGACGGCGACGCTCAAGGACAGCTGCGCCAATACGAACATTATCGGCACGACGCCGGCTCAGATCACGGTCGATACCCTGCCTCCCACGGTGACGATCGATGCGCCCACGCAGGCTCAGGTGCTGGGCGACGCCCAGGACTCCGACGCCAAAACGGGCGGATACCAGGTGGATGTGACCTTCGGTTGCGGTGGCGCGACGTCCTGGCAGCTGGAGTTGGGCACCGATTGCGACGACAAGTTCGCCAATTGCCCGTCCTTCACCAAGATCGCCAGCGACACCGTCTCCAACGGCGGTGGCAGCGAGCCCGTCCAGTCGGTGACGATCCCATTTGGCAAGACGACCAACTACGTCGCGCGGGTGACGTGCACCGACGCCAACGGCAACAAGACGCCCATGGAGCGCGGCTTCCAGGTCAAGCTCTCCGGCTGCCTGGTCTCACTGACCGGCTTGCCGGCAGACGGCGTGGTCAATACCAGCAAGTGCGCTTCGCCCGGCAAGGACTGCGCCGGTGTCGAGCTCGAGGCCAAGGTTCAGTACGTGGGCCCGTGCGGCAGCGTCTCCGCCGTCAAGCTGTTCAAGGACGACAAGGAGAGCCAGTCCGCGACGCCGAGCAACAGCACGGCGACCTTCACGGTGGCGCTCAAGGATGGCGACAAATTCAAGCTCGAAGCCAAGGTGCTGGCCGGTGCCGACGCCAAGGGCAGCTCGGGTCCCGTCGCGCTGCTGGTCGACCTGGCCCACCCCAAGGTGGCCTTCGTCAAGGCCACCGTGCTTGGCGTCACCACGCCCGCGAGCGGCGACTCGGTGACCTACGCCCTGGCCGATGACCAGGACGCGCAGAAGAACAAGCACCAGCTGCACGCCAGCCTCAAGGTGGATGATGCGAGCCTCAAGGGCGGCAAGCTGACGCAGTTGGCCTACGACCCGGGCGACGGCAAGGCCGTGGACCTGGGCGCCACCGGTGTGACCACGCCGTTCGAGTTCAGCGGCGATGTGTCCGAGATCATCGAGGTGAAGTTCGCCACCGTGCCCGAAAACGCCACCGCCCAGATCATCGCCAAGGTGAGCGATGCCGCAGGCAACGAAGCGTCGACCTCCTTCACGGTGACCGCGGACTGGATCGCGCCGGCCAAGATCTCCATCAATGCGCTGACGGACAAGGACCTGAACCCCCGCCGGCCCTATGCGGTGCTCAACTTCAACGCCGTGGCGGATAATGGCAGCAGCGGCAAGGCAGCGACCAGCTACGAGGTGCGCTATTCCCGCAAGGCCATCGACAGCGAGAACGCCTTCGAGGCCGCCTGCGACGTCAAGAAGCTGCCCGACACCAAGTTCAACACCCCCGCCGACCCGGGCAAGGCCGACGCGTTCATCGTCGAGGGCCCCGACGGTCGCGGTTCCAGCGACCTCTGCCAGTTCGCCCCAGCCATCGACAATGGCGCCACGAAGTTCCACTTCGCCATCCGTGCCGTCGACGCCGCCGGCAACAAGGGACCGATCAGCGACGCGGTCAGCACCGACAAGCTGCGCCTGAACTTCGCCAAGTTCTCCGGCACCGGCAGCTTCGCCGACAAGTTCATCTGGGGCTTCCCCAAGGCGGTCGGTGACCTCAACGGAGACGGCAAGGCGGATGCCGCATATGGCGGCCGGACCGGCCAGCTGTGCATCGTCTACGGTTCCGCTGATTCGTCGGGCAAGGTGGCGGATATGGTGATGTCGCAGGCCACGGGCGCCAACCACCAGTGCATCACCAAGGCCAAGAGCTTCGGTTACCTGGTGTCCGGGCCCGTCGACGTCAACGGCGACGGCATCGATGACCTCGTGGCGTCCTACGGCCAGAAGGTATCCGGCGACGCGACAGCCTCGCTGCGCGAAGTCCATATCCACCTCGGCGAGAAGGACAAGCAGCTGAACACCACGGCCGCTGTGGTGGTCACGGGCATCACCGCCGCGGCGAGTCGCGCCATCCGCGCGCTGGGCGTTGCGGGCAACTTCAATGGGGACAAGTCAGGTTCCGGCGTGGCCATTGGCGACATCGCCTTCACCGTCGACAAGACCGTGGCCAACCCATACGAGCGCGTCATGGTACTGCCCGGCAACTCGGCCTGGTCCGCGTCCAGCCCGAAGACCATCGACATCGAGAAGTCCGCCGATCGTGCCGCCAACAACATGGCCGTCATCCGGCGCGTCGACAGTGTCGGCAGCCCGATCTTCGGCATCACCCTGGCAGCGGCAGGCAACATCCTCCCCGACGGTGACGGCGGCGGGACCCAGTATGACGACCTGCTGATCGGCCAGTACGCCACGTCCACGCACGTCATCGTGCTCATGGGCCGGGAGCTCAAAGGCGACGTCGAGCTCACCCTGTCGAGCAAGAACACCGGCACCGGCTCGGCCGACGCCACGACCGTTCGTCTGTATCCCGAGGACACGGGAATCAAGAACTTCACCAGCGCGGTCCAGGTGGAGCTGGACGGAGACGGCGTACCCGACCTGGCGATTCAGCACGCATCCACCAACGAGACGACCTGGCTGTACTGGATCTACGGCAAGAAGCTGTCGAGCCAGCTGGGCAAGGTCGTGGCCCTGAAGGGCGGGGCCATAACGGGCACCACGGACACCCTGGTGACTTCGGTCGGCTACAAGACCAAGGCCTGGTTCCTCAACATCTTCAGCGCCGGCAACTTTGGCGGGCTGTCCGGCGGCAACAGCCATACCCTCTTCGGTCAGCGGCCGAAGTGGGCACCGGATGGCGGCCAGACCTGGCTGCCGATTCGCCATGCGTTGAAGCGCGGCGGCGTCGTCAAGACCGGCGCGTCGTACGAGTTCCTGGACTTCAAGATTGGCGATCCGATCACACCCGGCTCGACAGGATTCACTACATACCGGCTGGCTTCCGTGGGTGATTTCAACGGGGATGGCTTCCCCGACATCCTCGTGGCGACCAAAACCTCGTATGCCGTGTTAGTATACTGAGCACGCCCCAGGGCGCGCTGTCAGGCGGAGACATGAAGCGGGTCGAGACCCGCTCAAACTGGAGCGAGACCATGAATCGAGATGACAACCACGGCGAGTCCGGTCGCACTTCCTCCAGGATGGACGAACAGAGTGAACGGCGGCGCCCGTATGATACGCCCGACGTGGACTCGGTCGTGCCGGCGATGGTTCCCGCGCTGCTCGGCACCGATGTATGCGGCGCCCCAGACGGCACCAATTCGCCCGACTGCGACAATCTCTGATGGCCCGCCGGCGGCAATCGACCGCCGGTGTTGACGGTGCGGCCTCGCCTCGACCAGGGGGGCGCGCATCCCCGGATGCCACCCAGATGCACTCGATCGAAGCAGGCTCGACACAATCTGCGGTGTCCCGTCAAGCAGCCACTTCGGGTCGGCCGACCGTCACCTGCGGCGATCTGCGCATGGGCCTGAACCTGGCCAGCGGCGAACTCAAGGCAGCGCGCTGGCTCGACCCTGCCGGAATGCCCGCCGCCATTGAGATCCACCTCCACGCACCTGGCGACGCCGCAGCTTCCGCGTCTCGGGCTGCCAAAGACTCGCAGCGCGGCACGACCCGGCGATGGTACGACGGTCGCTTCGCAAGCGGCTGGGTAGACGTCGAGGCCAAGGTCGCAGAATTCGACCTGCGCAACGAGGATCCGCTGGGCGGATTCGGCCCCGACGAAGCCTACCAGGGCGCCAAGGAGGCCGCGTTCGCCGTGGCTCTCGAGGCCGTCACGCATAAAGGCGGGCTCATGCTTCACGCCTGTTCGTTGCGAGCCGACGGCCAGGCGTTCGTCGTTGCCGGCACCAGCGGCCGCGGCAAGTCCACCCTGGCCGAACGATTCGAAACCGGTTGCCTCGGCGACGAGTGGGCCGTCGTGGTGCCGGATCCCCAGGGTCGATGGTGGCATTGGAGCTGGGCGCAGTGGACCTATCGATCGCCCGACGAGCCCTGGGTAATGCCCCTGGGCGGCGTGCTCGGCCTGTCCACCAACCGCAGCAGAACCGCCACCCGACCCATGTCGCGCAGCGATGCCCTGGCCTTGCTCTCGACGTCGGCTTTCTGGCTGTCGTCCTGGGCCCATGAAGAACTGCTGAGTCGTGCGTTTTCGCTGCAAAGCGCCGGCACTGTCTACGAACTCGACCACTGCCTGACCACTCCTCCCGAGGAGATTCTCGCGATCATCAGTCGCAGAGGTCCAGACACGTGATCATCACAGATCCCAAGCGCGTCAGAGACTTGGCCATTCACATGTTCCGCGCCCACGAGTCGGAGGACCGTCCGATCGTGGCCCACCTCGACATCACCTACCGATGTGATCTGGACTGTGAACATTGCTACCTGACCGACAAACAATGGCCGGAGTTGACGACCGTTGAGTTGAAGGCCGTGCTCGACCAGCTGCGCTCGCTGGGCGTGATTCGAATCCAGTGGAGCGGTGGTGAGGTGTTCACTCGGCCGGACTTCCCGGAGCTCCTTCGCTACGCGGCCTCGCTCGGCTTCATGAACAACGTCAAGACGCATGCGGGTCACGTCACCCCAGAGCGCGCCGCGATGATGGCCGGCTACGGTGTCTTCCGCATGGATGTGAGCATCTACTCGTTGCGCGACGAGGTGCACGACGAAGTCACCCGCATGCCCGGCTCCTTGCAGGCCTCCCTGGTCGGCATGAAGAACGCCCTGGACGCCGGCATCGCCGTGCGAGCGGCGGTCGTCATCTTCCAGAAGAACAGCGCTGAAGTCGAAGAGCTCGATCGCTACTTCCGCGACATGGGCTGCGACGTGAGCTTCAACTCTTCCATCCTGTCCGACAACAACGCCAGTACCCACCTGGACGGGTTGCGACTGACCCCCGAGCAGCTCGATGACGTAAACCGTCGCCGTCTCGGTTTGCGCGTGGCCGCGGGGGAAGACGTGACCGTCAAGCCGGAGTTCAACGTCGACGACAATCCCTGTGGCGCCGGCGGCACCCTCATCTACATCGCTCCAGATGGCGCGGTCTGGCCGTGCGTGAACTTCCCCATGTCCCTGGGCAACGTGCGCGAGGAGCCGCTCGTGCCCATGTGGGAGACATCGGACCGGCGAGCGGAACTGCGGCAGTTCACCAACGCCAATCGGACCGACTGCGCCAGCTGCAGTGGGGCCACGGTCTGCGCCTATTGCGTCGGTGAAGCCTTCTCGCGCACCGGTGACTATCGCAACGCGCCGGCGGTCTTCCACGCCGATACCCGGTCTCGGATGCACGGCCTGCAGGCCAACAACATCAAGGTGTACAGCGATGACGAGTGGCAGACGGTGCCGGAATCGGCGCCCGCACCCCAGAGTTCGGCTCAAGGCCGCAAGTTCGTCTTCCCCATCTACCGCAAGCAGAAGCGGCAGGGCCGGCGGGTGAACCAGGTCACCGCCGCGGCCGGCTGCAGCACTGGCTGTCCCGACTGATGAACTCGGGCAGGTCTGCGCGCTCGCAGCGATACGACCTGCGCGGCCCCTCCATGTTCCCGCTCATCCGCCCCATGCAGGCGGTCGTCGAACCGGTCTCGCACTGGCAGGTCGGCGACATCGCCGCCTACATCGGTCCCACGGGAGATCGCCTCGTCTTCCATCGCGTCGTCGCCGCGGAGGCCGGATTCCTGGTCACGAGAGGTGACACGAATCTCAAGGAAGATCAGAGGGTTCCGATCGACTCTCTCATCGGCCGGGTTGTGCGCATCGAACTTGCGGGATACGGTGTGGATCTGCCCGAAACCGGGCCCCTGGCGAATCTGCAGCGACGCCTCGGGCTGGCCTGGGGACGGGCAGCGCCGCGGCTGCGACGGATCGGGCGAAGGCTGCGACGGATCCGGAAAGTTTGACACCGGGTGACCACACCCCCACGATCCCGATCGATCGTCCACAGCCCCCTGTGGACAACTTTTGGGAGGCGCCGCTTGCGCCAGGACTGCCCCGCCATCGCACGCCGACATCCCGCCCGGGCAGGGCAGCCAAGGGCGATCGGCCCCCTCCTTCTGACCGCGTTCCTGCTGACCACCGTAGCGCCCATGGGCGGCTGCGGCGGCGCTCGCATGGACAAGGTCGACAAAGACGTGAAGCGACTGCGCGAAGAGATCTCCGAGATCCGACGGGGTCAGGCGTCCCAGCGCGTGCAATTCGATGGATTCCGCAACCGCCTGGTCCTGCTGCAGGACAAGCTCGAGTCGGAGCGACTGGCGGCGGTCCGACGGCGCGACCGCGCACACGCGCCCCCGCTCCCCGACCCCTTCGTGAACCGCCTGCCCCGAGAGCGCGTGCAGGCGCCCATGTTGTCGCGCGTTGTGGTGCCACCGCCGGCACCTCCGGAGCCGCCCAAGACCATCACCATCGGGCCGGATGGCGTACCGGAAGTGAGCTCGCCTGAGCCTATCAAGTCCAAGGCGCCCGCGGCCAGCAAGCGGGTCGCTGCACGCAAGAAGACCTCCAAGGCCACCCGCGGCAAGCGTTCGAAGAAGGTGGTCAAATCCCGCGCCGTACCCGCCGGACCCCGACGTGGCAAACGACCGCCCCACGAAGGCCAGACGGACGAAGAGCGCGCCGCGGGCGAGTATCGCGCTGCCAAGGAGGCGCTCGACGCCGGCCGCATGAAGGTCGCGCGCAGCGGATTCGCCCGATTCATGAAGGATCATCCCAGCCACGCCCTGGCCGACAACGCCCTGTATTGGACCGGGGAGACCTGGTACGCCCAGGCCATGTGGCTCAAGGCGGCGCGCGCTTTCGGTGACGTGGTGGGGCGCTATCCCGGCGGCAACAAGGTGCCGGACGCCATGTTCAAGACCGGGCTGTGCTACTCCAAGGTCGGCGAGACCAAGCTGGCAGTGGAAGTATTTGAGAATCTCCGCACCCTCTACCCGGGGACCTCGGCCGCACGACTGGCCGGGACCCAGCTGCAGCGTCTGGGGGCCCAGCCGTGAATCGACTGTACGCCGTCGTGGCGCTGGTCTGTGCGTTCGCCTTTGCCGCCCCCGCCGTCGCCCAGACGGGCTGGGTGCCCGACAAGGACACGCCGGCCATCACGGTGCAGAAGAGCGCCAAGACCGGCGAGCGCATCTACATCGTCGCCCCCGGTGACACCCTGTGGAGCATCTCCGAAGGGCTGTACAACGAGCCGTGGTACTGGCCATCGCTGTGGTCCTACAACCCGCAGATCACCAACCCCCACCTCATCTACCCCGGCGACGTCGTCTACCTGAGTCGACGTTCCTCGCCGCTGGTCAAGAGCAAGGCCATCACCTTCGCCGCCTCGCGCTTCGAGCGCCGCAAGGCCACACCTGTGGCCCTGGCCCGGCGCGTTGGCTACATCTCGGCGCGCGACTACCGCGAGTCTGGTGTGATCGAAGGCAGCCGCGAAGAACGCAACATGCTGGGCACGCTGGACGAGGTCTATGTGCGCTTCCAGCTGCCGCGTTGCTCTGCGCAGAAGAAGCGGCTGGCCGAAGAGGCGGCGAAGTCGGCTGAACAGAAGGCTGCCGAGGCCAAAGCCGCCAAGGAATCTGGCAAGAAGGCCGCCAACAAATTGCTCTTTGTGGGCCCCTGCGTGCGCGACAAGGATCGCTACGTCGTCTACCGCATGGAACGACCGGTGAGTCACCCCGTGACCGGCGCCCGGCTGGGCTACAAGATCAACTTCGTCGGCGAGGGGCAGGTCATCAATACCCGTCGCAAACTCGCCTCCGTCGTGCTCACCAAAGCCCACAGCGAAGTGAGTCGGGGCGACCTGGTCACCAACGTCTTCAAGCCGCTCTCCCTGGTTCGTCCCAAGGCCAACGCCAAAGAGATCGTCGGCACGATCATCGACTTCCACCACGAGACCACGGCCACGGGGCAGCATAGTTACGTCTATATCGACAAGGGCGCCGAGCATGGCGTCACCCGCGGCAATCGCTTCGAAATCGTCTGGCGCGGCGATGGTCTGCGAGGCGTTGCGGTGGCCGACATCAAGGACTATCCCGACGAGCAGATCGGCATCGCCATGGTCGTGGAGGCCTACGATCGCCACAGCCTGGCTATCATGACGCACACCGTTCGCGAGATTGAACGGGGCATGCCGGCTGTGATGGCGCGAGGCTTCTGAGCACCGCGGTTCGCCTCGCCAGCCTCTATTGCCCAGCAGCATCAAGGATCCTACACTCCCCTTTCATCGTCCCGGCCGGGCTCTGCCGCGACGACACTCGGGCGGCGGGCCTCTGAGGCGGACCCGTCGCACCGCGTCGACCGGCGGTATTGTCGACAAGAAACGGAGGCGTTCGCTGATGTACCTGGAGTTCCGAGATGTCCAGGGGCAGATGGTGCATCTGCCGATCGACGAGGACTCCGAGCCGATCACCATCGGCCGCAACCCCGGCTCGTCCATCTATTCGAAGGAGAGCACGGTCTCACGCAACCACGGGCGGATCGGGTTTGATGGCCAGACCTGGTACATGAAGGATCTGGGCTCTTCGAACGGCAGCTTCATCAATGGCGAGCGCACCACGCGCACCGAATTGACGCCTGGTGATGTGGTTCGTTGTGGCGAAGTGCTGGAGATTCACTTCCACCCAGGCGAACCCGACTCCGCCCGCATGCCCAAACGCGGTGCCCGCAAGGCCCGCGCTCGGCCCACCGAGGTGGCTTCGGCCGCAGAGGTGGCAGAGGCCGCGCGATCGGCGGGCGGCCGGGCAGATGAGCGCCGCCGCCGCCGCGAAGAGGCCGAACGAGAGCGGGAACGACGCCGCAAAGATCGCGAAGAGCGTCGCAGTCGCCGAAGTTCGGAGTCGGCCAAACCAGCGCCTGAGCCCAAACCCAAACCCAAACCGCGACCCAAGCCGCGGCCCGAACCCCGTCGCCCCGAGCGTCGACCGGAACCGGAGCCCGAACCCCGTCGCCCAGCCACCGCCAAGGGCAATCGGGAGACTGGCGAGAGTCGGGTCGTCGATGTCATGCCCGAGCCGTCGGCACGACGAAGTGGCGCCTCCGACAAGGAGATGGCCGAGCTGCGCCGCAAGGTGGCGGCCCTGGAGTCGGCGCTGGCCGATGCCGAGAGTCGTGCCGGGCAGGCCGAGAACAACATCAAGAGCACCGAACAGCGCGCCATGCGCTACTCCGTTGAGCTCGATGGCCTGGGCGACAAGTACATCAAGCTCAAAGAGCAGAACAAGGTCATGGCCGCCTCGCTGGAAGAGACCCGCGAGGAGATGCGCAAGCGCGAAGACGAAGCCTTCGAGGCCGAGCGTCGGGTGACCGAACTCGAGAGCGAGATCAACGGCGCCCGAGACAAGGCCGCCGACGCCACCGAGCAACTGTCCGGTCTCAAGGTGCGCGTCACCCAGAAGGATCGGCAGATCGAAGAGCTGCAGCGGCAGCTGGACCTGCTGGAGTACGAGCTCCGGTCGCAGCGCGACGAGATGGAGTCCCTGCAGACCTCCTTCAATCGCGAGGGCGGCGACGTGGATCGCCTGGAGCGCAAGATCAACCTCCTGCAGGAGGTCATCCAGGAGAAGGAGCAGATCATCGAGCAGGTGCGCGTCGATCTGCGCGACAAGGATATCGAGATCCGCCAGGTCCGCATGGGCGTGGGTATCTCGGATCTGGAGCACGAGAAACGCCGCCTGCTCGAGGACTATCACAACGCCACCCGGCGCGTGGACGAGTTGCAGGATCGCCTCGACCAGAAGAGCCGCGAGATGGACGCGGTGAAGTCCGAGATGGAGGCCGTCAAGTCAGAGGCCGCCGATCGCAAGCCGGCGCTGCAAGACATCACCGAGCACCCGGACTTCAAGGCCAAGGTGCGTGAGGTCGAGCGACTCGAAGAGAAGGTCGAGAACCTGCAGCGCGATCTGGGCAAGCTCGAAGCCAAGCTGGAGACAGCGGCCGAAGATTCCGCTGCCACAGCGCGGCTGGAAGGCGAGGTGGAGCTGCTCAGCAAGCGCGCCGAGTCGCTGGCCAGCCAGCTCGAGGCGGCCGAAGAGCAGGTCAAGGAGCTGCGCGAGCAGGCGGCCGAGGCGCCGGCGCCCAGCGCACCCGCATTGCCGCCCAGTCTGCTCGAGGAAGTGGAAGCCCTGGTCGACGCGGCCGAGGCTTCGAAGTCAAACGCGAGGTTGGTGCGCAAGTACTCGCAGCAGTTGGAGAAGGACCTGCCGAAGGACGAACCCCTGGGCGAGGCCGCCGAGATGCTTTACGACATCGCGGTGGTCCTGGTGCAGGATATCGGTGAGCAGGCGAGGACCATCCAAGAGATCCAAGAAGCCCTCGATCCGGGAGACTAGTCCATGGCGCAAGGTACGCATCCGGTCGTCAACGCGACCGAACAGGCGCAGAATCGCCCGATTCCGGAAGCAGTCGATGAGCTGCACTACCTGATTCGAGCTCAGTACAAGATGATCTACGTGGTCTCCGCCGAGGAGGGTCGCGTTGAGCGTTGGATCCAGGAGTTGACCCACCTGGACAAGCAGGGGCTCCGGCAACGCTGGAACTGCACCAACTGGAAATCGCGCCAGTTCATCGCCTGGTCCTGCTCGCAGGGCTTCCAGTCGGCCAGCCTGGATGTGCCCGGCGACATCCGCGAACCCATTCGCTGCCTGGACTGGATCGGCAAACACCTGACCAAGGATGCGGTGGTCGTGCTGCGCGACTTCCACCCCTTCCTGAACGACCCCATGGTGGCTCGCCGGGTGCGCGACCTGGTGCATCACTTCGAAGGCGAGACCGTCAAGCGGACCGTCATCTTCCTGTCCTCGGTGGTGAAGATCCCGCTGGAGCTGGAGAAGGACATCCAGGTGGTCGATTTCGACCTGCCTGATCGCGACACCATGGTCGATATCGTGCGCGAGAAGGCGTGGAACGGCTCGCGCTCGGCCAAGTACGGCAAGAACTTCAAGAAGGTGCTCGACGACATCCAGCTGCAGCGCGACGTCGCCGAGGCAGCGCTGGGCCTGACCGAGGCCGAAGCGCGCGCGGTCTTCGACAAGACCAGCGTCAAGGATAAACGCTTCGCCATCCCGACGATTTTGCGCGAGAAGAAGCACATCATCCGCAAGAGCGGCATCCTGGAGTTCTACGAGGCCGATCGGGGTTTGGACTCCGTCGGCGGCCTGGTGACCCTGAAGGACTGGCTCAAAAAGCGGCGCGTGAGCTTCACCCAGTCGGCGCGCGACTTCGGCCTGCCCGAACCCAAAGGCATCCTGCTGCTGGGTGTGCCCGGCTGCGGCAAGTCGCTATCGGCCAAGGCCATCTCCATCGCCTGGCAGATGCCCCTGCTGCGCCTGGATGTAGGCAAGGTCTTCGGCTCGCTGGTCGGCTCTTCCGAAGAGAATATGCGCCGCGCCATCAAGACCGCCGAGGCGGTGGCGCCCTCGATCCTGTGGCTGGACGAGCTCGAAAAGGGCTTCTCGGGCACCAAGAGTTCGGGCACCAGCGACGGCGGCACCACGGCGCGTGTTTTCGCCACCTTCCTGACCTGGCTGCAGGAGAAGAAGTCGCCCGTGTTCGTCATCGCCACGGCCAACGATGTCTCCATGTTGCCGCCCGAGCTCCTGCGAAAGGGTCGCTTCGACGAGATCTTCTTCGTCGACCTGCCCAACAGCGACGAGCGGCGCGCGATTTTTGAGATTCACCTCAGTCAGCGCAAGCGCGACCCGGGGAGCTTCGACCTCAACAAGCTCGTGCGGGCGTCCGCCGGCTATTCGGGTTCGGAGCTCGAAGAGGTCATCGTCATCGCCATGTACAACGCCTACGACCAGGGGCTCGGCGAGTCCGACATCACCACCGAGATGATGTTGCAGGCGCTCGGCGAGATCATCCCGCTGTCGCAGACCATGCGCGAGCGGCTGACTGAGATGCGCGAGTGGGCCCGATCTCGCGCGCGCCTGGCCTCGCCGGCTGACGAGCAGATCGAGGATACCGACGACGACAACCCACGCCTGGAGCTCTAGCTTCGCCCGCCCCTGGCCACCCGCCAATAACGAGGTGCCATGTCCCACTTCACGACCGTCGAGACGAAGATCAAGAACGTGATGCGCCTCGAGCAGGTGCTCAAGGAGCTCAACTTCAAGTTCACCAAGGCCGAACAGGGCCAGAAGGTGCACGTGAAGGGCTACCTCCGGCAGACGACCGAAGCGGATATCGTCATTCACGCCTCGAAGAACTACGAGATCGGCATCAACATCGACGCCGAGACCGGCAACGCGGTGTTCGTGGCAGATTGGGAATTCATCGAGATGAACGCCGGCTACAGCCAGGATGAGTTCACCCGCAAGGTGATGCAGCGCTACGCCTATCACACAGTCAAGGAAGAGGTGAAGCTGCGCGGGTACACCCTGGAGGAAGAGACGGTCGACGAGGAGAACCACATCCACCTGACCGTCTCATCCTGGTCGGAATAGGGGAGGATCTGCGGCATGGCCAAGCGGCGAGAGATCAGCTTCAACATCGATGACGCGGGCAACGTCTCCATCGAGGTCAAGGGCGTCGACGGCGCCGACTGCGAGCGGTTGACCCGGGAGATCGAAGAAGCGCTGGGTGTGGTGTCCAACCGTCAGCGCACCAGCGAGTACTACAAAGAAGTCGTGACCGAGGAGAAGGTCGGTCTCGAGGACAGCTGAGCGGCCCATGGAACGGGACGAAGCCATCGGCGCAGAGCTGTTGGGCATCTCCCTGGCCTGGCCGCTGGCCGGCGCGATCGCCGACAAGCAGACCTTCAGCACCCGGCGCGGCGCCCTGCACGACCGGCTGGCGCGCAAAGATCGCTTCACCATCTTCCAAGAGCATGACTTTCGCACCGACCGGCTGAGCGAGTCGGTACAGGAGCGGGCGACCTTCGAGGAGACCTACGCCGCCGAGGTCAAGGTGATGAGCGACCACGCCATCCCATCGGCGGTGCTGGACGCCCATCGCAACTGCGCGCCCCAGTTCACCCTGCGCAACATCGGCCGCATGGAGATGAACATCGAGCCCGACGATCCCCTGCCCCTGGAGCGTACGACGGGCATCACCGGGCGGACCAAACACCTGACCGACGAGGTGCGCACGGCGCGCATTCCCGAGGTGGAGTTTGCTCAGGTCTGGTCGGCGGAGTTTGTCGGCCGCGTTCGCGACAGCTTTCGCCGCATCTTCATCGAGGACCCGTGGCCGCTGCGATTTGGCGCCGAGGTGCGCGCCAATCACGACGGGCCGATGTACAGCTACATCGTCGAGGGCACCCATCCCGACGACCTGCCGGATTCGCCGTGGGGGCCCGACACCATCCCCGTGCCGGAGAGTCGGGCGGTGGCGCCGCGGGGCACAGCGCGACAAGAGCGGGCGACCACGGTGCACGACATCGCGGCCATGATCGAAGGCGCGAATCGCTGAGCGCAGCGCGCTCCAATGTTCAACTGAGGTCGTGATGCCCGGCCCGCTCAGGGCTGGTCTTCGGCGCCCACCGATGGCGCATCCAAACGCGGCTGGGCGGCGCCATCGGCACCGGGCACAGGCAGCTCCGGTTCGCCCTGACCGGTTGGCGGGGCGGCGCCGGGGTCGACCGGCCAGGCGCTGTCGTGACCGAGTCCGGCAGGCGGTTCGATAGGCGCGGGCTGCTCGCTGCCGTCGGTGCCAGCGCCGAAGACCACATTGCAGTCACCCAGACGACCGCGCTCGGCGGCGGTGATCTTTTCGCGTTTGAGCATGGCCCCGCCGAGCCAGCACAGGTGCTTGCGCCGGCCTTCGCTGATCTTGCCCTCGGTGAAGTGGTGATAGAAATAGCGCGGTCGCGGGATGATCGAACCCAGCCAGATGGTCTGCAGCAGGGTCAACTGACCGGGATGCCGATTGAAGTAGTGGTTGGCTGCGGCGCGAATGCCGTAGATGCGCGGGCCGAACTCGATGATGTTGAAGTAGAGCGCCAGGACTTGCTCCTTCTCCAGAGTGCGCTCCATCTCCCAGGTGATCACCGCCTCCTGCACCTTGCGGGACAGGGTCTTCTCGCGCTCGACGAAGAACAGGTTCTTGACCACCTGCTGGCTGATGGTGGACGCGCCGCGGACGAAACGGCCGCGCAACAGGTTGGCCACCATGGCGCGTCGGATCTGGTTGATGGAGAAGCCGTTATGAACCCAGAAAGTGCCGTCTTCGGTGGTGTTGACCACCTTGGTGAGGTTCTCGGCGATCTCGTGCAGGTCGACCCAGCGCTCGCTGCCGGGGCCGGTGATGAAGGTATAGAGCGTCTCGTCCACCTGTCGGGCGTGGTGTTCGAAGGGCAGGTTCAGGACGTCGAAGTTGATGTAGCGACCCAGGCTGAGGATCTTGACGTTGCGCAGGATGGGATCGAACTCGAACTTGAGCGTCTTCATGTCGGCCGTGTCCAGGCCCAGTTCGACCCGGAAGCTGAGCGTGCCGCTGCAGCGCATGCGCGAGAGCATGGGCGCGAAGGGTTCGACCAGGGCGTCGACCGCGTCCTGGCAGTCCACCGTGGGCACCTTGATGTGCAGGTCGAATGCGGGCGCTGTGCGGTACTTGCTGATGGAGCCGTCGGCGCGGATGCGCACCTTGCCGATGGTGATCTCGCCCTCCTCGAAGGTCAGCTGCTCGCGGGCCAGATCGAGCTGCACCCGGCCCTGCACCGACGTCGACAGATCGGCGATCAGGTGACGTGAGATTCGCGGCGCGATGACGTCGACGCGGCTGATGGCGGCCTTGCCGTCGAGGCCGATCTTGCGGCCCGCGGCGTCGTAGCGCAGGTGCACGCGGGTGTCGTGGATCGCGCTGTCGCCGTGAATGGTCAGGGCATCGGGTGACAGGGCGGCATACGGCGCCAGCGGCAGTCGATCGATGTGCAGTCGCAGCTGGGTGTCGCCCGTCTTGGGATCCACCCGACCCGAGACGCGGTTGTCGGTCTTGCGGCCGGGCACGTCGAAGTCGAGCTTGATGCTGACCATGCCGTCTTTGGCCGAGCGCTCGATGCGCGCATTGAAGTCGGAGACCTCGCCCGAGGTGGCGCTCTCCAGGCGCTCGTCCCGATAGCGCGCGCGGCCATGGTGGACCGTGACCAGGCGCACCGGCTGGGCGGCCAGGAAGCGGCGCAGTCCGTGCAGGTTCTTGTCCAGGCGGTCGGCAGCGGCGGAGAGCAGGCGGGCCAGGGCGTTGCGTACCTTCGAGCCGTCGCGTGTCTCCGGTGTGGCGTCGGCTTTGGCCGAGGACTTCTTGCGTGACGGCTTCTTCTTCTTGCCGCTCTCGATCGCCTCGGCGTCAACCCTGCGGCTGGCCCTGGGCAGCAGCTTGCGCAGTTTGCGACGGGACAGCCGCCGGGTGCCAGGCGCCCCGGACTTGGGATCGTCCACTTTCGTTTCTCCGACAGGGCGCCGACCCGCGAGCACAGGCTCGTGCACGGCCACCTCTTCCACGTGGCGCAGGACGGTCAGAAAGGGCGCTGGCAAGCGCTTGCTGAGACCCTCAGGCAGCACCGATGCGTCGGCTGGTCGCTCGCCCAATTTGACCTCGATCTCACGCACCTGCAGCGCCAGCGGGTTGCCCGCCGCGGAGGCCAGCCGCTCGGCGCGAAGACCGCCAACGATGACCCTGCCGTCGCTGCGCAGCTCGACCCGATCGATGCCGGCCCGGAAGCCGGCGACTTCGGCCTGCAGGGCGTCCGGTACGTCCATCTTCAGCCAGCCCTGCCGCGCCGGCCACGACAGCTCACCGTGAATCTCGAGTCCTTCTGCCAGGCCTTCGATCCGCGTCCGGCCCACCAGCCGGAGCTTGGCCACCTCGCGCACCGGGGACTCGTCGACGATCTCCAACGAGGCGTCGTTGAATCGCACATGGCGCAGATCCAGTCCCGAGGGCGTCTTCAAGGGCGGGCCCCGGGCGTCGTCCACCGCCAGCCGCACGCGCGTCAGGCGCACGTCCGGCAGGTGGTTGGAGACGTATTTTCGCAACCCGCCACCACTGCCGGCGCCGCCACCGCCTCCACCACGGGTCGCCAACCACTCCAGCGCTCCGTCCAGGTTGGTGCGGCCGTCTGCGTCCCGATAGAGGTGGGCGCTGACCCCCTCCACGAGTACGTCTTGCAGGAAGACTCGGGGTTCGCTGATGCCATTGACCTCGTAGCGGACGCGAATGCGCTCGATGCGGGCCAGGGCAGGCAGCGCCCGCCGGGTCCGGTCGTGCAGGGTGACATCGTCGAGCACCAGGCGGTTCAGCGGGTCGAGGTAGGTGGCGCCGATCTCAAGCTCGAAGCCGCGCGCCCGGGCCGCGTCACGCAACCGTTGGGTGACCATGTCGCGGGCAATGAACGGGGCGAAGTGGACCGAGGCGCCGACGGCCAGACCCAGCACGAGGGCTACGCTGACGCGAGCGAACATGCGCAGCAGACTTCGTTTGGGCGACTTGGGCGGCTTGGGCGGCTTCGGCGGCGGTGGACCGCTCGGACGCGCCGGTCTTGGCTCGGCCGGGCGCCGGGGCGGGCTGCTTCCGGCCAGCATCAGCAGGTTGGCCAGCACCTACTCGTCGAAGGTCTTCTGGCCGCTGCTGGCCACAATGGCGGCGATGACGCCGGCGACTGCGCCCACGCCGACCGCGATGATGCCGGCGGTCTTGCCGGTGGACAGCAGGTCGACCTCATTGGCCTTGATGCTGGCCATGGGCATCAGCGTGTCGCGATCGGAGGCCACCAGCTGGGTGCCTGCGATGCGGAAGTTGAACGGCGTGACCCGGTAGCGCCGACCGCCTGTGGAGCGGACGAAGATCTTGGTCTGGTTGCCCACGCCCACCTGCTTGCCGTCGGACGTCTTGACCGTGACGACCTGCTTGCCGGTCCGATCGATGAGCTTCTTGACCTCTTCCTTGTCGATCTTGTCCTGCAGGATCCGGTCGCTCATCAGCGCCTCGGGCGACTGCAGGCGACGGAACTCGAGCGTCGGCACGACATAGGTATTGTAGCAACCGCTCAGCGCCCAACAGGCGAGGACACCAACCAGCGCGTGCGCCGTGAAACTCTTCATCGCGTCCTCCACACAAGCAATGACACCGCCAGCGGGCGGGGTCCGGCTACTCCGGCGGCGTCGCCCCGGCGGCTTCCCAGATGGTATTCAGATCCTGTTGCGCCAGGAAGTAGAAACCGTAGGGGAAGCAAAGGGCCAGCAGCATCAACAGGACCGCCCGATCGGCGATCTCGATGCCGGCGACGCGGCCCATCTCGGGCAATGCCTTGCACATCTTCCACAACACCAGCAGGAACAGCGGGCCGCAGATGAAGCCGAGGAAGAAGAACATCGGCTTGATCTCTTCCCGACCCAGGAAGGTGTTGATCTCTACCATCCGCTTGTACATCCAGAAGATGCCGTAGATGCCGCAGGTCACGACCAGCAGGATCAAGACCTTGATGGGGCTGATCCAGACGCCGTGTGGCAGGTTGCCGCCGCGTCCAGCGCCGCCACCACCGCCGCCGCCGGCATAGCCGCCGCCACCGCCACCTCCACCGCCACCGTAGGCTTGCTGCGGGGCTTGGGGCGTCTGAGGTCGTGCGGGCGCGGGCGCGGGCGCGAGGGGCGCTGCGGCGACCGGTGCCGGTGCGGCCGGTGCCGGCGCTGCGGGCGCGGGCGGGGGGCCGGATGGCATGGGCGGCAGCACCGATTCGGGCTCGGGCTCCGGCTCGGGCTCCGGCTCGGGCTCAAAGCCACCCGCGGCGGCTTCGGCTTCGGCGAAGAACTCCGGTGGGATCTCCATCGCCACCGTGGCCTCGCTCTCCTCGATGTTCCAGGCACCCGACATCTCGGGCACGAGGGCGGCGCCGATCCACTCTTTCTTGCCGTCGTCGTAGATGTATTCGTCCTGACGCAGTTCCCCGTCGCGCGCCATGTTGCGCAGTTGCTCGATGGGGAAATGAACGGGCTTGCCGTCTCTGTGCAGGTAGAAGGCCATGATCGTCACACTCCGTGAACTGGCGTTGGGCCCGGGCTCGTTGTCCGGCACGGGTGGGAAATGCCGCATCCCGGCGAAAGTTATGGATGCTCGCGGACCGAAGGTCAATGGCACCTTGAAGGCGCCGAAGCTCGGTCAGTTGCCGTCGCCCAACCCCTTGAGCCGCTTCAGGTCTTCCATGACCTTGTTGTATTCGACCTCCCAGGAGGTGGTGCCCTCCTGGAGATTCTTGATTCGCTTGCGCACTTCTTGATCGAGATCCTCTTCCACGCGCAGGTGCTGTTTGAGCACCCCCATCATGGTCCGCCGGAGGTCGTGATCCTCGACGTAGATCTCAGCCACGTGGCGGCTGTGGAAGAGGCATTCGATGATCTGCTGCGTCAGGTAGTCGAGCGCACGGTCGCCGATGCCAAAGCCTCGCTCTTCGGCGATCTTCGACTTCAGCTTGTTGAGCTGGCGGAACTCGAGACCGCCCTTTGAGATCAACTCACGCGCGTGGTTGGTGATCTCGCGCTCGGTTCGGATGTACTCCCGCAGCACGCTTTCGATGTCGAGGTGGACTTCCTCGGCCATCTCTGGCTCGGGCTCAATCGAGCCGTCGGTGGTCAAGTGAGCGACCATATCGGCCGCGATCGGACCCACCTTTCCGGCATACATTCTCATGGACGATCTCCAGCCGGGCACATCGCCCTGGCCCGGAAAAGCCCCTTACTAGCATAGCGGGGCGGCGCCGTACAGACCGATAAACGCCTTTCCTGTGGCGCTTTCGCCGGGCTGCAGAGGGTCATTCAGCGCTGGCCGACGCGCCACGGGCGGTGGAACGACTCGATGCGGTCGACAAAGGCCGCAAACTGCGCGCCTGTGCGGTCTCCGACTTCTACATCGAGCATGCGGACGGACTTCTTGCCCTGCGTCACACGACGCTCCTGGATGTAGCGTTGCTCGATGAAGATCTTCAGCGCGTTGCTCAGGTTGACCTTGCTGCAGGACTCGTAGCACTGCACATCGCCCAGCTCGAACATGTGGGCGGCCTGCTTCTGGCAGTGGTCGACAAACGCCCGGTCGCTCATGGGGCCCTTGCCCAGCACGGTCAGCGCCCGGCCCATGAGCATGTACGACTCGATGAAGTTCTGCACCAGCTTGGCGTACAGGTGTACCGCCGGCGTGACCTTGTCGCGCAGCCGCAATATGTTGCCGTCCTCGGCCTTGAGCCAGCCCATCTCCAGGTACAGATCCAGGCTTTCCTGGTACTGCTCGTCGAAGCTGACTCCCGGGTCGTAGACGAACTCGAACTTCAGCACCACCGACAGGAACTTGGTGGCGTTCTTCAGGTCGTCCACATCGCAGTTGTTGGCCGGCCCGATCACCGACAGCAGCGCCGCGGCGAATAGGGCATCGGGCACGAAGACGTGGATGATGTTGTTCTTGTAGTAGTCCAGGTGCAGGCGGCCGGCGCGCTTGACCACGTAGACCTCATCCTCGGTGAAGGACTTGCGCACCACCCACTTGCCGGCCTCGAACATCTGCAGGGCGCCGTCGATGAAGGGCTCCATCGCGCCGCCGAGCACGCGGGCCCGCTCCGCCTGCGCGCCAAGCGGGTCTGGCAGGCCACCACTCTCACGATTGCGCTGCTGATCCTGGGTCGCGGCGGAGTTCAGTCTCTGGCGGCGCATGCGAAGGGTGGTCTTGAGCGGCCCGGAGAGCACCGCGCCCCTGCGGGCAGCGGTATCGAGCAGGTAGCCGACCCGTAGCAGCAGGTCCTGGCGCGAGATGCCGCGGTTGACCTTGCTCAGCAGGACCGCGGCGACCAGGGCGGTCGGCGTCAACACGGAGGCGCTGTTGATGCCGTTGAGGATCCGGTAGCCGAATACCCGCACGGCGCGTTGCATGGCCCGGTCATCGCGTTCGGCAGCGCCGATGGCGACGCCCTGTCGCTCGAGCTCGGCGCGCAGGGAGAGCACCTCGCCGAATTGCACGCGCATGCGGCCGTATTTGTGGATCAGGACCTGGGTGGCGCCGAGCAGATCGCCGACCCCTTCGGAGCGCTTCTCGCCGCCTTCGAGCTCCTTGCGATAGGCGCGCTCTTCGACCATGCGCTCGTAGCCGAAGTTGACCGGCGCTACGGCCACGTCGTCGACCTCTCCGTCGGCGACCGCCTCGACGATCAGGCGCAGCAGGCCGTAGCGCGGCGGCAACAGCTTGCCCGTGCGCGAGCGGGTGCCCTCGATGAAGAACTCGATCCAGTTGCCGTCGCGCAGCAGCTTGCGCACATAGGCGCGGAAGCAGGCCGCATACACCGCCTGGCCGCGGAAGCTGCGGCGCAGGAAGAAGGCGCCCGACAGGCGGAAGATCGGGCCCATGGGCCAAAACGTGAGGTTGGAGCCAGCGGCGATATGCGGCGGGACCAGGCCGTTGCGGTAGAAGAGGTAGCTGACGATCAGGTAGTCGATGTGGCTCTTGTGGCTCGGCACGACCACCACCGGCGCGTCACGACCGCTGGCACGGACTCGCTCCAGGCCGTCCTCATCCAGCTCGATGCCTTCGTAGATGCGCGCCCAGACGAGCGTGAGCAGCAAGCAGAAGAGCTCGATCATCCACAGTTTCATGTCCGCGGCGATCTCGAGCAGGCTGGACCTTGCCTCCTGCTGTACGGCTTCGAATTCGCGCTGTTCGGCGACCGCGAGCTCGCGCAGTTGACCTTCCACCTGGCTGTCGCTGAGGATCTCGCTCGTGATCTCCTGGGGCGTCTTGGTCTGGCCGCCATAGATGACCCGCTGCTCGCGCGCGAAGTGCTGTTGGATGCGTTCGCGCAGGCGCTCGGCGAGCAGGGCCTCCTCCTGTCCGGGCGCCTGCTCTTCGAGGAAGGCGCGCACATTGATGACCTCGCCCAGGCGGACGAAGGCGCGGCGGTGATTGAAGACGAAGGAGAACGCCTTGCGCAGGCCGCCCGGGGCGTCCGGATCGCCGAAGAAGGCGTCCAGGATGTTGTGGCGATCGGTGCCGGGGCGGCGCTCCCAGACCAGCACCTGGGGCACGATGAAGATGGCGTGCTCAACCCTGCGCTGGACCGCGATCACGTCCGACAGGTAGGTGCGTTGGGGCGGGCGTGAACCCAGCGGCGTGAAGCTGAATCCGCGGCGCAGGAAGAGCAGCACCGAGCGTCGCCGTGTCAGCAGTCCGCGCACGATGTCGGCGTCCGGGGGGGGCTTGTAGCCGCGCAGTCCGCGCCACCAGGCGGCCAGGGCCGTGCGCCAGGGGTGGAAGGTGGAGATGTTGATGCCGTTGGCGAATTCGGCCAGCGGTGCGCCGGCGCGGCGCAGGGCGTAGTTGAAGTAGAGGTAGTCGACCTTGCTGACCGTGTTCATCACGTAGACCGGCACGCCCTCGCGGGCGCAGTCGGTCAGCGCGTTGTTGATGCGGGTCGGAAAGCCCACCGGCTTGAACAGGATCCTGGCCAGCAGGCCGAGCAGCAGGCCGAAGCGCCGGGTCATTCGCGATGGGTGGTAGAGCGTCCGGTCGTCGAGCTGGTCGTCCGCCGCCGGCGTGACCGTCGGGGCGATAAGCCGGCCGGTGCTCGTCCGCCCGGGTTGTGGCGGTTTGCTGTCGGGCTGCGGCTGGTGCGGGGTGACTGTCATCGGTGGGTACCGGTGGGCGATGGTAGGGCCCACCCGGATCGCGGTCAACGGCGGTTTCCATCCGATCGCCGCTGCATTAGCCTTCCAGGCGCACAAGACCCGCCCGCAGCGGGGGGGGTCGACAGCCACGGAATCAGGCCGGAGCCGTCATGCCCCGAACCGTCAGCGAAGCCTTCGGCGTGCGCGCTTCAGGGGGCCTGCATGTGCCCGCAGCGCGGCTGTGGCTCGACGGTCTGCCGCGCGATGGCATCGCTTTTCGGAGTCACCTGGCGCGCTTGCCCCGGCGCCTGCATCGGGTCCTCTGTTCGCAACAACTGGCCAGGCTCATCCCACCCGGTGGTCCGCGGCCGCTGACGGTGCCGTGGGCGACGCCATTTCAGCTGGGACAGCTCGCTGTGGAGCTGTTGCCGGCCGGCAGCGGCCCCGGAGCGGCCCTGCTGCGGGTACACCTGGAGGGCCATACGGTCCTGTACGCCGCCGCTGCCCGGCCGCGCGCCATGCCGACGTCTCCCGAATTGCACCTCGAACCGGCCGACGTGTTGATCCTCGATGGTGAACTGGCCCAAGAACCTCACCTCACGCCGGCCGCCCTGCGCGAGCGGGTGCACGCCCAGGTTGTGGCGCTGGAAGGCGCGCCCGCTGTCGCGTGGCTCTTCGATCGCCGATCCTCGGCCCTGGATGTGGCCCGCCTGGTGGGCGCCCGTCGACCGCTCTACGCACACGCTTCCATCCGTCGCCTGGCGCGCGCATACGCCGCGGCCGACATCCACCTGCCACGCTTGCGCGACTTGCGCGGCACGCCCAGGCCGGAGTCGCTCGTCCTGTGGCCGCTGAGCCGGCTCAGTACGTTGAATCGGGGCCCCGCCGGCCACCTGGCCAGGGTGCTGGTCGCTGAACGCTGTGATCGGGCCGCGATCACTGCCGCCGGTGCACTCGATGGCCTGGCCCTGTCTCGACGCGCCGCCGGGGCCGAGCTCGATCGCATCGCCCGGGCCAGCGGTGCGGCCGATGTGGTGGTCTTCGGCACCGGCGCGGCGGCCCTGTGCGAGCGACTGGAGCGCGAGGGCATGAGCACCTGGCAGCTGGTGCCAGAGGCGCAGTTGCCGCTGGTGTAGTTGGACTCTCCTGGTCGGGCTGATCCCGCTTGCCATGGTCTTCCGTACAGTTGTGGCCGATCATTGGCAGTCTCTGCCGGGCGGCTCCATCCTTGCTTCAGCCGGCCTCATGCTGGCGTTTGTTGCACACACCATGGAGGAGCCCATGATTCGCAAATGGACCCTGCCCCTGATCGCCGCGCTGGCCGCGATCTTCTTCTTCAGCGGTGCCGCTCTGGCCGTACCCTCCTGCCCCGGTCCCGACGACAGCAAGAAGACCGTCAAGGCGGACAAGAAGAAGCAGAAGAAGGGCGACGATGCCTTCGTGCCGACCTCGACGGATTGCCCCGGTCCGGACGACGGCAAGAAGACGGTCAAGTCGAACAAGAAGAAGAAGAAGGATGACGCCTTCACGCCCACTTCGACGGCCTGCCCGGGTCCCGATGACGGCAAGAAGACGGTCAAGTCCGACAAGAAGAAGAAAAAGAAGGGCGGCGACGCCTGAGCGGGCGCGGACCTTCCGCCCGCCATCCAGCCGCGCTACTCTGCCGCCGCGCGTCGCCCCTTTCTTCGTTGGGTGACGCCCGGAACGGCAGCCATGGGTCAGCCCCGTATCGGCGTGGTATTCAACCCGAATTCAAAGCGGAACCGGTTGCAGCCGGAGCGCTATGAGTTGCTCGTCGACCTGGTCGGTGAGCACGGTACGGTGCGACGCACCGATCACCCCGATGACGTGCCGGCGGTGATCGGCGACTTCCTCGACAGCGGCGTGCGCTGGTGGGTTGCCGATGGCGGTGACGGGGCGTTTCACTGGTTGGTGAACAAGGCCGACCAGGTGATCAGCGAGCGGGATCGCGGTGAGCGAATCCCGGCGATCATGCCGACCAACAACGGCACCATCAATTTCGTCGGCACCAAAGCTGGGGTGAAGGGGCGCGGCGAACCGCTGATCCAGGCCCTGGTCGAGATGATCGCCGCCGGCGATGAACCCCAGGTGATCGAAGTGGACAGCCTGCGCATGCAGGGCCGCTATCACGACAGCAGCGAGTTTCCCGGCCAGCCCTTCGACAAGGTGGGATTTGCCTGTGCCGCGGCCGGCGTCAGCCAGCGCTTCTTCGACAAGTTCTACGCCCACGGACGGCTGGACGCGCTCGGCATCGGCCAGGTGATCGGCCAGATCATCGGTTCGTCGGTCATCGGCCTGCCGGGTTTGCGCATGTTGCCGATCCCGACCGATGCGCGTGCCTATTCCGACAGCGTCTTCGAGCCCCAGGGCCTGGACGTGTGGATCGATGGCGACCAGCTGCCCATACGCTGGTTCACCGAGCTCAGCATCGGCTCCATCGACCTGGATATCGCCGGCGTGTTCCAACTCTTTCCGTATGCCAAAGAGCCCGGTGTCATGCACGTGCAGGCCGGCGCGCCGACGGTGCTGGAGGTCGTCTTCAACCTGCCGCGCATCTCCGCGGGCGCCGACCTGCGCATGGCCAACATGGTCCAGCAGCCGGCCCGCGAAGTGCGGGTGGAGGCCCGCGACAGCTACTCGATCGATCCTTGCATCGACGGCGAGCTCTTCTACGGCCTGGGCAACCTGACCGTGACCCGCGGACCGGCGGTGCAGGTCATCGTCATGAGCGCCGCGGACGACTGAGACGCGGGGCGCTGTTTTTCGTGCGCCGGGACCTGTCCTGGCGTAGCGTGGACGCAGCGCAGGGGGCCCGTTAGAATCCTCGCGGGCGCACCTTGGCGCATTCTCCGAGCGGAGTTCCGGGTCCATGGCAGGCCAGCATCGCAGTCGTACGACACATGCTCTGGCGATTCTCTGTTATGGGGTCGCCCTGATGGCCAGTTGTGTGCCGGGCAAGCGAGACAATACCAAGCCGCCGCCAGATACCGGCCAGGTGGACAGCGGCGGGGATGTGACCGCTGACGATGGCGCCGGCGAAGGCGACGCGACGGCCGCCGATGGTGAAGCCACCGAAGCGGGTAGCGCGGATGGCAGCGACGACGCGGCCGCCGAGGACGCCGGGTCGGTACAGCTACCCGGCGGTTGCACGGCCAACGCCCATTGCGCCTACCTCGAGGCCCTGGTGCCCTGCATCAAAGCCGTCTGCAGCGTCGCCACCGGCGTCTGCGAGCCGAACAACAAGAACGGCGGCACCTGCGACGACGGCAACCCGTGCACAGAGAACGACACCTGCAAGGTCGGCAAGTGCAAGGGCACGGCCAAAGAGTGCGATGACAGCAATCCATGTACCGACGACTACTGCGATCCGGCGGCCGACTGTACGGCCACCAGCAACGTCGCGCCATGCGACCACGACGATCCATGCGTGGTGGTCGCCGCATGCAAGGACGGCCAATGCGGCTCGCTGGCCGAGCGGGATTGCACTACCAACGAGCCGTGCAAGAAGGGCGCGTGCAACAAGTCCGGTGACTGCATCAACTCGCCCGATCCCAGCCAGGAGGGCGACAAGTGCGACGACGGCCTGCCCTGCACCACTGGCGACAAGTGCAGCAACAGCGTCTGCAAGGGGGTCACGGCCAATTGCGACGACGGCAACGCCTGCACCAAGGACAACTGCGCCGCCGGCGTCGGCTGTCTCAACCTGGAGTTGGGTGGTGAGGTGCCCTCCTGCGGCGGTGCCTGCGCCAAGGGAACCTGCACCGATGGCAAGTGCAAGCTGGGCGCCAGCAAGTGCGACGACGGCGACGGGTGCACCACCGACAGCTGTGATCCAAACAAGAGCGGCGATGCCGCCTGCAGCTACCAGTCGCTGACAAATAACGAGTCCTGCGACGACGACAACGCCTGCACGGACAAGAGCGGCTGCTTCGAGGGCAAGTGCAATCCGCAATCCGACCTGGTTTGCGCCGACGGCAACGCCTGTACGGACGACAAGTGTGACGAGAAGACGGGCTGCGTGTTCGCGGCCAACAAGTCCGCCTGCAACGATGGCAACGGCTGCACCGATCAGGACACCTGCAAGGACGGCAGCTGCAAGGGCAACAACGCCAAAGATGGCAAACCCTGTGGCGACGGAAAACAATGCAAGGCAGGCAGCTGCGGGACGGGGGGCTGAGCCATGCGACGTGCCCCCGCCCGGCTTCATGCTCGCCCCTGGCTGGCGCTCTTCGTCGTTGTGCTCGCGGTGGGCTGTCTGCCGGATCGCAAACCCGAGGAGAGCGACGCGGCCACCTCCGAACCGGATGAAGACGTTGCCGAAGACGCCGGTTCGGACGCGGCCGAATCCGATGCCGCCAAAGGGGCCGACATCGCCGCGGTACCCGATGTGCCCCTGATTGAAGGTTGCACCAACGACAAACAGTGCGCCGACCTGGCCAAGAACCCCTGCCACGACGTCACCTGCAACGTCGGCACGGGATTCTGCGAGGTGAAGAAGAAGGCCGACGACGCCAAATGTGGCGATGACGAAGCCTGCCGCACCAACCTGCGCTGTCTGGACGGCTTCTGCACCTGGCAGCAGAAGATCTGCAATGACGGCAACCCGTGCACCAAAGACCAATGCGGGTCCAATGGCTGCAGCTACGCTCCGCTGGAGGGGGCCGCCTGCAACGACGCCAATCTCTGCACCAAGAACGACCAGTGCAAGGAGGGCAAGTGCACCGGCAGCCAGATCTTCCCGGGCACCGACTGCGACGACGACAACAACCCGTGCACCACGAACGCCTGCCTGCCCGAAAAGGGCTGCCATATGCTGTTTGCCGAAATCGCCGCCGAGGAAACCGTCACCTGCGACGATGAGGATCAATGTACCGATCCGGACCACTGTGCCATGGGAGAATGCGTGGCCGGTGGCCAGAAGAAGTGCCCCGAGGCGGACGGCAACCCCTGCACATTGGCCGGCTGTCATCCGAAGCTCGGCTGCGGCGAGGCGCCGGCCCCCGGCATCCTGTGCAACGACGGAAACGCGTGCATAAAGGGCGAACACTGTGTCATCAACGAGAAAGGCGATCCCAACGATCCGACCAGCCTGGTGCAATGCAAAGGCGTGCTCGATCTATGCGACGACGACAATCCGTGCACCGACGATGTGTGTAACAACAGCAAGAACGGCGCCTGCGACAACACCCCCGCCAAGGATGGCGCCGAGTGCGATGACGGCGATGTCTGCTCTACGGGAGGCACGTGTACCGCCGGCAAGTGTGGCGCCGGCAAGAAGAAGATCTGCGACGACGGCAACGCCTGCACCGTCGATGGCTGCGACGCGGCCAAGGGCGGCTGCCACCACGTGCCCGACGACAAGGCGCCTTGCGACGATGGCAGCGCCTGCACCACCGCCGATGCCTGCAAGGTGGGCGTCTGCAAGAGCCCGGATGACGGCAAGTGCGGTGACGGCAACGCCTGCACCAACGACACCTGCACGCCCACGGGCTGCGAGAATGGCTTCGGCAAGGTCGGCAGCACCTGCAGCACTGGCAAGTGCTGGTGGGGACAGTGCCTGGCGACCAAGTGCGGCAACAAGGTCTGCGAGCCGGGTGAAGACGACAAGACCTGCGCCGCCGATTGCCCCGCGGGCGGCGGCGCCTGCGGTGTAGCCGACGGCACCTGCATCGCCACCTGCACGGGCGAGCGCTGCAAGGATGCCGACGCCGGTTGCGCCAACGATTCGCCCTGCCTGGCCCTGCAGGGGTGCGTCGACAAGTGCAGTGACGCGGCCTGTCGAGCCGGTTGTGTGGCCAAGGCGCCGGTCCAGGCCATCGGACTCTTCCAGATCCGTCACGCCTGTCGCATGGCCGCCTGCGTCAAGAACAGCTGGTCGGGTAAACCCTGCCCCAAGGGCGTCACCCTGGGCGACTGTGTGGCCGCCTGCGGGCCGGCCGCCTGCTGGCTTCAGGACGTGCGTTGCAAGGCCAACGCCGATTGCGCGTCCACCGACAGCTGCATCAACAAGTGCAACAACGACGTCGCCTGCGAGACCAAGTGCCTGCAGGGCGTCTCGCTCACCGGCACGGCGTTGCAGACGGCCCTGGCCAACTGCCGAAACTCACTCTGCTTGTAGTCTGACCCGGCATCGATGCGATCATCCGCCGACGTGATCACCCGCCGGCGTCATCAGCCCCCGGCGCTGCCCGCGCTGCTCGTGGATTCCTCGCCGACCGCCAGGTGGATCACCTGGTCCAGGCGATGGAGCACGAAGTCCGCTCCTTGCGCGATCAGGTGGCTGCGCTCGGCGAATGGGCTGCAGGTGGCGTAGGACACGTCGCCATTGCGAGCGGTGAGCAGATCGCTGCGGGCATTGCCCACCAGCACTGTCTGCTCTGTGGAGGCACCGGCCGACTCCATGATCTGGTTCAACCCCGCGGGGTCGGGCTTGCGCGCCACGCCCATGTCGCCGGCGACCAGGAAGTCAAAAAACGACGTCAGCCCGAAATGCTCCATGAGGCGCACGGTGGTCTGCTCATGCCGGTTGGTGAGAATGCTGAGCACGACACCGCGGTCGCGCAGGCGGCGCAGCGTTGGCACCAGGTCGGGCGCCGGCCGGGTCAGCTCGAACAGCCGCGCCCGATAGGCCTCTCGGAAAGTCTCCAGCGTCTCGCCCAGGGCGATGTCGTTGAGCGCCGTGCCGGTCATGACGAAGCTGCGACGCAGGACGGTGCGCATCCCTTCCGGGGCGATGCGACGGACCTGGTTGGCGTCGATGGCGCGGCGGCCGTGGAGCGCCAGCACCTCGTTCAGAGACACCGTCATGCTGGCGGTCGTGTCCACCAGGGTGCCATCGAACTCGAAGACGACGCAGGAGTACCGCATGGCAGCCGGATGCCGGGACCAGTCCCCGGGTGAGAGCGGAAGTCTGGCGCAGCCGTGGCGCGTTGCCAAGCGCTTTTGAGCGCGGTAGCTTTGCCCGGTCGACCCGCGGAGGAGCCCGCCCTTGTTGCAGAACGTGACCATGAGGCGCTGGCAAACGCGACCCGGCGGCCCCCTTTGCCATCTCCCATCCCTGCTGGCGGCGCTGATCGTCGGGGTGTGCGTACCCGCCGTGGCGAGCGAGCCATCAGAGCAACCGACGTTGATCAAAGTTCCCATCGGCGGCGGCCGACCGGCCGTCCAAGGCGAGCGACCCCCGCCGCCCGATGCCCGTTTGGGCGGCGATGCGGCGCGCGAGCAGGCCGAAGCCGCCAGGAAAGCCGCCGAGGCGAAGCGAATCGCCGCCGAACGCAAGAAGAAGGAAGCCGCCGATGCCGCCGCCAAAGATGCGGCCACCAAAGCCGCCGCCGCCAAAGCCGCCGCCGCCAAAACTGCCGCCGCCCGCGCCGCCGCTGCAAAGTCGGCTGCCCAGGCCGAGCGTCGTCGCGCCGACGCCGAACGCGCCCGGGAGGCCGCGCGATTGCGTGCCGAAACCGCAGCCGTCGCCGGGCGGACGATGGTCGTCATGTTGGACGCCGGTTGGGTGACGGTACCCAGGGCTTTCGTCGACGCCCTCAGTGATCGAGAGATGCACCCGGAGCTGGTCGGGGTTGGTTTCGATATCAGCCTGCTGCGACCGGCCACCGCGCGCCATCACTACGGCGGTCGCATCGGCCTGGCGGTGCCGCTGGTGCCGGCTGCCAACTGGTACAGCGCCGATGGCAAGCCTTCACCGCGCTACACCGAGGTCGACGCCGTGCTGATCGATCTGGCTTTCGAGTACGTCTATCGGCGAAAGCTCTTCGGGCCGGTCGGTGCCATGTTCCGCGGGGGCCTGGGCATGGGCATCATCGCCGGCGACGTGCAGCGGATCGAGACCCTGCCCATCTGCCCCGACGACAACCAGGCCACCTGCCCCCACTGGCGCAAGGTGGGCCAGCAGGACGCGCCGCTGCCCAGCCGCATCTGGCCATCCGTGCACGTATCGGTAGGCCTGACGGTCGACCTGGGCTCCTCCATGGGGCTGCACGTGGATGCCGGCTTGCGCGACGCGCCCTATGTCGGCGGCGGACTCAGCCTGGCGTTGTAGCTCTCTTCAAGCCAACAAAGAGACGATCAGGCCGTCCAGTCGCGGCAACGCCGACGGCCTGCAGTGAAGTCGACCGCCCACCAGCTCCAGCGGTTCGCCGGCAGCGATCAGCTCGGCTGCCCGTGACTCGAGCCGCTGGCAGAGGTCCGCCGGCAGATCGGCTCGCAGGCTCTCCAAGTCCAACCCCTCCGCCAGACGCAACCCCGTCAGCACCCGTTCGTCCAGGTGCATCTCGGGGTCGATGACCTCGACGAAGGCCTCGGCGGCCGCGCCGCTACCAATCGCCCTCTGCCAGCCGTTGGCGTCGGCCAGGTTGCCCCAGCGCCAGCCGATGGCCGAACCCCTGGCCAGGCGGGCGAAGCCGTGGGCCGCCGTACCCAGGCCGACATAGGGTTGGCCACGCCAGCAGGCCAGGTTGTGGCGGCTCTCGTGGCCGGGTTGTGCCAGGTTCGAGACCTCGTAGCGGCGCAGGCCCCAGGGCGCGACCAGGCGCTCCATGGCCATCAACATCTCGGTCTGCAGCCCCTCGTTCGGAGCACGGGCGCGCCCATTGGCCACCTGGCGGGAGAGCGGGGTGCCGGGTTCGACGGTCAGGGTGTAGGCGCTCAGGTGGGGCAGGCCGTAGTCCAGCAGTTCGTTCAACTCGTCGGCCAGGTGCGCCACGGTCTGCCCCGGGGCGCCCAGCAGCAGGTCGGCCGAGGCGCTCCGGAGTCCGCCGTCGGCCAGCAGTCGGCCAACCTCGGCCAGGGCCAGGCGGGCTGCGTCGGCGTCGTGGATGCGATCCAGCTGTTGCAGTCGGCCGTCGTCCAGGGCCTGCACGCCGAGCGAGATGCGGTTGATGCCGGCGGCGGCGAGACCGGCCAGATCCGCCGGCCCGCTGGCGCCGGGGTTGGCCTCCAGGGTGATCTCGGCGTCGTCGGTCAGGCCTGCCGCCGCGTCGATGGCCGCGATCACCGCCGCCACGGGCTCCGGGCCCCATAACGAGGGCGTTCCGCCGCCGAAGAACAGCGTCTGGACCGGGCCCAGCAGATCGACCCGGCGGTCCAGGTCGCGGCGGATGGCTTGCAGGTAGGCCTGGCGGGGGATCACGCGCGCGGCGGTGGTGGCGAAATCGCAGTAAGCGCAACGATGACGACACCACGGAAAATGCACGTAGATCGAGTGCGCGGGCGCCACGGGCCCCTGATCCAGCAGTTCTGCCGGTCGGCTGTCACTCATCTGCGGTACTTGCCCACCTCGGCGGGCAGGTCGGCATGATCGAGGCGTCGCTCGAATTCGGGCGCGCGCAGGTGCCAGGCGCGGAGGCCGCCTGCGTCGGGGATATCGACCACGGACACCGAAGGCGCCTGGCAATGGTCGCTTCCCATGGGGCGATGGCAGCCTTCCTGGTTGACGGAGCCGACGGAGATCGCGCCGACACCGCCATAACGGGCGTCGTAGGCCAGTCGGGAGCGGCCAGAGAGCACGAAGCGCACCCGTTGGCGCAGCGCCTGTTCATAGATCCGGTAGGCCAGCGCCGCCGGCGCCTCGCCGTCGCGTAATGGGGACAGGGGACGGGCGCTCAGCAGCGCCGTGGCTGCAAAGGCGGTCGCCACCTCCAGGTCGGCGCGCAGTCGACGCAGCGCGACGTTGTCCACCTCGTCGCGCGTGTCGATGGCCACCAGCGCCAGGCCGGACAGGATGTGCACGTCCGATCGTCCGCCGCGCACCAGCGACTTGACCTCGCCGGCGGGGTCGCGAATCACCCGCAGGGGCGTCGCGTTCTTCGACAGCCCGGCCCCTGTCGGCCCGACATCGAACAAGAGAAGGGGTAGGGCCTGGACCCTGGAGTCGACGATGATTCGCGCCCGATCGGCCAGCTGGGCATCGCCCACGAGGAGCACCCCGTCGGCCCGCCAGGGACCCGCCGCGGCGACCAGGAGCCGTTCGAGGGTCTTGGAGTCGCATGGTCCGATGGCTACCAGTCGGCGACCGCGAGGCCGGGGCAGCTTCCAGGCCGGCGCTTCCTCGCCGTCCAGGGGCACGACCGCCAGGCGTTCGATGGGCAGGCGGCGGGACAGCACGAGTTTGGTCCCATCGGCCCGCCGGGCTTGCAGGGTGATGTGTCGATCGGCGACCGATTCCGGGAAGGTGTGGTCGACCTCGACGCCGCGTACAGGCTCGCTGCCGTCGCCGAAGTGCCAGGTGAAGTCGGTGAACTGCTCTCCCTGGGCGGGCTCCGCACGCAGCTTCATGTCCGTCAGGTGCCAGACGCGCAACACCTCGGGCGTGGCGATGATGCGGATCGGCGCCTGCCCTGCCAGACCGCCCGCCTCTTCCGAGGAGTCTGCGTCTGTGGTCGGGACCGCAGCGATCGTCGTGTCGGCCGCGCGGGCTACGGTGCCGGTCTGCTCGGCGGGCGCATGGGCCGTGACGTCGGCGTCGGCGATGTCGGGCGGCGGATCTTGCTGTCCGTCATCGCCACGTCCCTGCAGCCACACCACCAATACCACCGCCCCGCACGCGACGAGGATGTGCGAGGAGATCTGGGCGATCCTGCGGGTGCTTGGGGAGGCCATGGCGACAGGCTCGACTGGGGCCTGCAGGCGGGGCACCGATCGGCCCACCCCGAACCCCGGGCGCCCGTCTCGTCGTTGACCCGGGACGCGCGCCTTGCATAGTATGGCCCACGGCCGCCGGCACGACAAAGGCACGCCACGAAAAGGGAAGCGACGATGCGACGATCGACTCTGGCGCAGGGGCTGGCACTGGCCGCCGCGGTGCTGCTCGCCACAGCCGCCCTGGCCGCCCGCAAGGACGCTTGGACGCGTACGGAACGCCCATGCGGCAAGGTCCTGGCCAAGCCCGCCAAGGCAGACGCCGAGAAGTTGGAGGCATGCGCCGACGCCTTCAATACCGACGCCCGCTTCCACATGATCACCGGCGGGACCAAGAAAGATGCCAAGAAGGCGCTGCAGTTCCTCTATGAGAACGGCAGCAACCGCGGCTCCACCATCGGCCGCGAGGGGTTGTATCGCTTCGGTCTGAAGCTGCCCCCGCGCGCGCCCAAGGGCGATGAGCCGGTCAAGAAGGTGGCCAAGAAGCGGCAGAAATACCGCCCCGACCCCGTGAGCAAGGCCAACCAGAACCGGGCCCGCGCCAAGGCGAAGAAGGGCGTCGCTCAGTTGAAGAAGAAGCGCCTGGGCGCGGCCGTCAGCACGCTGAAGGCCTCGGTGAACATGGACGGACGTTGCGAGTTCTGCATCTACAACCTCGCCTGCGCCGAATCGCGCGCCAAGAAGAGGCAGGACACCTTCCTGCACCTGATGTGGCTCAGCGATCTGGGCACCGACGACGCCATCGAACGCCTGATCAAGGCGCGCACGGACTCGGACTTCGACAACGTGCGCAAGAGCTCGAAGTTCAAGAAGATCACCGGCTATGCGCGGATCCACGTGGTCAACACGTTGGGCGACGCCGGCGAGAAGGCGGTCGACAACATCGAGATCATGCTCAAGGAGATGGGCCACGCCAAGCCCGACTCGGACGACAAGGACAAGAGCAAGGACTTCCCCCAGGTGATGTTCAAGGATCACTCCAAGGCGCAAGCCCTGGTCATCGCCCAGCTGCTCAACCACCCGCGTGTGCGCCTGGACCCGATGAAGCGCAAGTCCAAGTACGACATCGAGATCGTCTGGGGCGCCCGGGTCAAGAAGGAAGGCGGCCAGGTGGTGGCGGTGGAGAGCTTCGGGCCGAAGACGGTCGACGGCAAGATGTCCCAGGCCCGCTCGGCGCAGAACAAGGTCCTCGCCAAGCCGGATCAGGCCATCAACAAGGTCAACCGCATCGTCAGCACACCGGAGCGCACCTACAAGAGCGTCGAGTCCATGGGCAAGCGGGTCGAGGGCACCTACAACAAGGGCAAGGGCGTCTTCGAGAAGGTGACCAGCATTCCGGACAAGATCACCAGCCTGTAGCCCTGCCTGCCGGCGCTGCCCAACAGCGCCGAGGGTGGAGCCGGAGACGGCATGGGCGAGCTCCTCGAATTGACCCGTGACGAATGGCTGCTCGCCGCTCTGGCGACCGTGCTCTGCGTTGGTGGTCTGCTGCTGCCCAAAGCCGGCAACCTGCTGGGCCAGCTCTTCATGGGCGAAGATCCGGCGGTGCTGCGCTGGCGTCGCAAGCGGGCCGAGATGCGCGACCGCCGGCGCGAGCAACGCCTGGCGCGCAAGGCGCTCAAGCGGGCCCGCAAACGCGCTCGAAAGGACGCAGCACGCGCCCGCAAGGCCGCTCGTGCGGCTGGCAATACGCCCGACGTCACACCCGCCCCGGACACCGGATCCTGAGCCCGGCGCGGCCACCGCTCATCTGCCGGGATGATTGCCCGCGCCAGCACTGGCGCCACCGAGGAGCCAACGAATGAATCCCGCCCCCCTGACGCTCGCTTCGGCCTCGCCGCGACGCAAGGAGCTGCTCGAACAAGCCGGCTTCGTGCTCAAGGTGATCGCCACAGAGGTCGACGAGGAGCCCCTGCCCGGCGAGACCCCGGTGGACTACACCAAGCGCCTGGCCCGGGCCAAAGTCATCGCCACGGTGCGCCGCATCGAGTCCACCCTGCTGCCCAAAGAGCAGTCCGGCCCGCCGAGGGGCTTCTTTCAGCCGACCCGCACCGAGGAGCCGCTGCGCTGGGTCCTGGCGGCCGACACCGTGGTCGCGGTGGACGACATGCTGCTGGGCAAACCGGTCGACATCAACGAGGCGCGCGAGATGTTGCAGCGCCTGAGCGGGCGCGAGCATTGGGTCATCAGCGGTTTCGCCCTGTACGACATGCGGCGGGAGCGCGAAGGCCTGCAGGCGGTGGCGACCGCGGTGCGCTTCAAGACGCTGGGCCGGCACGAGATCGAGCGTTATCTCTCGGTCGGCGAGAGCATGGACAAAGCCGGCGCCTACGCGATTCAGGGCGTCGGCGCCTACCTGGTCGAGGAGATCAGCGGTTCCTATACCAACGTTGTCGGGCTGCCCATGTGCCAGGTGGTCGAGATGATGGAGGAGATGGGCGCCGCGGACGTGATGCCATGGGGTCGCTGAGCGCTTCCGAGCGGGCCGAGACGATCGCCGGCCGGCTGAGCGAAGTGCAACGACGGGTGGCCGATGCGGCGCTCGATTGCGGTCGATCGCCGCAAGACGTCACGCTGGTGGCCGTATCCAAGCGCCATGACGAGGCGGCGATTCGGGCCGCTTATGCCGCTGGTCAGCGGGATTTTGGCGAGAACTACGTCCAGGAGTGGCAGGCCAAGGCCGCCGCGCTGGCCGACCTTGGCGACCTTCGATGGCACTTCATCGGTCACCTGCAGCGCAACAAGATGCGCCACGTGGCCGGTCGGATGCACCTGCTGCACGCGCTCGGCGGCAGCCGCGGCATCAAGGAATTGTGCAAGCGGGCCCTGCGAGCCGGCACGCCCCAGGCCATGCTCCTGCAGCTGAACCTGTCCGGCGAGACCACCAAGGGGGGCTGCACCGAGTCGGAAGTCAGCGACCTGACCCGCATCGCCTTGGACGCACCTGGGGTCCGACTTCAGGGCTTGATGACCATGCCGCCGCCGGTGGCCGACCCGGAACTGGTGCGGCCCATCTTTCGTCGACTGGCAGAGCTGCGCGCCCGGCTCCGCGACGAGTTGAGCGAGCCCGAGGCTTTGCCCTGGCTTTCCATGGGCATGAGCCAGGACTTTCGCGTCGCCATCGCCGAGGGCGCCACCCACGTGCGCGTCGGAACCGCCATCTTCGGGCAGCGCCCCGCTCCGCCTCCCGGACGGGGTTGACGCGCCCACCCGAGCGGCCCAGAGTCAGCCCCGGACCGGCCAGCTGCCACAACCGAGAGGGAAGGCGCCATGCCCGAGACCTGCTACGAAGAGATCCGTACCCGAAACGGCGAACTGCTACACGAGTACGGCGATCACGTGCACCTGAGCGCCGATCCGCTGGCGCTGACCTGGTTGTCACGCCTCTGCCATCCGGGGTGCGTTCAGCCTGAGGTCAATCGGATCGTCACCCTGCTGTATCGCGGCCTGGTCCGGGCAGTGATCAACAGCGCCTTCCCGCGCAAGGTGGTCGACACCGAGACGCGGATGAGCAGCTATACCGAGCTCGGCAAATACCACGGCACGGTGATCGACCCCGACGTGGAAGTGACGTCCGTGGACATCGCCAGGGCGGGCATCCTGCCGTCGATGGTCTGCTTCGAGGCCTTGTGCGAGATCCTCAATGCGGGGGTGGTGCGTCAGGATCACATCCTGATGAATCGCATCACCGATTCGGAGGCCCAGGTCACCGGTGCCGGCATGTATGGCCGCAAGATCGCCGGGCCGACCGACGGCCGTTTCCTGCTCTTTCCCGATCCCATGGGCGCCACGGGTGGTTCGCTGACCAAGGCCATCGAGTTCTATCTCTCGGAGATGGCCGGCGAGCCGCGCCACTGCTTCGCGCTCAACCTGATCGTGACGCCCGAATTCGTCCGTCAGCTGACCTCAGCCTTCCCGGGCAAGGTGAGCATCTTCGCCTATCGACTCGATCGCGGACTCAGCCCCCAGGAGGTGCTGAACTCCGTGCCCGGAAGTCGCTGGGAGGAGGAGCGCGGTCTGAACGACATGCAGTACATCGTCCCTGGCGCCGGCGGCATGGGCGAAGTGATGAACAACGCCCTGTCCTAGGGGCAAGACGAACCGGGGGCGTTGAAGCCGTCGGACAATCGCGACGGGCTGCGGAAGGCCCAACGCAGGGGAGGAGAGGATGGGCGAGCGCGTGGAACCCTACCTGAGCGCCGAGCAGATCGCCGAACAGGTGACCCGGATGGCGGCCGAGATCCAGGACGGCACCGACGGTGACGAGCCGCTGGTGCTCATCTGCGTACTCAAGGGGTCGTTCCTGTTCTACGCCGATCTGCTGCGCAAGCTGCACCTGCCGACGAACGTAGCCTTTCTGGGCGTGTCGTCCTACGAAGGGACCAGCTCGACGGGCGCCGTCCGCCTCACCCACGACCTGGGCATGGACATCGCCGATCGCGACTGCGTCGTCGTCGAGGACATCGTCGATACCGGCTTGACGATGAGTTACCTGCTCGACAACCTGCGCGCTCGCAAGCCGCGTACCCTGCGGGTCTGCACCCTGCTGCACAAGCCCTCTCGCGAGAAGATCCCCGTGCCGCTGGACCTGGTCGGATTCGTCATCGACGACCACTTCGTCGTCGGTTATGGGCTGGATTACGAGCAGCGTTACCGCGACCTGGATCACATCGGCATCCTGCAGTTCGTGGACTAGTCCGCCGTGCGCCTGCGCTTTCTCGGCCACGCCGCCTTCGACCTCCAACTGGCAGGACTACGCCTCTGTCTGGACCCCCATCGTCCGGGTGCCCTGGGCGGGCGATTTCAGTTGCCGGCCATTGCGGGCCCATTCGACGCGGTGGTCTGCAGCCACGGGCACGAGGATCACGCGGCCTGGACACCGGAATTGGGCACCGATCGGGTGATCGATTCCGATGAACGAATCGGCGAGGTGGAGATCCGCTGCCGCTGGGTCCCCCATGACGACGTGGGCGGATTGCGCATGGGGCTGACCCGCATGGTCTCGCTGCAAGGCGAGGGGCTGCGGATCGTGCATTGTGGCGACATCGGCGCCTGGGATGCCTCCGATGTCGACTGGTTGCGCGGCGCGACCGGGCTGTTGGTGCCGGTCGGCGGTACCTTCACCCTCGACGGTCGGCTGGCTGCCAAACTGGTCGCTGAGGTGGCGCCTCGATGGGTGGTGCCGATTCACGCTGCAGACCCTCGGGTGGACCTGCCCCTGGCGCCGATCGGGCCCTTCGTAGACGCGCTGGGCTGGCCAACTGTGGAGCTGCCGGCGCTGAAGAGTGCGGCGGAGGGGCCAGCGCTGGCCGGCCAGGAAGGCGGAGCGCAAGGGACCATCGTGGTCCTGCCTGCCCCATGAGGATAGACGGGCGCCACCGGGCCCCTTGGAGATGCCCATGAACGCCGAACGAGCCCGCCCGCTCCTGCTGCTGATCGACGCCTCGCACGCGCTCTTTCGGGCCTACCACGCCGTTCGCTACCTGCGTAGCCCCTCCGGCAAACCCACCGGCGGGGTCTACGGCTTCACCTCCATGCTGTTGAAGCTGCTCGATGAGTACTCGCCCGATAGCGTTGGCGTCTGTTTCGACGGCCCGGGGCGAGGCTTTCGCGCCGAGATCGACCCGCAGTACAAGGCCAATCGCCCGCCGACCCCCGAGGACCTGAAGATCCAGTGGCCGTGGGCCCTGCAGGTGGCCGGTGAGCTGGGCCTGTGCGTGCTGGAAGACGAACAACTCGAGGCCGACGACATCATCGCCACACTGGCCGATCGCGGCCACGCCGCGGGCATGGATGTGCTGGTGGTCAGCGGCGACAAGGACTTGATGCAACTGGTCGTCGATCCCGCCGATGGGCTGGGCGCGATCCGTCAGCTGGATGACGGCAAGGGCCTGACCTTCGACGAGGCGGCGGTGGCCGAAAAGTGGGGCGTGCCCGCGCAGCGGGTCGGCGACCTGCTGGCCATCATGGGCGACTCGGTGGACAACATCCCCGGCGTCAAGGGCATCGGTCAGAAGGGCGCGGTCAAGCTGCTGGAGCAATTCGGCTCGCTGGACGCCATCTACGACAATCTCGACCAGATCGAGCGCGAGCGCACCCGCCGTCTGTTGCAGGAGAGCGCCGAGGCGGCGCGGTTGGCACGCCAGCTGGTGGAGTTGGAGCGCGACGGCGACGTGGGCGTGGAGCTGGACGGACTGAAGCCGCAGGACCCCGACAAGGAGGCGCTGACGAAGACCTTCGGTGAGCTGGGCTTCAAGCGACTGCTGCGCCGTTACTTCAGCGCCGGCGAGCAGGGCATGGCCCAGGTGCAGGTCGAGGTGATCGAGGAGCCGGCGGATATCGCGCGCGAGGTGGCCGCCTTGCGGAAGGCGGGACGGGTGGCCATCGACGTGATCCTGTCCGGCAGCGACAGCGAGCGGCGCACGCCCATGCGCGGCGGCCTGCTGGGCGTGGCGGCGTCGTCTTCGGTGGAAAAGGGCCTGCTCTTTGCCCGCTGGCCGGAGCTGGATGGCCCGGTTCACCCGACCCTGCGCGCCCTGCTCGAAGACCCCACCGTCGCCAAGGTGGGCCACGACCTGAAGTACACGGTGGTGGCGTTGCTGCAGCACGGTGTGAAGGTGGCCGGGCTGTCGGCCGACCCCATGCTCGGCAGCTACCTCTGCGAAGCGGGCGCCGGCAGCCACGCGCTGGCGCATATGGCACTGGAGCGGCTGTCCTACAAGATGGCCAGTCACGAAGAGCTCTTCGGCAAGGGGCGCAAGATCGTCGCCCACGAAGATGCGCCCGTAGAGTCTCTGGCCCGCTACGCTGCCGAACGGGCGGCGGTGGCCGGCAAGGCCGCGGAACTCGTCCTGGTCGACGCTGACAAACACGAGGTTCGCCACCTGCACGACGAGCTGGAAGTGCCGCTGACGGCAGTGCTGGCGCGCATGGAGTTCGAGGGCATGGCCCTGGATGTGGACGAGCTGGCCCGCCAGAGCACCGATCTCGGCGACCGTCTCGGCGCGCTGGAGGCGAGCATCCATGGCCACGCGGGCGGGCCCTTCAACATCAACTCGCCCAAGCAGTTGGGGGTGGTGCTCTTCGAGACCCTGGGATTGCCCGCAAAGCGCAAGACGAAGACCGGCTGGTCGACCAACCAGGCGGCGCTGGAGGGGTTGCGACAAGCGCACCCGATCATCGACGAGATCTTCAGCTGTCGGCAGCTCGGCAAGCTCAAGAGCACCTATACCGACGCCCTGCCGGTGCTGGTCAACGAGCGCACCGGGCGGCTGCATACCTCGTTCAACCAGGCGGTGGCGGCGACGGGGCGGCTCAGCTCGACCGACCCCAACCTGCAGAACATCCCCATCCGCACCGACGAGGGACGCCGCGTGCGCTTGGCCTTCGTCGCCGCGCCCGGCCATGTGCTGCTGAGCGCGGACTACAGCCAGGTCGAGCTGCGGGTGATGGCACACCTGGCCGATGAGCCGGGCATGTTGCAGGCCTTCCACGACGGCATCGACATCCACAAACAGACCGCCGCCGAGATCTTCAAGGTGCCGCTGGAAGAGGTCACGCCGAGCCAGCGAACCGCCGCCAAGACCATCAACTTCGGCGTGCTTTACGGTATGGGCTCGACCCGGGTGGCGGCCGAGATCGGCGTCACCCGCAAGGAGGCCAAGGCCTTCATCGAGCGCTACTTCGAGCGCTTCGCTGGCGTGCGCGCCTTCATGGATCAGACCCTGGAACATGCGCGCGAACATCGCGAGGTGCGCACCCTCTACGGGCGCCGCCGCCCGGTGCCGGAGATCGGCAGCAGCAACCACATGGTCAAGGCCGCCGCCGAGCGCATCGCCGTCAATACGCCGGTGCAGGGCACCGCGGCCGACCTGATCAAGCGGGCCATGTTGCTGGTCGCGCAGGGGCTGAAAGACGCGGGCCTGTCGGCGCGCCTGTTGCTGCAGGTGCACGATGAATTGTTGCTCGAGGTGCCCGTGGCCGAGGTGGAGGCGACCACCGAGGTGGTCCGCCAGGGCATGGCCGCGGCCGGTGAGCTCAAGGTGCCCCTGAAGGTCGACGTCGGTACGGGCGACAACTGGGCCGTCGCGCATTGAACTGCGGCGCAGGGAACCATGTCAGACTGAGCCTCGACACAACGAGCCGGCGATGATCGAGTTCCGCGACATCCACAAGGCGTTCGGCAGCAAGCAGGTGCTGCGCGGCGTGTCGTTGCGGGTCGATACGGGCCAGATCCTCTTCGTCTGCGGCATCTCGGGCGCCGGTAAGTCGGTCCTGGTCAAACACCTGGTGGGCCTGCTGCGACCCGATAGCGGGCGCATCCTGCTCGATGGTCAGGACATCACCGAGCTGGACGAGCATGGCTACTACGCGGTGCGCAAGCGCTGCGCCATGGTCTTTCAGCACTCGACCCTCTTCGACTCCATGACCTTGATCGAAAACGTGATGTTGCCGCTGCGCAAACATCGCGGTCTGGTGGGCCCGCAGGCGCGCGACGTGGCCATGGCCTACCTGGAGAAGGTGCAGATGCATGGCCAGGCCGATCGCTACCCGGCGGCCATCGGCGACGGCCTGCGAAAACGGGTGGCGATCGCCCGGGCGCTGACCATGGAACCCGAGTACGTCATCTTCGACGAGCCGACCACGGGGCTGGATCCCATGGCGGCGGCCAACGTCGACCGGCTGATCCGCTCGCTCTCGGATGACCACGGGGTGACGTCCATCTGCATCAGCCACGACCTGCGCTCGATCTTCAGCATCGCTGACCGCATCGCCATGATCTACCAGGGGGAGATCCTGCTGGACGGGACCCGGGCGGACTTTCGCGACAGCGACGACCCGATCATCGGGCAGTTTGTGCGCGGCGAGGCGGAAGGCCCCATGCAGTTATGAGTGGGCGTGGTTGGAGAACCATGCACCGATGGCCCTTTGACCGACAGGTCGCTAAGATGGCGGCGCCATGAGCAGAGCCCTGGAAATCAAGGTCGGCATTCTCGTCCTCATCTGCACCGGGCTGCTGTTTGGCTTTGTCTGGGTGCTCGGTGACTTCGGCAGCGGTTCGGGCTTTGTGCTGCATATCGACTTCGACACCGCCAGCGACATGAAGCCGGGCGCGCCGGTGAAGGTGGCTGGCGTGGCCGCGGGCAAGGTCTCGAAGGTCGAGTATTGGGGCGGTCGCAAGGACGAAGAGGTGGGCCGGCGGGTGGTCGTGCGCATCACCTGTGCCCTGGACAAGGACATCGGCGCCACCCTGCATGAGGACGCGCGTCTGTTCATCTCGACCCAAGGGATGCTCGGCGAGAAGTATATCGAGGTCGATCCCGGCACCTTCGACAAGCCGACCCTGGCCAGCGGCGCCAAGGTGGTCGGCCAGCCGCCCCTGCGCCTGGAGGTGTTGGGCCAGCGCCTGGCCAAGGTCTCCGCCGCCGTGTCGCGCATCCTTGAAGACAACGAGGGCAGCCTGTCGAGCCTCTTCCGCCACGCCGACGAGACCATGTTGGTGGCCAAGAAGACGGTGCAGGATGCCGACCAGTTGATCCTCGACAATCGGGACACCATCAAGCAGGTGCTGGTGCGCCTGGACACGACTGGAGCGAAGGTCGATCGCGTCGTGGACAGCGTGCAGGTGGGGCTGGGCGACGGTGGCGCCATCCGCCGCTCGCTGGGGAACGTGGAGGCGGTGACCACCGCGGTGCGCCAGGATACGCCGCCAGTGTTGCGCGACACCCGCCAGATCACCGGCGAGTTGCGCCGCTACAGCGGCCGGTTGAACGTCGAGCCCACCTCCCAGGTGATGCTCGGCAAGAGCGGCCACGGCAAGGTCATCGGCGTCATCGAGCGCACCGACAAGACCGTGGCCAAAGCGGCAAGCGCCGTCGACGACGTCAAGGTGGTCACGGCCAACGCGCGCAAGGGCAAGGGCACCGTCGGCGGCGTGTTGATGGACAACGAGCTGTTCATGGACGTCAAGCTGATGGTCAAGGACCTGAAGCGACATCCGTGGAAGTTCATCTGGCGCGAGTAATCGAGCTTTGATGGGCGCTGCTGTGTTGCCACATCCGGAGAAGCCATGATCGAAGCCGCCGCGGCTGTCATTGACGCAGCCGCCATCCTGGGCCGCCCGCTGGAGCTGCGCCGCGGCCCGGTCATCAAGAACCGGTTCTGCAAGTCGGCCATGAGCGAGGCCTGGGGCACGGATGAAGGCGCGCCGCGACCGGGCCTGGACAACCTCTATCGCACCTGGGCCGAAGGCGGCCTCGGCCTGGCGGTGACCGGCAACGTGATGGTCGATCGCGGGGCCCTGGGCGAGCCCGGCAACGTGGTGGTGGATGACGAGCGAGACCTGGAGCTGCTGCGTGCCTGGGCCGAAGCCGGCCAGGTCGACGGCGGCCGGATCTGGATGCAGATCAACCACCCAGGCAAGCAGTCACCGAAGTTCATGAGCCCCGAGCCGGTGGCGCCTTCGGCGGTGCCGCTGGCGGCGAAACTCGCGCCCCTGTTCAACCCGCCGCGGGCCCTGGAGGCCGACGAGATCGAGGCGCTGGTGCGGGCGTATGGGCGCACCGCCGCCGTGGTGCAGAAGGCCGGTTTCGATGGCGTGCAGATCCACGGCGCGCACGGCTACCTGGTCAACCAGTTTCTGTCGCCACATCACAACCAGCGCGACGACGCCTGGGGCGGCACGGCTGAAAAGCGTATGCGCTTCGTGCTCGAGGTGATCGCCGCCATGCGCAGCGCGGTGGGCGAGGACTTTCCCATCGGGCTGAAGTTGAACTCGGCCGACTTCCAGCGCGGCGGCTTCAGCGAAGCCGAGTCCATGGCCGTGGTTCAGGCGGTGGAAGCTGCTGGCGTCGACCTGGTGGAGATCTCCGGCGGCAGCTACGAGGCGCCGGCCATGACCGGCATCCGGGCCAAGGAGAGCACCCTCAAGCGAGAGGCCTACTTCCTGGACTACGCCCGCCGGGTGCGCCAGCTGGTCAAGTTGCCGCTGGTGGTCACCGGCGGCTTCCGCAGCGCCGCCGGCATGGCTGCCGCGGTGCAGAGCGGCGATGTGGACATGGTCGGCCTGGCGCGGCCACTGGCCGTCGAACCCGACCTGCCCGACCGCATTCTCCAGGGCGAGGATTTCCACAGCCTGGTGCGCCCGATCCGCACCGGTCTGGACGCCATCGACAAGCGCGGCATCCTGGAGTTGAGCTGGTACAACCGACAGCTGGCCAGGATGTGTGCCGGCAAAGCGCCGCTGCCTGGTATGGGCGCCTGGCGCTCTCTGGCCGGCACGGTATTTGCCATCGGCTGGAAGGGGTTGAGCCGAACCCGGGCCTGACGAAGGCAGCGGGCGGTGAATCCACACCACCGCCCCCTCGTTGCATGACCGACGCGCGCTTTGGGGGCGCCGTCAGGGGAAGCAGATGAACAAGCGCGTCGCCATACTCACCCTCGCCATCAGCAGCCTGCTCGTCTCTGCGAGCGTCGGCGCTGCGGTTCCCGACCGGCCCCTGTATTGGGCGCACAAAGGCTTCAACAACCACAGCGAGGCGGTCGAGTCGGTGACCATCCGCGGGCGCCTGCCCGGCGGCCACAACACCTTCATCCGCTTCTCGGTCGCCAACGCCGCCTACAAGAAGGGCGCCCTGACCATCACGTTCAAGCAGGAGTCGGCCAAGGGCACGCTCTATGCCAAGCAGAGTTGGAAGCGCGGTCGATACACCGCCACGTCCAATCGATTCGGCATCACGGCCGGCGCGAACTCCCTGTCCGTCGACAAGGGCGCCCTGGTGATGCGATTTGCCTATGGCACCGTCAAGGCGACCGTGACGCTGACCCCGCGTGCAGCGCCACTGGCCGTGCGCGATGTAGACGGCCGCGCCTGGATGCGTCGCGCCCTGATCGTGCCCTACGGCACCCTGCACGTGCAGGCGACCGATACCAGCGGTCGCCAGGTGGACGCCAAAGGCACCGCGTTCTCCATTCACGAGGCGTCCAAGATCAAGGCCCATCGGACCTGGGAGCGCTCGGTGCAGCTGCACCACATCCGCGGCGGCCAGGTGACCCTGGTGGACTACATCATCGGGCCCAAGGAGCGGCGCCATCGGCCGCTGGGATTCGTGGTGCTGCGCGGCGGCGGTGTGCATCACGTCGGCAAGGTGGTCGGCGAGCAGCGTGGCGCCGAGCGGCTCGACAAGAAGAACGACTACAAGGTGCCCTGGCAGCTGAAAGTGCTGTCCGAGCGGGGCGGCAAGAAGGCCGAGGTCGCCTTCACCGTCAGCAAGCGCACCTCGCGCAAGGACGACCTGGCCAAGCTGGGCTACTTCACCCGCAAGGCGGTCTCCATGTTGATTCACCCCTTCACCTATGGCCTCAAGGGCCAGGTGCAGGTCACGGGGCAGGCCAAGGCGGCCGACCAGCCGGCGCCGACGCGTACCGTGAAGGCTCGCTGGACCTACGCCCAGGCGCGCTGAACCGCCGCCGTTTCGTGCTGCCTCACGGTGTGCAGCCCTCGTCGGTTGTGCCGTCGCAGTCCTGGTCGATGCCGTCGCCCTGACCGGATGTGCCACAGCTCTCCGCGGCAGGCTCGGCTGCGTCACACGTGGGGACGACCCCGGGACCGTAGCCATCGCACCTGGAGACGCCACCGCAGGTGCCGAACTGGTTGCTTCGCCGGCACAGGCCTTCGGCGCCGTGCAGCCAGGCCAGCAGGGGACACGCCAGCACTGTGTCTCCGACGCAGACGTTGGTGTGCGTCGAGGTCTTTTCGCACGTGGGAGCCGCGTCGGGGCAGCCCCACTTGGGGATGCCGTGCACGCAGGTGACCGTGCACTGCCCATGCAGCGTGCCGGCCCCGAACCATCGGCACCGCCACAAGGACTTGCTCCCCGACGTGGCAACCAACGGCCATGCGGTCGCGCAATCGACGTTCGCGGCGCAGGGCAGTCCCAGCACGACGCTTTCACCAATGCAGACGTCGGTTGTGCCGCGGCCGGGCAGGTCGACAGGCAGTTTCAAGCCGCCCTCTCCACACTGGCCCGCGTCCGGTCCAGGCACGCATGACCAGCCGGCGCGAGCTGGTGCGCAGTAGCCGCCGTCGCAGCCGGCGTCGATGCACGAGGCTGGACCGCCGTCGACGCCGCCTCGCGTCATCGCGCTGTCGTTCACCGCGCCGCTGTCGTCGAGCGCGCTGTCCGCGTTCTGCGGCGGCGCAGCGCTCGTGTCGCCCTCCAACCCGACCGGATCGGCTCCGGTACAGGCGGCCAGCGCGAGCAGGGTGGCGGATGCGCGAACCAGGGTGGAGAACCGTCGCCATCTCATGGCGTGCAGCCCTCGTCGGTCTGGCCGTCGCAGTCCTGGTCGACCCCGTCGCCGTGGCCCGACAGGCCGCAGGTCTCCGCGGCGGGCTCGGGGGCGTCGCAGATCGTCCCGCTGCCGACCTTGGCGCAGCGCGCCAGTCCGGTGCAGACGCCGAAGGGGTTGGCCCGAACGCAGGGCGTGGCGCCGACGCCGTGCTCCGTCGCCAGCTCGACCGCGAGCACCGAGCAGCGGGGCGGCCAGACCTGCGCCTCGGGGACGCACCAGCGCCAGCCGCCGGGGCCGCGATCGCATTCGTAGCCGGCGTGGCAGGGTGAGGTCGTCGGCAGGTCGCAGGGCTTGAGGCACCTGCCGCCCTCGCCGGGCGTGTCCTCGGCGCAGCGCAGGCTGCCCTGCAGCCAACGGCGCTGGCCGAAGGGGGAGGTGAACGGGATCTTGCAGTCGGCGTCGTTCCGGCAGGGCATGCCGCGGGCGGCGGCCCAGTCCAGCCGCAGGTCGTAGTAGGTGCCGTCTGTCGTTGGGGTGACCGCGTTCGGGAACGGGCCGGGGCCGGGCGCCCAGTAGGGGGCGTCGCCGCCGGCCAGGCCATGGCTGGGTCGTTCGGGCCAGCAGCCCGGCGGTCCCGACCACAGCGGCGAGGCCGGGGCGGTGGCCAGGAGGCACCGCTGGCCGTCACGTAGGGGCACGCAGAGCCAGCCCTCCGCACACGCTGGGCGGTCCAGCCCGCATCGTGGCTCCTGAGCCGCGTCGGGGAGCTTGCAAGGCTCGGTGTTCTCGTCCCAGATCGGCTCGCCCTGGCAGCACTCCGGCGGCATCGGCGTCGGCGGTGTCTTGCCGAAGCACCCGGCTGCGGATGGCGTCGGCGCGTCACAGTGTGGTGCGTGGTCTTCTTGCAGGCAACGGAGCGTGCCCTCGCAGGTGCCGTGGGCGTTGCTTCGGGCGCAGGGCGATCGCCTGTGGTAGCGCACAGCGAAGCGCGTGCAGGTCGCGTACTCCTCGAATGCCTGTCTGCACGGTTCGGGGCAGTGTCCGGGCCACAGTTCGGGGAGCCGACACGGCTTTGGGCTGGACCGGTCCCAATCGATGCACACGCCGGGCGCACTCGCGACGGGTATGCTCTTTGCCGGTCCCGGAAGCTCCTCAAACACCCCGGTGTTCATGCCGCAGTCGGGATGATTCAGGCATGGCAGTACGCAGATCGAGCTGCCGTAGGGCCCGACGGGTTCGCAGCGAATGCGCTTCAGGGCCTTGATCGACTTGTATCCTGTCAACCCCTCGTGAAGCACATTCGGGCTCAGTTGGGTCACACGCGACATGCGCACGTTGGTCGGCCAGCAATCGACGACGTCCAGGCACGGCGATCCCACGGCGATGGCCGGCGTGTAGAACCACGGCCCCTTCTTGGTGGGCCAGGCCAGCTCTTCGTTCGGTCCCTCGCAGTATACACCGTAGCAGCTCATGATGTAGTTGTGGTTGGAAGCCTCGTTGAAGCCTACTCCCTGGACCTCGCCGTTGAACCAGGCTTCGAGATACCACTCGAAGTTGAACGCGTCCCCCGGCAGCCAGCAAGCCAAGCACTTCGAGTGAGCGCTGTCCGGCAGGGAAGCCCCAGCATCCGCGTCGCCATCTTGGGCGCGTGAGCCAATGTCACTGGCGGCACGGTCACGCGGTCCGTCGCCATCACCCGCCGCGTAGGGGGGCTTGCTGCACGACATGAGCGCAAGGCAGAAGAGAACCCAGACCGACATCCATGCAACCGCATTGACAACAGGAGGTTGGCGAGGCACGACTCTCCTCAAGGCAACAGATCTCCAACCTGCCAGATGACGAGCGCAAATGACTCGAGAGTCGCCTCGTCGTCGACGAGCCACTGCGGGCCGGCCGCAGTCAGCTCGTTCCACCAGTTGACCGGCAGTTGGCCCCATCTGTGGTTGTCGCAGCAGTGATTGGACTTCCTCAGATCGCCAACTTGCCAGGCGGCGCCTTGTTGGATCAACCAGGGGATGGGTTGGACTGCTCCATACAGCGCAGCGGTGTCGCAGCCCATGCAGGCGGCAACCGCATCGCGCAGCTTCTGTCGCTTCGGCGTCGACAGCGGCGCTGTCGCGATGTTGGCTATGTCGCCCGGACCGTCAGCGATCGCCTGTATGACTTCGACCATCGACTTGTGCTCGTGCCACGCTGCGGAACCATGCGCTTGCTTGTTCATGAGAGACTCAAGCTTCAGCAGCGCGTTGCGCATCGCGTGCGCGTTCGTCGCCGGCTCCTTCACCCACAGGGGGTCTTGCGTGCCCTTGCCGCGTTGCGCCTGGAGGCTGCGTTTGAGGGAGCGAAACCAGGCTGCACGTTCCGTTGCGAACGGGGGCACAGACTGGCTACCGAGCTGGGAGAGCATCTTCGTGTCGAATGCCTTGTCGGCGGCAACAGTCTCTTCGAGTCGTTTGGACATGCCGTGTATCGCGCTCCGGCTGATAGCCGCCTCGTGAGCCGCCCAGAGACGCCTGGCCCACTTCGGCATCTCCGTCTTCGGGCCTTGCAGTGCAGTGGCGTCGAAGAGCAGCCACTCCGCGAGGGGCAACCAGGGCTGGACCGGGTCGGCAAATCGCCAGCCTACCCACGACAGGAGGGTGTCGTTGTGGAAGGTCGCCCACGCTTGTCCACACTGCCACACAACCAGACTGGCGTGGTGGTGTACGGCAGGCTCGTCACGGGCAATCTGCTGGGTGCTCCCAGGTTTCTTGGATAATGCCTTGAATCCAAGGGCTTGCAGGTCGCCTGTTGGCGACGAGGCGATAGCGAGCTCGTTGCCGGTGCCCTGGCGGCTGGGAAACGCGCAGTCGCTAAGCTGGGCGGGTACGGCCATCGCGCGCAGCAGTTCCTGGACCAGGGCGGCGCTCATGTGGCAGCCGCCGAAACTCGCGTCCAGCACCTCGCCGGTTCGGCCTGTTCCCCTGGAACGCGCGTCCCAGAAACCCTTCGACTCCGGGTCCGAGTAGATCATGCCCGGCTCGTCGTGGATGCTGCCATCCTCAAAAGAGCCCCGCAAGGAGACGTATTTGGGCTGCGCGTCCGCTGGCACGGGACCCGGGTACCCTGCCTTTGTGGCCGCGGCCTGGGTCGTTCGCGACATCAGCCCCGACCTATGCCCGAAGCCACGGCGACGCAACCACGCGGTCACCACCGCGGCCGCGTGCTTGCCGGACGAAATCAACGGCCGGATCTCCATCCAGACCACCTTCCAGGCCAGGTACGGGTTCATCGACCAGTTCGAGTAGGGGACGACGCACGGGCCGCCGTCCGGGTGGCTCTTGCTCTTCACGGGTCCCTTGCCGTTGCTCCAGTACAGCGGGCGCAGATCGGAGCCGAACTCCACCTCCCCGAAGGGCGTCGAAGGCCGCACGGCGCTGTAGCCCCGACCGACCACATCAGCATCTCCAAAGCGCCAGCACAGCGACGGATCGGCGGCCTTGGGATCGTTGGGGTCCCAGCCCAGCAGCATGCGCTTGTGCGCCAACGACATGTCATCGAGGCGCGACGGCCACATCTCGTGCACGTCGCACCACAGGTTGATCGCCACCCGCCGCCCCCAGACGCGGGCGGCCTCGACCGTCGACAGCCCGAAGTAGATGAAGCGCTTCGGCTCCTTCGCCGGCGGTTCATCGAACTCGTCCCAGAACCGGTGGTCGGAGTGCAGCGGTGATTTCCACTGCGCGACCGAAGGGTTCGGGCAGGTCCATTGCGACGGATAGCCCTTGGTCGGGGCCGCGTGCACCGCGTTGAAGTCGACCGACTCCAGCGTCGCGATGGCGATGGCCACCGTCGCGGCGAAGGCGTTCGCCACCCGCCCCTGCTCTGCCAGCAGCGACATCGTACCGGCGTGGTCGAACTCGGCTTGCTTGAACACCCCCTCCAGGAGCGCTGGCGCGCCGAAGGTCGGCATGAAGTACGACCGGTACCAGGGCAGCCAGGCGGTGCCCTTGCCGCGGGTGACCAGCTCGGACCAGATCACAGCAAGCGGCGCGGCCTGCGCCTTCTCGATGTACGCCGTTGCCTCCTTCGAAGCTGCACTGGTCGCAGCCGGCTGCGCCGCTGCCGCCGCGTAGGCGGGCACGCCGCCCTGCGCCGAGCCGGCAGACACGCCCACGTCCGGCACGCCCAGCCACGCATCTGCGCCGCCCTGGCCGTGCGACGTGCCGCCATGCGGGCCCGGGCCATGCCGGGCGGCGCCGCCTGAGTCTCCGGGCTCGAGCCTCGACTCCCCGCTCGATCCCACGAGCGGCCAGTGCTCGTCGTGCTCATCGTCCTTCCAGAAGGGCGCCAACTCCCAGGGCAGGTGGAGCGACTCCACATTCAGCAGGTGATCGACGACCATCTCGGCCTTGCCTGCGTCGCCGATCAGCCACTCGGGCAGCCCACCCGCCGGGGCCGCGTCACCGACGAGCTTGGCGAGACCCTCGCCGGGTCCATACAGATCGACCAGCCGTTGCAATCGCTGTTGCGGCGTCCACAGGCGCAGGGTCATGGCGTGCACCCCTCGTCCGTCTTGCCGTCGCAGTCCTGGTCGACGCCGTCACCCCCGCCCGACAGGGCGCAGGTCTCGGAGGCCGGCTCGGGAGCGTCGCAGGTCGGCAAGACCTCGGGGCCGTACCCCTCGCAGCGTGCGGTGCCGGTGCAGGTCCCGAAGGCGTTGCTGCGCTTGCAGGGGCCGGTGCTGCTCATCAAGAAGGCGGAGCGGGGACAGGCGAGGGGCTCGTCGGGCCGGCAGAGGACGGTCTTCCAGGGAGAGCCGGGGTCGGCCGGGCAGGAGGTGGATGGGTGGGGGCACGGGTGATTTGCAGTGCAGTGTGACGTGCACTGGCGGACCGAGTACTCGCCGTCCGACCAGGTGCAACCCCACGTTATCCAGTACTTGCCCAACGCACCGTAGGCGGTCTGGACCCAGCAGTCCGCATCGCTTGAGCACGGTTGGCCGTAGAGGACATCCATGAACACGCACATCCAGATTCCATCGCCCGGCCTGGAGCCGACCAGGACTGTCCTCCGCCCGCCCGTACACACGTCCTGCCCGGTGATGTGCATGCATTCGGCGCCGAAGCGTGTTGGCGTACAGTAGTACGGGTAGCAGGACTCGGCCTCCGGGTAGCCTGGGTGGCACGGCCCGCCCCACTCCCCGTACGCCCGACCGGATACGTCTGAGACCTCTTCGAGTGCGTCGATGTCGCCGGAGCCCGCTGTCGCCGCCGCGTCTTTGCCGACAAGTCTGGTGTCGGCCGTCGGCGTTAGCTCGGCGCCATCCGGCGGCACCGGTGCTGGCTGCGGTGTTGGAAGCCGGGGTTGCGCGCATGTGGCCAGGAGCACGACCGGGAGCCACGACAAGGCGAGCATGCACGGGAAGCTGGTCCACATCAGTCCGTTTCTTCGTCCAAAGACGCAGCCTGCAGCAGCGCGAAGGCGAAGACGAGGATGCCATGCACGCTCGCGGGATCGTCCGAGCTCGAAGCCTCCGCTGCTCTGTAGTTGTATGGGTATTGCCCAACCGACCCGGTGAACCTGAAGTTGAGGGGCGAAGGAGCAGCCGACAAGTAGAGACCAAGGACAGCCTGCTCTACGACTGATGGGATCTTCTTGACTTCCGAGTCGCTTGCTCCGGCACCCGACCCCGGCCAGACGAATCGACTGTCAATGCCAAGGAGGCGTGCGGCGAGCTTCTGGGCAGCGGCGGTCGTCGCCATTGCCGCGAGGATTTCGGATCCGAGTGGCAGCGTCTTCGATGCATCCGAAAGCAGGCCCTGAGCCTGTTCGAGCCAGGGACCCGCCGCGAACGTCCTGATGAGGCTCGTTTTCAATGTGCGTTCCGCCGCACGAAACCACGCCAGCCTGGAGGTCGCGAAGGGCGTGACCATCGCTGCACGCTGCTTGTCGAGTTGCATTGCGGCGGCGCGTCGCGTCGCCCAGTGCTTGCCGGCGTTGACCACCACTGTCCTGGTCCTCTCGAACTCGTGGGCAGCCGCACATCGCTGGACCCCCTCGAGCAACCATTCCTTGGCGTTGAGACCGGTGAGAACCAGCATGTGCTCTTCGAACGGCACCCAGATCTGCGAAGTGTCTGCGAACACGCCCAGGCGGTCCGCAAGCAGTCGGTCGCTGTGTTGCACAACTCGCTGAATGCCATCAAAGCCGGCGACGAGAGAGGCGTGGCCCGTGAGCAGCGTGTCGGTGTCTCCGTCTGTATTGAGTGAGTGTGCCTCAACGAACCTCGCCTCTCCCAGCGTGCTCGGGACTGCGTCAGCCGAGTTCGCGCCGCCGACGCCGACGAAACAGTCATGTGAGATCGCAACGGGCACGCATTGGGAGCGAAGTAGGGAGAGTGCCACCATCGCGTTGGTGTGGCAGCCACCCATGTTTAGATCGAGGATCTCCGCCAGGGAGCACACCACGACAGATGGGTCCGTGTACCATGACTCGTACTTCTTTGACGCCGCGCCGATTGGCTTGGCGTAGAGCCAGCCTGGACCGTGCCACATCCCCATTGATTGGAACAGTGCGGTGACCCACCCCACGGCTGCGTCGATCTGGCTGCCCTTGGCGGCCCTGGGTCGAGATTGTGCAGTGGCGCCACCCGCGGCTGGCACGCGCCAGGCGAAAGACCAGGCGAGGTAGGGGTTGGTGTCCCAGATGGAGTAGCTCTGGTACACCGTGCCGATCGCTGCGGAGCCGCGACCACCGCGTGCGCTCTTGTTCGGCCACATCATCTGTCCGAAAGCGTCGAAGAGGCCAAAGGACCCGGCGTCGCCCTCGTCTGCCGCGGCCGTGTTCTGGAAGCCGTACCTCGCTGACCCGGTGTACCCCTCAGCTGTGTTCGTTTCGGGCAGAACGAGACGCACATCCAGCGGATCCCAGCCCAGCAGCCGCCGCCGCATCGCCGCGGACGTCGTCGCCAGCCGCCACGGCCAGCGACCCCAGTGCCCGTTGGCATCGGCCCACAGGCAGATCGCCACCCGCCGTGCCCAGACCCGAACCGCCTCCTGCCGCGTCAGCCCCTGCTTGACGAAGCGCTGCGGCTCGTCGGTCGGCGGCTCGTCGAACTCGTGCCAGAAGCGGTTGTCGCCGTGCAGCGGCGAACGCCACAGGGTGAACGGCGGCTCTGGTGCCTGCCACTGGGACGGGTAGCCCTCGGGCGCGGCGTTGTGGACCGTGGCGAAGTCGGTTTCCTCGAGCACGCCGATGGCGACGGAGAGCGTAAACGCAAAGCAGTCGACCTCCTGCGAGGGAGCGTCGCCGCCGGCCTTGGGGATGCCCGGCAGCGCGATGGCGCCCTGGCCGACCTCGTGCGCCAGCAGCACGCCGGACAGCAGGGCGGGCTGACCGCCGGTGGGCAGGAAGTACGGCTTGTACCTGGCCCACAGCCACGCCGTGTCGCCCCACTGGTCGACGAGCTGCTGCCAGAGTTGCGGGGGGACCGCGGGCGGCGCCAGCGTGGCCTTCGAGTCGGCGACCGAGCCGCCGGCCGGACCTGAGCCGAGTGAGCCCGCCGGCGCCGGTTGCGACGCCCCAGTCACGCCGCCGCCGCCCGCCATCGGAGCGATCGGCATGCTGGGGATTGCGCCGACCATCGGCCAGCCCTCCGCTACAGGATGCGCCTGCCACCATGGCGCATGCTGCCAGGGTAGCAGGAGCGTGCCATGCAGGAAATGCTCGACGATCTGCGCCGCGCGCACGTCGGTGATCCAGGACGGCAGGACGACGAGTTGTGGCGCCTGCCCGGCGCCGCTGGCGGGGCCCTGGCCAGAGAGCGTGGCGCCGCCCGGGTCCGGCTGCACGCCGGTCATCGACAGCAACTCTTCGAGGCCCCGGCGGGCCCCATGGTGCCTGACCAGCAGGGCGAGTCGTTGCTTGCCCGTCAGCAGCGGCATGGGAGCCTCACCGGGGGTCAGTCGGTCAGGGTCACCCAGACGCGCAGGCGAACCGAATCCGCATCGCCTGCGCCCAGGCTTGTGTTCAGGAGGTGGATCCGGACGTACTCGTGCAGCGCGGCGCCCCCTGCGGTCTCGGCGGTCGACGAGTCGATGGCGAAGGTCGCGCGGCCGGAGAGCTTGCCGCGCGCCAGGGCGCGGGCGCTGGGGTTGGTCAGCGTGGCCCAGGTCGTCCGGTCCGTACTCGTAGAACCGATGATGGCGAAGGGCTCAGGGGAATCGGAGGTCTCGAACTCCAGGTCCACGTCGAAGGCCGCGCCGAACTGTACTGCAGTCGCCTCCCAGGCCACCCTGAGGAACCGGGCCCCGTTGCAACGAAGGTAGTGTTCGGGCGGCGTGCGGTACTCGTAGGCGTTGGTGGTGCTGTTCTGATCATCGAGGATGACGGTGATGTCCTGCCACAGGAAGCTGCGGTTGCCGCTCATGGTCGACTCCCGGGTGCGATTGGTTTTCGGATCTTGGACTACGGCAGACTTTGCCATAACTCTCTCTCTCAAGCGTTTTCTTCCGACAGATGCTGCTGCTCATGGAGAAGGGGGGCGACTTCTCTCTGCGGGAGCGCGCCCCCTCCAGGCACCGCCGCCATCCTTGCCGCAACAGCCGGCGATGCAGTACACATCAACAGCGCTGCACGACCCGCCAACCCGGTGACCAACGGCGCCTGGAGCCCCGCCCATGGCCTCGAGCGCGCCCAGCGCAGGATTCGCCGAGCGCTGGCTGACGCGCTACTGCGAGGCCACCACCGCCCGTCCATTCCTGTCGCTATTCCTGCTGCTGGCGCTGGCCGTCGGCGCCGGCGCCTTTGGCAGTGGCATCAAGATCCGCGCCGACCTGGCCGATCTCTTCCCGGACGATACGCCCGCGGTCATCGCCGCCCGCCAGGCGCGCACCACCATGAAGAGCACCAGCCAGGTGGTGGTGGTCATGGGCAGCCCGGATCGGGACGCCAATCACAAGCTGGCGAGGGCCTTCTGCGAGCGGGTCGACAAGCTGACGGACGTCGCTTCGGTGGAGTGTGAACGGGACGTGGCCTTCTTCGATCGCAACGCGGCCCTTTTCCTGGACATCGAGGAGCTCGAGCGGATCGAGGCCGATACCAAGGCGCAGATCGACCGCTCGGTGCGCGATGAGATGCTGGGCGACGGCCTGATGGCCGGCATCGAGGACGACGGGGGCGCGCCACCCGGCGACGAGTTCGACGACGAGTTCGAAGACGAATTCGACGACCCTGCACCGCCGAGCGCAGCGGCGACGCCGGCCTCCGCCCCAAGCGCGGCCGCGGCGTCCTCCGCTGCCGTCGAACCCGCCGCCCCGGCCACCGCCTCCGGTGACGATGGCAAGCGTGGCCTGCCGGACGAAGACGAGATCCGCAGCCGCCTGGGTGCAGACTACGACATCCGACCCTGGCGCGAGAGCCCCGATGGCACGGTGTTGGGGGTCAAGATCTTCCCCACGATCCCGCCCGGAAATGTGGAGCTGGCGGCCGTGTTCATGGGCCAGGTTCGCGCCATCATGGCCGAGCTGAAGCCGACCTCCTACCACCCCGAAATGCTGACCTCGATGCATGGCGACTACGCCGAGATGTCGGCCGAGGTCAAACGCCTCAAGGGCGACCTGGTGACGACCACGGCGCTGGCGTTGGGCGCGATCATGTTGATCCAGCTGCTGGCGTTCCGGCGATTCCGGGCCCTGATCCTGCTCTTTGTGCCCCTGGGCTGCGGCATCGTCTTCACGCTGGGTTTTGCGCGCGGCGCCATCGGCTACCTGAACGTGGTCACGGCCTTCATCTTCGGCATCCTCTTCGGCCTGGGCAACGACTTCGGCGTGTACACCCTCAGCCGCTACCAGCAGGAGCGCGTCGGTGGGCTGACGCCGCGGCAGGCCGTCATCGCCACCGTACCGGGCCTGTGGAGCGCCATGCGCACCGCCGCGGTGACCACCATGGCGGCCTTCTTCTCGCTCATGGTCTTCGACTTCCGCGGCTTTTCGCAGTTCGGCTTCATCGCCGGCATCGGCGTGGTCCTGGCCCTGGTGGCGACCATGGGCATCTTCCCGCCCCTGGCCATGGTCCTGCATCGCATCGTGCCGGAAAAACCGCTCGCCGCCCGCGCCGCCGAGGGGCTGGCCGTCTTTGGCCAGGTGACGCGGCCAGCGGTCGCGCGTGGACTGATGGCCCTGGTGGTGGCGGGCCTGCTGGCGGCGCCCTTTGTGCTGCCGAACCTGGAGTTCCGCACCAACCTGCGCGAATTGCGCACCCCGGCCCGCAAGGCGAAGACCGTGCTGGGCAGCAAGAAGGTCGATGCCGCCGCGGATAAGCGTCACAAGCAGCACAAGTTGGGCATCGCCTATCGCAGCAAGGCCGAAAAACGCAGCGCTTCGCCCATCCTCGTGGTCACCGACTCCATGGCCGACGCCCAGGCCGTGCATGACGACCTGATGGCCCGGCGCAAGCAGCTGACCCGGCTCAACCAGATCGTGTCGATTCACACCTTCGTGCCCAAGGACCAGGCCAACAAGCAGGTCATCATCGATCGCACCCGCAAGCTGATCGAGCGCAAGATCGACATGCTGCACGACAAGGACAAGGAGGACGCGGAACGGGCCCTGGAGCTGCTCAACAGCACGCCCTATACAGCCGCAGACCTGCCGGACTTCGTGCGCAAGCGCTTCCTGGATACCAAGGATAACCTGGGCCGCTTCGTGGTCCTGTACGCCAACGGCAACCTGGCCGAGGTGGAGTCGGTGCGCGAGGTGATGGACCAGATCGGCCACTTCGAGGTGGAGGGACGACACTATCGGGCGGCGGCGTCCTTCTTCATCCTGGCCGAGGCCGACGCGGTGGTCCGCCAGGAGGGGCCCTGGGCGGTGCTCATCGCCGCCCTGGCCGTGCTCGCGGTCATCGCGCTCAACTTCCGCAGCCTGGTCTTCGTGAGCATCGCTTTCGGCTCGTTGCTGGTCTCCTTCATCCTCTTCCTGACCTTGTCTGCAGCCATGGGCATGCACCTGAACCTGTTTTCGATCACCGTGCTGCCGAGCGTCTTCGGCATCGGCATCGATGGCACCGTGCACCTGGTGCATCGGGGCTGGGAGGTGGGCGATCCGCGCGCCCTGGGCCGGGTCCTGCGCCAGGTCGGCGGGGCCATCTGGATCGCGGCGCTGACCACCACGGTGGGTTTTGGCGCGTTGATGTTCCAGGACAACCCGGGTGTGGCCAGTATCGGCACCCTGGCCAGCATTGGCGTGCTGCTCGTCTGTACGCTGTCGGCGCTCCTGGCCGGCGCCTTCCTGGCCATCGTGCTGGGGCGCCGCGAGCGGAACAGGACTGCCGCATGAGGGTCCGCATCCCGCTCTGCGCCCTTGCGATTCTGGCTGGGTTCACGCTGGTGGCCTGCAGCCCCGATAGCGCCGAGCCTGCCGACGTGGTCGACACCGAACCGGCCCTCGAGCTGGGCGGGTCTGACGACCATGGCAGCAGCTGGGTGGACTGGTCGGGCGGCGCGGTGGATGCGGATATGCATGCGGGCCCCCAGGGCTGTTGTCATGTCTGGGTGAGCATGCGTTCGCCGGATCTGCAGCCGGGCAAGGTCAAGGTGAGCATGGAGATGTTCCTGGTCGATACGGGGGTGCGCGTCTTGCGCGGCAAGCTGAACGTCACCGCGCAGTTCAAGGCCGACCCTGGACCCGCGCACCTGTACGGGGTGCCGGGATTTATCGATTGTCCATGCACGGTGGACGGCCGGGCGGTGCGGGTGGAGGCGTCGGCGACCGACAGCGCCGGGCTCACGCTCAGCGGAAAGGCTGAGTTCACCCCGCGCGCCAAGGGTGTGCATTGCACCGGAGAACAGGCGCCGGGCGAGATGTGCATCATCTGCCCGGCCTACGACGTGGGGCAGATGAACTCTCACGTGCCCTGTACCGAGCAGTAGCACCACAGAGAGCAAAATGGCGGCGGGCCTCGAGCCGCTAGTTCGACGGACCGTAGGTACTTCCCCAGTTTCCTAGACTCGGGAAGAGGTGTGCCGAGCGACGCGGGAGAAGCTCTGCTTGCCGCGCGAGGCCGCGAGAAGAGCCGCGAAGCGGCGTCAGGTGTTAGCCTGGGGCGTAAGCCCCAGGTCTGGCAGTCCCTACAGCCAGAGCCGCGAAGCGGCGTCAGGTGTTAGCCTGGGGCGTAAGCCCCAGGTCTGGCA
>CAYTLW010000015.1:0-94884 GCA_964438735.1 uncultured Enterobacteriaceae bacterium | reverse complement strand
CATTGTCGCGGCTGAACTTGTCGATGTCACGACGGGGCGCGGCGAGCATGTACGAAAGATCTGGGTCATGCCGCGGGCCCAGCGGATGCGCTGGCCCACATGGGCCGACAGGCTCTCGGTGGCCAGCCCGGCGGCCTGGGGGATGTCCAGGTAGCCCGAACGCCAGCCGCGGCGGTGCATCTTCAAGGCCGTGTGGGCGTCCTCGGTGACGGTCTTGACCGCGATACCGCCCACCTCTTCCAGGGCCGTACGCCGCATCACGGCACAGGAACCGCAGAAGAAGGCCGCATCCCACAGATCATTGCCCTGCTGCAGCAGGCCGTAGAAGAGCTCGCCCTCGTTGGGTACGGCGCGGAAGGTCAGCAGATTGCGCTCGAAAGGATCGGGCGAATAGAAGTGGTGCGGTGTCTGCATCAACGCCATGCGGTCGTCGACCAGGAACCACCCCATGGTGACCTGCAGGAAGGAGCGCGTCGGCACATGGTCGCAATCGAAGATCGCGATGTACTCGGCCGTGGTGCGCTTCATCGCCTCGTTGAGGTTGCCGGCTTTGGCGTGGGTGTTGTCGGTGCGGGCGAAGTAGCCCACGTCGGCTTCGACCGCGAATCGCCGGAACTCGTTGCGGTTGCCGTCGTCGAGGATCCAGATCTTGAGCTTGTCGGCCGGCCAGTCGATGGACTTGGCGGCCAGGGCCGTCTTGCGAATGACGGCCAGCGGCTCGTTATAGGTCGGGATGAAGATGTCCACCGTCGGCCAGCTGTCCGGGTCGTCCGGCAGCGGCATGGGTTTGCGCTTGAAGGGATGCGAGGACTGCAGGAAGCCGAGCAGCAGGATGATGTAGCTGTAGGTTTCGGCCGCCAACAGCACACCGCCGAGGGCGGAATCGAGGGTCCATTCGGCGTCAAAGGTGGTGGTATAGCGCCACCAGATGTAGCGGGTGGAGACGACCACCGAGATGCCGATGAGGGCGAGCTTGACGCGCGGTCCGTCCTGGGTCGACAGCAGCACGGCGAAGCCAAAGGTGACGATGCCGAAGATCAACTGCGTGTCGCGGGCAAATGGCGTGGTGATGACGATCGCCGCCAGCGCGGCGACCACCAGGCCGACGATGAGGTCCGTGAGGCGTCCGCCCGGGGTCTGGCGGATCGCGCTGGAGTCAGGCAGCACGATGGCCCTTGCCCCCGGTCAACGACTTGAATACGCGGCGAGCGTCGGGATCGCCGTCGGCGCCGTCGCCACCAATCAACTGCGCCAGCTTGCGAACATGCCTGGCAGCCGCAGAGCCGGCACCAGCGTTCAGCAGGAGTTCGCCGCGAGCCAGCGATTCACGCACAGCCTCGTCCTCGAACAAGACGACGGGCAACATCTGGTCGCCAACGGCGGCGCCCAGAGCGTCGACCACGTCACAGGACAGGGCGCGTCGCTCATCAAAGCGGTTGATCAGGTAGCGGACCGCGAAGGACTCGTCATCGCCGCGAATGTCGGCGAAGAGGGCCTCGGTGGCCGGCAAGGTGGCGAAGCAGGCCGCGTCGGGCCGCAGCGGGACCAGCGCCAGGTCGGCGATTTCCACCACACGCTGGACCATGGGGGTGTTTCCAGCCGGTGTATCGATGAGCACCAGGTCGGTGTCCTTGGGGACCCAGGCGGGCAGCAGGGGCTCGAGCCAGCCAGGCGTCGTCGCAGCCACCATCATCTCGGCCAGCTCCTGGCTGTGGCTGGCGCCAAAGGGCATGTATGGCACCAGCGGACGCTGGTGGGCGAGCCACTGGTTGATGCCGTGCCCTGTGTCGTGGGCGTTGACCAGTCCCCAGGTCTCGCCAGGCGACATGCCCAGGTGCAGGCCCAGCGCATTGGCCGGATCCAGGTCCAGGGCCAGCACGCGCAGGCCACGCTCCTGCAGGGCCGCCGCGAGATTGGCGGCCACCGTAGTGCGTCCAGTGCCTCCCGCCAGGGAGACCAGGGCGATTACCTGCGCCAAGGTTTGCCCCCCTCGGCCCACGGCCCACCGGCCTCAGCCAGGGACGGATTGCGTTGCATTCTGCGCTCTTGCAGTTGTCGTTGCACAGCGGCCAGCACCGGCCAGCGCGAGGCCGCCTGTGAGCGCCGCTCGTCGCGTCGAAGCTCTTGATACGACGACGGATTCAGGCCGATTCTGGCAAATCTCGGCTCATCGTCTCGCATGGGTTGCTCCAGGCCGCCGGGCATGGCGGTCAGAGGCCGCCCTCGCGCACAGGCGGGGTTCGACCATAGGCCAATTATGACAGGTGATCATCATTGTGACACTTTTGCGCCCGGGGATCTGGCACTAACCGTCAGTCTTCACGCAACTTTCGAACTTGAGTGTGCATGCTCCCTTCTGCTTGCAGATCGCGCTGGCCTTGCAGTCCGCGTCGCTGCCGGCTGCGCATACGCCGTGCTTGGCCATGCAGGCGCCCTTGTCCGCGCACCAGCTGCCCGCCTTGCAGTCCGCATCGGACTTGGCCACGCACTTGCCGGCGCTCGCGGCGCATCCGCCGTATTCCACACAGCGCTCAGATGCTTTGCAATCGGCATCCGTCTTGGCCAGGCAGGCGCCGCCATCCAGGCTGCAGGCGCCGTCTACCTTGCAGCCGGTCGACTTGGCGCAATCGGCGCCGACCGTGGCCTTGCAGGCACCGTCCTGCAGGGAACACATGCCGTGCTTTTTGCAGACCTGGGCCTCGATGCAGTGTTTGTCCAGCGTTGGCTTGCAGACGCCGTCGACGTGGCTGCAGCCGCCGGTCAACTGGCAGGTGGCCTGGGCGCATTGTTTGGCGTTGCCGGGCACACATTTGCCGGCCACATGTTTGCATCGCCCCTGCTTGAAGCAGTGCTTGCTCTTGGCGCAATCCGCGTCGGTCGCAGCCACGCAGCGGTCGACATCCCAGCTGCACCAACCCAGCTGTTTGCATAGCAACGTCTTGGCGCAATCTTCGCTCTTGCCGGGCGCGCAGACCCCGTCGCGCAAGGCGCACCGACCGTTGATGAGGCAGATTTCGGCGCCCTCACAGCCCTCTTCGGGGTCGACCACGCAAGTGCCCTCGGCGGCCATGCAGCGCAACAACCCCTTGGTACAGACCACCGCCTGCTTGCAATCCTCGTCGGTGGCCGCGATGCAGTCTCCATCGTGCCAGGTGCAGAGGCCGTTCTGCGTGCACTCGACGGACTGTTTGCAGGCGTCGTCGGTAGCGGGCACGCACTTGCCGCCGTAGTAGGCGCACTTCTTGCCGATCTCGCAGTCCTGCGAGTCCTTGCAGTGGCTGGGCAGGGTGGGCGCGCAGACGTTGTCCTCCAGGGCACACCAGCCATTCTGCCAGCAGGCCTGTGACGCGGCGCAGTCGGCATCCGAGCCCGCCTGGCAGGTGCCCGCCTTGCTCTGGCAGAGGCCCCATTGAGCGCAACCCTCAGAGAACAGGCACTCGGCGCTGCCGCTGACACAGATGCCCCCATTGAAGGAGCACATGCCCAGGTGCTTGCAGGCATCGCTGATCAGGCAGGCGGCCTTGTCCGTGGCGGCATAGACGCACGCGCCACCCTTGGCCTGGCAGGCACCGAATTGGGTACAGAACTGGGAGCGAGCGCAGTCGCCATCATCTTTGGCGACGCACTTGGTATCACCGCTGCATCGACCTGCGATGGCACACCAGGCCGTGCTCGCGCAGGGCTCGGCCGGTTTGGCGGTGGGCCCTGCATCTTTGGTGGTGGCGGGACCCCCGCCTGATGTATCTGGATCGCCGTCGTCGTTCACCACATGGCAGCCACATGTCAGGGCCAGCCAGGCGGCGAACAGGATGTGGAGAGCGACCGACTTCAACGGTGCCGGGTGCATGTCACGCTCAGGGCAGAACCTGACACTTCTTCAGGTTCAGCCAGAAGGCCGTGGGCATCAGCGGGGTGCCGGCGCCGATGAACCCGAGTTCAATGACCTCGCCCCCGTGAAGGACCCCGTTCCAGGCCGCGTTATAAACCCATACGCCGTTGCCACCCTGCGAGTACAGACCGTTCCAGCCGTATACCACGATCTCGCTGCCTGCGAACAACCAGTCGACGAGCCAGCCACTGACCGGCGGGCCGTTGTAGTGGACCTTGACGCTGGCCTGGAAGCCGCCCGGCCACGCGTTGACCAGGTCGTATTCGACGGCGCAAAGCGCCTTCGGAGTCGGGTCATCGTCGGGGCAGTTGTCGACCTCGATGTCGCCATCGAAGAGGTACTGGTGGGCTTCGCCGTTGCCGGTGACGCTGGCGGCGATGAGCGTGCCGCGGATGTGGCCGTTGTTGAAGGTGACCGCGGCGTTGGGCGCCAGCAGGCTGCCGGGCAGCTGCAGACTCGCGAGGTTGATCGAGGTGGCGGTCGGCGCGTTCCAGAGGATGCGCGATGGCATGCCGCCGTTGACCGTGATGCCCATAGCCGAGAAGTCCGCCGACACGCCGGTGACATTGATGACCACCTTGGCGCCCGCGGGCACGGTCAGGATGACGTGGCTCGTGGCGGTGATGTCGGTGCCAGAGACGGTGAAGACGTTGGTATTGAGGTCGCTACCGCTGAGCTCGATGCCGCCCCATGGCTGGACCACGGTGGTGCCGGTGGCGTCGAGGCCGCCCAGGCTGCCGGAGGTTGAGCTGGCGGCCGCGCAAGCTGCACCGAAGTCGATCGGGTTGCCCTGCGTCATGGCGCCGTTGACGAAGTTGACGCTGCCGGTGGCCGTGCCGGAAGCACCGTACTTGGCGCTGCCGTGAACGGTGCCGGCATCCAGCGTCACATTGCCGCCGACCACGAGCACGTCGCCGCCGTTGGCGCTCTCACCGATGGAGAAGTTGGTGAACGAAGCGTCACCCGCTGCGGCGACCTTGCCGCGCACGTCGACCGCGCCGTTGTAATCGCCGCAGACGAAGACGTTGTAGTCCTGCGCCACGCCCAGGTTGTAGGTGTCGGGCGCCGGGCAGCAGTCGCCTTCGGGGGCGATGTGGATCAGCTCGACGTTGAAGTCGCCGATGCCGGACCAGCAGGCGCCGCCAGCCTCGGTGCGCTTCCAGTACAGCCACATGGACATGCCGTAGCGCTCGTTCTTGTTGTTGGCGCTGTCGCCCACCTGCAGTGGGTACTTGCCGTTGGCCGGTCGCTGGGTGACGGACAACGAGCTGCCCGGACGGGTGATGGTGCCGCTATCCAGGTCCCAGTAGCGCCAGGTATTGGACAGCCACGGTGGCTGAAGCGCGGGTCGTTCGATCTTCGGGCCGCCAAACGCCGGGCCCTGGCCCTTGTATGTCCAGGTCAGGTTCATCTGCCACTCGTCACCCATGCCCGGTCCGCCGCCGGCGCTGTAGACGTAGGCGGTGCCGGTCAGCGAAGCCGAGTCATCCGCATGCACGGTGAAGCGGACGTTGTCGCGGAAGCGCAGGAGCGCCGTCTTGCCGCCACCGTAGAGGTTGGGCATCCACAGGCCATGTCCACCGAGGTGCTCGGTGACGCGGTAGGACTCGTCTTCCGGCGGGCAGTCGATCGGCTCGGCGATCATCAGCCAGTCCTGCGTGCCCGTGGCGTTGTTGTGGTCGGTGCGGCTGGTCAGCCACCCGCGCAGCACCCAGGTGTCGCTCTGGCTGGACGGCAGGCGATGGCCATCCTGCAACAGCTGGAAGGTCTGGCCGCCGGCGTAGTCGTAGATCTTCCACGAGGCGCCTTGGTGGCGACGTTATCCTTGGACACGATGCGGCCATGGTTCTGCAGGATACCGCTGCCACTGGAGGTGACCACGTAGCCGTTGCTCACCGCCGCCACGTTGGTGTTGTAGACGAAGTCCGCGCGGTAGTGGCCCTCTCCGAAGCCGTAGCCGGTGCCCGTGTCTTCGCCGCCGTACATCGTGCCGAACATGCGGATGATGCCGGTGTCGGTGTCGACCATGGCCCACATGGCTGCGGAGCCATACTCCACCGAGAACGTGGTCTTGGCGCCAGGCGAGCCGCCGGCGTTGCCGAACAGGTTATCGAAGCGCAGGCCGTAGGGCGGCGGATTGATGGCGCCGTCCGGGTGGTCCTTGAGCCGGAAGTACTTCACCTCGGCCCAGGCGGACGTGCTCAGCACGGCCAGAGTGAGGACGAACGCGCAAACGCGCACGAGGGACAGCTGTCGGTTCATGGGTAGCTCCCAACCGGTTCGAACAAGTATCAGTTTTCGGGGTCAACTAGCTGGGGCTGGCGACCCATTGCGTGACAGAAGGGGGCGTGTCCGCAACAAGAAGAAACGGAGTCTCGCGCAGGGTTCAAACCCGGTCAAGGGTAAAAACTTGACAACATCCACGATCTATGCATTGCGCACCCAGATGTCTCCTTTGGATCGTTGCACTGCACCGGTACGTTCGCCTGTGGCGGCAGCCGGAGTCTCGTGAAATACTGTTCCAATGATGTCACCGCGGCACATCGGGCTGGCGCTCTCTCTCTTGGGCACCCTCGGCTGCAGCGCCGCCGCCGACCCCGCGACCGCCGGATCGATAGACGCAGCCGGTGCAGACGCACGTTTTGAGGATGGCTCGGAGGAGGGCGATGGCGGCGATCGACGGTCCATTGACGCGGCTGAATCCCCACCGGATGCCGCCGCGATCGACGTACCCTGGGACGCGCCGAGCCGCCCCGATCCGGACAGCCTGCTGGGCGCGGCGATCGACAATGGGCTCCTTGTTGGCGCCGCGGTGGATCACAAGGCGCTGGCCGACGATCCCACCTATCGCGCCCTGCTCGAAGCCCACTTCAACGCCGTGACGCCGGAAAACGAACTGAAATGGTCGTCCCTGCAGCCCATCCTCAACACCTGGTCGTTTGCCGGCGCGGACGCGATCGTCGACTTCGCCGAGAAGCGGAAGATGCGCATCAAGGGTCACGCCCTGCTCTGGCATGAGGGGTTGCCTGAGTGGTTACCAAAGGGCATCGACGCCAAGGCGTTGGGCGGCCTCATCGACGACCACATCATCAAGACCGTCGGCCGCTACAAGGGTCGGATCGCCATCTGGGACGTGGCCAACGAGGTCTTCGAGGCCAACGGCACGTTGCGGACCAGCCTGCTGCAAAAGGTGTTGGGCAAGGGCTGGATCGCCGCGGCCTTCCACAAGGCCCACGAGGTCGACCCGGCGGCCAAGCTCTTCTACAACGATTTCGACATCCTGGGATTCTCACCCAAGTCGGACGCCGTGTACGCCTTGTGCCAGCAACTGCTGGCCGCGGGCGTGCCGCTCCACGGCGTCGGCTTTCAGTCGCACGTACGGGCCGCCACGCACCCCTCCACGGACGAGATCCGGGCCAACATCAAGCGTTTTGCCGACCTTGGCCTGACGGTCGAGCTGAGCGAGTTGGATGTGCGGGTGGCCGACCTGGCCGGCGATCATGGCGACCGGATGCACGCCCAGCGCATCGCTTACAACCGCGTCGTGGTGGCCTGCGCACAGGAGCCTGGTTGCAAGGCGGTGACCACCTGGGGCGTGACCGACAAGTACAGTTGGGTGGACGACAAGCTGGGGCCGGACGATCCGCTGCTCTTCGACGAGGGCGGAGTGCCCAAGCCGGCGTTCGACGGTATGCGGCTGGGCCTGCTCGGCGCCCAGATCGCCGCCACCGGCCCCGAGTTGCTGACCAACGGCGGCTTCGAGAAAGGCACGACCGACTGGACGGTCACCGGGGGCATCCTGGGCGTGTTGGACAAGGGCCAGCAAAAAGGCGCCGCGGCCGGCCTGTGCAGCGGCAGGAGCGAGACCTGGCACGGGCCCGCCCGCAAGCTCGTGGCCGTCCTGAAGCCGGGCGCGGCGTACCTGTTCACCGCCTGGGCCCAGGCCGCAAAGGGCACATTGCGGGTCACCCTGCGCCTGGATGATGGCAAGAAGCGGTGGTGGACTCTGGCCCAGGCCAAGGCGATGTCGGGCCAGTGGGTTCAACTTCAGGCGCACTTATCGCTGCCGGCCACGGGCGCGCTGCTGAGCGCCCTGCTCTACGTGGAAGGTCCGCCGGCGGGCGTCGATCTGCTTGTGGACGAGGCCAGCCTGCGCGCCTTTCCCCAGTAGCACGATGCCACCACGGGACCGGGTTCGAGCGAGGACGGGGGCGCAGACCTACACAGACTGACCACCGCGACGGGCCGACCAGGCGGACATCAGCCCGGCGCCGGCGCGCTCCAGGTCCTCGGGCGTCTTGATGGCCTCGAAGCGCGTCCGCGGACCCTGGCGCGGCACGCGCAGGAAGGCGCTGGGCACGAAGGCGGTGATCTCGCCGATGAGGCGCTCGAATTGGACCACGTCGGCGCCGCCCACCTTCTTGCGGACCAGGAACCAGCTCAGCGGGTGTTCCTGGTCAAAGGCATCGAGCTGAAACCAGAAGGTGTTGGTATTGAACACGCCGACCCGCTGCTGGTCGAAGTCCACGGGAAAGCGGAACGACTCCACCACCTGCAGCGCACCGTCCACCCGCGCCGGAGCGCCGCCCGCGTCGCCGGCCCACTTGTCGACCACCTCCACGGTGACCTGCTTGCCCGCCTTCAAGTGCCAGCCGAGCAGCGCAGGGTCGAGGGTGGCCACGGCGTTGTCGACGTTGCTCATCAGCAGCGTGGTGCCGCCCTCGCGGGCAAATCGTTCCGCCAGCCCGCTGCGGCGCAGACAGGTGAGCAGGTCGCCGTGTCCCGGGCCGTAGAACGAGGGCTGATCATCGACCAGGAAGATGTCGCCATCGGGCGTCAGGCGGGGCGACCACTGCTGTACGAAGGTCCAGATCCGGTCGGCCGGATAGCCGAAATACTCACGCTCCAGCAGGTGTCGGGCGGTGGCATCGGCCGTGGCCAGGCTGTTCATCAGGATGACCGGCGGCGGCGGGGCCGCGAGCCGCTCGGCCAGGTGCAGCAGGTCGAGCAACTTGAGGCCCAGGAACGACCGCCCGCCGTCCACCTCGACCGTTCCCTTGACCACACCACCGAATCGCGTCGCCATGCCGCCGTTGAGCAGGACCACCCCGGCCCGTCCGGCGCGCAGCGCTTCGTAGCCGGCGATCCGCAAAGCATCCAGGCCAGCGGCATCGTCTGGCAGGTCGTTCACGTCGCCCGCCTCGGGCGGCACCACCGTGCCGGACACCCGGTTGTGGGCGGCGCTCATGCGGCCGGCGAGCATGCTGTCGCGAAGGGTGTCGAGCTGGGCCAGCCCGGGACCGGTGGACTCGATCAGTCGAACGTGAATTGGCGAGAGATGTTTCGCGAGCGTCATCTGGGCTCCATGAAGGTCGGGTTCGTGACGAATCGGGGGGCACATCAGAAAGAGGAGCGCCGTGAGCGAATGCTAGACCTTGGCCAGGCGACGGCGCAGATCGGCGAGTTGTTGCATCAGCAGGTCAACGCGCTCGAGCAAGACCTTCCGTTCATCGGCGGTGATCTCCACGCCGCCGGGCGACTCGGCTGAGCGGGCCTCCACCAGGGCGATCTCGACCCGACCCAGCGAGGCCGCCGCGCCCAGCACCAGGTCCACCAGCGTGGCCTCCCGATCCCGGCCGCGGGGCAGACGCACCAGCTCACAACGCAGGGGATGCAGGTACTCGGCGAAGACCTCTTCGGGCCGGCCGGTGAACTCGGCCAACAGGGGCAGCAGATCGGCGGGCAGGTGGGTGCGACCGGCCGCCCAATGCGACAGCAATGTGCGGTCGATATGGAGGTCGTGCTCGTCCATCCAGGCGATGAAGGCCTCGGTCTTGAAGCCCTCGCCCTCGCCGTTGCGCAGGCGCGCCAACGTCGCCTTGCTCCAGGGACCGTAAGGGCGTTTCACTTGGGCCATGGGCGGCGATCTCCGCGGTGAATGGGCGCGCCAGTGTAGCGCGTTTCGACCTCGGGCGGCACCTGTTCGGCGCCACCACGACCATTCTCACGGTGAAGCCGTTCCATGTGAGAATACTCTTGCTGCAGCTTAGCAACATCGACGACGCCCAACGCCGACGACAGCTATCGGAGACAAAGATGACCCGGCACGCACGCACCCTCTCCGCCATCATGCTCCCCGCCCTGGCCCTGCTTCTGATGGCGGCCACGCCACCGAAAGTCGCCCCGCCCGCCGCCGCGCCACCGGCCGCTGCGCCAGCCCCGGCGCCGGCACCCGAGCTGACGGCGCGCCAGATTCTCGACCGCGTTGACGACCTCTACCGAGGCGAGTCCTCCCACGCGCTGATGAGCATGAGCGTCATCACCAAGCACTGGAGCCGCACCCTTGAGATGGAGATGTGGAGCCGCGGCAAGAAGCGATCCCTGGCCCGCATCCGCTCGCCCAAGAAGGAGCGCGGTATGGCCACGCTTCGGGTCGACAACGACATCTGGAACTACCTGCCCAAGGTCAATCGGACCATCAAGGTGCCCTCGTCGATGATGGGTGGCTCCTGGATGGGCAGCCACTTCACCAACGACGATCTGGTCAAAGAGAGCCGCATGGCCGACGACTTCACCTTCAAGGTCACCTTCCGCGGCAAGCGCGCCGGCAAGACCATCTACGAGATCACCTGCGTGCCCCGTAAGGACGCGGCGGTGGTCTGGGGCAAGATCGTCGCCGACGTGGAGAAGGGCAGCTGGCTGCCGACGCAGATGAGATACTTCGACGAGGACGGCAAGCTGGCCCGGACCATGAAGTTCGACCGGTACATGGTCGCCAAGGGCCGCAAAGTGCCCGCGCGTATGGTCATCATCCCGGCCGACAGGCCGCGCGAGTCGACCACGGTCACCTACAAGAAGATCGAGTTCGACCTGAAGCTGCCCGACAGCCTGTTCAGCAAGCGCAGCCTGAGGCGCTGAGGACGATTCCGTTCCGATTGAGGCCGGGGCCTGGCCCCGTGCTCACAGAGCAAGGAGATCACCATGCAGATGCTGCGGGTGGCATGGCGAAATCTGCACAGGAATCGACGGCGGACGGTGATCACCATCGCCGCCGTGGCGGCCAATACCGCCATCTTGATCGCATCGCTGGCCCTGACCGAGGGCATGTTGTTGCAAATGGAGCGCAGCGTGACGCGCCTGATTCTGGGTGACGCCCAGATTCACGCGCCGGACTACCGCAAGGAACAGTCCATGTACCTGGCGCTGGACAAGCCCGAAGCCATGCTGAAGGCCATCGAGTCCACTGGCGCCCAGGCGGCCCCGCGCAGCTACGGATTCGGCCTGCTCTCCATGGGCTCCAAGTCCGCGGGCGTGCGCATGACCGGCGTCGACCCGGCGCGCGAAGCCGGCGCCTTCGAGCTGGCCACCAAGGTCGACAAGGGCACCTGGCTGACCGCTGAGTCCAGCCACGGCGTGGTCATCGGCCGCCGCCTGGCGCGCAGCCTGCACGCCAAGCCGGGCACGGAGCTGGTCGCCGTTGTGCAGGCCGCGGACGGCTCCACGGGCGCGGATACGTACAAGGTAGTGGGCGTGCTCAAGGCGGTCAGCGAGGAGATCGATCGCGGCGCCGTGTACATGCGGGCGGCCGACTTTGACGAGCTCTTCGTGGCCGACGGACGGGTGCACCAGATCGCCATCCACCTGCGCCAGGTGAAGCTACCCGCCGTGGAAGCTGCGCTTGCGCCCGTGCAGGGCAAAGCCGAGCTGCAGACCTGGCGTCAGCTCATGCCGCCGCTGGCTGAGATGTTGCAGATGGCCGACGCCTCGCTGCTGCTCTTCGCCGGCGTGTTCTTCCTCGGCGCCGGCCTGGGCGTGCTCAACACCATGCTCATGGCCACCCACGACCGGGTGCGCGAGTTCGGCGTGCTCAAGGCGCTGGGTGCCACGCCCTGGCGCATCGTTCGCGACGTGGCCGCCGAGGGTTTCATGCTCGGCCTGCTGGCCAGCGTCATCGGCGCCATCATCGGCGCCGCTGGCAGCCTCTACCTGGAGTCCAACGGCATCGACTTGAGCGGCTTTGGCGAGGACTCCGTATCCATGGTCGGCCTGGCCTGGGAGGCGGTGATGTACGCCGAGTTGACCTGGGGCCAGGTCATCGGCTCGGCCGGCACGATGATCAGCGCCAGCCTGGTCGCCTCGCTCTACCCGGCCATCAAGGCCGCCCGCATGCAGCCTGTGCATGCGATGACGCACGTATAGGAGGAAGGGATCATGTGGACCCTGGTCAAGATCTCCTGGCGCAGCATCTGGCGCAGCAAGCGGCGCACGGCCATCACCGTCGCCGCCATCGCCCTGGCCCTGGGCCTGGCTGTGTTCTCCGTATCGTTCGCCGAGGGCGTCTACGCACAGATGATCGAGGACGCCGTGCGCATGCAGGCGGGACACGTCACCTTGGAACACCCCGAATACGGCGACGCGCCGGCCATCGACCTGGTCCTGCAAGGCGGCGACGACCTGCGCAAGCGCCTGCACACCATCGACGGCGTCGAGGGCACCAAGGTGCAGATCATCGGTCAGGGCGTGGCCCGATCCGGCGGCGGTGGCGGTGGCGTGAGCATCCTGGGCGTCGAGCCGGCTCAGGAAGCGAAGACGTCGTCCATGGCCCGGCGAATCATCAAGGGTAAATACCTGCAGGAGAGCGACGAGCGGCACGCCATCATCGGCCTCACCCTGGCTGAACGACTCAAGGTGAAGGTCGGCAAGAAGATGGTCCTGTCGAGCAACGATCCCAACGGCGACCTGGTCGAGGAGCTGGTCCGGGTCAAGGGCATCTTCGCCACCGGCGCGCCCGAGATCGACGGCTACCTGGTGCAGGTGCCCGTCAAGCTCACACAGCGCCTGTACGGCTGGAAGAAGGGCGAGGTCACCCGCATCGGGCTGGTGCTGAACGATCGCGACAAGCGGCCCGCCGTGCTGGCGGCTGCGCGGGCCATGGTCGACGACAAGCAGGTGGCCGTGCGCACCTGGGAGGAGGTCATGCCCGAACTGGCCACCTACGTGAAGCTGGACGGCGGCGGCAACTACGTCTTCATGGGCATCCTCATCGGCCTCAGCCTGTTCACCATCTTCAACACCATCCTGATGAGCGTGCTGGAGCGCACCCGCGAGTTCGCCGTCATGCTCGCCCTGGGCACCCATCCCTGGCGCCTGCGCGCCCAGGTGCTCATCGAGTCGGCCATGATGGGCGTGGTCGGCTGCGCGGTGGGGCTCACCTGGGGCGGCTTGCTCGGCTACTGGCTCGAGGTGGAAGGTCTCGACCCCAAGGAACTCTATGGCGAGGGCATGACCGTGGGCGGTGTCGCCCTGGACACGCAGATCTACGCCGATGTCACGCCGGAGATCCTCTTCTGGCTCGGCTCCATCGTCTTCGTCGCCATCATGGCGACCAGCCTGTTCACCATGCGCCGGGCCGCTCAGATCCCGGTCGCTGATGTACTCCGTTAGGAGGAAGAACCATGACTCACATCGTCCGTTTGAAAGGCGTGAAGAAGGACTACGGCCAGGGCGACATCATCGTGCACGCCCTGCGAGGGGTCGACCTGGAGCTGGGCGCCGGCGAGTTCGCCGCCATCGCCGGGCCCTCGGGCTCGGGCAAGACGACCCTGCTGAACATCACAAGCGGCCTGGACAAACCCAGCGCAGGGCAGGCCTGGGTGGACGGCCAGGAGGTCACCGCCATGAGCGCGGCGCAGCTGTCTCGCTTGCGCCTGCAGCGCATCGGCTTCGTATTTCAGGCCTACAACCTGATGCCGGTGCTGACCGCCTACGAAAACGCCGAGTACGTGCTGATGATGCAGGGCGTGGCCCCGGCCGAGCGTCGTGAGCGGGTCATGAAGGTCCTCGAACGCGTCGGGCTGGGCGACATGGCCCATCGCTTCCCGCGGGAGCTCTCCGGCGGCCAGCAACAACGCGTCGCCATCGCTCGAGCCATCGCCTCGCGGCCGGCGCTGATTCTCGCCGACGAGCCCACGGCCAACCTGGACTCCACCACCAGCCAGGGCTTGCTTGATCTGATGGTGGAACTCAATAAGGACGAGGGCATCACCTTCGTCTTCTCCAGCCACGACCCGGCGGTCATCGAGCGCGCCCGCCGGCTCATCATCCTGCGCGACGGAGCCATCGATGAGGACCGGGTCAAAGCCTGATCGCATCGCCGCGGCGTGCATCCTGACGCTGTGCTGCCTGGCCTTACCGACACCAGAGGCGGCCGCATTGTACGGCGACCGGCTGGAGGAATTCGGCGTCGACGGCAGCATCCGCACGACCACCCTGGCCACGCGCAACTACGACCAGCCCCTCTTCTTCGGCGCCGCCAATACCAGCGACGGCATGGCCCAGACCACGCTCCGCCTGGTCGCCGGCGGCCAGCCCCTGCCGTGGTTGAAGTTCGAAGTGCACGGCGTGCAGATGCTCACGGTGGCGGCCTTCGCCAGCCCGCTGGCCGGCAACAACGCCGGCGGCGGCATCCTGGGCAGCACCGGCAGCGCGCCCGCCTGGCGGCTGCACCCTGTCAGCACCGACATGGGCGAAGATCCCGGCGATGTCACCGCCATGGCGATCCTCGATCGCTGCGAATTGCGCTTCGCTTCGGAGCTCGTGGACGTGATCGTGGGCCGCCAGGCCATCTCCTTCGGCAAGGCCTGGTTCTGGAACCCGCTGGACGTCTTCGCGGCCTTCGGGCCAATGCAGATGGACCGCGACTACAAGCCGGGCGTGGACGCCATCCGAGTCGAAGTGCCCATCGGCGAGTTCTCCGGGCTGACCCTGGTAGGCGCCATGGGTGACCTGGACGCGGACGAAAGGTGGCAGCAGGCCGGCGTCGTGGCGCGCGCCTTTACCACACTATACGGCTTCGACGTGGCGCTACAGGGCGGCCTGCTGCGCGATGGCTGGCAGGTGGGCGCGGCCTTCAGCGGCGAGGTGGAGCCTGTGGATCTGCGCGCCGAGGTGGCCTGGAACCAGCCACGCAAGACCGACGATGGGCCGGGCGGCCACTACGTCGGCGTCTTCGGCATCAGCCGCCGCTTCGAGAGCGAGCTGTCGCTGGCGGTGGAACATCTGAGCCATAACGGCGGACCAGATGCGCTCATAGGACGTATCGCGCTGACGCCGGACCGGCAGCTGCTACAAGCCAGCCGCAATGTCACCGGCCTGATGGCCAGCTACCCGCTCCTGCCGATCCTCAACGCGTCGATGGCGACGCTGGTCTCGTGGGATGATCGATCCATGATGATCCAGCCGGGCTTGCTGTGGTCGGCGGCGGATGAGGTGGATGTGGTGCTGGGTGGCTTGTTCGCGATCGGGGATCGGCCTGTGATCGATGGGCTCATCCCGCGGATTCGGAGCGAGTTCGGTACGTGGCCGGATATGGCCTATGCGCAACTCAAGGCGCACTTCTGATTTGGGGGGCGGCGCTCGGCCCACACCGCGCATCTCGGTGCCCCCCACACAAACCCGCACGCAAACGCGCACTCCAAACTCTCCTGCCCGTCATCGAAAACCCCGTGTTTTCAGTGGGCCACACTCGCACCTTCGCTCCACCGCAGGCAGCAGCAGCACACTTGTGACCGCTGGTGCGCCCCACAATCGGAGCGGCGGCCAGTTGGAGGCTCACATGCTACGGAACAACGACCCCCGGATGGCCTGGAAGCGCACCGCGTTGCTATGCGCAGGACTCGCGCTGGTAGCCACCGGGTGCAGCAACGACGATGGCGATTCCGGTACAACGCCGGCGGACAGCGGCTCGGCCGACGTCGGGGCAGGCGACTCCATTGCCACGGACACGGGCACGGTCGCGGACACGGGCACGGTCGCAGACACGGGCTCGGATACGGTCACGGTCACGGACACGGCCGCCGACGCGGTCACGGCCGCGGACACGGGCTCGGATACGGTCACGGTCACGGACACGGCCGCCGACGCGGTCTCGGCCGCTGACGCCGGCAGCAAGGACGCCGGCGCGCCGGATGGGGGGGCCGCGGACGCCGGGCCGGCTGATGCGGGCAGCAGCGGCGACGAGCTGCCGCCGCAGACCAAGACCGCGATCATCGCCTGGCTCAACGCCAAGAAATACGGCGGCTGGCCGGCCGAGGCGAAGATCCACCCCTCAGCGGGCCCACATGGGAGTGGGGTGAAGACCTACATCAACGTCACGCTGGCGAAGTCGTTTTCCGCGGGAAACAAGATTCACCCCAAGGGCTCGGCGACGGTCAAGGAGATCTTCGACAGCAATAACAAGCTCGAAGGCTGGGCGGTGGCGCTGAAGGTGCAGGCCGACAGCGCTTCGGGCGATGGCTGGTACTGGTTCGAGTCCCTCACCCTGGACGGCAGCTCGAAGATCTTCGCGGACGGCCTCGGCGCCGCCGGCTGCACGGGTTGCCACGGCGCCAGCGGGGTCGACTACATCTTGACCAAGGATCCGCCCAAGCCCTAGCGTGCCGCCTTCGTCGCGACGCCCGAGGCGTAGATGCCCGAGGCGTAGATGCCCGAGGTGAAGATGTCCCAGCCCGATCTGCTCGCCGACTACGCCATCATCGTGCCCATCGCCGTGGCGTGGGGCGATATGGACGCGTACCAGCACGTGAACAACGTGGTCTATCTGCGCTGGTTCGAGACCGCGCGTATTGCCTACTTCCTGGCCACGCAGGTGGTGATCGAAGCGGGGATGCCCCAGGGCGTGGGGCCGATCCTGGCTACCGCGACCTGTCGCTTTCGGGCGCCGGTGACCTTCCCCGATGATGTGCGGGTGGGCATTCGCGTGTCGACCGTCGACCGCGATCGCTTCACCATGGAGTACGCCGTCGCCAGCGAGCGTCTCGGCCGGCTGGCGGCGACCGGGGATGGCATCGTGGTGTCGGTGGACTACGCCACCGGCAAGAAAGCGCCGCTGCCCGAGGCGTGGCGGCAGGGCATCCTGCGGGTCGAGGGCGAGATGCCGCCTTCGTCCAAGTCTGTGGGCTGAGTCACGGCCACTCGCTCTCCATGCCCATGGCCTGAGCCAGGTGGGCTTCGCACAAGGCGCTGCCATCTTCTTGTTCGGCGCGCTCGCGGGCGCATCCGGCGCAGTCTTCTGACTCCTCGTAGGCGGTGTCGGTACGCAATTTGGAGAAGCCTTGCATCACCCGGAGGTTGCCGCGTTCACTGGCCCGCTCGTCCACCCACGATGGGCCGGCGCGACGCCTGGGATCCGGCGCTTTGGCCCGGTCCATCTTGCGTTTGCTCATGTTCGCCTCCGCGCCGTTCCCGTCATGAGATCAGTGTCCCGACCGGGCGCCCCATTGGCAACCTGTGTCGGGATCGCCTACAACAGATCCGTGGCGCGGTGCGCCATCGGAGGACACCATGGGGATCCTGCGCGGCATCGAAACGTTGGCCATTGGCAAGCAGAAGACGGTCGCCCTCTATTACGAAGGCGCCGGCGAGTACGTCGATGTGGACGGCAAAGCGGTCAAGGTGCAGGACGCGACCTGCTACGACTGCATGAACAACACCTTCATCCTGGAGTCCGACCCCATCGACTACTGCCCCCACTGCGGCTATCGCTCGGGCAAGGTGTGGAAGGACTACAAAGAAGCCCGCGAGTGGGCGCTGAAGCATGACTGGGCGTGGATGCGCGACATGGGCCGCGTGCCTTTGGGCGCCCGCCAGCCTTCGGGCGGCTGGTTGCTGGCTTTTGCCCGCCGTCCCGATGACGTGCTCGCCACCAACCGCTTCACCGCGGTGCGCGAGCTGGTCATCGACGACCGCGATATCGCCGACAAGGACGCAGGCAGCGGCTTCCATCAACCCGGCGGTGCGCGCAGCCCGTCCGCATTCGGTGGCGGCGCAGACGAGTTCGGCGGCTTTGGCGGCGGCGGCTTGGAGATCGATTGAGCCAGGCCATGCCAGCGGCGAGTAAAGACGCCAACGGGACAACCGCGGGGTTGCCGGCGGTGGCCGGCGGGCGCACGCGAGCCGGCGTCATCGTCATCGGTGACGAGGTGCTCAGCGGCAAGGTCGTCGATCGCAACAGCCCGACGATCATCGCCGCCATGTCCGAGCACGGCATCGTGCTGGGCGAGCTGGCGATGTTGCCGGACGACATGGGGCGCATCGCCGCTGTGGTGGCCGACTTCGCCGCGCGCTTCGACATCGTCGTGACCACCGGCGGGGTCGGGCCGACCCATGACGACTGCACCTGGCGGGCCGTCGGCGCCGCCATGGGCGAGCCCGTAGTGCTGCGGCAGGATCTGGTCGCGCGCATGGAGCACTACAACCGCGGGCCGCTCACCGAGGAACAGAAGCGCATGGCCATGGTGCCCGAGCGGGCCACGTTGATCGAAGAGGGCCCGGCATTCATCGCCCGCCTGGATCACATCTGGGTGCTGCCCGGCGTGCCCTCCATGGTCGCCCGCGCGGCGAGTTGGATCTGCGCCCGACATGCCAGCGATCGCCCGTGGCTGGCGACCGTCTACATGAGCGTCGACGAGTGGCTCACCGTTGGCGAGATCGACGCGGTGGTCAGCGCCTTCCCCGAATTGACCATCGGCAGCTACCCCGAATTCGACTCACCCGACCACCGCCTTCGACTGACCTTCGAGGGGCCCGACAAGGCCCGCATCGAAGCCGCGGTAGAAGCCCAATTGGCCGCCATCGGCCGCGAGCACCTGGTGCGCGTGGACTGGCGCGAAGCCAGGCAACAGAGGTGAGACAATGGCCAGCTTGACCGCCACGGACCTGCAGACGCGGCTGTCCGTCTCACCGCGACAATGGCAGTTCGAGGACGCCGACAATCCCTACGATTTGAACTGGCTGAATACCCGCCTGTCGCTGGCTGCAAGGGGCGGCAGGAGCCGCGTGGTGATGACACGAGCCGTGGTCTGGGAGCTGGCCGACGTGGCCGGCATCTGCGATCGCCTCGCCGCGGGCAGCCGCTCCAACTGGCATTCGCGCCTGCTCGACTCGGGGCTGCATCTGCATATCCGCCGGGCCTCCGATCGTGGCGACGCCTTCCGCGTTGTGGCCATGGCGACGCAGGCCGGTGGCGCCCTGCCGGCAGACTTCAAGGCCTTCTGGGACGACGACTGGCTGACGCGGCCGGGCACCGGCGTGTGGGGCATTCGAATGACCTGCAGCGGCAGCGCCCTGGGCCTCTTCGCCTCCGAGTTGGAAACGGAACTGAGCGCCTGGCCCCCCCGACCCTGGCGCAGGCCGGATACGGGCACTTTGGAGATGCCGGCCTCTGCCCAGGCGTGGGCCGCCCGCCTGCGCGCCGCCGAGGGCGGCAGCGGCAAGAAGCGGTGAATCCAAGGTCCGCCGTTGCCATTGGCATCCATGCAAAAACTCAGGACCCACAGGACCCTTGCGTCAGCGGGATGACTTCGTGTAGCGTTCGCGCGCTTTGCCGCCGGAGTTGCGGCCAGGGAGTGTGTTCATGAAGCGTATGACGTTCGCAGCTGCCGTGGCGATGGTGGCGATGATGGCCGGAGCTTGTGGCTCCACGACCGGTTCCGGGACCCCGGCACCCAGCAACAACGACACCACCGGCGCAGCGGACACCACGACGAACGCTGACACGACCACGGGCAATGACACGGCCGCCGTCGCCGACACGGGCCCCGTCGACACCGGCCCCGTCGATACCGGCCCCGTCGACACCGGCCCCGTCGACACGGGACCGCCGCCCAGCGACAAATGCGTCTCGACCGGCAACCCGCAGGTCGACAATATGTGCGTGCAGAACTGCGGCCTGAAGAAGTGCAAAGGCCAGATCGACGCCTGCCAGACGGACATCAACTGCGGCAAACTCGCCGGCTGCCTGAGCAAGTGCGCCCAGAATCAGCCCGTCGACCTGCCCACCGAGGCCACGTGGACCTGCACCCAGACCTGCTACTTCAACTACGGTGATGACGCCACGACCGAGTTCGTCGCCCAGTCGCTCTGCCTGCAGTCCCAGTGCATCAAGTCCAACTACAGCCTGCCCTGCGGCGCCAACGTCAACTGCCAGAACGCCTGCGCCATGGATCTCTGCGACAAGGAGGTCCTGGAGTGCGCCAACGAGCCCGCGTGCGCCGCATTCTTCGGCTGCGCCAGCGCCAAGTGTACGAATCCCGCCACCAGGCAGCAGTGCGCTACGGACTGCAGTACGGCCATCGTCGCCAAGTACGGCCAGGCCGGCGCCCAGAAGGCACAGCTCGCCCAGACGGCGGTCTCGCTCTGCGCACAGAGCAAGTGCCAGTAGCCATTTCGTCGCGGTCATGAGTCGGCTGCCCTCCTCTGTCAGCGAGCAGCTGCAGACGCGTCTCGGCGCGCGCGTGCGCGGCAGTCGGTCGGTTCGCGGTGGCGACATCCACCAGGCCTGGCAGGTCCAGTTGACCGGCGGCGACACCCTCTTCGTCAAGAGCAGCGCGGATACCGCGCCGGGCCTCTTCGCCGCCGAAGCGGCCGGACTCTCGTGGCTGGCCGGCCATGGGGCGCCCACCCCCGAGGTGTTGGGCTGGGCCGATCGCGACGGCGACAGGCGGGGCTGGCTGGCCTTGCGCTGGCACGATCCCACAGGTCGCGGTCAGGGAGCCACGCTCGGCACTGCGCTGGCCCGCCTGCACAGCCAGCGGGTGTCAGAACCCGGTTGGACCCGGCCCTGCTTCATCGGCCCATTGCCCCAATCCAACGAGCCTGCTGCCGGCGCGTCGGGGATCTCGGTGGCAGAGCGCTGGGCGGAATTCTGGGTCGAGCGCCGGCTTGTGCCCATGACCCGCATGGCCGGAAGGCAGTTGAGCGATGGCTGTCGGCGGCTCCTCGACGAAGTCTGCGATCGATGCCCTTCGCTACTGGCAGAAGTGCCAGCCATGGCGCCACTGCACGGCGATCTATGGGGCGGCAACGTGCTCTGGGCCGAGCATGGCCCCCTGCTGATCGATCCGGCTGTATACGCCGGTGATCCCGATGTGGACCTGGCCATGATGGCCCTGTTCGGAGGCTTCGACAGCGACGTCTGGGGCGCCTACCACAACATCCTGCCACGCCGGCCCGGTTTCGAGGCCCGCCAGGCCCTCTACCAGCTCTGGCCGCTGCTCGTGCACGTGGTGCTCTTCGGCGGTGGCTACGCTGCCGGGGTCGAACGCAACGCCCGCGCCGCGCTCTCCTAGCCTGCCGCACCCGCGCCCGCACCCGAACGCGCACCCGAACCCATCACCCACGCCCCGCTTCACACCCTGACCGGCCAACCAACAGCACCCAGCGGCACCGCCTCCGACCCCAACTCAGCCAATCGCCAGCGCACATCGGCCCGCACCGCGGCGAAGCTATGCCGCTGCAGAGCGCTCATGGCAGCCGGCCGCACAAGGGGCCAGACCGCCGCCACCGGGCAGTGCACGATCACGTCGACCACATCCAAGGTATTCAACAAGCCGCCCACCGCGATGCCAAGCGCGCGACCGGCGCGGGCCAGCACGCGTCCTGCCAACGGGCAGCCGCCGGAGGCGCGTTCGACCAGGTCGGCCAGCATCCCGGGGTCATGGCCGGGGCGAGCCGGCCGCGCACCTGCCAGACCCAACGCCATGCCGGCGCGGCGCAATCCGGCGAGGCTGGTATAAGCCGCCAGGCAGCCACGCCCGCCGCACTCGCAGGGCGGTCCCCTGGGGTCGACCTGCCAGCAGCCGGTTCTGCCGCCGTGCCCATCCGCTCCCAGGTACGGGCTGCCGTTCAAAACGATGCCCGAGATGGCGCTGCCCAGACCGACATGCAGCTGGTCCCCGCCATCGGCCCCCGAACCGTGACTGGCTTCACCCCAGACGGCGCAGAGCCGGGCGTCGAGACGTTGCGGGATGCCGCCGCTCGGGCCGTCGAGTCGACCCTGCAGCGCGTCGAGCGCCGCCCCCATGGCCCCGGACAGCGCGCCGTCGTGCACGACCAGACTTCGAGCCGGCGGCGCAGCAGCCCGCTCCAACAGGGCGTCTACGGACGACGACAGGGCGCCTTCATCGACGCCGATGAAAGCGAAGCCGCGGTCGAGCAGTCCAGTGCTGGGGTCGACCACAGACAGGCGGGCCACGGGCGCCTGCGCCTCGATGATCAGGGCGGAGCGCCGCCACGCCTCGAGGTTGCCCATGCCTAGATCCTGAACAGCCGCTTGAAGTTGTCGCGGATTATCGCCTTCATCTCGGGCTCATCGATCTCCTTGAGCTGCGCCATGGCGGCGACCGCGCGGGGGATGTTGGCGGGCTCATTGCGCTCGCCGGGCACGGGCCCCAGGTAGGGGGCGTCGGTCTCTGTGAGCAGGCTCTGCAAGGGCAGCTCCTGCACGATGCGCTGAAAAGACTCCGCCCGCTCGACGATCACCGGAATCGAGAGCAGGTAACCGGCCGCGGCGATGCGGCGGGCCAGCTTGAGCTTGCCGCCGTAGCAGTGAAAGTCGGCCCGCTCTACGCCCATCTCCTGCAGGATCTCGAAGGTGCGCGCCTCGGCCCGCCGGCTGTGCAGGATCAGCGGCTTGTCATGCGCCTTGGCGATCTCGATCAACGCCCGCAAGACGCGCTCCTGCTCTGCCGCCTGATCGCGCACCCAGTGCTGGTCAAGGCCGCACTCTCCGATGGCGACCACATCGTCGGCGACGCTGTCGATGAAGCGGAGTTCGGCGTCCACGTCGAAGCGCTCTGGTGGCGGCCAGTCATGTGTCCAGGTGTCCGGGTCGATGTGATTGCAGATGGCGTCGACCGGGTACAAGCCGACGGCGGGCAGCAGATGTTCGTGACGCTCGCAGAGGGCCAGCACGCCTCGATTCGACTTCGGCTCGAGACCGTTGACGATGGCGTATTCCACCCCAGCGTCTCGGGCTCGCACAGCGACGTCGTCCTCGTCGCCGGCGAATCGCGGGTGGACCAGGTGGGTGTGGGCATCGACATAGCCGATCACCGATGGCTCGCTCACGCTGCGCTCTCCCTGGCCGGCCGTCGGTCGCCGTCGCAGCGGCCCCCTGTGCGGATGGGCGCCGCGCTGGCAGTATGACGCGTCCCGGTGTCCCTGTCTGCCGGGTGTGCCTTGGAGCCGTTCATGTTCGACCTGCCCATCGTTGTGGTCAGCGGCACGCCGGAAGCTATGGGCCGCGCCCAGGGCGAGGCGCTCACCGCCGAGATTCAGCGCTTCATTCCCATGCGCCTGGCCGCCGCGGCGACCTACATGGCGGACATCGGTGGCGGGGACGTCGATGACCTGCTGGCGACGGGTCGAGCCTGCTACCGCGTCTTCCAATCGTGGGATCCAGCGGCGGCTGCCGAGCACGACGCCATGGCGCGGGCAGCGGGCGTGGATTCGGCGACCCTGTTTACCGCCGGAAACATGACAGACATCCGAGACGTGGTCCTGTTGGGCGATCCGGGCAAGCACCCGGCCGATCCGGAGGGCTGCAGCGCGGTGCTGCTGCCGGGCGAGTGGACCGACGATGGCGAGGTCCTGATCGGGCAGACCTGGGACCTCAATCCGGAGGACCTGGACTACGTGGTCGCCATCCAACGCCAGCCGGAGCAGGGGCCACGAACCTGGAGCGTCACGGTGACGGGTGCGCCCTCGCTGATCGGCATGAACGAGCTGGGGTTGTGTGTCGGCACGACCAACGTCAAGACCCGCGGCGCAGGGGTGGGGGTCGGCTACCTGAACGTGCTCCACCGGGCGCTGAACCAGTCCACGTTCGAAGCGGCGGCCGCGGTGATCGAGACGGCGCCGCGCGCGGGCGCACACGTATATTGGATCGCGGACGCCAAACGCTTCGTCGAATGGGAGGCCACCCCTGCCTCCTTCGTTCGCCGGACCTCCGAAGAGGGCGCCATCGGCCGTACCAACCACTGCCTGGTGCCCAAGCACAGCGCGCTGGAAGGTGAGCCGGCCAGCGATAGCAGCCGCGCCCGGCTGAGCCGGATCGAGAGCTGGCTGCAGTCCCGACGGCGTACGGTGGACCAACTGCAGGCCCTGTTCCACGACCGCCAGGATGGGGTCGACAGCATCAATCGATACCCTGAGGATGATCAGGGCACGGCCACAAATTCCGTGGTGCTTTTCGAGCCCTCACGTCGCCGCCTGCAAGCATGTCGTGGCCCCGCCGATCGCGGTCGCTGGCAGACCTTGCACTTTTAGGTAAGAACGGCGACAACCCCTGCGATTGCAGAGGCGGATGTCGACAATGGGTAGCGTACTGCTCCTTGACGTGATGGATACGGTGGTCGTGGATCCTTTCTTCCGCGGCGCTGAGCGCCTGTTTGAGCTGACCTTCGACGAGCTGCTGGAGGCGGTCACGCCCGGGGCCTGGGTGGCATTCGAGCGCGACGAGATCGACGAGGCGACCTTTCTGCGGCGCATGTTCCGTGACGGTCGGCGGGTAGACGGACCCGGCCTGCGCCAGTGGATGCGCCAGGGGTACCGATACGTCGACGGCATGAGCGAGTTGTTGGACGACGCCCTCGCGGCCGGCGTTCGAATGCACGCCCTGTCCAACTATCCGTCCTGGTACCGGCTGATCGACGAAACGCTCGCACTTGGCGAACGTCTGCCCTGGACATTCGTGTCCTGTCGCACCGGGCTGCGTAAACCGGAGCCGGAAGCGTACCTTCACGCCGCCAGGGAGCTGGGCGTGGCGCCAGCAGATTGCGTCTTCGTCGACGACCGCGGCGAGAATTGCAAGGCCGCGGCGACGTTGGGCATGACGGCGATTCGATTCGACAACACAGACGCACTACGTGTGAGGCTGCAAGCGCTCGGGATGATTCCGGGCGAGGGAGCGGCGGTGTGAGCAACGGCTATCGACCCCAGCAACGAAACGTGACCGTGCGCGTCTTGACCGACGCGGGGTGGCTGACCGGCGCCATGTCGGCCCCGCCCAAGCGCAGCCTGGCAGACACGCTGGCACAAGCGCCGACGATGCTGTCCATGGCGGACGTGTGGTTGCCCGGTCAGGACTTCAACCTGCCCCACTTCGCTCTCAGGTGCCAATCGGTGCAGCTGATCCTCCTCGAGCACGGCGAAGAAATGCGCGAGATTTCAGGCACGTTTGTGCGCGCCTCGCCGCAGGAGGTGGTGGTCCTGGTGGGCTCATCGGTGATCACAGGCATCGCCATGGTGCCCCAGAACCTGCGCGTATCCGACTACTTCACGCGCCAGCGTGGATTCGTCAGCCTGACTGGGGCGACACTGCGGATGCGTGAGTCAGGCGGACGCCAGGCGGTGTTGCGCCAATGCCCGGAGATTCTCGTCAACGCCGAGCGCATGGTAGGCGTCGCCGAAAGCGGCGCCTGAACCGAGCCGGACTCGAAGTTGCGCGGAGGGGACATGCCCGCCGATACGATCGTTGGCCGCCTGCTGGCGCAGGCTGGCCGCCGCCCCCATCACCCTGCCTATTTCTACAAACGCGACGGGCGATGGTGTCCCGTCACGTACGGCGCCTACTCCGACCAGGTCTGCACCGCGGCGCGCGCATTGCTGGCGCTCGGCATGGAGGCCGGCGACACGGTCTGCATTCTCGGATTCAACCGCCCTGAGTGGGCCATCTTCGACCTGGCGTCCATGGCCATCGGCGGCGCCGCGGCCGGCATCTACACGACCAGCTCCGCCGAAGAGGTGGGCTACATCATCGGCCACGCCGGTGCCCGTGTGGTCTTGGTGGAAGATGTGGACCAGTGGCAGAAGGTGGCCTCCTGCGCCGCCGACCTGCCGCAGCTGGAGCGGGTGGTCATGATGGCCGACGCGCCATCGGTGGATGATCAGCGGGTGCTGTCCTGGTCGGATTTCGAGGCCCTCGCAGAGACCATCGATGTGGCCCGGGTGCACGAGCGAATCGCAGCCATCGAGCCCGATGACCTGGCCGCGCTGATCTATACCTCCGGCACCACGGGGCCGCCCAAAGGCGTGATGCTCAGCCACCACAACCTGACCTGGACCGCCAGCCTCGCCGGCGACCTGGTGCGGCTCGATGAGTACGACTGCACCTTGTCCTACCTGCCGCTGTCGCACATCGCCGAGCAGATCTTCACGCTGCATGGCTCGGTCACCTACGGCTACATGGTCTACTACGCCGAATCGCTGGAAGCGGTGAAGGAGAACCTGGCCGAAGTCGAACCCACCATGTTGTTCGCCGTGCCGCGCATCTGGGAGAAGTTCCACGCCGGCATCCAGGGCAAGCTGGACGGCGCTTCACCGGCCAAGAAGGGGCTCTTTGCCTGGGCCAGCAGGGTGGGGCGACGCTACAACGCCCTGCTCAATGCCGACGAGCCCGTGCCCGGGATGCTGCAATTGCAGTATCGGCTGGCGGATAAGCTGGTCTACAGCCGCGTCAAGGAGGCGCTGGGGTTGGGGCGCCTGCGCTATGCCGTCAGCGGGGCGGCGCCCATCGCGGCGGAGATCCTCCAGTTCTTCAGCGGCCTGGACATCGTGATCCTGGAGGTCTACGGGCAGAGCGAGGACACGGGGCCGACCAGCTTCAATCGCCCCGGCGCCACGCGCTACGGCACGGTCGGGCCGCCAGTTCCCGGCGTCGATGTGCGCATCGCCGACGACGGCGAGATCCTGGTCCGCGGTCCCAACGTCTTCCTGGGCTACTTCCGTGAGCCCAAAGCCACAGAAGAGACCCTGATCGACGGCTGGCTGCACTCGGGAGACCTGGGACGCATCGATGAGCAGGGATTCCTGCATATCACCGGCCGCAAGAAGGAGATCATCATCACCGCCGGCGGCAAGAACATCGCGCCGAAGAACATCGAGAACGCCCTCAAACAGCGTCCGATGATCGCCGAGGCGGTGGTGATCGGCGATCGGCGCAAGTTCCTCAGCGCGCTCATCTGGCTGGATCCGGATGTGGCGCAGAGCAAGTCACATGAGCTGGGCGTGCCGCTGGCCGACCTGGGCGCGGCCGCCAACGTGCGCAGCGAGATCGGCGCGATGGTCGAGCAGGTGAACGGCCGTTTCGCCCGCGTGGAGCATATCCGGCGCTTCACGGTCCTGGTGGAACCCCTCTCGGTCGAAGCCGGCGAGTTGACGCCTACGCTGAAGGTCAAACGCAACGTGGTGGCCGACCGCTACTCCGGCGCCGTCGAGCGCATGTACGAGGGTACCTGAGCGACGACGGCCTCAGTCGCCCTTCGTCTTGGCCACGCAGGCCTTGGACGGGTCGGCGATGAGCCGGATCCAGAAGTTGGCACTGTCGGCCACATAGCCGTTGCCGTTGCCGTCGGCGACGATGGCGGTGGGCGTGCCGAAGAGCGCCTGCAGGGCGGGGCCATCCGTCTTGCCCTGGCCCTTGCCTGCGTAGGTGGTCACGGTGCCGTCGGCGAGCTTGATGCTGCGGATACGGTTGTTGCCGCTGTCGGCGACCAGCAGGTTGCCGGCCACGTCCAGGCTCATGCCCCAGGGGCTGCTGAACTGGGCCAATACGCCTTTGGCGTCGGACAGGCCGGCGTTGCCGGAGCCGGCCACGGTGGTCACGACGCCCTGGAAATCCACCTTGCGGATGCGGTGGCCACCCAGGTCGCTCACGTAGAGGTTGTTGCCGGCGGCGTCGATGGCCAGACCGCTGGGTTTGTTGAACTGGGCAGCTGCGCCGGAGCCGTCCTTGGCGCCGGCAGAGCCGTTGCCTGCCCAGTTGGCCACGGTGCCGTCAATCTCGACCTTGCGGATCCGGTGGTTGTCCTGGTCTGCGATGAAGAGCACGTTGTAGCCCTTGGACCAGACGATGCCGGTCGGGTAGTTGAACTTCGCCGCCACGCCCTTGCCGTTGGCATGACCACCGACCGGATCCTTGCCGGCCGCGGGTTTTTCAGCAGTGCCGGCCAGGGTCGATACGGTGCCATCCGCAGCGATCTTGCGGATGCGGTGATTGGCGCGGTCGGCCACATATGCCAGGCCGGCGCCGTCGAAGGTGATGTCCGTCGGACCGCGGAAGCGCGCCAGGAGCGCGATACCGTCTTTGTGATCGGCCAGTCCGAGACCGGCCACGGTGGTTACCACGCCCTTGGCGGTGACCTTGCGGATCTTGTGCTTGCCAGCATCGGCGACCCAGACGTCACCCGCGCCATCGATGGCCAGCCCCTGTGGCAGGGTGAACGCGGCTGCCTTGCCGCTGCCATCGACGTCGCCCTGAGTGGACCCCGCCAGTCGCGATACGGTGGCCGTGGGCAGGGTACCGCCGCATTTGCCGCTCTTGCAGACGTCCGTGGTGGTGCAGGCATCGCCATCGTCGCACTTGGCGCCCTCTTCGGCGTTGTTGTACTGGCAGCCGCCCTTGGCTTCGTCACAGCTGTCGGCGGTGCAGGTATTCTTGTCGTCGCAATTCTTCGCCTGTCCGCTGCACTTGCCATCCTTGCAGGCGTCGCCCTGGGTGCACTTTTTGCCGTCATCGCAACCGCCCGATTGCGGGTCATGGGTGCAGCCTTTTTGCGGGTCACAGGTGGCGCTGTCCTTGGTGCAGACGTTCTTGTCGTCGCAATCATCCTTGGTGCCGCCGACACACTCGAGCTTGCCGGCGTTGTCCTTGCACTGGGTGCCGACCGTGCAGATGTCCTGGTCGTCGCAATCGTCACCCGACTTCTGGGGCGTGAAGGCGCACTTGCCGGTCGCCTTGTCGCAGGCGTTGATCTGGCAGGCCTTGTACTCCGAGCAGACGACCGGTTTGCCGGCGACGCACTTGCCGGCGGTGCAGGTGTCGCTGGGCGTGCACTTGGCGCCATCGTCGCAGCTGACGCCGTCGGTGACGGCCTTGTTGCTGCAGCCGGTCTTGCTATCGCAACTGTCGGTGGTGCAGCCGTTGCCGTCATCGCACTTGGTCGCCGCGCCCGGCAGGCAGGCGGCCTTGCCGTCCTTGTCGCCGCACTTATCACCCGCGGTGCAGGCGTCGCCGTCGTCGCACTTGGCGTCGGTCTTGGTGGGATTGCTGCACTTGCCGGTGCCCGTGTCGCACTTGTTGTCGGTGCAGGCGTCCTTGTCGTCGCAATCGACGTCGGCCTTGCAGGTGCTGAGTTTGGGTCCGGGCTTGCACTTGCCCGCGGAGCAGGTGTCGGGCCCCGTGTTGGCGTCGCCATCATCGCAGCCGATGCCGTCGTTGGCGGGTGCGGTCACGCAACCCTTGGCTTTGTCGCAGCTGTCGGTGGTGCAAGGATCCTTGTCGTCGCATTCGGTCTTGGGCCCGGCTTTGCAGACGCCAGCGACGCACAGGTCGTTGTCGGTGCACTTGTCGCCATCGTCACAGACGGCCAGGTCGGCCTTGGTGACGTTCTTGCAGCCTGACTGCTTGTCGCAGGAGTCGGTGGTGCAGGGCTTGCCGTCGTCGCAATTCTTCTGCGTGCCGGTGCACTTGGAAGCGGTGCAGACGTCGCCGCCGGTGCAGCCATCGCCATCATCGCAGGCGGCGCCGCTGGGCGAAGGCGCCTCGACGCACTGGCCGGTGGCCGGGTTGCAGGCGGCCGTCCAGCAGGTCTTGTTGGTGGTGCAGACCTTGGCCTGACCGGCCTGGCAGACGCCGCTGCTGCAGTTGCCGGTGCCCGTGCAGGGATCGCCATCGTCGCAGGTGGCACCGGACTGGCTGGCGCTGTGGGTGCAGCCCGAGGCCCCCTCGCAGGCGTCGTCGGTGCACACATTGCCGTCATCACAATTGACCGCGCTGCCTTTGCAGTCCTGGTCGGCGCCACAGAGGTCGGTGTGGGTGCAAGCCTTGCCATCGTCGCATGGCAGGCCTTTGGTCCAGGTGTTCTTGCAGTCGCCCGTGGTGGGATCGCAGCCGTCCAGGGTGCAGGGCTTGCTGTCATCGCATTGTTTGGCCGTGCCGGCGATGCACTTGCCGCCCTGGCAGCCATCGCCCTGGGTGCAGGCCTGACCGTCATCGCAGGCGCCAGCGGCGTCGGGCACGGTGTTGCAGCCGACGGGCTCGCTGCAGCTGTCCTTGGTGCACGCGTTGCCATCATCGCAAACCGCGTCCGGTCCGGGCACGCAGGTGCCCGCCTTGCAGCTGTCGTTGACCGTGCAGGCCTTGTTGTCGGTGCAGGCTTTGTCGATGGGGGTGTGCTTGCAGCCGTCGGCGCCGGCGCAGGAGTCCGCGGTGCAGGGGTTGTCGTCCCCGCAGGTGACCTCGTCCACCACGCCATCGCAATCGTTGTCGACGCCGTCGCAAACTTCGGTCTTGGCGCTGACCGCAGAACACGCGCTGAGCCCATCGGCGCCACACGCCCTGGTGCCCCAGCAGCGGGCGCCCTTGTCGGGCCCGTTCTGGTAACAATCGGTGGCCAGGGCCTGGTCCTTGGCCGCCTGGTTGCAGGTGCACGCGCCCAGGCTGCCCGCTGGTGCGCCGGCTGCCGCCGCAGCCACGCATTGCATGGACTCACCGCCCTCCAGCACCGGCACCATCGTGCAGACAAAGCCCTCGCCGCAGGCCACATCACCGGTGCAGGCGGCGCCGCAGAATCGACCGGCAGCGCCGTAGTCGACGCAGACCGCGTCGTCGTGGCCGAAAGTGCGGCATTCGGCAGAACTCTTGCAGGGATTGCAAACCAGTTGACTGACCGCCACGCAGATCGCCGTGCCCTTGCCGCCCTTGTGCAACCACTTGCAGATCTGGCCTGCCCCGCACGCTGGCGCGCAGGGTTCACCGCAGATGCTGCCCTCGGATCCCGGGATGCAGTGCCCGGAATTGCAGTCTTCGTCGGCGCCGCAGGCGCAGAGATGTCCGCCAGGGCAGGCGTAGACATCGATGGCCTCGGTGGGAGAGACCGGAGTCGGCAAGCCGTCCGCCAGTCCGCCGCCATCGCTGGCGCCGCCACTATCGGTGGCCGGGGTGGTGCCGCCGCCTTCTTCGTCGGCGCTGCACGCAGGGAACGCCAGTGCGACGAGCAGTGTCGCGACGAGCAGACCGCCGTTGGAACCGAAGAGGGCAGCGTGGGGTCGCGCAGGCATGACATCTCCGCCGCCGCGATTGCGGCGCTGGTGGGGGGTCATGGTATCCGGCGCCCCCAAGCCGGACAAGAAAGAGGCGGCGGGCGCCATCTTGGGGAACCGTCGGATGAGCGAGTGCGTGGCGTGCTTGACGCAGATCAGGACCGCGATCGGCCGAAATCCCTCATTCTACACAGGGTGTGTTGCCTCCTGAGCCCGTTGGGCGGGAGCGCGGCGCTTGCCACGAGGACGCCATGAAGTCGTGCCCTCATCTGATCACCCTGCTCTTGTCCGCGTGCCTGGCTTTGGGTGCCTGTGAAGGGTCGGCCGGCGAGGTCGGCGCTCCTGGGGAAGGCGGGGCCGTTGGTGACAAGGGCGTCGCCGGCGACAAGGGCGATGACGGGGTCAAGGGCGACAAGGGCGATGACGGCGACAAGGGGGTCAAGGGGGACAAGGGAGACAAGGGAGACAAGGGAGACCCGGGCAAAGACGCCGGCCCCGTGGTGCCGCAATATGTAGGCAGCGCCAAGTGCATCTCCTGCCATGGAGACCATGGCGATACCTTCAAGCTCTCTGGCCACCCCTACAAGCTCACGAAGGTCGTCGGCACGAAGCCGCAGTCCCTGCCCTACGACGGCCTCACCGGCGGCATCCCCGACCCACCATTGGGTATGCCGTGGACGGACATCAGTTACATCATCGGCGGCTATGGCTGGAAGGTGCGCTTCGTAGACAACAAGGGCTACATCGTGACCGGGGCGGCGGGCGACAAGACCCAGTGGAACTTCGCCAATCCTGTTGTGGGCAGCCCGGCGGAGTGGGTCCCGTACCATGCTGGCGAAAAGAAGGCCTATACCTGCGGCGGCTGCCACACAACGGGTTGGGTCCCGTGCCCGGTGGGCGACGGTTCGTGCAAGCACCAGGATGGCCTCGAGGGCATGGCCGGCAGTTTCAACGCCACGGGCGTGCAATGCGAGGCCTGCCACGGTCCAGGCAGCGTACATTCCGCGGCGCCCTGGCTGGTCAAAGCTGACATCGACCGCTCTGCCGAAGCGTGCGGCCGCTGCCATTCGCGTGGCGATGTGGAGTCCATTGACGCGTCGGGCGGCTTCATCCGCCATCATGGCCAGTACGAGGAGCTGTTCCAGAGCAAGAAGCATGCGATGCGATGCATCGACTGCCACGATGCACATAAGAGCGCCCGCAACGTCGACGACAAGCTCAACCCGCTCAAAGGGATCCGCCTGGCGTGCACCAACTGCCACATCAACTACGACCTCAACCAGAAGTCAGAGAAGATGAAGGTCATCAAGTGTGTGGAATGTCACATGCCCCGCATCAGTCGCACCGCCGCGGGCGACGCCAGCAAGTGGACGGGCGATATCCGAACCCATCTCTTCGTCATCAACCCATTGCACGGGGCCAAGCAGTTCAGCGCCGACGGCAAGACCGCCATGCCCTGGATCACCATCGATTGGGCCTGCAAGAGCTGTCACCGGAAAGGGGGGACGGCCAGCGTGCAAACAGATGAGGCGCTGGGCGCCACTTCGATGGGTTATCACACCAAGTCGCTGGCGGATTGAGACACACTCCGAGAGCGTGTGCTTGCGCCCGCGCGAGGGGATCGCGCAAGATGAAAGCGATATCGTCCGGAGCAGTCGCACGATTCGGGCGCTGCTCGTCACGCGGCATGTGAACATGGAGGCCAGATGAGGTGGGAGTTCAGAGGGTGGGGAACTCTGGCCGCCGGGCTCGTGTGCGCGATAATCGCGACCTCGTGCGCCGGCTGCAGCGATGACGCCAAGGGCAAGGGCGGGACCGCGGCAGACGCCGGCAGCGACACCGGCCCGGCCGACGTGACATCGGACGCTGGCGGTCAGCCAGATGTCGGCGGCACGCCCGTCGATGCCGGGGTCTGCGAGTCCGATGATGACTGCGTGGCCGCTGTGGGCGGTTGCCTGGCCGCGCGTTGCAAGCAGGGTCAATGCGCCATCGAGCCCGCGCCCGTCGGGCTGAAATGCGACGACGACAAGGTGTGCACCACCGACGACGCGTGCACGGCCGATGGCAAGTGTACCGGCAAGTTGGACTGCGGTACCCAGCCGATCTGTGTGGCCGCGTTCTGCGACGTGGACGGCTCCTGTGGCACCAAGAACGCCAACGGTCCGTGCGACGATGACAACGCCTGCACCACCGACGATCGATGCCAGTTCAAGGAGTGCCTGGGCGACCCCGCCGCGGCAGACCTCTGCGACGACGACAACGACTGCACCGCCGACAAGTGCGCGGCGGCCACCGGCTGCACCTACACCTCGGCCAAAGCGGGCATCTACTGCGCCGATGGCGACGCCTGCACCGTAGACGACACCTGCGACGACGCCGGCAAATGCCTGGCTGGCCAGCCGCTCAAGTGCAACGACGGCAACCCGTGTACAACCGACAAGTGCGACAAGGTCGACGGCTGCAACTTCCCGCCGATCACCGATGGCACCACCTGCGACGACGGCAGCAAGTGCAGCGACAACGACAGCTGTCAGAAGGGCAAGTGCAAGGGCGAACTCATCGCCAAGGCGCAACCCAAGTCTGCATGTGAGCAGATTCTATGCGACCCCATCACCACCCAGATCACCGTCGCCCCGGCGCCTGATGGTACCGCCTGCAGCGACGGCAAACCTTGCACCATCGGCGACAATTGCGTCTTGGGCACCTGCAAGGGCAGCACCCTGAAGTGCAGCGGCAGCAACACCTGCCAGAACTGGTCCTGCAATCCCAACACCGGCATCTGTGAGCCCACGCCGGTGGCCGACGGCGACTCCTGCAACGATTCCGACGCCTGCACCACCAACGACACCTGCGTCGGCGGCAAGTGTGTCGGCAAGGGATTCCAGGCCAGCAAGCAATGCGATGACGACAACGGCTGCACGAACGACGGCTGCGCGCCGCAGTCGGGCTGCTTCCATGTGCCCAAGGAGGGCGGCTGCGACGACGGCGATCCCTGCACGACCGTGGACGTCTGCAAGGCCGGCAAGTGCAATGGCGGCGACAAGGCCTGCGCCGACACCAACCCGTGCACCCACGACAGCTGCGACGCCAAGACCGGCGACTGCCTGCACAAGACCTTCATCGGCCCATGCGATGACGGCGATCCCTGCACGGGCGGCGAGCAATGCGTCGACGGCAAGTGCGCCGGCAGCGACGTGGTGTGTAATGACGACAACACGTGCACCACCGACATCTGCGACTCCAAGGCAGGATGCACCTACATCCCCAAGGCCGGCGGCTCCCCCTGCGATGACGGCTGCGGCTGTACGTCCAACGATGTCTGCGACGCCGGCAAGTGCAAGGGGCAGGGCAGCTGCAGCCCCTGCAACAGCGACATCGATTGCCTGAAGCTCGACGACGGCAACCCCTGCAATGGCGTGATCCGCTGCATGCCCGGCGGTGGTTCGTGCGGCAGCCCCAAGGTCTGCGCCGTGGATCCGCAGACGGTGGTCGATTGCGGCGCCACCGGCGACGAGTGCAGCGCCGCGTTGTGCAATCCGAGCACTGGGAAATGCTCGACCAAGTTCAAGCCGGCGGGCACGCCATGCACCACGCCCAGCAAGTGTCTGGTCGACAAGATCTGCGACAAGAAGGGCGGCTGCCAGGGCACGCCTTTGAAATGCGACGACAACAATCCGTGCACCAATGACAGCTGCAATCCCAAGGCGGGCTGCATCTTCGCACCCAAGAAGGACAACACCGCCTGCGATGACGGCAACGCCTGTACCAAGGTCACCTCGTGCAAAGCGGGCACCTGCACCGGGCCCAACAATTGTCAGTGCAAAGGCGATGCGGATTGCATCAAGTACGACGATGGCAACCTGTGCAATGGCATCGTCAAGTGCACCGCCGGGCTGTGCGTGGCCGACACCAAGTCAGTGGTGAAGTGCACCCCTCTGGCGGGCAAGCCGTGCCAGATCAATACCTGCGAACCGGGTACCGGCAAGTGCGTCGGCAAACCCGCCGCGGGCGGCGCCAAGTGTGATGATGGCGACGCCTGCTCGCTGCTGGAGACCTGCACCGGCGGCAAATGCGTCGCCAGCGGCAAGGTCGACTGCAGCGATGGCATCGCGTGCACCATCGACGTCTGCGACAAGACGTTCGGATGCGGCAACGCGCCGGTCGCCGATGGCGGCAAGTGCAGTGATGGCAATCCCTGCACCGAAAAGGACAGCTGCAACAAGGGCAAGTGCGCCGGCAAGTTGCTCAACTGCGATGACGGCAATCCCTGCACCATCAACACCTGCATCGCCGGCAAGGGAGGTTGTGCGGCCCTGGTGGCCCCGAAGGCCGAGTGTGATGATGGCAACCCGTGCACCAATGGCGACGCCTGCAAGCAGGGCAAGTGTGAGTCCACGCCTGTCGATTGCGACGATGGCGAGGGCTGCACCGTGGACGCCTGCGATGGCAAGGGAGGCTGCAAGCACGTGCAGGTGGCCGGCAAGGACTGCGATGATGGCGACGCCTGCTCATTCGGCGACTTCTGTGACAAGGCGGGCAAATGCGTTGGCAAGGGCCAGGTCTGCGACGACGGCAACAGCTGCACCATCGACAAGTGCATCAAGGGCAAGTGTGCGGTGGTGCCGGTGGCCGGGCAGCCCTGCGATGACGGCGACAAGTGCACCGAAAAGGACGCGTGCGATGGGAGCGGCGCCTGCAAAGCGGTGCCGCTGGTCTGCGAGGATAACAACCCATGCACCGTCGTCGTCGGCCCCTGCACGGCCAAAAATGGCTGCGCCATCGTCCAGAGCGACGGCATCAATTGCAACGATGGCGACACCTGCACCACCAAGGATACCTGCAGCGGCGGCGGCTGCCAGGGTGTGAAGCTGAACTGCGATGACAGCAATCCGTGCACGCTGGATGAATGTGTGGCCGACAAGGGCTGCGTCATCAAGGCGAATCCCTGCAACGACGCCAACGACTGCACCTTCGACAAGTGCGACCCGCCCAAATCACCCGCCGCGCCCAAGGGCACCGGCAAGGGCTGCCTGCACGAAGCGCTCAACGGCAAGAAGGGCTGCACCGACGGCACCGCCTGCACCAAAGACGGCACCTGCAAGGGCGCCAAGTGCCAGGTCGAGCTCAAGACCTGCAACGACGACGACACCTGCACGACGGACAGCTGCGATCCCGAAAAGGGCTGCATCTACCTGCCGGACGCCAGCACCTCGACCGTCTGCGACGATGGCGATGCCTGCACCACAGACCTCTGCGACGGCAAGGGCAAATGCGTCGGCAGCAAGAAGACCTGCGATGACGGCAATCCATGCACCCAGGACAACTGCCACAAGCTGAAGGGCTGCCTGGTGGCCGACCTCGCCAACGGGGTCGGCTGCGAGGATGACGACCCCTGCACCAAGGGCACGGTCTGCCAGGGCGGCTTCTGCAGCGGTGGCAAGGTCACCTGCCCGCTCTGTCCGGGCGGCCAGGACGCCGAGTGCGCCATCTTCGACGACAACAACCTGTGCAACGGCGCCTGGAAATGTGTGCCCGACAAGAAGGGCGGCAAAGCCGGCAAGTGCCAGCCCTTCCCCGACCCCGTGATCTGCGACACCACCGGTGACAAGCCTTGCCAGAAGAACGTCTGCGACAGCCTGACCGGCAAATGCGGCGTCAAGCAGCTGATCAACGGCAGCAAGTGCGATGACGGCGTGCGCTGCACGGTGGGCGATACCTGCCAGGGCGGCAGCTGCACCTCCGGCGTGGTGGCGGATTGCTCGGCCCTGATCGACGACTGCAACAAGGCCGATTGCGTCGAAGATCCGAGCAGCAAGGTGGGCTACAGCTGTGTTCAACTCCCCAAGACCGGCACGGTGACCTGCGACTCAGACGCCGATGGCTGCACCGCCAGCGATAAGTGCGACAACGGCAAGTGCATCGCCGGCAAATTGATCGACTGCGAGGGGGTCGGCGGACCCTGCGAGGTGGCGACCTGCAACTCGACGGGCAAGTCCTCGTTCACCTGCAAGACCCAACCGGCCAAGGATCTCGCCCCCTGCGACGACGGCCAGAAGTGTACCCACGGAGACTTCTGCAAGGCCGGCCAATGCGTCGCCGGACTGGGCGAGCCGAATTGTGGTCACCTGAACTCGTTCTGCGCCAAAGGCATCTGCGATCCCAAGGCCAACGGCGGAACCGGCGCCTGTATGCCCAAGTCGCTCAACGAGGGCAAAGGCTGCGATGCGGACAACAACGGCTGCACGGTCAACGACAGCTGCGTGAAGGGCAAATGCGTGCCTGGCGCCCTGCCCGACTGCTCCAACAAGGTGAGCGCCTGCAGCCTCGGCGCCTGCCAGACCAAGGGCGCCACATTCGAATGCATCGGCACGCCGGTCAACGAGAACAAACCCTGCGAAGCGGACAAGGACGGCTGCACGGTGGGTGATCGCTGTTCCAGCGGCGAGTGCACGCCCGGCAAGCTCATGGACTGCTCGAAGTTCGACGGCAACGCTGGCTGCCTGGTGGGCACCTGCATCTCGCTCGGCAACGCATTTGGCAGCTGCAAGGCGGTGCCGGCCAAGACCGGCACGCTCTGCGACGCCGACGGCAGCGGCTGCACCGTGGACGACAAGTGCAACAAGGATGGCGCCTGCCAGACCGGCAAGCTGGTCGATTGCCTGGCGTTCGCCGGCTCCTGCGCCACGGGCGCCTGCAAGAGCACCGGCATCGACTCGTTCACCTGTACGGGCAAGCCGAAGACCGATGGCAGCAAGTGCGACGCCGACGGCGATGGCTGTACGGTGGGCGATGCGTGCAAGGCGGGCAAGTGCATCGCAGGGCCAGCCCCCAACTGCAAGGACAAAGCCAAGGGCGCCTGCATCCTGGGCGGTTGCAAGAACAAAGGCTCGGATAAGTTCCTCTGCCTGGCGGTACCCAAAGCCGATGGCGACACGTGCAATGCCGACAACAACGGCTGCACCAAGGGGGATGCCTGCGTCGGCGGCTCCTGCGCCAAAGGCGCGCTGGTCACGTGCAAGGAATTCCAAGGCCTCTGCGCATCTTCCATCTGCAAAAGCGAGGGTGAGACCAAGTCCAAGTGCCTGGTCACGGCCAAAGAGAGCTATCCCCTGCTGGTGCCGGCGCAGGCCTGCAAGCCCAGCGAGAAGCCGCCCAAGTGCCCCTTCGGCTATGAGTGCAGCCCCTTGAACGTGAAGCTGGACGAAGGCTCGTGCACCAGCACCAAGTCCGTGCACTGCGACGACAACAACCCGTGCACCGAGAGTGATCAATGCGCCAAGGGAGAGTGCATGCCGGGCAAGGCAAAGGCCTGCGATGACGACGACGGCTGCACGCTGGACTCCTGTATGTTGGGCAAGTGCGACCACAAGCCCATGGTCGGCTGCACCAAGTGCATCGATGAAAACTGGGACGCCACGGTGATGAGCAAGGAAGGCATCATCTTGCCGCCTGGCTGGGTGACCCACGCCAGCGACCCCAAGTACGTCGCCTTCACCTCTACCGACAAGAACACCTGGAACAACAGCAAGCGCGCGTTGCGCATCCAGTGGAAGGGCCCGGGCGACGATCCCAAGGGTCAGCCCCGATCCCAGACGTGGCTGCTTTACCGCCGCCTGTATCTGAAGGAAGGAGCGCCAGCGACACTTTCGTTCCGCCTGTTGACCAATTTCAGCAACGAGAGCTGCACCTTCGACTCGCTGGAAGTGCGGGTCAACAACCAGGTCGTCTGGGAGCGCTGTGACAACAGCAAGCAGATCGACCTGGTCGACGGATGGGAGCGCATCTCCCTGGACCTGAGCGCCTGGGCGGGTGCCGCCATCGACCTGGAGTTCCGCGTGCTGGCCGGCACATCGGACAAGGATACAGGTCTGATCGACATCGACTCGCTGGCCCTGGCGGGTGGCTGTGGTCCGGCGTGCCTGGGTGTGGGCTTCGAGGATCGCCGTCGCTTCATCGTCGACGGCAAGCCGGAACCGCCACGCATCCCCCAACCCTGGAAGATGGAGGCCAGCGCTCCCTCCTGGGCCAGCTGGACCGTCGACAAAAAGAGCGGCCACGCCGGCAAGGCGTCCCTGGTGGCCAAGTGGTCCGGCAGCCCGCCCGGCGGCAAGGCACAGAAGGTCGCGTTCACGGTTCCACAAATCCAGCCGGCCAGCGGCGATGTCCTGCACTACGCCCTGCAGGCCACCTCGCTGGGCGACCAGAGCTGTAAGGGCGACCGGCTCACGGTGTCGATCGCCGGCCAGGTGGTCGACCAGCGCTGCGCCAGTCAGCCGACCTGGCAGGTCCACACCATCAAGTTGGGTCCATGGGCCGGCAAGACGATCGACGTGCGCTTCGAGGCCCTCTCATCGGCCACCAAGTCGGCGTCGGCGAACTTCCGCGTCGACGATATCGCCATCGCCGGAAAGTGTTCGTACACCTGCTTTGCCGAGAGTTTCGACACCAACGGCTTTGCCGACTGGGCCACCACGTCGCAGGACGTGGCAAACATTCGATTCCAGCTCAGCCAGACGCAGGTCAAGAGCAAGGATAACGCCGCATATGGCTGGCACAATGAGTTCGTCAAGGACGGCAAGGCGGCGACCCTGATCGCCCGCGAGGTCAAGGGCGGGCGCTTCTTGATACCGGTGCTCGGTGCCAGCTACAGCTACTATGCCAACGTCTTCATGGACACGGACATCTGCGCCGCGGGCGCTGGCCAGGATGGGCATCCGCTGGCGGTCTCCTTGCAGCGACCCGACGAGCCGTTCTTGGAGCAGGATCCCAACGAAGATGTGGACTCGGAGAGCTGGGCCATGGGTGTGCATTGCAAGAGCACATCCGGCTGGCAATTGATGAGCGGCACAGCGAATCCGGAGACCAATGGGCAGGCGTTGGTGCCGGCCATCGAGTTACGCCGCAACAACAAGGTCAAGAAGACCAAGGCCTACTTCGACAACCTGAGATTTGTCTGCAAGTAGCGTTTACTTGCTGGCGCGAGCGAGCGAACGCCACTTCAGGGGCGTGTAGTTGCCGTGATTGACCACGCTGATGTCGGACTTCACGTCCAGCGGAGCCCCATCGGGCACGCATGCGATGGTATTGCGCGACCGAAGGCAGGCCTCCATGTCGGCGATGAACTCTCGCGTCTTGCGCTTTAGCGTGCTCTCGCCAAATGAAGCCAGCATGACGATGATCTGGCTGCCCTCAGGCACCTTCGCGGCGGCGGCTTCATATACGGCCTGGGGCTTCATGATGGCGTTGCGGAGGCTGTCTGTGTGGGCTGCGGCGACGTGAAGGAGGGAGAATCCCCGCCAGAGATCGGCGTCTTCGTCCAAACGCGCGGAGACCAGGGCGTAGACGCCCTTCTTCTCCAGCAACGGATGGCGCGAAAGCGGTACCTCGGACAGTCGGATCGCATCTTGATCCCAGTCGAGATGAATCTTGTTCATGCGGTTCGATCCTGTTGGCTGATCGACGCTCCGTGGGGTGGGTGGGCTGCACACCCGCGGTGCGCCGGGGGTGGGCGTGCGTTTTACCGCTATCAGGGCGTACACCAGGATTCAAGCGCTAAATGAAGCGCTCGAATGATCTCGGTGCTGTGGGCAGGGCAAGTTGGAGTAATTTGAGACGCAGTGCTCCGATTCAACTGCCACAGCACTGTTCAGCGAGGGCCTTGGCACAGGTCTTACAGCCGCCGTGAACGCTTACGGGCAGCGAGCATTCCTTTTCTCTTCCGGCTCGCCGCAGCCCAAGGTCAACGTGGCGATCAGCATCATCGGTGCGTCCCAGGTACCGTGCCCCTGCGGGCCGCCGCAAGTCGTGTGAACTCCAAGGGGTTGGCAGGCTGAACACGACTGTCGACAAAAGGGTCGACAAATGAGTTTGACCCCTCTAGCATCGCGACCAAGTAGACCAGACAGCCAGTCTTGTCTAAGTGCGCTTCTGGAGAGCAGGCGCGGGGCGATGGGGATCAAATGAGCAAGAAAAGCAACGGCCGCAGCAACGGCACCAACGGAAGCAACGGCGCCAACGGAAGCAACGGCGCCAACGGAAGCAACGGCGCCAACGGAAGCAACGGCAGTCGCGCCCAGGGTGCCGGTCCCGTGGGCCCCATGCGGGCATTCGAACCCGATCGAGCTGGCGCAGACGGACGCCCCCGCTTCATCGGCATCGATGTGGGCGCCGAGACCATCAAGGTGGTGGAGCTGACCGAACTGGCAGGGCGCCTCGCCTGGACGCGTCGGGCCATCGTGGCTCACCACAAAGAGCCCATGACCCACCTGCTGGAGGTCCTGGCCGACTGGCGCTGGGATGACGTGACCGGCGCGGCGGTCGTTGGACGTCTCGGCCGGCTGGTAGAGCTGCAGCGGGTCCCGGGCAAGCAGGCCCAGTCGACGGGCTTCCGTTACCTCTACGGCGATCGACCAGCCACTGTGGTCTCCATCGGCAGCCACGGCTTCTCCGTGCTCGAAATGCGCGACAGCGGCATCGAGGTGATGCGCGAGAACTCGCGCTGCTCCCAGGGCACTGGCAACTTCCTGCGCCAGCTGGTGGAGCGCTTCGACCTGGACATCGAGCAGGCCAGCGCGCTCTGCGCCGATGTGCCCGACCCGGCGCCCCTGTCGGGTCGCTGCCCGGTGATCCTCAAGACCGACATGACCCACCTGGCCAACAAGGGGGAAAGCAAGGCGCGCATCCTGGCCGGCCTGTACGACGCCGTCTGCGAGAATGTGCAGGTGCTGATCAAGCCGCGCGTGGGACCCGCCGACCTGCTGCTGATCGGCGGCGTCGCGCGTGCGCCGCGCATCCGCGCCCATTTTGACGCCTTCCTGGCACGAAACGAGATGCGGCCCATCGCCGCCGACCCCGAAGATGGGCTCTTTGTCGAGGCCCTGGGCGGCGCAATGGTGGCGCGCGAGCAACGCCTCTCCGCTCCGTCGTTGGCGGGCCTGGTGGGCGCTCCCGAGGCGGCGGATCTGGACCGGGTGCCGGCGCTGGGCAAGTACCTGCACCAGGTCAAGCGCATGCCGGTCCAGCCGGTGACCACTGTGCAACCCGGAGAGGACCTGATCGTCGGCTTCGATATCGGCTCCACCGGCTCCAAGGCCGTGGCCATCGTGCGCGGGCGTAACGAGCTGGCCTGGTCGGGCTACCTGAACACGAACGGTGACCCCGTGGCCGCGGCGCAGGGACTGATGAAACGCTTCGTCGACAGCGAGGTGGGCCAGGTGCCTGTGGTGGCGTTTGGCGCCACGGGCAGCGGTCGGGAGATCGTCGGCTCACTGCTGTCGACCTGTTATGGCGTCGAACACGTCTACGTACTCAACGAGATCGCGGCCCACGCCGAGGGCGCACTGCATTACGACGACCGTGTCGACACCATCTTCGAGATCGGGGGCCAGGATGCGAAGTACATCCGCCTGGCCGGCGGTCGGGTGGTGGACGCGGCCATGAACGAGGCCTGCAGCGCCGGCACGGGCTCGTTCATCGAGGAGCAGGGCCGCAAATTCGAGGGCATCGACAGCGTCATCCAGCTGGGCCAGGAGGCCGTGGCTTCAGATGAAGGCGTGTCCCTGGGTCAGCATTGCTCGGTCTTCATGGCCGAGATCATCGACGAGGCGGTGGCGGCGGGTATCGAGAACAAGGCCATCATCGCCGGCATCTACGACTCCATCATTCAGAACTACCTCAACCGGGTGAAGGGCAGCCGCACCGTGGGCCAGTTCGTCTTCTGTCAGGGGATGCCGTTTTCGAGCGACGCCCTGGCCGCCGCCGTCGCCCGCCAGACCGGCAGCGCGGTGATCATCCCGCCCGATCCCGGCACGGTGGGCGCGCTGGGCATCGCCCTGTTGTCCGCCCGCCACGTGGTTGGGGCACGCGAACAGGGCATCGACCCGCAGCGCTTCCTGTCGGCCGAGGTCACCTGCAAGGACAGCTTCATCTGCAACTCTTCGAAGGGCTGCGGCGGCAGCGGCAACAAGTGCCGCATCGACCGGCTGAAGACGCGGGTGACCGATCGCAAGCAGCGCTTCACCTGGGGCGGAAGCTGCTCCATGTGGGACAAGGGCACCGGCAAGGTGAAGCTGCCGGACCTGGCGCCCACCCCCTTCCGAGAGCGCGAGGAGCTGCTGGCCGAGCTCATCGGCGATGCCACCGAGCCGCGCGGGCGACCCACAGTGGCCTTGACCGACGAGTTTGTCCTCAAGGGCAGCGCGCCATTCTTCGCGGCCTTCATCCGCGAGTTGGGCCTGGACCCGGTGGTCTTCCAGGGCGCCGGCGCCAAGGCGCTCAAGCGGGGCATCGAAGAGGCCAACGTGCCTTTCTGCGCGCCGCTGCAACAATACCACGGCCTGGTGCCGGAGATGGCGGAGTCCGAGGCGGACTATCTCTTCCTTCCCATGGTGCGCAGCGTGCCGCGAGTGGACAAGGAGCCCAACTCCTGCGTCTGCCCGATGGTGCAGGCGAGCTCGGATATCGTGCGCTGGAACCTGCCAGAAGAGACCTCGTGCAAGGTGGTCTCGACCATGATCAACATGGGCATCGGCAACTATCACTCCGAGGGCTTCCTCGACAGTTGCCAGCGACTGGCCGCCGACTTCGGTTTCGACGACGAGCGCTGGCGTGACGCCCATCGGGTCGCCGCCGCAGTACAGACGGCATTTGACGGCGCATGCCTGCAGATCGGTCGTCGCGCGCTGGCCTTCGCCCGCGAGCGCGGCGTGGTGCCGGTGGTCGTATTGGGCCGGCCCTACACCATCTACAACAAGGTGCTGAACTCCAACGTGCCCGCGCTGCTGCGCGAGCAGGGTGCCCTGGCCATCCCGGTGGACTGCTACCCGGTGGCGCGCGACGTGCCGGTGTTCAAGGAGATGTACTGGGGCTACGGCCAGCGCAACCTGCGCGCCGCCTGGCAACTTCGCCGCAGCGAAGGCGTCTACAGCATGTGGTGCTCCAACTACTCATGCGGTCCGGACAGCTTCAACCTGCACATGTATTCCTACCTGATGACCGGCAAACCCTTCGCCATCATCGAAACCGACGGCCACTCCGGCGATGCGGGTACGAAGACACGCATCGAGGCCTTCCTGCACTGCGTGCGCGAGGACCTGGACAGCCACGGCGAGGGCTCGACCCTGGATCGCGGCGCTGCAACCGATCTGCTCAAGCACGGCCGCGGCGGCAGCCTGGCATCGGTGCAGAAGGCGGGCGAAACCGTGCTGATCCCACCCATGGGCGTCGGCACGCACGCGTTGGCGGCGGCTCTCAACGGCGCCGGTGTGGGCGCAGAGGTGTTGCCGCAGCCCGATCGGGAGAGCGTGCGCATCGGTCGACGTCACACTTCAGGCAAGGAGTGCGTGCCCATGACGGTGACGCTGGGCAGCCTGCTGCAGCGCATCGACAAGGCGGGACCCGATGAGCGGTTCAGCTTCCTCATGCCCACAGCGGATGGACCGTGCCGTTTTGGTGTCTACAACATCCTGCACAAGATCGTGCTGGAGCGTTTGGGTGAGCAACGGGTGTCGGTCTGGTCGCCCAACGACGACAACTACTTCGCCGGCCTGCCGGGCGGCTTCGCGACGCTGATCTTCGCCGGCTTTGCGACCCTGGACATGCTGCAGGCGGCGCTCTACGACGTGCGCCCGGTGGAGACCGAGGCCGGCGCCGCGCAGGCCATCTATGAGCGCTACTTTGCCGAGGCCCTGGCGATCATCGAGGCGGAGGCGAAGCGTGGCCGTTCCCTGCCCGCGGCCCTCCTGCAGGTCGCCGATGGCCGTCTCTTTGGCCTGTCTGCGCTGATGCGGCGGGCGGGCAACGCGTTCGCGGCGGTGCACCAGCGCAAGGACATGCCGACGGTGATGATGGTCGGCGAGATCTACGTGCGCTGCGACCCCTTCTCCAACGACTTCGTGCTCGACAAGCTCGAGGAGCGCGGCGTTCGAGTGCGATTCGCCCCCTTCACCGAGTGGATCGAGTACACTGAGTACGCCAACATGCTCGAGGGCATCGGCGGCGGCATGGACAGCCACCTGACCCGCATGGTCAAGCTGCGCACGCTCAACCGACTCTATGGCATCCTGGCCCGGCGGCTGAGCTGGCCGGCGCGAACTCCGGCCAGGGAGTCCGTGGATGCGGCCGACCCCTACATTCGCAAGGAATTGATCGGCGAGGCGGTGCTGACCCTGGGCGGGCCGCTCCATGAGTGGCGGCACGGATTGATCGATGGCGTGGTCAGCGTTGGTCCGCTGGAATGCATGCCGTCCAAGGTGGCCGAAGCGCAGTTCTACCAGGTAGCCGAGCGCGAAGGCCTGGCCTCGCTGACCGTTCAGCTCAATGGCGACCCGCTGGATCCCGAGGTGCTCGACGGATTTGCGTTCGAGGTCCGAGAGCGACATCGGCAACGGAAGGTCCGCGAGAGCGAAAGCACAGTCCGCTTGTCGGCCGGTCAAGCCGCGTTATGATGGCTCCCGGCGGCTCGGCCGGGACGATTCATGACGCGACAATTGCTGACTGAGCGGAGTGCGGCTGTCCTGGCGGTGGCAGGGCTGCTGGTCTTCGTCGCGCTCGGTGCAGCGGTCGCCTGGTTGGTCGAGGCTCAGATCCGCGACGGTGAACGGGACGCACAGTCTGAGATCGCTGCGGCGCACGGTCAGCTGGTGTTGGATCAGCTGGGCCGCGCAAACGCCTCGACCACCGCCCTGGCGGCGGCCATTGGCGGTGCGGAGGCGGCCGATGCGGCGCGCTTCAATCACGCAGCGAGCACCATCTTCGGCGGCATCGGCGGCGTCAGCGCGCTGGCGTGGGCGCCGGGTGGCACCGTTAGAGCCATCTACCCCGCAGGTGCTCAGAAGGCGCTGCTGGGCGCCGAACTTCCGACCCACAAGACACTGGGCGGGCTGACCAAACGCGCCATCGCGGCCAGGCGCACCATCATCAGCGGGCCCGTCAACGACACAGCGGGGCGCCCAGGGCTCATCGCCATCGCTCCCATACGTCACCCCGGGGCGCGCGACGGAGTCGAATTCAGAGGCTTCGCGTTGGCGCGCGTCGAATTGGACTCATTCCTCAAGGCGACCCGCCTGAACCGACTGCCCGATCGCGGTCATGCCTACGAATTGAGCGAGACATTTGCCGAGCAGGGGCACGTGACGGTCGTCGCGCGCTCCCACGAAGAGGCCCTCCAGGAGCCGGTCGAGGTACGCATCGACAGCGCGGTCACCCACTGGGTCCTGCGCGTGGCGGCACGACACGAAGCCTACGCTTTTGCGCTGCACTGGGCATTCGGCATCGTGCTGCTGCTCGGCATGCTGGTCGGCCGCGTGCTGCATGCGCACCTGCTGCAGATGGTCACCCTGCGCAACGAGTTCCAGGGTCGACGGCGCGCCGAGGAGGGACTGCGAGACGCGCGCAGACAACTCAAGAGCGCGCGTGACGAGCTGGGCCGGCGGGCTGGCCAGGACGGTTTGACCGGTCTGGGCGGTCGGGCGTGGTTCAGCAAATGGATGGAGTCTCACTGGCTGGAGGCCGCCCGGGACAGCCGCCAGATGTCCATCGCGGTGTTCGATATCGACAACTTCGGCGCGTACAACGCCGAGCGCGGACACGCGGGGGGCGATGCCTGCCTGCGCCAGGTCGCCGCCGTGCTGGCCGAGCAGGCCGGTGATGGTGACGCCGTGGCGCGCATGGATGGCGACAGCTTCGTGGTCGCGATCGACGGCGGTGATGCCGCCAGCGCACGTGCCCTGGCCGAAAGATCGGTGCGGGCCGTGTCGGACCTGGGCATCACTCACATCCCGGGCGATGGCAGCCGACCGCTGACGGTCAGCGCTGGCGTGGCGACGATACAGCCGGAGGCCACGATGGCCCCCGGCGACACGCTGCGGGCCGCGCACGAGGCCCTCGACAGGGCCCGTGGCCAGGGCGGCAACCGCTTCGTGGCCATCGTTCTGGCACCACGCGGCAGGCGAACCACCGGCCCGCGCAGGCCGGCCGCCGATTCCAGCGGCGCCTGAAGCCGACAGTTGGCGTCGTCCATGCGTCAAGGAGTCCCAAGATGACACGGACGGCCCCTCTCTTGTGGCTCCTGCCGCTCTTCTTTGCCTGCGGCACGTCGGGCCAGCCATCACCCGGCACGCCGAACGACGCAGCGGACACGGCCGGAGGCGGTGACGCGGCCGCCGACAGCGCCCCGACCGATACCGCCGTGACATCAGACGGCGGCCTGGTCGACTCGGGCGTCGTGTCCGATTCGGCTGGTGTGGACGGTTCTTCGAAGGATGTGGCGGCGGTGGACGCCGCCACGCCGTCGGACGTCGTGTCCACGGACGCGGGTGGCCCCAAGGACGCCGGCTCCCTGGATATCGGCGCCGTCGATTCTGGTCCGGTCGACGCCGGCCCTACCGACAGCGTGGTGATCGACGCAGGCCCCACCGACAGCGGCCCCGTGGATGCAGGTGCGGTCGACACCGGCCCCAAGGACAGCGGAAAGGTGGACAGCGGGCCGAAGGACGCCGGACCCAAGGACAGCGGTGTCGGCGCCAACGGCTGCACCATGGAGCAGCCCTGCACCGGCGGCAAGATGTGCTTCCTGCCAGGCGAGTCCATCGGCTGCGGCATGTGTCAGAAGCCGCCCAATGCTTGCCAATCAGATGCCGACTGCCCGGCGGTGGGCGGCAAACCCAAGATCTGCCTCTACAAGAAGAGTGACTGCACCTGCAGCGGCGAGAAGCTCTGCCACAGCGGCTGCACGGCCGACGGCGATTGCGCCGGCCCGTGGCAGATCTGCGGCGGCAACCACCACTGCATCGCCAAGCCGTGCAACGCGGCATCGGACTGCCCCGCCCTGTTCAAGTGCGACGCCGGCGGCTGCCTGCGGCAAAACTGCCAGACCAGCGCCAAGTGCCCGGGCGGCCATTGCGTCAAGGGCAAGTGCTACGGCAAGGCGGGCTACTGCAGCTTCCTGCCACCATAGGCTTTGACACGGATCGAAATGCGACGTGGCGCGTCCATGCCCACCAGGAGAGCCAGATGATGTCCCACGCATCCGTCATCCACCGCCGCGCCCGAACTGTCAGCGCGGTCGGTCTTGCGCTTTTGCTGGTGGTCCTTGCCTTCGGCTGCAAAGAGGACAAGTCCTCCGGACCGCCCGCGCCCGAGCCGGGAGTGGAGGCCAGGCCAGCCCCGGCGGGTGAGGTGCGCGCGATCAGCGGCAAGGTGACGGCGCAGCGACCGGCAAAGGCCGAGCGGTTGCTGAAGAAGGCGGACCCCATCTTCGCCGACGACACCGTCAGCACGGCAGCGGAAGCCAGCGTCACCATCGCCCTGTTCCACAACGAGGCGGTCTGGTCGCTCATGGGCGGTCGAAGCAAGCGCGTGGACAAGAGCGCCGCCTGGCGAGCCAGGAAGGGCAGCGCGCCCCTGCTGGCGGCGGCGCTGAAGAAGGACCACACCGTGGCCGCAGGCAGGCATTCCGAACAGGAGGCGGCCACCTCCGAGGAGTCGGCCACACGTGCCCCGCCGGGCGCCAGTCCGGGCGATGAGGAGCAAGCGTTCACGCCGGAACCGAAGGTCGCCAAGGCGGCCAAGAAAGCCAGGAAGTCAGGCCAAGACGACGCTGCGAAGCGGGCCCGCCGAGCCGCGATCGAGAAGCAGCTCAAGACAAAGTCGGTGATGAAGGTGCTTGGCACGAGCGGCAAGGGCGGCGTTGTGTCCGATGTCTTCAAGGAAGGCGGCGGCTCGCTGGAGGACGCGTTCAAGGGCACTGGCGGCGTGGCCAGGTCTGGTCGTGCGGGCAGCGGACGCGGCATCGGCGGGCTGGGCAAGGCCGGTGCCGGCGCATCGGGCTTGCGAATGAAGAAGGCCGAGCGAGCCGCCCGGGCGCGGGTCATCTTCGACATCGACATGGGCCGTGGCGGGTTGAGCAAGTCGCTGGTGGCCAGGGTCGTGCAGCGGCGGCAGCGGGCGGTCGCCTACTGCTACGAGCGGGCCCTGCGCAAGAATCCCAAGCTATCCGGAATGGTCGCCGTCAAGCTGGTCATCGACCAAGGACGGGTTGTGGCTGTCCAGATTCTCAAGAACACCATCGCCGACAAGTCGGTGGGCAAGTGCGTGGCGGCGAAGATGCGCCGCTGGCGCTTCCCGGTGCCGAAGGACGGCTCCCGCACCTCCGCGGTGGTGAAGTTGCGCTTCTCACAACGGCGCTGAGTCGGCTGGCAGGACGCTGGCCCGGGCCCTGTTTTGGGTGTAGGTTCCGACGCTCGAACCCGCACCCGGAGTCCTCCATGCGTCCCCTCGCCATCGTCGTCGCCTTTGTACTCGGTGCCTGTGCGGGCACCGTCGCCCACACCGTCGCCCAGGACGCGGCCGCACCGGCGGTCAAACCCGCGCCTGCCGCGGCCGCCGCGACGATCATCCATATGGACAAAGCCGAGCACCGCCAGGTGGCCAACGGCAAGGCCGAGGTCTGGCAGCTCGCGCGCGGGGTCAACGCGTTTGTCGGCCGACTCGAGCTGGTGGCGGGCTTCAAGGTGCCCCAGCATCGCGATCCCACCGAGGAGTACATCCACGTATTGCGCGGAAGCGGCACGCTGACGGTCGACGGCAAGGCCCACGACCTCAAGGCCGGCACCACGGTCTACATGCCGGCGGGGGCCGAGGTGAGCTATGTCAACGGGCCCGAGCGCATGGTCGCGCTACAGGTCTTCGCCGGCCCCGGGCCGGCGGATAAGTACAGCAAGTGGCAGGTGGTTCCATGAGTTCTGAGAGCACCATCGGAGTCGGCATGCTGGGCCTGGGCACGGTCGGCGGTGGCGTGGCCCGGATCCTCGGCGAGGGCGCGGCCATGTTGAGCGAGCGGGCGGGCGGCGCCATTCAGTTGCGCCGGGCGCTTGTGCGCGACCTGGACAAGGCCCGCGCCGCTGTGGTCGCCCGCGAGCTGTTGACTACTGATGGCGACGCTGTGGTCAACGATCCGTCCGTTAACGTCGTGGTCGAAGTCATGGGCGGCATCGAGCCGGCACGCAGCCTGGTCCTGCAGGCGCTGCGTGGGGGCCGCCGGGTGGTCACGGCCAACAAGGCGCTGGTCGCCAGTCATGGGCCCGAGCTGATGGCCGCGGCCCGCGAAGGCGGCGGCAGCTTGCACTATGAAGCCGCGGCAGCCGGCGCCATCCCCATCGTCAAGGCGGTGCGCGAGTCGCTGGCTGGCAACCACGTGGAGGCCCTTCTGGGCATCGTCAATGGCACCTGCAACTACATTCTGAGCGAGATGAGTAGCGGTGGCGCGGCGTTCTCCGACGCCCTGGCCGACGCCCAGCGGCTGGGTTATGCCGAGGCCGATCCGACCTCGGATGTGGGCGGCGAGGACAGCGCATTCAAGCTGGCCCTGCTGGCAGGCCTGGCCTTCGACAGTCATGTGGACGTCGGCCAGATCCATTGCGAGGGCATCACCGGCGTGCGCGCCGCCGATATCGCCATGGCCCGCGAACTGGGCATGGTCATCAAGCTGCTGGCGGTGGCCCGGCCGTCGGGGTCGGGTGCCGAGCTGCGAGTTCATCCGGCCATGGTGCCGGCAGGCCATCCCCTCGCCGCGGTGCACGGCGCGTTCAACGCGGTCTTTGTGCGTGGCGATGCAGCGGGCGAGTTGATGTTCTACGGTCAGGGTGCCGGCATGATGCCCACGGCCAGCGCCGTGGTAGCCGACCTGGTCGACGCCTGCCGCGACCTGCGCCGGGGCACCAGCGCGTGGGCGCCGGGCAGCCAGGGCGCGTTGCAGGTGGTGCCCGCTGCGGACTCGACCGGTCGCTTCTACATCTCTTGTCGCGTCGCCGACCGACCCGGCGTGCTGGCATCCATCGCCGGCGCTTTCGCCGACCGATCGGTGAGCATCGAGACCTGCATCCAGAAAGGGCGCGACGCCGACCCGGTGGACCTGGTCTTCGTCACCCACGAATCGCGCGAAGGCGATGTGCGCGCCGCCCTGCAGGCCATCGGCACCCTCGATATGGTGCGCGAGGTGGCCAGCGTCATCCGACTCATGGGCTGAACGCCCGCCAAACCGGGAGGCAACCATGCAGTTCACCGCCCTGGTGCCCGCTACGACCTCGAATCTAGGCCCCGGTTTTGACAGCCTGGGCATGGCCCTGAACCTGTGCAACGAGTTCCGTTGCGAGGCGGTCGGTGACCACATCGAGGTGCGCCTCGAAGGCGAGGGCGCCGACCTGTTGCCGGCCGGCCCGCAGAACCTGGTGGTGCGCACCCTGCAACGCTTCTGCGAGGCCCATGGGCAGCGCGCGCCCGACGGCCTGCGCTTCGTGCTGCAGGGCAACGTGCCGGTCTCCGGCGGGTTGGGCAGCTCGGCCACGGCCACCGTGGGGGGCACGTTGCTGGCCTGCGGCATGATGGGACTGCCCACCGACGAGCCGGAGATCCGCCAGCGCATCCTGGCCTTCGCCACGGAGACCGAAGGGCATCCGGACAACGCCGCGCCCTGCACGTTGGGCGGCCTGGTCGTGGCGGCAACGGCCGATGGGCAAGTGCACTCCATGCAGCTGGCCCCTCCGACGGAGTTGGCTTGTGTTCTGGCGACTCCGGCCATGCAGCAGAGCACCAACGAGCTGCGCGCCGCCCTGCCCGACCGGGTGTCCATGACCGACGCGGTGTTCAATCTGTCCCATACCGGTCTGCTGGTGGCGGCGCTCTGCCACGGGCGGTTGGACCTGCTGCGGGTGGCGATGCGCGATCGCATCCATCAGCACGTCCGTACGGCGGGCATCCCGGGATTCGATACTGTGGTGCAATCAGCTCAGGACGCAGGAGCTCTGGCGACGGTGTTGTCGGGTGCCGGGGCGACGGTGATCGCCTATGTGGACCGCGGTGACGACATTGGCGATGCCGTTGGCGCGGCCATGTCTTCAGCGTTTGCGGCAGCGGGCATCGGCTGCGTGGTCAGGACGGCGACACCGCGAGCGAATGGGGCGGAACTCCTGGTGAAGGAGTAGTCGCTCAAAGGTGTCAGGTGTCAATACCTGACCCTCTCTGGCGATGGCTTTCGGTGGTACGATCGACAGGAAAGGTGTCAAGTGTTGACGCCTGGCCAGTCGGGGTCAGAACGCCCAGCCCACACCCAACTCGAGATACACCGTGCCTTTGACCAGCTCATCGCTGGTGGAGTCGAGATCCTTCTGCAACTGGTCTCTGTCTTGCTGGTCGAAGTTGCCTGTCGTCTTGATTGTCGAATTGCCCATGGAGGCGATGTATTTCATCCAGCCGATCAGGATGTTGAGTCGAAATCCCATGTCGGTACGCAGGGCGTAGCCGCCGCCGGCGAGGACCGCTGGCACGAAGTTGGCGCGTTCGTAGTTGATGCTGTCACCGAGGACGTTGTCGCCGGAGGCGCTCAGGGAGATGCTGGAGACTGCGAAGCCTGCCTCCAGCGCGAGGTGGTTGCGGAAGGGCAGGTAGCGGCCGCGCAGGGCGAAGACGTTGATGCTGGCCTTGGCTGACGCGGTCGTGCCGCCTTCGCTCTCTGAGAACTCGGCGCTCTGAGTGCCGACGGTCAGCATGCCCTCGACCCCTGGGAAGGGGCGCATGACCACGCTGCCGCTGATGAGGCTGTGCGGGCCGAGCAGGGCCACGTCCACGGCCCACTAGCCGGGCGGTCCGTCCTGGTCGGCCGAATCGTCAGCTGCCGGGGGCTGCTCTACGGAGGGCAGCTCGCCATGAATGGGTTCCTGGCCGAAAGCGGCAGGCGCAGCGAGCGCGATCGCCAGCAGCGCGGACGCGAAGACACGAATGAACATGCTCCCTCCTGGACCGCGACAGGGCGGTCGAGGGCGGAACGTAGCACAGGGTTGGGGTCGTGGTGAATCTACGCCGACTCAGCCAAACGAGCGTTCGAATAGGTCCACGATCGCGGCCTCGCCGGCGGCGTTCAGGTGCCGGGTGCCGGTGCCGGTGAAGCGGGAACGGCGGATCGTCGGCGGGGCGACGGGCTGCCAGCCTGCGGGACCGGGGGTGAACCAGCCCTCCTGCTCCTGGTCGTAGACGCAGACTCCCTTGCGCCAGTGGCGGGCCAGCTCAACGGCCCAGCCCGTGCCGCCGCTGACGCTGCCATCCTGACGTAACGTGCCGACGACGAAGACCTCGCCAGCCGGGTTGACCTGGTGCCAGATGCTCTCCAGGACGCGGCGCAGGTGCTCGGGATGGGTGCTCTTGGCCAGGTCGGCGCGCAGGTGGGCCTGCAGCCAGGCATCGCTGACCCGGCCGCGGCTGAGCTCGGCGTCGCTGAGCATGCGGATGCCGCGCTGGCGGGTGGTGACCTTGCCGGCGAAGCTGAAGTTGATCTCGCGCAGGCCCCAGCGCTGGGCCTGGGCACCGAACGCCTCTTCGGCGCCTGGTGCGCCGCCGGAGAGCAGGCTGGAGGCGGCGCCGGGGATGCGCACGGCGAGATCGGAGACCTCGTCGCGGGTGATGCGCAACGTGTCCGCGTGCAGGCAGAGGCGCATCTCGATGGGGCTCGTGTTGTCGTGATCCTTGAGCAGCACGATATGCACGTGGGTGCGGTCAGGCTCCAGGAAGAGGGCCACGTCGATGAGATCGGCGCAGCGCTCGCAAGGCAGCGAGATGTCCGACGGCCGCGGGCCGGTCTGCTCGCGGTGGGTCTGGGCGGTCATCCACAGCTCGGCCTCGACGCGCTCGGCGATGGCCTTGTAGCCGCTGACGAGCTCGCGGTTGCCGCCACGCTGGCCCTGCCAGTCATGGTCATCGATGAGGATGGCGTCGGGCAGGAAGCCGACATGCTGGGCCAGGCGCTGGATGAGGGTGTCCAGAGCGGCCGGATCCAGGGGGCCGGGGGCGTAGGTCTGGATCATCCGATTGCGTGCCAGGGACTGGCGCACTGCCTCGCGATCGTCGAGCTCGGTCTGCTCGGCCAGATCGTCGAAGAGGGCGTCATACCAGGCCTGCACGTGGTCGATGGTCTGGCCGATGGCCACGTGCAGCACCTTGCGGTCGCGCAGCAGGTCGTCGAGGGCAAACTGGATCAGGCAGGCGGTCTTGCCGACGCCGGCTCGGGCCATGATGACGCCGAGATTGCCGCGGCCGAGGCCGCCATGCAGCGACGCTTCGAGGATGCGCAGCGGGCTCTGGGCGTTCACTTCCTTGCGGTACATTGGTCATCTCCGTCCGCGCGGGTCGGGGCCGCGCGAATCATCCGATCAGGACGCCTTCTTCGCCTTGGCGGCTTTCTCTACCAGCTCGGCCTCGATGGAGACCGGCACCGGCATGTAGCGTGAGAACTCCATCGTGAACTCGGCTTTGCCCTGGGTCGCCGAACGCAGGGTGGTGGCGTAGCCGAACATCTCGGCCAGGGGCACTTCGGCTTCGATTCGAGCCTGATTGTCCTCCTCATGCGAGCCAGCGATCATGCCGCGGCGCTGCATCAAGGTGGACAGGACGGCGCCGGAGAACTCGGCCGGTCCCTCGACCGAGACCTGCATCACCGGCTCGAGGATGCGTGGCGAGGCGCGGTGGTAGAACTCGCGCCAGGCACCGCGAGCGGCCTCCCGGAAGGCGACATCCGACGAGTCGACCGAGTGGGACAGGCCGTCGTTGACGGTGATTCGTACGTTGACCACCGGGTAGCCGAGCTTCAGGCCCTTGGCCATCATGGAGCGGAAGCCCTTGTCCACCGACGAGATGAACTCGCGCGGGATGGCTCCGCCCTTGATCTTGTCCACGAACTCGTACTCTTCCTCGTCCCACGGCTCGACGAAGCCCTGCACGCGGCCGAACTGGCCGGAGCCGCCGGTCTGCTTCTTGTGGGTGTAGTTGAACTCCGCCCGCCTCGTCAGCGTCTCGCGATAGGCGACCTGCGGCGGCGAAGTGACGACGTCGACCTTGTACTCGCGGCGCATGCGCTCGACGTAGACATCGAGGTGAAGCTCGCCCATGCCGCGCACGATGGTCTCGCCCGATTCCGGGTCGACGCCCACGCGGAAGGTCGGGTCCTCCTTGACGAATCGTTGCAGGGCCTTGGAGAGGTTCGCCTCGTGCTTCTGCTGGGCGGCCTTGACCGACAGGGAGATGACCGGCTCCGGCACGTGCATCGAGGTCATGGCCAGGCGGCTCTTGCCGTCGGTGAAGGTGTCGCCGCTATGGCAATCGATGCCGAAGATGGCCACGATGTCGCCTGCGGCGGCCTGGCTGATCTCCTCCATCTCGTCGCTGTGCATGCGCACCAGGCGGCCGACGCGGGCCTTGCGACCGCTGCGTGTGTTGACGATGGTGTCGTCTCGACGCAGGCCGCCGCGGTAGATGCGCAGGTACGTGAGCTGGCCATAGCGGCCGTCTTCGAGCTTGAAGGCCAGGGCCACCGTGGGCTGCTCGGGATCGCAATCCAGCGGCACCTCGGCTTCGTCTTCGTCTACATCCACGGCGACGTTGTCGATCTCGGAGGGGTTGGGCAGGTAGCGGATCAGGCCGTTGAGCAGGGGCTGCACGCCCTTGTTCTTGTAGGCCGAACCCATGAGCACCGGGGTGATCTTGCGCGCGATGGTCGCCTCGCGGATGGCAGCGTGCAGCAGCGCCTCGGTCACGGTCTCCTCGAGGATCGCCTCGGTGAGCTCGTCGGAGTACATGGAGACGGCGTCCAGCAGGGCCTCGCGCGCCTCCTCGGCGGCGTCGACCATGTCGTCAGGAATCGGTCCGATGACCACTTTCTCGCCCGCGGGCCCCTCGAAAGTGACGGCCTGCATGGCGACCAGGTCGACCACGCCCTCGTGCTTATCCTCCAGGCCGATGGGCAGCTGCAGAACGGCGGGATCGTGGCCCAGCTTCTCGCGCAGCTGCTCGGCCACGCGCAGGGGGTTGGCGCCAACCCGATCGCACTTGTTGACGAAGGCGATGCGCGGCACCTTGTAGCGCCGCATCTGGCGGTCCACGGTCAGAGACTGGCTCTGCACGCCTGCCACAGAGCACAGGACAAGGACCGCGCCGTCGAGCACGCGCAGCGCCCGCTCCACCTCGACGGTGAAGTCGACGTGGCCGGGCGTGTCGATGATGTTGATCTGGTGACCCTGCCAGGAGCAGTGTGTGGCAGCACTCTGGATGGTGATGCCACGCTCCCGCTCGAGCTCCATCGAGTCCATCTTGGCGCCGACGCCATCCTTGCCGCGCACATCGTGGATGGCGCGGATCCGGTTGGTGTAGAACAGCACCCGCTCGGTGAGCGTGGTCTTACCGCTGTCGATGTGCGCGGAGATGCCGATATTCCGCAGCTTCGCAAGTTCGGTGTTCACGACGAGTTCCTCGGTTCGGCCCCGGTGTGCCGGGGGGCGGCCGTGTACGTGAAAGGAGGCGAGTGGTCAAGGAGATTGTTGCGTGGACCGCGCCCGAGTCGGCCATTTGCATGTCTTTGGCCGGGAGTGCGATGGCGGCGCGCGCAGCAATCCTCGGCAAGGTTCCGCGGGCTTGCAACCAGCCTTTGGCCACGGCGGCAGGGCGATTGCATGCTCGGGTCTGCCAACGGAAAGCGTGACGCGCACGCGCCCGGCTTTCACCCGCGCCTCGACCCGGAACGCCCATGCCCGCCCTGATTCGCAGCCTCCTGCTGGTCGTCCTCTTCGTCTGTTCATTTGCCGCCTGCTCGCCTGGTGATGGATCCGACACCGCGCCCCCGGCCAAAGACGCCTCGGCCGACGGCCAGATCTGCGGCGATGCCTGCGACGCGTCCGGGGATGGGGGCGAATCCGGCGCGGATGCCGGACCTTGCGGGGCCGATGGATCGGCCTGTGAGTGCCAGGCCGATGCCGACTGCGCCAAGCTCGACGATGGCAACCCGTGCAACGGCAACCTGTATTGTCACGTGGCGTCGCATACGTGCAAAGCGAATCCGGCCACGGTGATCGACTGCCCGACCACAACGGCGCCATGCGTCGCGGTGGTCTGCGATCCCGCCGATGGCCAGTGCCGCCCGCAGCCGGCCGACGAGGGCCAGGCGTGTGACGACGGGGAGTCCTGCACCACAGGGGATGTCTGCGCGGACGGCCAGTGTGCCGGCAAGTCCACGTGTACGTGCAAGAAGGACGCGGACTGCAAACCCTTCGATGATGATGACGCCTGCAACGGCAAGCTGTACTGCGACACCAGCAGCGGCAACTGCAAGCTCAATCCCGGCTCGGTCACCAAGTGCGGGACCTGGGCCGACGGCCCCTGCGCCCTGACCGCCTGCGATCCGAGCAACGGCAAGTGCGGCAAGAAAGCGAAGACAGACGGCACAGCCTGTGAGGTCGACGGCCTGGCGTGTACCAAGGATGCCTGCAAAGACGGCACTTGTGCGGCCGGAACGCCCGACTCGTCGTGCGATTGCAGCAAGCAGGCCGATTGCGCCCCGCTGGAGGATGACAACGTCTGCAACGGCACGCTCTACTGCAACCTGGCTCTGGGTAAATGTGAGCTCAACCCGGCCTCAACGGTGAGCTGTCCCACCATCGATGATGGCGCCTGCCAGGCCGCGACCTGCAACAAGAAGACGGGCGATTGCAGCCTGGTGGCCGCCGTCGACGGCGCATCCTGCGACGATGGCAATCCCTGCTCCGGCAGCTCGGCGTGCCAGGGCGGAGTCTGCGAGGGTAGCGACCCGGTGTGCATGTGCACGGCGCCCGGTGAGTGCGCTGACAAGGCCCTGACCAACGCCTGCCTGGGCAAGCTGTACTGCGACCTGAACGAGGGCTGGTGCAAGCTGAACACAGCCGCCGCGACCATCTGCAAGGGCGACGATGACACCGCCTGCCTGGCGAACCTCTGCGACCCACAAGATGGGCTCTGCAAGCTCACAGCGCTGACCGATGGGCAGCCTTGCGAGGCCGATGGCACCTGGTGCACGGGCATCGACACCTGCAGCGCCGGCACCTGTGGGGCGGGCGACAACGCCTGCACCTGCCAGCTGGATGCAGACTGCGCCAAGTACGAAGATGGCGACGCCTGCAACGGCACGCTCTACTGCGACAAATACAGTGGCAAATGCGCTGTGAATCCAGCCACAACGGTCACCTGCACGTCGGACGGCGACGGCTGCGCGCCACAGACCTGTGACCCGGCCGACGGCACCTGCAAGGCCAAAGCCGTGGCCGACGACACGCCCTGCGACACGGACCTGACCCCCTGCACGGTGGAGCGCTGCAAGAGCGGGACCTGCACCGTCAAGACCAACAAGTGCCTGTGCCCCAAAGGCGACCTCTGCACCGCCTGGGATGATGGCAATCCCTGCAACGGCACCCTGTATTGCGACAAGACCCTCGAACCGCCCGCCTGCGTGGTGAATCCGGCGACCGTGATCACCTGTGCCAAGGGTACGCCAGGGGCCTGCACATCGCCGAAATGCGACCCCAAGGACGGCACCTGCAAGGACACGGCGGCCAACGACGGCCTCGCCTGCGTCGACGACAACATCTGCACCTTGTCCGAAGCGTGTGAAGGCGGCGCCTGCGTCCAGCCGGCCGGGGGCGACGTGCTCAGCTGCGACGACATCAATCCCTGCACCGGCGACGCTTGCGTCAAGGGAAAGGGCTGCACGTACACGATGCTGACGGGCCCCTGCGACGATGGCGATCCCTGCAGCACCGGCGAGACCTGTAACAACGGCGGATGCACAGCGGACGTCAAGACCGAGGCGGTACTTGAGATGAAGCAGGGCCTGGTGCCCGCCGATGAAGGCAGCCAGGTCGTCATGGCCCAGGTGGTCGGCGATCCGGCCCTGGACATGGTCCTGCTGGGCCGCAAGAAGACCGCCCAGGACAACGAACAAACCTTGTGGATCGCCGCCGGCGATGGAAAGGGGAGTTTCGACATCGGCCAGGAGGTCTGGACCGAGGATAAGTGCACATTGAATCCGGACGGCTATCCCCTGGCGGTGGCCGACCTGCAGGGCGATGGCAAGGCGGACTTCCTGTGGACCCGGGGCCTGGATCTGGTCAACTGCAGCGCCAAGGGCGCCCCCTTCGCCTGGGCCTGGCGGGGCGAGTTGAGCCAGGCCAAGGTGCCGGCGGTGATCCCGCAGCCGCTGGTCAGCGCCAACGCGACCACCGAGAAGCTCAGCAGGTTCGCGCCCATGGCCATGACAACCGGCGACCTCCTGGCCGGCGGGAACCTGGAGGTGGCGGTCTTCGGTTCCGCCACCGATACCAACAAGAAGATCACCTACCGGCTGGTTGTCATGGCCCACAAATCGGGCGACTGGCAGGTGCATCAGCACATCACGGTCAAGGGTGCGGCGGCCAAGGACGACAAACCCATGCGCCTGAGCGCCGTCGACCTGGACGGCGACAAGGACCTGGACCTGCTGGCTACGGCCGTGCTGCCTTTCGAATGGAAGTGGACAGCGCGGGTCTTTCTCAACGACGCCGGCACGTTCACCGAGACCGACCTGGGCGTCGTGGGCACGTTCACTGCGGCGGATATGGACACAGACGGCAAGGATGACCTCGTCTGGCAGTCAACGGTGGACAAGGGGGAGTCTGCGCTCGGCCTGCCCATCTTGTGGCGACGCAATGAAGGCGGCAGCAAGTGGCTGCTTCAAGGCGCAACGAAGGTGCTGGTGCCGACCAGCGCGTTGCCCTTTGCCCTGCTCGGCGTGGGTCAGGTCAACGGCGACAAGCTGCCGGACCTGCTCGGCACCACCGAGACCCAGGCGTTGATGTGGCCGGGCGATGGCGAGGCTTCGGTCACCGACAAGCCGGCCGTTCTGGGCATCTGGTCGCTGGAAATCTCGAGCACCATCGTCGACCTGCTCGGTACAGGCAACGACACGCTGATCCTGGCCGGCGAGGGCATGATGGCCTGGTACGCCATGTACACGGGACATTGCGTCGACGGCAACGCCTGCACCACCGACGCCTGCAAAGGCGGCAAGTGCGAACATGTGCCCAACGCCGCGTTCTGCGACGATGGCGACGCATGCACCGAAAACGGCGGCTGCAAGGGCGGCAAGTGCGACCCTGGCACAACCAAGCCCTGCGACGACAAGAACCTGTGCACGGTCGACAGCTGCGACAAAAGTGACGGATGCGCCTACAAGCCGTCCAACGGCACCGCCTGCGACGATGGCGAGCCCTGCACGGTCAAGGATGTCTGCGAGAACGGCTCCTGCGCGCCGGGCAACCCCATGGCCAACGAGTCGCCCTGCGGCGGTGGCAAGAAGTGCCAGAACGGCCAGTGCAGCTGACCTGACCCGGGCCGCGGGCTACTGCTTGTCGTCGCCGTAGACCAGGCGCAACAAGGCGGGCGCGAAGATGAGGTCGATGAGCAGGGCCATCACCGCGGTGAGGGCGATCAGGCCGCCGAATCGCTGCAGGTTGGACATGCTGGCGGCCAGGTAGACGGAGAAGCCCAGAGCGAGCACCGCCGAGGTGCTGACGATCGCCCGTCCGCAGTGCTTCATGGCCGCTGCGATGGCTTCGTCGACCTTGCCGCCGCCGAGGAAAACGACCTTGTAGTGGTACAGGAAGTGAATCGTGTCATCGACCGCCACGCCGATGGCGATCGAGGCGATCATCAGGTTCACCATGTCGATCGGCACGCCACCGTGGCCCATGATGCCGGCGATGAAGAGGATCGGCATCAGGTTGGGCACCATGGCGATCAACCCGAGGCGCAGGTTGCCCAGGAGCAAGATCATGAACACCGTGATGATGGCGAACGCGGCGCCGAAGCTGCGCAACACGTCGCCGATGACGCGGGTGACCACGCTCAGCAAGGTGTAGCTGGCACCGGTCGTGCGCACCTTTGCGACACCGCTGAGGTGCTCGTTAACGCCGCGATCGACGTGTTCGGCCAGGGGTGCGTAGGCGGTCGCATCGAGCCACTTGACCCGGATGGTCATCTGGGTGCGCTTCATATCGGTGGTCGCCAGCCGGCGCATCTGCTCGGAGCCGGCGCTCTCGAACATGAACAGCAGGTCCGAGGCGCCTCGCTGGGTGTCCGGCAGGCGGAAGAAGGCGTCGTCGCCGTCGTGCAGGGCGCGGTTGGTCTCCTTGACAACGTCCAGCAGGCTCATGGAGTGGCCCACCACCTCGCCACGTCCCTTGGGGTCGCGATAGGCGTGAACATGCTTCTCCAGCGCCTCGAGTCCGCGCAGCAACTCGATGTCGGCGATGCCATGTTCGCCGGTGGCATCGATGAGCAGCTGAATATTGGCCGTGCCGCCGATCTCCCGATCGATGGTGGTGAAGGCCTGCTTGAGCGCGTCGTCATCCGGCAGCCAGGAGATGGGGTCGTGGGCCACACCCAGACGGCTGATCCCAACACCCGCCAGGATGCACATGAGCACCCCGACTGCCAGGGTGCGGCCACGCCGTCGCCGAGATGTAGCCGCATCGGGGCCGGTGGACAGCCCGTTGCACAGGGCCAGGAAGCGATCGACGAGGTCGCCATCACTCCCTCTCTTGCGACCGAGCAGGCTGCTGCGATTGAAGCTCAAGGCGATGGGCAGGAAGACAAGGGAGTGTAGCAACGCGGCCGAGATGCCTGCGGCGCCCGCGACGCCCATCTCGCCGAGCAGCTCGACTGAGGCGAATTTGAAGCTCAGCAGGCCGACCATGGTGGTCAGCGTGGTGAAGAAGACCGGTCTGCCGGTCATGGCGACGGCGCGAACCACAGCCTCCTTGGGTTCGTGCCCCTCGACCAACTCGTCTCGATAGACCGACACGATGTGAATGGCCGCGCCCAGCCCCACGCAGATGAGGAACGAGGGCATGATGTTGCTCATCAACGTCATGGGGAAGCCGACCAGCGCCATGAAGGTGAAGGTCCAGATCAGGCTCATCACCACCACGAGCATGGGCGCCACGACGCCGAGCGGATGGCGGAACAGGAAGGTGAGCACGAGCATCATGGTCGCCAACGCAAGTCCGACCAGGATGCGCAGGTCGCCGAACATGCGGCTCTTCATGGTCACCATCATGGCGGGCAGGCCGGCGATGACGAGCTTGAAGCCGTCGGCCTGGTGGCGCTCCAGCAGTTCGATGACGGCGTCGTGCACCAGCTCGCTGTCGGGCTCCGAGAGCAGGTGAGTGCGGACCAGGACGGCCGAGTGGCGCATGCCCGGTCCAACCACCTGGCCCATGAGAAGGGTACTGCCTCGGATCTCATCACCGAGAGCAGGTAGATCGGCTTCGGTCGGGAAGGGGTCGAGCAATTCGCCGACGTGCAGCGCGCCGTCGATCATCGTCGTCTTGCGGGCGTTGACCAGGGAGACCACTTCGTCGACGACGCTGCCGCCCTCCTCGCCTTCCCAGGCATCGCCGGATTCCGCGCCGTCACCGAAGTCCTCGGCGAAGTCCCCGTCATCGGCAAAATCGTCGCCTGCGCCGAAGTCAGCATCAGCGGCGGTGTCGCCGGCCGCTGTCACCGGGGCGCCTGCATCCACGGCGACAGTCGCCGGCGGTGCCGGCGCTGCGGGGCCGCCTGGCGGGGCCGCGACGGCCGCTTCTTGCTGTGATTTGTCAGGAGTACCCTCAATGGCGACGTCCAGGGTCTCCAACTCGGCTTGCAGTTTCGCCAGCCGGCCCAGGTAATCCAGCGAGAGCACGTCGCCCTCGGCGACGATGACGAAGACATCATCCCGTCCAAAGGAGTCGCGGAAGGCGTCCAGCGCCTGGGCGACGGGCGAGTTACGCGGCGCCAGGGCTTCGAGCGAGGTCTCGATCTGCAGATGGGCACGTACGGTCAATCCCCCGGCCACGGTCAGCGCCACCGTCAGGAGCAGCAACGGTATGCGAAAACGGAGCACGAATCGGGCCCAGCCCTCCCAGAAGGGACTGATCGCCTGGTTGCTCATGCCCGCCTCCTCCGCGCTGTCGGCTCCACGAGGTCCGTCAGCCAGTTGCCGAACTCCACCTGCCGAATTTGTGGGTCGAGCACGTCGTCGTCGATGGCCAGCTGCCAGCGGAGATCTTTGCGCTCGGGAGCCAGGGCCAGCTCACCCATGCGCTCGGCGAGGCTCACCAGGTCATCGTGGCCCTGGAAGAAGCCCTCCGGCACCAGTCGATTCTCGCGCGCGATGAGCAGTCGGGACATCTCGTGCAAGGTGTATTCGGCGTGATACTGGGTGGCCCAGAACTCGCCATTGGCATGCTTGACGGCCATGGCCTGCACGCCGGTGAAGTCGTTGCCAGCCAGCACCACGCCGCCTTCGGGCACGGTGGTGACCTCGTCGTAGTGGCTGATGAAAGCGTCGAAGACCTGCGGCTTGCCAGCCATGAAGGGGTGGGCCCTGCCGGCATCGGTCAGTGCGATCTTGCGGGCGATGCCCATCTCGCGGCCGAGGGGACTGCGGGTCACCGCGCCACCGGCCGCCACGGCCGCCATCTGCACGCCCCAACAGCTGCCGAATCCGGGCACACCAAGCTCGTACATCTCCTTGCCGAGCTCAATCATGCGCACGACGTTGGGGTTGTCGAGCTCGAAGATGGTCAGGGTCGTGCCGGTCCAGATGATGCCATCGTAGTCGGCCATGGGTCGCGGCAGGGTGGTGCCCTCGTCGCAGGCCATGAGCAGTTCGAATTCGGCATCCGGCTGCCAGGCCAGCAGCATGTCGGCAAACAGTCGCCAGGCCAGCTTCATGCCGGCGACTTCGAGCTTGTCCCGAGCGGCACGCGGATAACCCTCGATGATGAGATATCTGAGCATGTGGACTTCCAGACCGGGTCAGCCGGCCAGTTCGTCAAGCAGTGAGCCGAGGGCTGCGTAGTCGGTGCAGATCGCGTCGGCGGCCGTCGGGCCTGTGCGCCGATCGAGGACGACGGTGGTGAGGATGGCGCGGGCGCCGACCCGATGGGGCCCATCGATGTCCTTGCTCTCGCGATCGCCGATGTGGACCAGCGCGGAGACGGGCACGCCCAGCCCCTCGGCAGCCTGCTCGAAGAGGGCGGGCGCCGGCTTGGACCAGCCGGCCTCGTCAGAAAAGACAAATGTATCGAAACAATCCAGCAGATCGTTGTCGGCGAGGATGCGACGCAGGGAGGTGCCGGGCGAAAAGACCGTGTCCGAGATGACGCCGAGGCGGTAGCGACCGCGGAGGCTCCGCAACGCGTCAACGATGCCCGGCGCAAGTTGCGGCTGGATCTCGACCTCCATGTGTTCGTGGTCGCGCACCAGCCGGTCGAATTCCGCCGGCGGCAACTCCCGCCCAAGACCGCGCAGCAGGACGGCCAGGCGTTGGGGAACTGTCCAGGTGATGCTTTGCTGGTTCCAGACGTGGCTGAAGGCGGCGTCGGCCGTGTCGTAGGCCGCATCCAGCACAGAGCGGTCGATGGGCCCATGAGGCGACAGGGCGGCATGCACCTGGTCGCGGCGGGCGACCTTCTTGGTCGGCAAACCGGCGGCGGCGCGGGCGACTTCATCGGAGTCGTCGTGGAAGACGGTATCCCAGAGATCGAAGGTGACGGCGATGGTCATGATGTGCTCGGGGCGCGGTCAGGTCGGATGCGGGCGCGATTGCGGCGCCAAGGTACGCCTGTGTGCGATCGCGCGCAATGGCCGGCGCGTGCGCGGCGCCAGGTCGACCGGGTCGAGATCAGTACACGCATCCGGCGGTCGTCTTGCCGGCCAGGCAGGTGGCCTTGCCGCAGGCATCTCCAGCGGTACAAGCGTCGCCATCGGCGCATGTGGAGCTGACCGACTGGGCGCTCCATGTCTTCGTGGACGTGGCCGCCGTGCACCGCAGGCAGGGCTTGCCCGGAGCCAGCAGCCCCGGAGCTCGACACGTGCCCTCGATGAAGCAACTGCCCGCCGAGGGCGCCAACAAGCGCAGGCGATGGTTGCCGGTGTCGGCGATGGCGAGCCGACCGTAGCGATCCAGCGCAAGCCCCGCCGGTTTGTGGAAGCGCGCGGCCGTATCATCGCCATCGGCGAAGCCCGACGCCCACCCCGCCACCGTCACCAACTTGCCCACCGCGAGGCGACGCAGGCGATGGGTCAGGCGGTCGGCGATCCAAACGGTGCCGCCGCTGTCGATGGCCAGGCCGGCTGGCTCGGCAAGGAGGGCCTTGTTGGTGGGCCCGTCGAGACCGCCGGCGACGCCGAGCCCGGCGACGCTGACCACCACGCCAGCGGCTTCAATCCGTCGCAGGCGATGGTTGCCCGTATCGGCGACCCAGATGCGGCCATCGGGGCCGATCGCGAGCGCTTCCGGCTTGCTGAAGCGCGCCTGCGCCAGCGGACCGTCGATGAAACCCGGCAGGCCGCCGGCGAATAACGTCACCTGCCCCTTGGCGGTCACTTTGCGGATACGATGATTGTCGCGATCGGCCACCCAGAGCACGCCAGTGACGCCCGTGGCGAGGCCAACGGGTCCGTGGAACGAGGCCAGGCCGCCCACGCCATCTTTGGACCCGGCGACGCCGGAACCGGCCACCAAGCTCACCTTGCCGTCGGCGGTGAGACGGCGGATGGCGTGGTTGCCGGCGTCGGCGATCCACAGCGCGCCATCACCGTCCAGCGCCACGTCGGACGGCTGGAAGAACGTCGCCTGCAAGGCCGCGCCATCGGTCATGCCGGGCTGACCGGTGCCGCCCAGCGTGCTGACCTGTCCGGTGGGCAAGACCCGGCGGATCCGGTGATTGTTGCGATCGGCGATAAACCAGACCCCCTGGCCGTCTGCGGCGATGCCCGCCGGGCCATTGAACTTCGCCGCACCACCGATACCGTCGGCGAAGCCAGACGACGCGCCCGCCAGGGTGCTCACCCGGGCATCGGCCGGCCCATTGCACACGCCAGCGGTGCAGGCGTGGCCGACCGTGCAAGGGTTGCCGTCATCGCAGTCGTTATGGGTCAGGCACTTGCCAGCGCAGCCGACGATAGGCGCGAAGACGCAGGCGCCGCTGGACGCGTCGCAGCTGTCCTTGGTGCAGGCGTCCTTGTCATCGCAGGTCTTGGCCTTGCCTGGCTTGCACGTGCCGGCCAGGCAGCTGCCGGGCAGCTGGCAAAGGCCGCCATCGCCGCATGCCGTGCCGTTGAGGGACGTGGACCAGCTCAGTGCGCTCGCCGGACCGCAGTAGGCGCAGGTGGCGGGTCCCTTGGGCAAGCCTGGAGCGAGGCAGGCGCCGCCGATCCAACAGGCGCCGGCGGTGTCAGCGACCCGACGCAGACGGTGATTGGCCGTGTCGGCAGCCCAGAGCCAGCCGTTGGCCGACAAGGCCAGACCGGCGGGCAGCTGGAATCGTGCCTTCGGTCCCGCGCCGTCGAGCCAGTCAGGTACGCCCGAGCCGGCGAAAGTGCTGACCACGCCGCCCGTGGACAGGGCGCGGATGCGGTTGTTGTAGGTGTCCGCGACATAGATGCGCCCGTTGTCGTCCACGGCCACCGCGCCTGGCAGATGAAGACGGGCTTTGGCCGCTGGTCCGTCGACGTAACCTTGGGCACCGCCGGCGAGATCGCTGACCACGCCACCCGGTGTGATCCGGCGCAGGCGATGGTTGTCGCGGTCGGCGACTACCAGGTTGCCCCAACGATCCAGCGCGACGTCCACCGGCCGGTCGAATCGTGCAGCGGCGCCGACCCCGTTGGCATGACCTGCGCTGGAGCCGGCCAGGGTGCTCACCTTGCCGTCGGGCCATAGCTTGCGGATGCGATGGTTGAGCGTGTCTGCCACGTAGGCGACGCCGGCGGGCGTGGCGGCGAGGCCGCGCGGGCGATTGAAGCGCGCCACGGCGCCGGTTCCGTCGGCGTAACCCACCGGGCCACCTGCCAGCGTGCTGACCACCGAGGTGGGACCCAGCTGGCGAATGCGGTGATTGAAGGCATCTGCCACGAGCAGCTTGCCGCCCGGGATCGGGGCGACGTCGGCGGGTTGATTAAAGGCTGCGCTGGGGCCGGCGCCGTCGATGTAACCGACTTTGCCCGTTCCAGCCGGCGTGCTGACCACACCCTTGTGGTTGATGTGGCGGATGACGTGATTGCCAACGTCGGCGATCCACAACTCGCCCTGGCCGTCGAATGCCAGCCCGCCCGGGCCGCTGAAGCGCGCCGTCGCGGCGGCGCCATCCTGCCAGCCCTTGGGTCCGCCAGCCGGCGTGTCCACCTGCAGCGGATCGCCCTTGTCGCACTTGTTATTGACGCAGGACTCGCCCAGTACGCAGGGGTTGGCGTCCTGGCAATGGGCCTCGCTGGCGCACCAGCCGTTGCAGCCCGGAGTCGGCTTGTTCTGGCAGGCACCGCTGGCGGCATCGCAGATATCCTTGGTACAGGCATCGCCATCGTCGCAGTTTTTGGCCGGTGCCGGTCCACAGATGCCTGCCTTGCAGCCGCCGTGGCCCGTGCAGGGCTTGCCGTCGTCGCAGGGGCTGCCCTCGAAGGCGGGCTTCCACGTCTTGCCGCCAGCGCACACCAGGCACGGAGCCGAGGCCGAAAACATGCCCGACGCCCAGCAGGCAGCACCGATCTGGCACGCGCCATTGCCATCGACGATGCGGCGCAGCCGGTGGTTGCCTGAATCGGCTACCGCGACGGCACCCTGCACGCTGACGGCGAGCCCGCCAGGGGCGTGAAAGGCGGCCAGCGCGGCCGCGCCATCGACGTGGCCGACGCTGCCAGCACCCGCCCACGGAATCAGGGCTCCCTGGGGCGCCAGGCGGCGGATCCTGTGGTCGGCGCCAGCGAGGTAGATGCGGCCCAGGGCGTCCACGGCGACGCTTGTGGGCGCGTCGAGCATGGCCAGGGCTGCGGGACCGTCCAACGAGCCCTGCTTTCCGATGCCGATGAGGTCGCTGACCTGCCCCTGGGGCGTGACCCGGCGGATGCGGTGGTTGTCGCGGTCGGCCACCAGCAGGTTGCCCGCAGAGTCCACGGCCAGCGCCCAGGGTCGTGAGAATCGGGCTACGTGACCCGGACCATTGACGTGACCGGCCACAGAGCCCGCGAGAGTGACCACGCTGCCGTCGGGTTCGAGGCGTCGGATGCGGTGGTTTTCGGTGTCGGCCACATAGCGGGCGCCACCCGCCGATCGCGCAATGCCGCGGGGGCCGGAGAAACGCGCGACTGCCGCAGCGCCGTCGGCGAATCCCTCGCTGCTGCCCGCGACGGTGCTCACCAGGCCTGTCGCAGTCAGCAGCCGGATGCGGTGGTTGCCGGCGTCGGCGATCCAGACGATGCCGGCCGGCGCTGTGGCCACGTCGGCGGGCTGGTTGAACACGGCTGCCTTGCCAGCGCCATCTGCGTACCCGGCGACGCCGCTGCCGGCCAGGGTGCTCACCACGCCGTTGCCGGCCAGTTGGCGAATGCGATGCCCGCCCCGGTCGACGAAGATGAGGTCGCCATCGGGGGCGTAGTCCAGACCCGCCGGGTCGTGCAGCAAGGCGGTCGCGGCCGGCCCGTCCTGGCTTCCGGTCACGCTGCCCGCCAGGGTGGTCACATGAATGGGCCCCGTGTCCACACAGGTGCCGGACACGCAATTGGCGCCTGGCTTGGCGCAGGCATTAACTCCCTGGCAGTCGGCGTCGGACTGGCAGAGGCCGCCACAGCCGCCGATGGGCAGATAACTGCAAGCGCCGGTGGGGAGCAGACAGGCGTCCTTGGTGCAGGGATTGCCATCGTCACAGGCGCTGGCGGCACCGGCGCACTTGCCGCCGCTGCAGGCGTCCTGAAGCGTGCAGGGATCGCCGTCGATGCAGACGGTCCCAGGCGCGAACAGAGACCATGAATTCGAGGAAGACGCGGGCAGACAGGCGGCGCAAGGCGCGGCGGGGTTCGGCATGGTGGCCTGCCAGCAGAGGCCGCTGATGGCGCAACCGGCGCTGTTGTCGCGCAGGCGGCGCAGGCGGTGATTGCTGCGGTCGATCACCAGGACCTCGCCTGTGGGTCTGGCCACCACGTCGGCGGGCGACAGGAAGCTGGCCGCGGCGGCGGCGCCGTCGATGAAGCCGGGCACCCCGCTGCCGGCGATGGTGCTGACCTGCCCGTCCACCGAAAGCCGGCGCAGTCGATGGCTGCCGCGGTCGACGATCAGCAATCGCCCGGCCGCATCCATGGCCAGACCGGCAGGCAGAACGAATTGCGCCTTGGCTGCAGCGCCGTCGCCAAAGCCGGCCTGCCCGCTGCCGGCCACCGTGGTGACCAGACCGGAGAGCCGGATGCGGCGGATGCGCCGATTGCCCTGGTCGGAGACGTACAATGCGCCGTCGCCGTCGCTGGCGATGGCCACCGGCTTGTTGAAGGCCGCCGCCGCCCCCGGGCCATCGGCAAACCCCGGTTTACTGCCAGCGAGGGTGGTCACCGTGCCGTCGGGCATGACCCGGCGGATGCGGTGGTTGTCGCGATCGGCAACAAATGCAATCCCGCCTGGCCCGATGTCGACGCCGGACGGCGACGAGAAGCTGGCCGCTGGCCCCAAGCCGTCGCCGAAGCCGGCCTTTCCGCCGGCCAGGGTGCTGACCATGCCCTTGGCGGTGAGCATTCGCAGGCGGTGGTTGCCCGTATCGGCGATCAGCAGGTTGGTGCCCGAACTGGCCACGGCAGCGGGACTTGAGAAGCGGGCCTTGGCCGCCGGCCCGTCCATCTCGCCAGCCACCCCGTCTCCGGCCATGGTGCTGACCAGACCAGAGACCGTCACGCGCCGGATTCTATGATTGCCGCTGTCGGCCACCCAGGCCGCCCCGTCCGCAGAGCGGGCGAGGCCGGTCGGGAAGCTGAAGCGGGCTTTGCTGCCCGTCCCGTCCGCCCAGCCGGCGCTGGAACCGGCAAGCGTGTCCACGAGCGCCGGGGCCAGCTGACAGATGCCCTTGGCGCAGGATTCACCCCACGTGCACGCTTGGCCATCGTCGCAGTCGCCATCGGCCCAGGCGTGACCACAAGCGCCGCCCTGGCAGGCGTCTACCGTGCATACATTGCCGTCATCGCAACTGCCCTCGTCGACCTGTCCATCGCAGTCGTCGTCGAGTCCGTTGCAGGACTCGGCGCCCGCGACCTCGCATGGGCCGGCGTCTGCAGCGACGTCGACCGGGACGTCGACCGGGCCGCCGCCGTCAACGATGACTCCGCCATCTTCGTCGGTCGCATCGAGGTGTTCGCCGTCGACGCCGCTGTCGATCGACCCATCCAAGGCGCTGTCGGCAACGCCATCTACGGCGCCGTCCGGCCCTGCCTGGCCGCTGTCCCCCGGCGCGTCTCCCGCAGGCTCAGTGTCAGTTTGCGCCCCATCGATCGCGGCGTCGAGGGGTGGAGCGACGGTGTCCGCGAGCCCATCCGGTGCATCGGCCACCCCGATCGCCGTGTCCATCGCGCCGCCAAGATCGTCGCCGCCATCGGCGGGTTCCGCGGGATCCAGCAATGAACCCGGGCCGGGGACCAGGGACTCCGGCTGGCAGGCCCAGAAAGCGAGCGTGCATGAGACGGTCAGCGCGGTCAGCGGCAAGCGCGGCCGACCTGGGATTCGGTCCCGGCTTTCAGGGTCTGCGGATCGGCGACGAGGGCTCAGTGCCAGGCCTGTTCTTCATCGGCGCCAACGATGGGCGGCGCTGATGGGCCGTCCTTACTGCGGCGCTTGCGGCGCTTACGGCGACGCTTCTTCTTGCGCTTCTTCGCCTCGCCCGCGTCCACCGCAGCGGTGCCCGCATCAACGCTCACGGGACCCGCATCTTCGGCGCCGGGCGAGCTGGCGTCTGCCGTTGTGCCGGCGTCTGTCGAGTCGTCGGCCAAAGGCGGCGGCGTGGCTGCCGGTTCTTCGGCAACGACGGATGTGGGGTGCACGACGGCCGGCGCGGCGGGCGCGATTTTGTCGTTGTCGACTGTCTGGGCGGCTGTTTCGCTATCCTGCACCAGCATCAGCAGCGCCATGCCGCCGCCGAGCACGACGACCAGGCCCAGCAGCACGCCGGCGATGATCCACAGCTTGGGACTGCCACCGGCCGGCTGCGCCTTGACGCGCGGTGGTGGCACGCCGAAGCGCGGCTCCGAGCCGGAGGGCGGGCGGGTTGGGCGGACCGGTGGCAGGGGCGCGGAGCCGTCGGCCGTCAGCCCTCCCGAAGGAGAGCGGCCGCGACCGGATTGCGGCGCGGGGGCGCCCACGCGCGGCGACACGACCACAGAAGGTCGCTCGGGAGCTGGCGCGCGGCCGCCCGACGGTGGACGCGGGGCAGGCGGCGAGCCGCCGGATGGGGGACGCGGCGCAGGCGGGGAGCCGCCGGATGGGGGACGCGGCGCAGGCGGGGAGCCGCCGGATGGCGGTCGCGGACCAGGCTGGGTACCGCCTGATGGCGGCCGTCCAGTGTCGCGACCGGTGCCACGTCCGGTGCGCCGACGAGGCGGCAGGTGCTGCATGGGCGCATGGCGCGAGGGTGGGACCGGGATGGCCGGGCCGGCCGAGCGGGGCGCAGGCGCGGTCGGTCTCCGGGATGGACCGACGGGCGCGTCGGCGCCCGGCTCTTCGAAGACCGGCAGGTTGGCCTGCCACTTCAAGCGCGACTGCAGCTCGTCGACGTCCATTTCCAGGGTCGATGGAGCGTCATCGAGCTCGTCACCGACAACGCCTGCGGCGCCTGCAGCGCCATATGGGCCGCTGATTGGCCGGGTCGCGGCGCCATCACGCGGGCAGCGTGGCGCGTCGGTCCGAGTTCCGCAGGTGGGGCATTGGCGATTCGGGGTGCCGATGACTGTCCTCCTGGCCGCGCGTGTCGGGCGCTACCTCCTTGAGATCTGCCAGGGTGTGGCGCCGCTGGCAAGTTTGCGTCGCGCGCAGGCGTCTCGAAGCGGACTCAAGTCCCCACGGTGTTGCTCGCGCTGCGCAGCAGTGCGGCCACACGCAGATGCACGCCAATGGCGCCGACGGCAAGGGACCCGGCCAGCGCGCACAAAACAACCGCACCGGACCAGCAGCCGATTGAGAACGTCAGGACCGCAGCCAGGCCAGCGAAGCCGGTCATGACCAACAATCCGCGGCCCAGCGCGCCGGTCAGGGCCAGCGATCCCAGGGCTTCGAGCGCCAGCCCCGCCGGCCCGACCCTGGAGTGTCCGTCGTAGCGCGGGCCCTTGTCGTAGTCGACCGTGGCCAGAGCGGGCCCGAGGGCGACCAGCAAGGCGGACAGGTTGGCGTTTCGCACTCGAATCCGGCTGACCCGCCGAGCCAGTTGCCTGCTCAAGACGACGTAGCTGCCTGCGCCCCTGGGCACGCGGTGCCGAGCCGCGAGGCGCTGGGCCAGGTGGAAGAGCCAGCTGCCAGCCATGAACCAACCGGGGTCGTCCCGCCGGGCCTTGGTCGCGAAAACCAGGTCCACGTCGCCCCGGTCGAAGCGTTGCACCAGCGCGCCGAGAACTTCGGGGGGATCTTGCAGATCGCCATCCAGTACCACTACCAGATCGCCGCGAGCGCGACCAAGGCCGTGCAGCGTGGCTCCGATCTGGCCCATGTTCCGGTCCAGGCGGCATGGCTGCAGGACCGCCGCTCCCGACGACGTCTCTGCGACCAGTCGCTGGATGATGTCCGGGGTCTCGTCGCTGCTGTGATCGTCGACGAGGATCACCTCGAAGGCGCGTCCCGTGGTGGCCGCCGCGGCACAGATCCGACGATAGAGGGCTTCGACCACCGCCGCTTCGTTGTACACCGGGGCGACTACCGACAGCGTCGGCCGCTCCGCCATGGCGGCGTCAACGGCCGGCGGTTCGGCGTCGCTCATCCGTCGGTCAACTCCGCTGCCACCGAGCGGGTGGCGTTGGCGATCCGCAGCAGGCTGTCAAAGTCCATCCGATTGTGAACGGGCAGGCAAATGAGCGAGGCCACCACGGCGTCGGTCTGTGGCAGGTCGAAGCGACCATCGTGCATGGCCAGGTGGTGCAGCGGCGGCCAGAAGAAGCGCCGACCCTGCACGCCGCGTTTGGCAAGGTGGTCGATCACCTTGGGCACGGGTTGTGCCTCCGGTCGCCGCCACAGAGCGCCCAGGAACTGGAAATTGCTGTTCTGGTCGGCGGGCACGCGCTGCACTTGCCAGGCGTCTTCGCAACGGCTCGTCAGCCAGTTGCGCAGGCGCATGCCATAGTCCCGTCGACGTTCGACCGCGCCGGCCAGTTCGCGCAGGGAGTGGCGCCCGACGGCCGCGTGCAGCTCGGACATCTTGAGGTTGAAGCCGGGCGTCGACTGCAACATATCCGCCGCCAGGCCGTGGGTACGGAGGCGGCGCATCTCGGCCAGCAGCGCGGGATCGCTCGAGATCACGGCCCCACCCTCGATGGCCGGGCAGATCTTGGTGCCATGCAGGCTGACGATGGATACCAGCGGGCCGGCTGGCGATCGCTTGCCGTCCAGCTCTGCGCCCATGCCGTGGGCGTTGTCGTAGAGCACGTCGGCGCCAGCGTCCTGGCAGAGCGCAACGATGGCCTTCAGGTCTGGATGCACACCGTAGACGTTCACGGGCAACACCAGGCCGACGTCATCATGTTGCTGGAGCAGCGCCTTCAGATGATCGGCGGACATGGTGAAGGTGTCGGGCTCGATGTCGCAGAAGACGGGTTCAAGGCCGGCGTGGACCACCGCATTCAACGTGGCGATGTACGTGAAGGAGGGCAGCACGGCCTTGCCGGTACGGCCCAGCGCAGCCGCAGCCAGGGACATGGCCGCCGAACCGCTCGAGACCACCACCGGCTCCTCGACGTCGAGCCAGGCGCCCAGTTCGCTCTCCAGGGCCTGCAGCTCCGGACCGTTGTTGGTCACCTGGCCGGAGTGCAACGAACTGATCATGGCGCCCACCAGGCGGGCATCTGGCTCAATGCGCGGCCGGATCAGGGAGATGGGCTCGCGTCCCGGCAATTCGCCCACCGGACCGTCGGGCTCGGCCAGCAGCTTCCACCACGCCAGGGTGCGGCGCAGTCCATCGTCCAGGGAGACGTGGGCCTCGAAGGAGATCTCCTCGCGCAGGGCGTCGAATCGGGGCACGCGGCGGGGAATCTCCTCGAAGCCGACTCCGAAGAAATCCTCGCCGGTTACGTCCACCGTGCCCGGTTCATGACCGGCCAGGTGCACCACGCGCTCGGCCAGTTGGCGAATGGTCACCGGTTCATCGCGACCCACATTGAAAGCACGCCCGGCCACCGGACCGCCGGTCTCCAGGGCATCGAAGAGAGATAGCGTCGCCGCGACAGCGTCGTCGATGTAGCAGAAAGCCCGCACCGCCTCGCCGCCGTCGACCAGCGGCAGGGGCTCGCCCTGCTGCAGGTAGCCGAGGAACTTGCTCATGACCCGGCCGGTGCCCGGAGCGTCCATGCGCGGGCCATACACGTTGAAATAGCGCACCGTCACAAATCGCAGCCCTTCGCGAGCGAACGCGTGCAGGTACTGCTCGCCGACGGCTTTGGACAGCGAGTAGCACCAGCGGCTGCGGGACGGCGGGCCCAGCACGGTGCCAGCGTCTTCATCCAGGTCCCAGGGCGTGCGGCCATAGACCTCGCTCGAGCTGGTGAAGAGCAGCGGTCGATCGCGTCGCTGGCAAGCGGCGGCGACCGCCTTGAGGGAGCCGACGTTTACGTCCAGAACACGCGCCGGATCCTGGACGTAGATGTCCACACCCACCACGGCGGCCGCGTGAATCACCGACCGAGACGCCGTCACAGCGGCTTCTACGGTGGGCTCATCGCAGGCGTCGCCGTCGATCAGGTCCAGCTGCGGATGACCCCGCAGGTCTTCGAGGCGATCGAAACCACAGACGTCCAGGCAACGGACACTGCGCCCCCGGGCGACCAGCTCACGAGCCAGGGCGGCGCCGACGAAACCGCCGCCGCCGGTAATCAAGTGGTCCATGGAGCGTAGATCGGCAGGTTCGACCATGGCCGCAAGATAGCCGGGACGGAAGGAGCGGGCAATTGGGGGGAGCGCCAGGTCGAAAAGGTTCGTTGCGCCACCGCGCTGCTACTGGTCGCCGGCGGGTTTGTTCTGCCAAGATGGCCGTCAGCCGCGCGCTCGCTGCGGGCCGCAACCGGAGCCTGAAACGTCTATGAGAACCGTCCTGCCCGCCGCGTCCATCATCGCGATCCTCGTCGCGACGACGTCGGTCCTGGCGCAAGCGCCGAATGCGGGCGCTCCATGGCGCCAGGGCGAACTGGCTGCGGGCGACTGGCGGGTGGAGCAGGTCGTCGATCACCCGGAGTTCATGCGCTTCGAGCTGAGCCGCGAGAGCAGCCGCACGACGGTCGAGGTGGTCGCGCACGATGGCCCGCCTGGCGAGTGGACCTCGCGCCACCATCGGCTGCAGCCGGCGCCGGGCGTGCAGGCCGACGAGGGGCTGATGCGGGCCCTGCTGGCGGAGCTCCGAGCCTGGGATGATCGGGCCGCCAACCCGGCGATCGCGGCCCACGGCAGCGGCGGCGGGCTGCGCGACTTTGACGGCCTGGACATGGCGTTGCTGCTGACGAATGCCCTGCTGCTGGCGCTGGTCCTGCTGCTGGTGGCCGGCCCGCTGTGGACGCGTCCGGCGCTGCTGGCGTGGTCGGCGCTTGCGCTGGCGGCGACGGCCGCGGGGTGGTGGTGGCTGTTCATCTCGCAGGAGGCCAGCGACCTGCCCTTGACGTGGATCACCGTGCTGCACGAGGGCCCCACGTCACAGAACATCGAGTTCCTCTACGGCCGCAATCGCCATACAGGCCCCAACCACACGCTGATGACCTGGCTGCTGGCCGGCGACGGCCGCTTCGGACTGCGCGACATGGTCCGCCTCAACCTCGGTCTGGCCGGTCTGAACGCCGCGATGCTGCTCGCCATCGGGCGCGCTCTGCTCGGCCGGTTGCTGCCCGCGTTGCTGATCGTGGCCCTCTTTGCCGGCAACGCGGCGGCGGTGCATGCGGCTGCATCGGAGCTGGCGGCGGGGCTGAGCACCACGTTATTCCTGCTGGCCACGGCCGCTGTGCTGGCGCTCGGCGATCCGGCAACGGCGTCTCCCTGGCGGCGCTGGGGCACGCTGTTGGCGGTGGTTCTGGCTACGGCCCTGATGGGCATGACCCGGACCGAGGCGGCGGGCTTCGGGCTGGTGGCACTGGCCACGCTGATCGCCCGCATGACCTGGGGCGACGAGGCGTTGGGCCGGCTCTCCGAGCGGGTCTGGCTGCGCGCGCGCCAATCCGGATGGCCGCTGCGCATCGCGCTCATCGTGCTGGGTCTGGGCACCCTGCCCTTGATGTGGGTGGACGGCCGCATCGGCTGGCTGATCGCCGGATTGCATCCGCTGAATCCCTCGTTCCTGGCCGCGATCCCGCTATTGATGACCCTGTTGCCCCTGGGCGCCCTCTTGCTGATCGGATTCGGCGCTGTATGGACGCTGCGGCGTTGGCGACAGACATTGCTCTTGCCGGTGGCGCTGCTGATCCTGTTCCGGGTCTATTTCTGCGCGTCGCACCTGGTGTTCTACGAGATGCTTCGCTACGTGGCGCTGCTGCTGCCCGCGTTCGCGATCCTGGCGATGCTGGGCTGGCGCGAACTGGCTCATCAGGCCCATGCGCGAGGCTGGCGACCGCGCTGGCGCAAGCTGGCCCTGGGGGTGCTGGCGGTGGCCATGTTCGTGCCCCCGCTGCCGCCGCTGGCAGACGCCATCTGGGATCGTCGCCCGCCTGCGCTGCCGAGCCCGGGCACCTTGTTGGCGCCGCCGCTGGACGCAGACCAGCAGGCCGAAGTGCGCTTCATGCTGGCGGCCGTGGAACAGCACCCCCAGTGCGTGATCGCGACCCGGACCACGCGTGAGATCGAGCGCGTCGAGGCCCCGCGCAGCTACGACTGGTGGCTGTTCGGCAAGCCGTTGCCGGCGCCGTTGACCCGTTCTGCGGCCGAGATCTCGCTGGAGGCGTGGCTGGACAAGCGGCTGCCGGGGGTGCCCTGCGTCCTCTTCTTCCGCGGATTGGACTGCCATCTGGTGGACGCGCTCGACTGCGAGCAGCTGGTCGCGCGACGGCCCATGGTCGAGTCGATGGCTCGGGACTCGAAGCCCTACAGCGATCCCTGGGAGTACGGGGCCGTGCACCCGAAGCTGGAGTTGGCCCTGTTCCGCCTGCGTTGAGTTTCAGGGACCATGCGCTCGCGGGCGATGCGAGTCTACTTGTTGGCCAGCAGCGACTCGATGGTCTTGAGCACGCGGCCGGGCCGATAGCCCAACTCAGCCAGCACGATATGGCCGCTCGGCGCCAGCACGTAGACCACGGGCATGGGCGCGCCGATGTTCTGCGGTTGGCCCAGGGTCACGTCCAGGACCTCGGACCAGTCGTGGCCATCCTTGGTGGTCAACGGCGAGTAGAGGACGGGGAAGCCGGTGGCAAACTGCTTGGTGATCGCCACGTCGGCGGGTTTATCCCAGGGATTGATGGCCAACGCGGCCACCTTGCCGCTGGCGATGAGGCCCTTGAGATCGATGCTGGCGGTCTTCAGGCCCGCAAAGGCCACCGGGCAGCTGTGAGCGGCGATCAACAGGACGCTGACCTTGCCTTCGAAGTGCTTGGCGACGTTTACCTGTTTGCCCTGGGCGTCCTGGTAGGCCAGTGGAGGCAACGTCTCTCCGGGACGCAGGTGGCTGACCTCGATCAGCTGCACATAGGTCTCGGGCCGTGAGGTGTCGTTGGAGGTGATCACCAGCCCATGTTTGACCAGCCCCTTGATGGTCTTGGGCACCACGATCTTAACGTCCGCGCTCTTGCCGGGAGCGATCTGCAGCGGTCCGCCGATGGGCTTGTCAGACGGCTCTTTGTTCGCCTCCTCCGACCAGGCGATGGGCCCCACCTTCAGCACCGAGGTGCCAGGATTGGACAGCGTCAACGTGGCCTTGATGGTGTCGCCCACTGCGGTCTGCGGGGCGAAGACAGCCTTGGGCGTCAGCAGCAGCGGCCCCAGGGGTGCGTTGGAGTTGACGTCGAAGTGGCGCACGGCCTGGAATTCGGCCGCCAGCAGGCCGCCCTGGTGGAGATCCACATCCATGGCAAAGTAGTAGCTGGGCTCCACGTCTCGAACCTTCAGCGGAATGCCGGGTTGTTTCGTGGGGGGTGGCAGATCGACGAAGCCGATATGGAAGCCCGCTGCCGCGACGGCCATGCCCGCCACGGTGGTGACCCCGAAGACCATGCCGTCGAATGCTACCGTGCCCTGGAGGAAGGGTTTGAGTGGATTGGCCACGCTGACCACATGCATGCCGCCGCCCAGCGCCCCGATGACGGCCTGGTTCTCCGTCGCGTGCACGTAGGCGGCCACGCCCGGCAGGGGCAGACTCGACATGGAGCCGGGCGTATCGTCGCTGTCGCCTACGACCTTGAGGATCCGGAGCCCATGCCCGCCGTCGGCGACCAGCAGGTAGTCCTTCGCCAGGGGAGTCACGTCCCACGCGTCCTTCAACGCAGGCGTGGGCTGGTTGATGAACTGCGCCGCGAAGGGCGAAACGGAGGAGATGGCGCGCAATCCGCCGCCATGGACCGCGATCCAGACCTGGGCCTCGCGCGCCGCCAAGCCCTCGGCGAAGAGCCCCGGTCCGAGCTCGATCTCCTTGATGGCGACCATCTTCTGCGTCGGGTCCAGGGCCACCGCGCTGACCCGATCGGTGCGGCCGGTGCAGAAGAGGTTCAGCCCGGAGCGCTCGATGCGGCCGCACTCGAACTGACCATAGGTCTTCCAGTTCGCCAGCTTCTCGATGGGCTTGTCGATGGGAAAATCGAAGCTGACATAGCCGTCCTGGTAGCCGGCGATCCACATGCGCTCGGACATCACCACAGCGTCCAGCAGGTGGGCACCGCCGGCCTCTGTGGGCGGCGGCTCGACGACGGCCTTCTGAACGGCCACACCCTTGCTCACGGGCCCCTCGTCGGGCAGGCAGATCTTGCCCGAGGCGTCGGCCAGCGTGTGCAGCTCCAGCACGAGCTTGACCGTGCCCTTGCCGCTCTCGGGCACCTCGGTCGGAGCGGTATCACCGCCTTTGCAGACGGTCGCCTCAGCGATGACGCTGTCGATGTCGTCGGGATCGTCCAGGAGCTGGATTCCGATCATCCACGAGCCCCCCTTCAACGTCAGGGCCAGGTCGATGGGGAACTTGTCGACCGGCTTGGCGTAGAGCTCAACGAACTTGCCGGCCTCGGGCTCGCCGCCGCGGGCCGCCCCTTCTGGCAACGCGCTGACGACCAGCACGCCTTTGGCACCGGACCACTTGACGGTCAGCAGCAGGTTCGCGTCGCCCGTGTCGACGTCTTCACCAACGACGGTGTCGTTTGCGGCGACAACATCTGTGGACACAATATCGTCCACGACGTCCGCATCGGGCGCGACGATCGCGTCACCATCGTCCGGCGGGGTTTCGGTCTTGTTGCCGCATCCGACGCAGAGCAGGAGCAGGGCGGCGGTGAGGGCGAAGGTGCGGGTCGGTGTGCGCATGGCGTGGGCCTGCAGTTGCGCGCGTGGGGGGCGATGCGCGATTCGGGCGCCTATTTGCCCGTCGGTGTGGCGGCCCCGGCGGTGGTCGGGGTGGCAGCCTTGGAGGGCTTCAAGGCGCCGTCTTCCTTCAGTCCGTTGATCTTGACCTTGATGGTCGCGGACATCACGTCACCGTAGCTTTTATGTGCCCCGTCTGCGAACTGCAGGGTCAGCGTACGCTCGCCGGGCTCGACCGCGATCTCGGTCACAGTCTGTCCCTTGCCGAAGTGGATGTGCTGGCCATCCTTTGGCACCACCTGACCCGTGGCGATGGCGCTCTTGTCGATGATGATGTGGTGATGACCGGTCCCTTCCACCACCTCGCCGGCGGGACGGACCGTCATGCCTTCGACCTCCATGACCACCTTGACGCGCACCTTGCCGTCGATCAGGGGACCGCTGATCTCCTCGCCATCGCTCGGCGTCTTGAAATAGACCCGCTTCTTCTTCGCGCAGCCGGATGCCAGGGCCAGGCAGACCAGGGGGATCAGCGCCACGGCCAGCCGCAGGTGGGGATGATTGGACTTCATGAGCGTTCCTCGCGCTGCTGGAGCTGTCGCGCCGGGCCGCGTGGTCAAAAGGTCCTGGCCGATCCTTCGGCACGGACCCCGGGGCTCCCGGTTCGCCGAGTCTAACCCTCCCGGAGCCAGGGTTGAAGGGCCAAAGCGCGGACCTCCCCCGTGTCGGCATGCACGGCCTTGAAACCGGCCGATTCGCCGTCGGGGGCCCCGGGCCGGGGGGCGCCCCCCCCCCCCCCCCTGGGCCGCCGCCGCGCCCCCACCCCCGGCCCGGCGGCGGCCTGGGTTGACGGGCAAAAGCGCGGAGCGCCCCGGTGTCGGTTTGCAGGGCGTTTAAACCGGCGGATTCGCCGGGGTCCAGGACGTGCAGGTCGCCGAACGCCTCGACAGCAGTGGGCGCGCTCAGCGCACCATCCGCGGTCACGGAGTCGACGAAATGGTCGCGCACATCGACCGAAACGATCGCATCCCGGCCGGCATCGGCGATGAAGAAGCGATGCTCCGAGGTGGCCAGGTCAACCGGCCGTACGAGCTCCAGCGGTGCCTTGTCGTCGGGCAACGCCTCTTCTGGAGGCACCTCTTGGACGGGCAACATGGTGCCCGCCTGGCGACGGGCGAGATGCGCCAGCCGAATGCGGTCCCCATCGCAGATCATCAAGCGCGCGCCCAGGGCGACGATGCCGGCGACCGACTGCATCTCGACGGTTGGGAATTTGCCTTCCTTGTAGCCAGGCCGGCCGCTTCCGACGAGCGGTCCAAGGCGATCGGTATCCGGCAGGTAGGCCCAGATCCTTGGCGGGTCGGCGCTGGCGAAGAGAATGCCACCCTGGGCGGCGGTGACGGAGACCGGCGCCGGCAAGGCGGCGTCCAGGGGGCGCTGGGCGTGGCAGTTCTGCCCATTTCCCTTCTTCCCACTGCCGGCTGCGGTGCCCACCCGACCGTCGACCAGGTCGATCACACGCAGACAATGGTTGGACGAGTCGGCGACCCACAACAGGTCGTCGACGCGCCAGGTCGCCACCGGGTGGTGGAAGCGGGCGCTGGCGGCGTCGGCATCTTCGAGTCCCGGCTCGCCGCTGCCGAAGGTGCGCAGGACGTCCGCGACCGGCCAGCCGTCGGGGCCCATCTGAACGGAGGCTTCGAGGATCCGGTGACCCGGTCCGTCGGCGATGTAGAGGCGGGCCTGTTTCGGCCCCTCGCCGCTCGCCGGTGGATGCAACACGACGCGTCCGAGAACTTCATCCCGATGCAGGTGCAATCCGATCGTCATCTGGCGCAGGCTCCCCGGCCACCGCGAGCGCTCCATCTGGTCGCAGGCGGTCGGCCAGCGCCGCGGGGTCCAGTTGCGGCGCGTGGCAAGTGTGCCCGACACAGACCCAGGCCGCAGCCTGGCCTTTCACGCTGCCTTTTCCGGCCAGCCAGGGCAGGCGGGAGATCGCCGACTCGCCGGCTGGACCCTCTGGCAGCGAGGCGATCAGGGACAAGGGCGAAGCGGTTTTTCGAGCGGTGGCCAACAACTCTGCCGCGGACCCGTTCGGGTCGCCGGCGATGGCGATCTCCAGCCCCTGTCCGGCGCGCCACGCCGCGGCCAGCGCCTCGACACCAAAGGCCCGCGCCGCCCGGTCCAGCATGGGTTCGTAGGCGGCGAGGATCGCATCGGCACGCTGGCCCAGGTCGGGCCGATCGCAGAGCACGGCCAGGCGGGAAAACGCCAGCGCAGCGGCGCCGTTGGCTGACGGCACCGCGCCACCAAAGGGGTTCTTGGAGCGGGTGACCAGAGGCGCTACATCCGCGCCGGTGAAGAACATGCCGCCGCCCGATGGATCGTCGAACAGGGCCACCATGCGATCGGACAACGCCAGGGCCTCGTCCAACCAGGTGGGGTCGAAGTCCGCCTGGTACAGGTCGATGAGGGCAGCCACGAGCAGGGCGTGGTCGTCCAAGAAGGCGGCGAATTGCACCCGTCCCGCTCGTGAGGTGCGCATCAGGCGACCATCGACGGTGTGGCGATCGAGCAGAAAGCGGGCCGTCTTACGAGCGAACGCCAGGTCTTCGGCGTTGTCGAAGGCCGCCGCGGACCGGGCAAAGGCGCTGATGGCCATGGCGTTCCAAGCCGTCAACACCTTGTCGTCGCGCGCCGGCCAGATCCGCTTATCCCGCACCTGGCGCAAGGCCGGCAGTGAGCGGCGGAGCAAGTCGGCGTCTTCGGCGGGCAGCTTCTCCAGGGGTGGATCGAGGCGCAATACCGACGTGCCATGTTCAAAGCTGCCATGGGGGCTGACCTGGAGCAGTCGACAGACGCGCTCGCCATCGTCGGCGCCCAGCACCTCGACGATCTGCGCCGGCGTCCAGACGTAGAAGAGGCCCTCCTCGCCCTCGCTGTCGGCGTCCAGGGCCGAACAGAGGCCGCCATCGGGCGCCTGCATCTCGCGCACCATCCAGTCCAACGACTCCCTGGCGATGCGCCGATGCTGGGGTTGCCCGGCCAGCCGCCACGCGTCGATGTACAGGGGCACGAGCTGTGCGTTGTCGTAGAGCATCTTCTCGAAATGGGGGATCACCCAGGCCGCATCGACGCTGTAGCGGGCGAATCCGCCGCCGGCCAGATCGTACATGCCGCCCCGGGCCATGGCGTCCAGCGTCTGCAGGGCCAGGACGCCGTAGTTGGCGCCATCGGACCGCCAGGCTCGGGCCAGCAGGACCGCCAGGGCACCATGGGGCGGGAACTTCGGCGCATGGCCGAAGCCGGCGTTCACCGGGTCGAAGTCCGATGTGTTGTCGTCGGCGACCCGCTGCAGCCAGTCCCCCTCGCCGCCAGAATCCCGCGCCGGCAACGCGCCTCGTGCCACCATCGCAGCCAACACCTGCTGGCCCACCTGCTGCACACCTTCGCGCTGCCTTCGCCACACCTCAGCGGCGTGGTCCAGGACCTGAGGAAACGATGGCATGCCGCCGCGCGGCACCGGCGGAAAGTAGGTGCCGCCCAGGAAGGGTCGGCCATCCGGCGCCAGGAATACGGTCATCGGCCAGCCACCACGGCCGCCGCTGAATGCCTGCACGGCGCTCATGTAGATGGCGTCGATATCCGGACGCTCCTCGCGGTCGACCTTGATGTTGACGAAGTCGCGATTCATCAAGGCGGCGATCTGCTCGTCTTCGAAACTCTCCCGCTCCATCACGTGGCACCAGTGGCAGGCCGAGTATCCCACCGAGAGCAGAATGGGCCGATCTTCGGCGCGCGCCAGCTCCAGGGCTTCCTCACCCCAGGGGTACCAGTCCACCGGGTTGTGGGCGTGCTGCAGCAGGTAGGGACTGGTCTCTTGGGCGAGGCGATTGGTCACGGCATCTCCGGGTCGCACGAGCAGCGACGTCGGCAGCCTCGCACAGGCGGTGGCTGTGGCGCAGGTGCGCTGGCGGCAACCGGCTGGAATTGCAGGAGGGGGCGGGCGGCTACTTCGGCAGCAGGGCCAGCACCGTCGCCTTCACAGCTGCGGCAGAGGTGCCGTTAAGCGTCTTCAGCAACTTGCCGTCAGCGCCGTAGATATGCACCACAGGCAACGCCCTTACACCGGGCAAGCGCTGCTGCGCGATGGCCGTATTCAGCCCCGGAACCTCGGCTTTGCGAACGGCCAGCTTGTCGTGCGTGGACGCCAGGTCGTCGAGCACCGCGCCGATGCCCTTGCAGGGCGCGCACCACTCGGCCCAATAGTCGATCACGGTCAGCTTGCCAGGCACCAACGCGTCGGCCAACGCAAACGAGCGGCCGCCACGGGCGATGTGGCGGTTGTCGCCGCCGGCAGTGGCCGGGGCGTGGGCCTTTGCGGGACCGTGACCGGCTCCGTGACCGGCTCCGTGACCGTCGCCGTGACCGTGACCGCTTCCGTGACCGTGACCGCCGCCGTGACCGCTTCCGTGTCCGTCGCCGTCCCCGTGATCATGCTCATGCCCCGGCAGCTCACCAAAGCGCCAGGCCACCGTTCCGATGGCCGACCAGGTCTCGGTCAGCTGCGTGCCGTTGACATCCGCCAGTATCGGCAGCCGGCCGCGCAGGATCACCGTCGTGCGATCGGTCACCTTCAAGCTGGCGGCCAGCGCGCCCACCATCCAGTGCCCGCCCGACTGGTAGACCTCGCCCTCTTCCTCCGAGACGGCCCGGCTGCGGCGGCGTCCGTCCACGCCAGCAGCGAGGGTGAATCCGCCACCCGGCAGCCAGACCACGGTCAGGCCATAGGTCACCGAGGTGCCGTACTTCAATCCAAATGGCGACGTGCCCACGGGCGTGACGATACCCAGCGGCACGCCCAGGGCGAAGTTCGGGTGCAGGAATTGGGTCAACGTCAAGCGGGGCGTCAGGGCGAAGGTGCCCCAGCCCAGGGCCAGCATGGTGGGCGGCACATGCAGACCGCCGGTCTTGGCTTCCTCGCCCGACGGCAGGCGCAGCCCCATCTCCAGGGTGGCGCTCGGACGGTAGCCACCCGCTCCCCACAGCGCGGCAAGGTCGTAGGACAGGGCGACCTCCACGTCGCCGAAACCGGAGACCCGCTGTGGGAATTCATCGTCCGGCTTGCGATGTTCGATGGTGCCCATGGGCGCGCTCAGCGCAGTGGACCAGCCATCGCCCAAGAAGTAGCGCACGCCCAGGTTGGCCATGCGGGTGCTCAGACGCTCGCCGTCGGCTCCGGCGGCCGCGCCTTCGCCGACGAGGGTGGCGTAGGAGCCGGTCTGCAGGGTCAATGAGAGGCGACCGATGCCTTCTGGCAGGGCGTGTCGGCTACCGAGCTGCAACTCTATGGCGGACCCCCCGACCGGGAGGTTTGGCATGCTTCAAGATGTTCACTGGGGCTCGGCCGGTCGCGTCCAGGCGACGGCAAGCAGCAGCGTGGCGAGGGTCAGGGCGTGACGCATGGCGTTGCTCATGGCGGCGATGGGGCAGGGATGCGGCGCAGTTGTCAAGTGGCTGGCCCAGAACCCGGCGATGCGCTACAAGCACGGCGGCCTTGCCGTCTATTCCTTTGCCCCCCTTATTCCATGTCCGAACGCAACGCTGCAGCCCTCCGACCGCTGGCCCGCGTCGCTCGCTTCGTGCGCAGCGATCCTTGGCTGGCTGCCGGACTTCTGCTGACGGCCATCGCCGTGGTGATTCCGCTCTGGGCCAGCGCCTTGCTGCCCTATATGGACCTGCCGCAGCACCTGGCCGCGGTGCGCACCCTGCACAGCTTCGACGACCCGGCGTTCGGTCTCGATCGCTACCACGTCATCGATCTCGCGCGCACGCAATACCTGTCCTACTACTACGCCGTGGACTGGCTGAGCTGGTTGATGCCGCTGGAGGCGGCCAATCGTGTCGTCCTGTCGCTGTACGCCATCGGTCTGCCGCTGTCGCTGGTGGCCTTCCTGCGCGCCTTCGGCCGCGACGCCGGCTTCGGCCTGCTGGCGGCGCCGCTGGTCTTCAACACTTTCCTGTTCATGGGTTTTGCCAACTACCTGGTGGCGATTCCGGTGATGTTCGTGGCCCTGGCCCTGCTGCGCCGGCTCATGGAGCGATTCTGCTGGTGGTGGCTGGCCGGGTTGGCGGCGCTGACCCTGCTGATCTTCTACAGCCACGCGCAAATCTTCGGTCTGTACGTCGGACTCGCCGGGTTGACGGGCCTGTTCGGCGGCGGCGGGCTGCATCCGCGGCATTGGTGGCGGCAATCTCTGCACCTGGTGCCGGCCGGTTTGCTGATGGCCGTGTGGATGTCGCGTTCGCTGATCCTGGCCGGCACCGAGCAATGGCAGCAGGGCCACGGCGGCCGCAATGTGACCGATACGGAGGTGCGTTTCGAACCGTTGCTGGAACGCTTCGTGACCATCCCACGCCAGCTCCTGGACGCCTACCGGGACGACGCCGACGAGATGCTCCTGCTGGGTTTGCTGGCCGTGGCCCTGCTGGCGGCTGTGTTCAGCGTGCGAAGCGCCCCGGACGCCGGGGCATCGACCGACCCAAAGGCAGATCCAGCCAGGGCTGCCGATGAACCGAGGGCGACCTGGCAGCTGCTGCACGACCGCCTGCCCGAGTTGATGTTCGTCGCAGTGTTCGCCGTCTACCTGCTCAGCCCCATCTCCTACAAGTGGATCTGGCCCATCTCCCACCGCATGGTGCCCGTGGTCGCCCTGGTGGGCCTGGGCGCGCTGGCCGGGGTGCGGGTGCGCTGGCGACCGGCGGTGCTGATCGTGCCGGCCACCGCGTTGGCCATCTGGGCCTGTACCGTGCACATGGACAAGGCGCAGGCCTTCGAGCGCGAGGCCGGGCCCATCCGCGAGGTGGTGGCCGAAGCCGAACCGGGTCGAAAACTGGTGGCGCTCATCTTCGACAAGGGCAGCTCCATCACCCGCCACGCACCCTACCTGCACTTCGGCCAGTACTACGTGGTCGATCGGGGCGGCATGGCGACGTTCTCCTTCGCCAACTTCCCGCAGTCACCGATTCTCTACCCCTCAGTGGGCGGTCCGCCGACCCTGCCCGCCCGCTGGGAATGGACGCCGGAACGCTTCGATTGGAATGTCATGGGCCGCTGGTACGATTATGTCTTGATCCGCAGCGGTCGCGATCGGGCCGGCCAGGTCTTCAGCCGCCAGCGCGACGAGGTCGAACTGGTGACGCATAAGGGGAACTGGTGGCTGTATCGCAACAAGCAGCAGTGAAGCGACGACCGGCATCCTGGCTGGTTCGTGGCGCCATGTGCGCGACCCTGCTCGCCGGCACAGCGTGCGGTGAAGACCCCGCTGCCAGCTCCATCGACGCCACCACCGACGGCCTGGCAGCTGACATCAGCCCTGCGGACGCGGAATCCGTCGATGGCGTCGACCCGATGGAGGAAGACGCCGTTGGTCTGCCTGACGACAGCGCCGAGAGCCTCGATGACGATATGTACAGCGCCTCGGATGCCAGCACAGACGTCGGCGACGACACCGGCAGCGACGTCGAGGAGAGCGACGCCCAGGCGGCTCCGCCGCTGCCCCCGGGCGTGTGCCAGACATGGGGCAAAGCCGCAGCCAAGGGCACGTTGGACCACGCCGACCTGTCCGAGATCTCGGGCTTTGCCGAGTCGGTGCTGCACCCCGACGTGCTCTGGGCGCATAACGACTCCGGCGACAGCGCCCGGCTGCTGGCCCTGAATCACGACGCCAGCATACGCGCCATCGTGCACCTGAAGGGCGCCAAGGCGCGGGATTGGGAGGACATGGCCCTGGGCCCCTGCGCTGCGGGCGACGATCCGGCGTCCTGGGGCTGCCTGTACATCGGTGACGTGGGCGACAACGCCTTGAAGTACAAGACCAGCATGTTGCTGCGGGTCAACGAGCCCGTCAGCCTGCCGCCCGCCGCGACCGCGGTGGCACAGGTCGACTTGACCCCACTGAACTGGCGCTCGTGGAATCTGAAGTGGCCCCACGGCCCGCGCGACGTGGAGGCCCTGGCCGCCCTGCCCGACGCCAGACTGATCCTGCTGACCAAAGAGCAGAAGAAGGGCTTGTCAGAGGTCTACCGGGTGGTCCTGGGCGACGCCACCGCGGCCAGCGCCACGCGCTTGGGCGTGGTGGCCACGGCGCTGCCGGACGTGCTCGACGGCCTGGGCGTCATGGTCACAGCCGCCGACAGCACGGTCGATGGGTCGCGCCTGTTGGTGCGCACCTACCTGCGCATGTTCCTCTTCGATGTCGGCGACGCCTTGACCCTGCCGCCGGATCAGGCCGGCAAGGCCCTGGCGACGGCCAAGCGCATCGAGGTGCCCTTTGCCTGGGAGATCCAGGGCGAGGCGGTGGCCTGGTCGCGCTCCGGCGGCTACTGGCACGCCTCGGAGAAGTTCAAGGGCGTGGTGCCAAAGCTGCACCGGGTGGCCTGCGTGCCTTGACCATCGACCCGCCCGCCGATCTGGCGGCTGAAGATGAGACGGCCTGCCAACTTGCACTGAAGCTCCTGTTTGGTGAACCCTGTATCAACACACCCGGCTGTCGGAAACGACCATAGAGTCGGACGCCAGTCGGCCGGGTCTGTGCGCGTCGATGTGGCCGCTGTGGCGGTTGGCAGGACGCGAACGGAGGTCCACATGGCGCGAACCGACGCTGTCGCAGAACACTCTCCTACACGCTGGCTGATCTCCCTCACCTGCCTGCTGATCGCCACAACGCTCCCAGGCGCTTGTGGCGAGCAGGCGCCGCCCGAGGATGTTCAGGGCGTGGTGACGGACGTTGCGGATACCGGCGCACCCACGGACGGCGGCTGCGTGCGCAACGAAGACTGTCCCGAGGCCAGCGCGCCGTGCCTGCGCCCCCGCTGCAACCCCGATGGTGCCTGCGCCGAGGTGCCCGACGACGGCCGGCTGTGCGAAGACGGCGAGCCGTGCACGATGGTCGACGTCTGCAAAGCCGGAAAATGCCAGGCCGGCAGCGACTGGTGCGCCTGCCACGAAGATGCAGACTGCGCGGGCAAAGTGGGTCAGGACGCCTGCGCTGGAAAGCCCTTCTGCGACAAGTCGGCGATGCCCTTCACCTGCCGCGCAAACCCCGCCTCGGCGGTCGTCTGTTCAGCCGACAAGGACACCATCTGCGCCACCAATCGCTGCGATCCGCTCACCGGCGAGTGCGCCATGAAGGCGGTCAACGCCGGTGCTGCCTGCGAAGATGGCGACCCGTGCACGCTCTCTTCCTGCGTCGACGGCGCCTGCGAGGCCGGTGCCGCGTCGACCTGTCAGTGCGAAAAGGACGCGGACTGCGACAAGTTCGAGGACAAGGACGCCTGCAACGGCACGCTTTACTGCGATCTGAAGCAGTGGCCACTGAATGTCTGCAAGGTGAACCCCTCCACCATCGTGACGTGCGACGACAGCAAGGACGGCGGCTGCATAGCCAATACCTGCGACAAGACCACGGGCAAGTGCGCGATGCAGCCCCGCCCCGACGGCACCCTGTGCGATGACGGCGACACCTGCACCGGCGGCGACGCCTGCAGCGACGGCAAGTGCGGCGGCGCCGAGGCGGTGTGTAAATGCAGCAAGAACGCAGACTGCGACAAGCTCGAGGACGGCAATCTATGCAACGGCGTGCTCTACTGCGACCTGGCCAGTGCCAGCTGCAAGCTGAATCCGAAGACCGTGGTCAGCTGCCCGACCGTGGGCGACAGCGCCTGCAGCAAGAACCTGTGCAACCCGTCCACGGGTACCTGCAACAAGACGGCCGTCCCGCCCGGTACGACCTGCAATGACGGCGACAAGTGCACTGTCGGCGAGGTCTGCGTCGGCGGCGCCTGCACGGCGGGCAGCAACGCCTGCGCCTGCAAGTCGGACGCCGATTGCGCCGACCAGGAAGATGGCAACCAGTGCAATGGAACCCTGTTCTGCAACCTGCAGAGTGGCGTCTGCGAGCCCAAGGTCAACAGCGCAGTAGTGTGCAAGACCGTCGCCGACACCCTCTGCAGCAAGGCCGCCTGCAACCCCAAGGACGGCACGTGCGCCCTGTCAGCGGTGGAACTCACCGAGATGATCTGCCTCGACGGCAACAAGAAGTGCGGCCGACAGCTCAAACCCGCCGGGGCGCCGCCAGGCGAGCCACCCAAGTGCAACGACGGCGACATCTGCACCGACTCCGACACCTGCAAGGGGGGCAAATGCCTGGGCGGCGCCGACCTGTGCAGCTGCAAGACCGACAAGGACTGCGCCGACGAGGAAGATGGCAATCCATGCAATGGCACCCTGTATTGCGACAAGTCGGGCGACAAAGCGACCTGCAAGGTCAATCCCGCCACCGTGGTGAAGTGCCCCGACAGCCTCAATGAAGCCTGCCGCGTGAACAGCTGCGTGCCGAAGACGGGCAAATGCCTGCTGCTGGGCAAGGACGACTACACACCCTGCGACGACGGCAACGACTGCACCAAGAGCGACTTCTGTCTTGGCGGCAGTTGCAAGGCAGGCGCCATGACCTGCGAGTGCCAGACCAACGCCGACTGCGCCGCCAAGGATGATGGCGACTTGTGCAACGGCGTGCCCTACTGCGACCTCAAGGCGAAGGGAGGCCCCGAGTGCAAGCCCAACCCCGTGCCTGTGCTCTGCCCCAAGCCGAGTTCGCCCTGCCTGGCCAATACCTGTGACAAACCCACCGGCAAGTGCGTGCTGGCGGCGGCGGCAGCCGGCAAACCATGCAACGACGGCAGTGCGTGCACGGTCAACGACGCCTGCAAGGGCGGCAACTGCGTCGGCGCGCCGGCGGACTGTGACGACAAGAACGCCTGCACCAAAGAGCTCTGCGAGCCGGTCAAGGGCTGCGGCCACCTCAGCACCGAGTGCGACGACAATCAGCCTTGCACCAAGGATGCCTGCGACGCCAAGACCGGCAACTGCACTTTCGACAGCAAGGCGCTGGCCGGTAAACCCTGCGACGCCGACGGCAACGGCTGCACCGTGGGCGACAGCTGTCAGGGCGGAACTTGCACCCCGGGGCCGCCGGCCGTCTGCAAGGGCGAAGGCAGCCCGTGCGCCGAACCGAAGTGCGCGCCGACCAGCGCCCATACCTTCACCTGCGCGGTGGTGGGCAAGGCCGATGGCGCCGACTGTGATGACGGCAAGGGATGCCTCGCCGGAGCCACCTGCAAGGGGGGCAAGTGCCAGCCGGGCAAGAAGGGCAGGCTCTACGCCAGGACCTGGCCCGTGACGGGCGGCCACGCCCGGGCCACCGCGGTGGCGGCCTGGAGCAAGGACAAGCTGGCCGTGGCGGGGCACGTGCACGCCGGCGATCCGGCCAAGCCCGACAAGTCCACGTGGTGGCTGGACCTGCGCGATGAACTGGGCGAGGCGGACTGGGCCAAAGCCGTGACCCTGACGAGCGGCAAAGCGCACGCGGAGGTTCGGGTGGCCGGCGTGGTCGCGGTGGGTGGCGAGCTGCAGGTGCTGGGCACCGTGGCCGGCGCCAAGGGCGGCCTCGATGGCCATCTCTGGCGGGTCGATGGCGACGGCAAGGTGCTCGGCCAGTTGAGCTACGGCAAACCGGCGCCATCGGACGAGGTGGTTCGCGCCGTGGCGTCGATGCCGGCGGGCGGGCTGGTGCTGGTGGGAGACCGGAGCGAGGCCGGCCAGCAGCAGCTCCTGGTCATGCGGACCAGCTCCGCCGGCCAGCCACTGTGGACCGTGGCCGTGGGCGACAAGGGAGCGGATAGCGGCGCCGCGGTGGCCACGCGCGTCGATGGCGCCATCGTGGTGGTCGGCTACGCGCAGTCGGCCACGATCGGCGCCGAGACTGCGTCGGTACGCAAGCTGGACGCCACGGGCAAAACCACCTGGTCGAGCGCGCCGGCACAGTCGAAGAAGGGACGACTGCAGGCCGTACTGTCGAGCGGCGAAGAATGGCTGGCCGGCGGCTGGCGCAGCAAAGACGGTGGCCAGGCCGGCTGGCTCATGCGCATGGCCGACGGTGGCAAGTTACTCTGGCAGCGCGACCTGGCCGGCGGCGTGGTCATCCACGGGCTGGCAAGCAGTTCACCGGATCGCTTCATCGCCGTCGGCAACAGCGACCCGGCGGGCGGCAACTCCGACCACTGGCTGGGCGGCCTCGACGGGCCGGGCAACCTGCATTGGAGCCGCGGCATCGACGGCGGGAAGAACGACACCGCAGCCGCGCTGCTGGCGGTGCCGGGCAGCTCTGATCTGGCGGTCGTTGGCGCTCGCCAGGCGGCCAAGGGCTGGCAACCTGCACTGCTTCGAATGGACGCCTGGGGTCACACCTCTTGCCAGGGGGCGGGCGAGTGCCACGGCAAGAAGGGGTCGATCTGCGTCGCCGACAAGGCTTGTACCGCCGACACCTGCGTCGCCGTCGGCGGCTGCCAGCACAAGCCCGGGCAGGCGTTGACATGCGATCCAAAGGACGGCTGCACCTACGCCGGAGCGTGCGACAAGGGCGCATGCAAGCCGACCGAAGACGGTCGGCTGTTTCATCGAGCGCTCGGCTCGGAGGTACCTTTTGGCCTGACCGACCCGGTGGTACTCGATGACGGCGGCGTCGCCGCACTGGGGGTCGCCAAAATCAAGGGCGGCGAAGCGCTGCACGTGCTTCGATTCGACGATCGCGGCGTCCTGAAGTGGCACCAGCAGGTGGTGATGAAGCAACACGTCGCCAGGGGCGGGATTCAACTGGCAACCGATGGCGCCAGTCACCTGGTGGCGGTCTACAGCATCATCGCCGACAATCCACAGAACAGCAGCAAGTGGCGCCAGCACGCGGTGGTCTTCGACGGCGGCGGCAAGCTCGTCTCCCACGACTCGAATCCTGTCGCCTGGTCAGCGCTCCATGATGTGCAACCCCTGTCGTTGGGCGGCTTCGTGACCCTGGGCGGTCCGCTGTCCGGCAAGGCGGGGGCCAAAGGCATCCTGCTGACGCGGCTGGACGCCAAGGGCAAGGTGGTGTCGTCGTCGGCGCACAACAGCAGCAATCCCAGTTGGGAGACCTGGCAGGGCTACGCTGTCCTGCCCCTGCCGGGCAACAAGTACGTGGTCGTCGGGCACACCAGCAAGAAGAAGTGGGGCTGCAAACCCGCGCTCTTCGCCAAGCTCTCCGGGTCGGGTGGCCACCTGGGTAGGCGGGAGGTATGTGCGGACTACTACGCCAACTTCTACAGCGTGGCGCCGGCGGGTGATGACGGCTACATCGTGGTCGGCGAGACCCACTCTTCCGGCGACAACCGGTCCCTGTTGGTGTCGCGCTTTCCAGCAGATGGCCAGCCCTATTGGACCAAGAAGATGGCCGAACCATTCGATCAATACGGCAACGGTGTCACCCACCGCGGCGGCATCTTCGTGGTCAGCACCTACGCTACGCCGGGCAGCAAGGCTGTCTCTCGATTGCTCGGAATCAACGCCAGCGGGGCGCTCGTCTGGCAGCGGAACTACCTGCTGGGTAAGGAGAACAATACCAGCGGCGACCAGCTGGCGGACCTCGCCGACGGCGGCATCTGGCATGTGGGCGGCGCCACCATCGGCGGCAAGCGCCAGGGCACGCTGTTGCGCGCGGATGCCTGGGGCCACGTCTCGTGCAAACAGGCGGGGACTTGCGCGGCCAAGACCGCCAAAAACTGCGATGACGGCAACGTCTGCACCGGCGATCTCTGCGACGCCAGCAAGGGTTGCGTGCACCAGCCATTCGACGGCCCGGTCTGCGGCATCGGCAAGGTCTGCAAAGCCGGCGTCTGCGCCAAGAAGAACTGAGCTGATCTCAGCCCGGCGTGGCTTCGCCGAGGTGGAAACGCAGCCGCAGATCTCGACAATCAAGCCACGGAGGGTTTAGGTTCACCGCGCTGCGACGAGACGCCGCGGGCACAGGAGAACCCCGACCATGAGCGAGCAAGGCGGTCAGCGCTACTGCCCTGTCTGTGGTGAGCAGACCACCGAAGAGTTCTGTCCCAGCGACGGCTCGTCCACGGTCGCGCGGCGGACGTTCACCAAAGACGCGTCTGCTTACGAACCCGACGACATCGTCGCCAATCGCTACCGGATCACCGGCGTGCTCGGTCGTGGCGCGTTCGGCGCCGTGTACAGCGCCCGCCATACCGGTACCGACCAGGCCTGCGCGCTCAAGATGCTGACCGCCGAGAACAAGGGCGAGGAGGCCGACGCCAACGTCAAGCGCTTCTTCCGCGAGGCGCGCATCACGGCGGGGCTGAACCATCCCAACACGGTGCGGGTCTTCGATGTCGGGCAGACGGATGAGGGACCGCACTTCCTGGCCATGGAGCTGCTGTCGGGGCCGACGTTGGACGCCTTCCTGGACCAGGTCTTCGAGGAGAACAACGCGCTGCCCGAACCCGGCGTGATCGACATCTGCGCGCCGATCCTCGGCAGCCTGGGCCAGGCCCACGAGGCCGGCCTGGTGCATCGGGATATCAAGCCGGGCAACATCATCCTGACGCCGGGTCACGACAACGAGACCGTGGTGAAATTGCTGGACTTCGGCATCGCTCGGGGCGGCGGTCAGCGCAACATCACCGCCACAGGCTTCGCCCTGGGCACGCCGGCCTATATGAGTCCGGAGCAGTGCCGGGGTGGTGACATCGACGGGCGCTCGGACGTCTACGCTGTCGGCATTCTGGCCTATCGGTGCGCCACGGGCCGGCTGCCCTTCGAAGTCGAAGATCCCATGGCGCTGATGTTCGCCCATTGCCGCGAGACGCCGGCGGATCCCCGCATGGTGGCGCCGCAGGAGCTCACCTACGAGTTCACCAGCTGCATCATGAAGGCCCTGGCCAAGGAGCCCGCCTCGCGCTGGCCTGACGCCAAGTCCATGCGCAGGGCGCTGCTCGAGATCCGGGATGAGGCCTGGGGAGCCGTACCCCTGTTGCGGGTCGACAACGTGGCCGAGATGATCGGCGCAACGCCGGCGCCGACCACCTCTGTCAGGGTGGCCATCGACGGCATGGAGCCCGACGAGGTCAACAGCTTCACCAAGGCGAAGACGACGCCCTGAATGAGCTCGGAACAGCGCGAAGCGGCGAACGACGCGGCCGCGGGGGCGCACGCTGGTCCGGACTCCGAACCAGGTCTGGTCGCCAGCGTCGAGGAGTCGAGCGGTCGCGAGAGCAGCGATGTGGTCGACATGGCCACCGTGGCTGTGGGCTCCCTCTCCGAGGCGGTCCGGATCACGGGCGGTGAGGGCCTCTCGGCCGCCATGTCGTCCGACGATGGAGCGAACGATCCGACCGTCGCGCTGGCGACCATGCCCGATCGAAGTGAGAGTCCTGCGCCCACGTCGGCAGTCGTCGCTGCCGCTGAGAGCACGGGCGTGTCGGCAGCGCCCCCGCCCCGCAAGGGATTGTCGCCGCTGGCCCTGGGCGGCATCGCGGTCGTCGTGGTGGGGATCGTGGTCGCCGGATTGCTGGCCAGTGGCAGCAAGGAGAGCGACGCACCTTCGACGGCGGCCACCGAGCAAGCCGAAGCCGCACCCTCCGTCCCGGCCAGCGATCCGCCGGCCGCAGCCGCCCAGCCTGCTGCAAAGACGCCGCCCACTGCCGAAGCCGCCCCCGCAGCAGCCGCAGCGCCGACCGCGCCTGCCCCCGCACCGCCGAGCGACAGCCAGATCGAGGCCAAGGCCGCCGAGATGCTGGCCAACAAGGCCAAGACGCTGGAGGAGAAGGTCGAATACCTCGCCCGCGCCCCCCCCCCCGCCCCCCCCCCCAAACACCAACCGCAGCGCCCCCCGGGCGC